>NZ_JBIRSJ010000016.1:0-308362 GCF_044334165.1 Streptomyces sp. NPDC020845 | reverse complement strand
GGCGCCAGCGGGAGCCGATGCGGCGGCGGTGACCTGCGAGAAGACCGGAGACGTGCCGCAGGGCGCGGCTGGACAGATCGATGGCGGACGGGTAGCCAAGCACGAGAGCTCCTGGCGGACTGGTGATCTTAGTCGTGAACCCGTCTACCAGGAGCTTTCTTTATGCCCGCCACCGGGGGCACCGGTCCAACCAACCGCCAGCTTGGAAGAGGCTCAGTGAAAGGCGGATGCCCTCCCGGACGTTCCGGGAGGGCATCTGGCCGTTTGACGGCAACGCTGACGGCAACGTCAGCGGACGATGCCTGCGGCAGGTGGGTCGTCGGTTGAGCCGAGGGTGTTGCCGAGGGTGTCGATGGCTTGGCGTTGGAGGCGGAGTCGGACGTGGGCGTAGACGCCGGCGGTGACGCCAATGTGGGCGTGGCCCCCTTGATCATGTCGCGGATTTGTTCGTCGGTCGGCACGGTGCGTTGTGCGGCGCTGGCGCTGATCAGTTGTGGCTGGGCGGCGGTTTTGTCGGCTTCGGCCTGGCTGATTTAGCCGGCGACGGTTGCCGGGTTGGCCGTCCGGCTCCCGCGACCGCCGTGCGCGCCGCACGCAGAGCCGCATCGGGAAGAGGCCATGACGGAGCTTGAGGAACGACGGGGACGCCCGCGCAGCAGCGAGGTCGACCAGGCCATCCTGCGGGCCGCCGTCCGTGTGCTCGCCGAGGAGGGTTATCGCGGCATGTCCTTCGAGGCCGTAGCCCGGGCGGCTGCCGTGGGACGGCCGGCGACTTACCGCCGTTACCGGGACAGGGCCGACCTCACCGCCGCCGCGATGCCGGCATCCCGCTGCTGGGAACGGTCTTCGCAGAACGCGAACGCCACCCCGAACTGCTCGCCCGCTTCCGCGAGCGTGTCGCCGAACCACGCCGGGCCCCGGCGTCCGCACTCCTTGAACGCGGCATGGATCGCGGCGACGTGCGCAGCGACCTCGACGTGGAAGCGACCGTCGACCACCTCGTCGGGGCTGTCTTCGCCCGGCACATCAGCGGCCTGCCGGTAGCGCCGGGCTGGGCCGAGCAGACGGTGTTGACCCGCTGGCGCGGGATCAGCTGTTGAGGAACGGAGCCGACCGAGATACGGCCGGAAGGGATAGCCGACGCTCTCGATGGCCGTTTTCGGCGACTCACTCACCGCCCTCGGCGTCAAGCTCTCGCTCTACGACCCCGCCGACCCCAGGGGCAGATGTTCTTCAACATCCTGGCCGCCTTCACCGATGGGGCTTACGTGGGGTCCAGGCCGTGGCTGCGAAGCCAGGCCAGCGGGTCAATCGCATCGCCGCCGCCGGGGTGCACCTCAAGATGCAGGTGCGGTCCCGACGAGTTGCCGGAACTCCCGGCGTAGGCGATGACATCTCCTGCCTTGACTTGGCCGGCTCGGATTTTGGCACTGGCAAGATGGCAGTACCAAGTCTCCGTGCCATCGGGGGCGGTGACGATGACCATGTTTCCGTAGAACTGGTTCCATTTGGCTTCGACCGTGCCGTCGGTGACGGCCATTACCAGGGTGTTCATGGGGACCGGGAAGTCGAGCCCGGTGTGTCGGTTCGACCACATGGAGCCGGCCGCCCCGAACAACTCACCGACACCTCGTTGCGCGACGGGGAGGGCGAACTTCGGGCGGAGCGCCTCCTTCCGTGCCGCTTCCGCCTTCCTGTGTGCCGCTTCCGCCGCTACCCTGCGCCTCTGCTCCTCAAGCTGTCGTTGTCTGAGGTCGATGCGCTCCTGTGTCCGGCTGGCGCGGTCGGCGAAGTCGTGGGCGTCGGTGGTGAGGCCCGCGAGCTGTGCGTCGATCTTGCCGTTGGCGACCGACGGATCGATGGCCGGTGTCGCGTCCAGGGCGGCTGGGGCGGCCCTCTCACCCTGGTCGTCGACGCCGACGGAGACGGCGGCGACGCCTGTCATCCCCATGACGGCGACGGACGGGACGGCGACGGTCAGGAGCGCGGACCGCCGGGCGGACGCACGGCGGTTGCGGGCGTCCACGCGACGAGATCTGGGAGGGGTTGTCCGTCTTTCCTTGGAGATGGCCTGGGAGGTGTCTTCGGGCTCCTCGGGCAGGGACGCGGACACAGCTGTGTGCTTGGGCTCGGGAGTCGGTTGAGGCGACGTCCGGCCGGGTGACTCCTCGGCCGGAGAGCCGGGGGAACCCGGCGATGCGGTGGGATCGAACGGACTATAGGGATCCGTGTACGGGCTCGTGCTCCACGTATGCGACTGAGCCTCACTGCCGAGGCGTGAAGGAACTGGCCTTCCGGTGTGCCACTCGTCGGTGGAGTCTGCCCATTGGGCTGGTGCCTCGTGACCAGTCGTGTCCACCACGTCGGCGCCGACCACGCGCGAGGTCGCCCTCGGGTAGCCGGGTGCATCCCATATCGCGGTGGTGTCATAGCCGTCGGCGTTGTACGACGCCTGATAGGCGGACTGCATGTGGTCAGGGGCGGCGGCCGTGCTGTCATAGATTCTGGCGCCGTCCCGATAGGTGCTGTAAGAGTCGGTGGAATACCAGTCCGTTCCGGACTCGGATGAGGTGTACGGGCCGGTGTCGTGCGTGCTGAGCCTCGGGCCGAACAGCAGGTCTTCGTCGCCATAGCCGACATACCCTTCGGGGTCGCGCTGGGCACTTTGATGCTCGTTCTCCGGGCAGGTCCCGCGAGAGGCGTCGGGAGCGTGGTCGATCGGGGTTGGACTCCCCCATGCGTGTCGCTCGTTCACCACTGTTTTCTCTTTCGCCTCAGCAGGAGGGGCACCGGCGGCGACTTCGTCCGGCGGTACGCCACATCGACAAATCTCCGACGGGTTTCAATCCGCCCGGGAAGGCTTCGCCGTGATCAAGTGCGGTCTCCCGGTCGGAGTGCTCGGATCGAGGTCTCGGTTCACCACGCGTCTAATCTGCTTAACAGCATAGCTGTTCGTCAAGTTGACCGTCGCGGCACCCCACCCTGAGCGGACGCGCCGCCAGAGCTCGTGGCGCGGGCCGTGACGGTGTACGTCGCTCCGCGCGCGAGCGGAGCGGCGGAGCCCAGGTGTCCCTTGCCTCCCCGGCCTAGGTTGATGGGTCGGGCTCCGGCTCCACCTCAACGGCTGGGCGGTGTGTCGGATAACGCTCGTCGAAACGTCGCATCTTCCAAAGCGTCACGGCGCCGATCCAGGTCACCAGGAACGTCACCACGATGACGATGCCGATCGTGTTGAGGTCGATGCCGACGAGCCAGGACCAGGGCCGGTGGTCGGCCGCACCCAGCTGTTCCGCGAGCAGCGTGACCAGTTCCACCGTGCCGACGACGAACGCGACGAAGATCGAAAGGCCGGTCATCGTGAGGTTGTAGTAGATCTTGCGGACCGGGTTGGAGAACGACCACTCATACGCTTTCGCCATGAAGACCCCGTCAGTGGTGTCCATCAAGCTCATACCGGCGGCGAAGATCAGCGGTAGCGCGATGATGGCAAGCGGCGGCAGCGTACCGTCCGCCGCCGAGCCCGCCGCGAGTCCCAGCGCGCCGACCTGCGTGGCGGTGTCGAAACCGAGGCCGAAGAGCAGGCCCACGAAGTAGAGCTGCCAGCTGTGCTCGATGAACCGGTTGTAACGGCCCTTGAAGACCCGGTTCATCAACCCGCGGTCGGCGAGCAACCGCTCCAGTTCCTCCGGCTCGTGGCGGCCTGCCTTCGCCTCGCGCCAGGTGCGGACGATACCGCGCAGGACCGCCAGGTTCAGTGCGGCGATCGCGTAGAGGAAGACGCCGGAGACCAGTGTCCCGATGACACCGCCGATCTCCGCGAAGCCGGCCTGGAAGCGGTTCGCGGCCTGCGCGGCGAAGGCGATACCGACGGAGAGGCCGAATACGACGGACGAGTGGCCGAGCGAGAAGGCCAGGCCGAGCCCGAGGGGGCGCTTGCCCTTCTGCAGCAGGTAGCGGGTGGTGTCGTCGATGGCCGAGATGTGGTCGGCATCGAAAGCGTGGCGCATGCCGAGCGTGTACGCCAAGCCCGCTGCCCCCGCGTACAGCAAACGCCCCTGGCTGTCGGTGAGGCCGTGGTAGCGCGCGTTGTAGTACGCGAACAGCCCGAAACCCGCGATGTGGAGCGCCGCCACCACGCCGTACATCGCCGCGAGGCGACGTATCTCGCCTCGGTCGAACCGGCGGCCTTGTGCGGTGGGTCGCCGGGTGGGCGGTGTGTTCTTGCTCATGGGTGGCTTCCCCCGGGGAGCTGTCTCGTAGCGCTGTACTGCACTGGCACCTCTATGTGCAAAGCATGTGCAGTAAGGCGCGCGGGCTGTCTGCCCGAGGGTTCGGGGCAGACGGGAGACGGACTGGTGCACGCCGGCACCCAGGGCCGGGGCCGCGCCACCACGGCGACATCCCCAGCCCGATGAGCGAAAACGTGGCGGATCAGTGCCCGCCGCTCGACTTGATGGCAAGGCGCTTGGTGAACGTCTTGCCGCCGTCCTTCGACTCGTACACCCCGTTCTGCGTGGCGGCCAGGACGTGCTCGGCGTCGACGGCGGTGAGCGCCTGGGGCTGCCCGCCGGGGACGGTGGCGAGCTTCTTCCACGTGGCTCCGGCGTCGGTGCTGCGGCTCAGTCTGCCGGAGGTGTCGATGCCATAGAGGGCGTTGTTCGCCTTCCAGGAGAGGAAGGCCATCACCGGCTGCTCGCCCTTGTCGAAGGTCTTCCCGCCGTTGGTGCTGCGGGCGATTCCTTCTTCGGTGGTGGCGAGGACGAGGTCGGCGTCCTTCGGGCTGACCGCGATGTCGAGCGCCTGGAGTGTCGCCCCGTTCTTCCAGGTGGTGGCGTCCTTGCTGGTGCGCAGCAGGCCGTTGGTGGAGTCGTAGCCGTAGACGGTGTTGTGTGCGTAGTCCAGCGCGTGGAAGTCGGACTCCCCCGAGAGGGAGAGCGATTCCCAGGTCCTGCCCGCGTCGGTGCTCTTGATCAGTCCTTTGTTGCCGGGGCCGTCCGCCCCGGAGGTGGGGTGGCCGCTGGCGTAGAAGGTTTTGTCCCGGGCCACCGTGAAGCCCATGAAGTCGTCCTTGCTGTCGCCCACCAGTTTGGGTTTGCCCTTGGAGTCCGGGGTGTAGATGCCCTCGTGGGTGGCGATGTAAAGGCGTCGGCCGGACGGGTCCAGCCCGAGTCCGTGAATGTGGCTGACAGCAGTGACGGATGAGTCCGTGTCGCCGTCACTGCTGGAGCAGGCGGCCAGCGTGAGGCCGAGGGCGGCGGAGGTGGCTGCTACGACGGCGTGACGCTTGTTCATGAGTCCTCGGGAGTCGTGTGGGCGCGCCAGGGAGCGGCCCGGGCGCGCCGCGGTGGGAGCTGGGGCGACCGCGCCGGGCTCCCCGGCGTGGCCGGCTGAGCCCGGAGCGGTCAGTGCGCGATCGGATCAGAGCTTTTCGAGAATGAGCTTGAGCTGCTTGACCTCGGCGGTCTGATTCTTGACGACATCGGCGGCGAGCTTCTTGGCAGTGGCGTTCCTGCCGTTCTTCTGCTCGTCCTTGGCCATGTCGATCGCGCCGTTATGGTGGTCGATCATCATCCGCGCGAACATCTTGTCGAAGTCCGCGCCCTTGGCGGCCTCGAGCTCTTTCATGTCCTTGTCGGACATCATCCCGGACACACCCGAGTCGTCGGAGCTGCCGGAACCGTGGTCCATGCCGGGCATGCCGGGCATGCCGCTGCCGGACTCGGGCTTGCCCCAGGCCTTGAGCCAGGACTTCATCGTCCGGATCTCGGGGTCCTGGGCCTTCTCGATGTCCCCGGCGAGGGTCTTGATCTCGGCGTCTTCGGCCCGGTCGTCGGCGAGCTTGGCCATCTGAACGGCCTGCTCGTGGTGGGGGATCATCATCTGCGCGAACGTCACATCCGCATCGTTGAACGCGCCCGGTGCGGGGTTCTCCCCGGCGGTCGCGCTCGCGGAGGCGGAGCTCTTGCTCCCGTGGTCCATGCCGCCCATGTCGTCGTTGCTGCCACAGGCGGCGAGGGCCAATCCCGCGGCGGCGATGGTGCTGACAAGGGCGATGCGGCGGACTCGCGGACGGCGCATGCTGCGCTTGATGGCGGTCATGTCGAAAACCTCGTGTTGTCTGTTCTGCGGAATGGTCGGCGAACGGGGGCGCGGGTAGCGAGAAGCGCCCGCGGTGGCGTTCGGCCTAGATCCGCAGGACCGACAGTCGAGCGAGGTCGGGTGGTCTGCGTGGCGGGGGATCGGGGCGCAGGACTCCGGCGGCGCCGTCGCGAAGCCGCACCAGCCAGTCCGTCCCGCGGCTCACAGCCGCCCGGAGAAGGCCGGCGAGAATCCACGTGCTGAGCACAGCCACGCACAGGGATGCCATGTCCATCCCCATGGCCGGGGAGTGGGAGGACGCCTTGATGTCTTGAGCGGAAGCCGAAGAGTGGGAGGAGACGGTGACGGCCTGCGGCGACGTGGTGCTGTCGTCCGTGTGGGCGGTCGTGGCTGGGGCATGCGGGGAGGCGCCCGTGGCTGCGCCGGAGGCGCCGTCCGGGTGACCCGTCGTGTGCATCACGAAGATGCCCAGCGCGAGCACAACGACGAGCAGTAGGTGCCCGAGGGCTCCTCCTGACCGTACGTATCGGCTCACATGCACTCCGGTGCCTCCGTGTGCGCTCGCTCCGGACTATGCCCCCGACGGTACCGAAGCGGACCGGAGCATGCGGCGACAGGTCGGGCGGCGACTATTCTACTAAGCTGCTTGGCGTTAAGGTTACGGCAGAAAGGCGGGCGCATGCGCACATGGATGCCACGTCAATGGGCGGTGGCGGTGGCCGTGGCCCTCGTCGCCGGTGTCGCCATCGGCGTGCCGACCGGAGTCGTCCCCACACCCTTCTACACCCGGATGACCCCCGTGCTGTGGTGGAACTATCCGGTCTGGGTGGCGTCATCGCTGCTCATGGGCCTGCTGGTGGCGACCTACGCCGGCCGGCCTCCGGCCGTGCGGGCCGATGGGCCGCGAGGGCGCCGCGCGCTGCTCGCGGGCGTGCTGTCCGCGTTCGCCGTCGGCTGCCCGATCTGCAACAAGCTGGTGGTGCTGGCCCTCGGGGTGAGCGGAGCCCTCTCGTACTGGGCCCCCGCTCAGCCGGTCCTGGCCGTGGCCTCACTCGCGCTGCTGACGCACGCCCTGGTCCGGCGTCTGCGTACCGCCGCCGCGTGTCCGGTGCCGCCCGTGCCCGCGCGGCGAGACCCCGCCGAGCTGCAAGGCTCCGCCGATTACGATGAACGTTCACTGGTACCGGAAGGTTCGCATTCCGGGGGCGAAGGGAGCGATCGTGCGTCAGCTGGGTGAGCTCGAGGCGGAGATCATGTACCGCCTGTGGGCCTGGGGGCGGCCGGCGACCGCGCGGGACGTGCTGACGGATATCAACAAGCAGCGGCCCATCGCCTACAGCACGGTGAAGACCGTGGCCGACATCCTGCACGGCAAGGGACTGCTGAAGAGGCACAAGGAGGGGCGGGCCTGGGTGTACGAGCCCACGTGCACGCGTCAGCAGTACACGGCCTCGCAGATGCAGGAGGCGCTCGGCGGCAACCCGGACCCGGCCGGCACTCTGGTCAGTTTCCTCGAACAGATCACGCCCGAGGAGGCGGAAGCACTACGCTCGGCTCTCCGGGCGACGAAGAGGCGGAACGACGCATGATCACAGCTGTGGTCCTGGCCGGATACGCGGTCCTGGTGAGTGCCGCAGTGCCGCCCCTGCTGTCCCGGGCACGGTGGCCGCACCGCACTCCGGTCACCGCGGTCCTCGCATGGCAGGGGCTCATGGCGACATTCGTCGTCGCCACCGCGCTCGCGGTGTACCACCTGGTCATGGCCGAGCAGCATGTGCATGACGGCCTCATCGGGTTGCTCAGCGCCTGCGGTCTGGCCGCCGACGCACCGGCAGGCGAGTCCGCACCCACCCTCGGTGACGCCCTGGCGCTCGCCGCCCCCCTCGCGATCGTGCTGCTGCCCCTCGGCTGGCTCGCGCTCTGCGTCTGGCGGGCGCGACGGGCGCGGCAGCGCCACCTCGACATGCTCGCCCTGGTCGGCGAGCCGGCCCCCGGATACGACGCCACTGTCGTGGACCATGGTGCCCCGGCCGTCTACTGCCTGCCCGGACGGCGCCGTCGTGTCGTCGTCACCCGGGGCGCCCTCGACGTCCTGTCCGAGGCGCAGATGCGTGCCGTACTGGAGCATGAGCGCGCTCACATCGACGGCAGGCACCACCTGCTGCATCTGCTCGTGGACGCGTTCTCCCGCGCCTTCCCCGGCCTGCCCCTCGCCCGGCATGCCAAGGAACAGACCGCGCTGCTGGTCGAGATGATCGCGGATGACAGGGCTCTGAGATTCCACTCCAGGGACGCACTCGCGACCGCGATGTGCGAGGTGGCGGCGGGCCAGGCGCCGCAGGCGGCTCTGGGTGCCGGCGGGCCAGGTGCCCTCATCCGGCTGCGCCGCGTCCTCACACCGCAGCCCCGGCCGCATCGTGCGACGTGGCTCGGTGTCGTGGCAGCCAGTATCGCGGCTCCGCTGCTGCCGCTGTTGGTCGCGTGCGGGCCCTGATCGCGCCAGGCCCTCACGTCCCACTGCCGTTCTCGTTCCGCACCTCCCGGGAGCCCCGACCCGCCTTCCTGCCTGCGCCGAGGGCGCTCCTCGAGCAGAGGCTCCCGGTTGGCGAGGTGCCGGTGGCAGACTACTGCTAAATCACTTAACGATCCAGTGAGTGCCGCGAGGCGGGTGCGTTCGCGCGAATGATGAAGCCTTCGCTGTACCTTGCGCCGTGTGGCGGCCGGTTACGGCGTCGATCATTGCCGCGCAGGCAAGGTGGCGGTACCGGGTCGCAGCAGTGGCATCAGGGGTCGCCGAGGAGAGATTCAATCCGTTCTTTACTAACCTGCTTAACGGAACTACGTATGCTGTCCGCATGCAACTCGCTTACCTGCCCAGTCCAGCGCAGGGAGTCGTCCATCTGGGGCCACTGCCTCTGAGGGCGTACGCCTTCTGCATCATCCTGGGCATCTTCGTGGCCATATGGCTCACCCGGCGCCGCTGGGCCGCCCGAGGGCGCGACCGCCACGAGGTCGAGGACATCGCGATCTGGGCCGTCCCCTTCGGTATCGTCGGCGGCCGCCTCTACCACGTGATCACCAGCCCCGACGCGTACTTCGGCGAAGGCGGCGACCCGTGGAAGGCGCTGCGGATCTGGGAGGGTGGACTGGGTATCTGGGGCGCGGTCGCCCTCGGCGCGCTCGGCGCCTGGAACGGCTGCCGCCGCCGGGGCGTCTCCCTGCTCGATTTCGCCGACGCTGTGGCACCTGGGCTCGCCCTCGCCCAGGCCATCGGACGCTGGGGCAACTGGTTCAACCAGGAGCTGTACGGGCGGCCGACGACGCTTCCTTGGGGGCTCAAGATCGACCGCGCACACCGGCCGGAGTCCAGCCCCGACATCGCGACCTACCACCCGACGTTTCTGTACGAGTCGCTGTGGAACGTCGGCGTCGCCCTTCTGCTGATCTGGGCCGGTCGGCGGTTCGCCATGAAGCGGGGCCAGAGCTTCGCCCTCTATGCCGCCGCGTACACGGTCGGCCGCTTCTGGATCGAGTACCTGCGCATCGACGAGGCCCACACCTTCGGTGGGCTCCGCCTCAACGACTGGACCTCGATCGCTGTCTTCACCGTGGCCGTCGGCTTCCTCGTCCGCTCGGCGAGACGGGGCTCGAGCGACGACCCCACGGGCGCCGACACCGCATCCGCACACCCCGACCCGGAAGAGAGGGCCACGGCATGACCAAGGAAGCGCACAAGCTCAAGGTGGGCCGACTGCACACCCGCTCCCGGACGTCCCGGATCGTCGGTTGGTCCCTTCTCGTGCTCGGCCTGCTCACACTCGTGGTCAACTGGATCGAGGAGTTCAGCCATGCCGTGACGCTCCTCCCCGGCGGCCATTCGCCCTTCTACCTGGTGGGCAGCATCCTTGTCGTGGCCATCGGGGCATGGCGGGCCGGGATCTTCGACGCCAGATAGGTGGGCGGCCATCGCGCGCCAGCGCCTCGGTGTCCGTGGCACCCGCGCTCGCGACGCGTCGACCGCGTGCCTGCCCGGGCGGCGGCACGACGGTGCGGGCAGCTGATCGAATCGCCGAGTCGTGGTCGCCCGTTCACATAGTCTGGGGGACCATCTGACCGGCCTTGGCAACGGCGGGTTCCGAATGCGCGGAAACCTGCCGGAGGCAGTGCGGCAGTGGCTGATCCATGGGGCCGCGTGGTGCGGGCACGGCCGGCTTCCGTGCCCGCACCCATGGCCAGGCCCAGGTCCGTAGTGGCGAGGGCGGCCGCGTCGTTGAGGGCGTCGCGTCCGACGAGCACATCTGTGGCGCTGCCCACATGGATCCGTTCGACCAACGATTTTTCCCGCTGAGGTACCCAGTGGGTGTTGTGAGGTGGGGACAGGTCGAGGCGGCGGTGAGCGGGCTCGGGCGACAGCCCGCCCGCACGTCGTGCGAGGGGTTTCGGAGGCGGTCGCGCACACATCCGCCGACCCCGTACTGCCTGCGGGCCGGGGCCCGGCGTCATCAGGCGACCATCATCAAGAGCATCGCGGACATGGTTCCGCCCATGCCGACGTGAGCTGCCAGCGCCGCGTCCGGAGCGGCGCCGAGCTTGCGACGGCGGCCGTGGCCCGCGCGCTCCGCGGTCCGGGTCCTGTC
Organism: Streptomyces sp. NPDC020845; assembly: GCF_044334165.1. NCBI lineage: Bacteria > Bacillati > Actinomycetota > Actinomycetes > Kitasatosporales > Streptomycetaceae > Streptomyces > Streptomyces sp. NPDC020845. Next base: position 297,626 of record NZ_JBIRSJ010000016.1, on the reverse strand, counting down.
CCACACCGAGGTCGTCAAGGACACCAGAAACACGATCACCGTGTCCGGCATGGCGAGCAGCCAGCGGCCCCAGCTGCGGCCTCGGCCGCCGTCGCGGCTTGCGGCCAGGCCGTCCTTGCCGGTGCCCCGGACCCGTGCCCACACCGATGCGCCGATCGACAACAGGAAGTAGACGGCCAGCGCCGCGACCACGAGGCGCCACGCGGAAGCCGACGCCGCGGATGAGCCGGCGTCGGCCGCCGCTGTGGCCATGCCTGGCATGTCCATGCCGGACCCCTTCATCCCCGGCATGGCCTCCATGCCGGCCGTGTGGTCCATCCCCGCCCCGGTCCCCATCTCCATCCCTGGCATGTGCGCCATGGAGGAGCCGCTGCCCAGCGCAAGCACGGGGCCGGATGACGTACTCGTCATGGCAAGGGTCATGATCACCATGCCGGCGCTGCCGACGATGAGGTGCACCCAGTGGCGGCCGTGCTTCCATCCGCACTCGCGCGTGTGCTTGACCGCCAGTGCGACGCCGCCGAGTCCGAGCAGAGCGAACGCCGCCGCCCACCACATGCCGTAGCTCGCGTACCAGGCGGCCGTGGCAGGCAGGGCCATGGCGGCCATGCACAGCCCCATCAGCAGCTCACCCCCCGCCGCGAAGCGGGTTTCGCCGCCGGTTGTCGCCACCCGGACCGCACTGACGGCGGCCACAAGACCGGCCACCACCGCCACGGACCAACTGAGAGCCAGAATTCCCATCTTCGCCTTCCCGATCGTCCGAGCGCGGCGTCGGCGCGATCGGACGCCAACTCGCCGCACTGCGCGCTCTTCGACGCGCTGGGGGCCGTTAACTGCTATGGCCCTTAGTACGTTTCGGGGGCGAAGGATGTTCACGCGGATGACGGGATTCCGCGCCGCTGCCCTTTCGGACGGCCCCGGCGGTCAGTTCGCTGCCTGGGGCCGTATGTTCCGGGGCGGGCGGCCGGACCGGGCGATGGCGACGAGGATCGCCGCGGACATGGCGTACAGCATCACCGTGGCGGCGGTCCGACCCGCGCCGTAAATCTGCGTCGGAGGCAGGTATATCGGACGCGCCTCGGAGAGGGTCCGTCCCGCCCCCTGCTGGACGACGACCCAGCTTTCTGCCGTCCGCTCCCGGGAATCCTTGAATGTCGCATACAGGAACCAGCGGCCGTCTGAGGGCAATCTGATCCTGCCGTGCGCGGCGCCGTCGGCGTCGGGCGAGAGCTGTGCGGTGACCTTTTCCCCGGCGCGGCGGGCGATCAGGCCGGTTGGCCGCAGAGCCGGGTCGCCCGTCGCCAGCGTGACCTCGATGGCCTGCTCCCGCACAGACGCCCTCCATCGCGCCTGACCCGCGTCGGCGCCCTGCCCCGGGTCATGGGCCAGAGCCCGCGTCGCGGTGAGCAGAGGAACGGCGAGCAGGACTGCCGAGACGACGGCCGCGGCCTGCACGCCGCGATGCCAGGCGCGCGGCGCCCCTTCGGACGCCAGGACCATCAGGGCGGAGCCCACGAGAGACAGCGACAGCGAGGGCGCGATCTGGGAGACGGCGACCACCGTGCCGTGCGGCATCACGGGCAGCAGCGGCAGATACACCGCATGGACGCCGACCGGGATGACGAGGGCCGACCACCACGAAGAGGGGCGCCACCGGTGGACCAGGTCGGCCGCGACCGCCACGAGGAGGACTGGCGGGACGATCGGCGTGGAGTGGCCGAGCGCGGCCAGAAAAGCGACCGTGAGCAGCCGTCCGACGGTGACCAGCAGCGCGGCGCGGACCATGCCCCCCGGCTGCGGGTCGAACCGGCGTATCAGCAGGACGGCCAGGGTGAACCCGGTGCTGACCACGGGCAGGTACCAGAGTGCCGGGAACTGGGGTACGTCGGAGTCGTACTCCATGACCGGCACCAGCGCGGCGGCCAGGACCAGCGCTTCGGCGGCGGTGACCGCCAGGCCGCCGCCTCCTTCCTGCGCGACGGCCCGCAGCAAAGTCACCGTGAGGGCCAGGGTCGCGACGATGGCCAGGAGGTGTGGCGGACTCCAGAGGACGGCGTCCTGGCCGAAGGCGGTGTGCCAGGCGGCGTCAGCGGGCGCCGCGATGCCCACGGCGGCCCCGGAGACCGTGGCCCAGCGCAGCGCGGGGTCGCGCACGACACCGGCCACACCTTCCTGGCGGGCTCGCGGCCACGCCCACCGGGCGAGTGCCGCAAGGGTGACCAGGATCGAGCCGTAGAGGAGCATGTGCGGTGGGCTCCAGAAGGTGTCCCGCCCGACGTCGGTGTGCAGCGAGTCGTCCCAGTAGGTGCTGAACAGCGCGAGCGCACCGCTCGCCACCCCCGTCAGAAGCCAGCCCATGTCCCCGTCTTTCTTGGGTGCCGCGAAGCGTGTGAACTCCGGAAGCTATACCCCTAGGGGGTACTTGGCAATGTGTAGGCAGACGTTTCGGGGTCGCGATGGCCCCCTCGTCGAGCCTCGCGTCACCGGAGAGTCCTGTAGGCGAGATCAGATGGCGCGGCGGCCCGTGGCACGGGGCTCGCCGGCGTCGGGGCCCGCAGGGCCGCCTGATGCTTGTTCGGCAGGAGATGGGGCTGCCCATGGCAGCTGGAGACGCTTGAGGGAGAGGGCGTTGACAGCGACGATGACGCTGGAGCCGGACATGGACAGCGCGGCGATCTCCGGGCGGAGCACCAGGCCGAAGGCGGGCTCGAAGACGCCTGCGGCCATGGGGAGGGCGATGGCGTTGTAGCCGATGGCCCAGCCGAGGTTCTGCCGCATCTTGCGCAGGATGCCCCGGCCGATACGCAGAGCGGTGGGCACGTCGAGGGGGGCGGAGCGCATCAGGACCAGGTCGGCGGTCTCGATGGCGACGTCGGTGCCGGCGCCGACGGCGATGCCCAGGCCCGCATGGGCGAGGGCGCGAGCGTCGTTGCCGCCGTCACCGGCCGTGGCGACCCTGCGGCCGCCTCGCTGCGACTCGGCGACCTTGGCCCTTGTCCCCGGGGAGAACCTCCGCGATGACGGTGTCGATGCCCGGCCGCTGGGCGATCCGCCGCGCGGCGGACGCCGTGGCGGCGCGTGAGGCGCGGCGGATGAGGGAACGGGTCGCGTCCATGGTCGGAACCCTCCTGGTCTGGATGGGGGGGGGGAGGGCAGGTATGTCCGGTGAGAGCACCTGGGGAGTACCCAAGGCCGCATCGAGGCGGCGGGGGCTTGGGAGGCAGGGGCCCTCAGATGATGAAGAACAGCAGGGGCACTCCTGTCGGGACGGACATCGCAATCGTCACCTCGTACACGATCGGGATTGCGCTGATGGTGTTGCCGGGGTTGCCGCCCCGCCGCGCTGCTGCGGCGGGGCAGGGGCGCTACGGGGACAAGCGAGGCCGGAAGACGGGAGACGGCGGCGCATGCGATCCACTTGTCGTCGAAATCCTCGGCGCCTTCGTGCCCCTGGCTGCGCGCGAAGCGCATCAGTCCGGGGCGGGTGGCTTGGGGAGTACTGGATTGCGTACTACGCTCAGATAGTAGACAAGGCCCTGGGAAAGGTGGTCGTGGTGGCACTGGGCTCGCTGGAAGGAGAGGTCATGCGTGCCTGCTGGGACGCGCAGGTCTCGCTGACGGTACGTGAAGCCCTGGACCGGCTCAACGCGGACAGGCCGCGGCCGCTCGCGTATACCACCGTCATGACGGTCATGAGTCGCCTCGCCGAGAAGGGGGTACTACACCGTGAGCCGCGCGGCCGGGGATACGCCTACGCACCGGCGGTCGCGGACGAGGCCGCCCTGGCCGTGCATGACGTGCTGAAGACCCATGGAGATGCGGCGGTCGCTCACTTCGCGGCGCAGGCTTCACTCGATCCGACGCTGCGCGACAGGCTGCGTCGGCTACTGGAGGATTCGCCGTGACCGACGCTGCGCGCGGCGGCGCCGGGAACCGGGCGTTCTGGGCACTGATCGGGGTCGCGACGGTTATCCGGGCGGCCGTCGCATATGCGGCCTGTTGTCTGACCATGGCGCTCGTCTGGCAGGCCACTCACCACGGCATCGGCATCCTGCGGTCCGGCGCCGCGTGGGCGGGCGCGACCCTGCTTGCCCTGTCCGCCGCGGGAACCGCGCGCTCGGCGTGGCGCCTGCGGCGAGGGCTGCGCGCGACTCGAGCGGTCGCCCGGGAGGTCCGGGAACGGGCCGTGAGTCCGGCGGTCGAAAACCTCGCCCTGAGTGACGCTGCCGTGGACGCCTGCATGGCTGGGCGTGTAACAGTGATCGAGGCCGCCGCTCCTTTCGCGTTCACCTACGGGCTGCTGCGACCGCGGGTCGCGGTGAGCAGCGGAATGGTGGCCGCCGCGGCCCGCGGGGAACTTTCGGCGGTGCTGGCGCACGAGTGCGCACACGTACGTGGCCGTGACCCGCTGAAGGCGCTGGCTGCCGCCACTCTGACGGCGCGCCACTTCGGGTTCCCCTTGCTGGGTCAGCTGCGCGCTGTCCATACCGCCGATCGCGAACTGGCGGCCGACCGCCACGCGGTGGCCCGTTATGGCACGGCCGCGGTCGCCGGTGCGCTACTCAAAGCCACTGACGCACCCCGGTGGGCGGCCGCGGCTCCGGCCGCCGCCATGGGAGCCCAGGATCTTCTGGAAGCGCGCATCACCCAGTTGGAGAAGGGGCGACCGCCTCGCCCCGTGCGCCCGACGTGTCGGCGTGTGGCGTCCTCCGCCGCCGGTGTCGCGGCCTACGCCTGGGTGCTCGCGGGCTCCGCGACGCTCATCGCGGCGACCCCGCTTGCCTGCGTGGGCAAGTGAGCCGAGCCGGGCTACTACGACGAGATAGTATCTACTACGTGAGCGTAGTAGGGTGGTGGCGTCAATCCGGGATCGGGAAGGAGATGCCGTCATGACGATGACCGCCACTCGGCAGTCGAAGGTGAGTCACCCGCTGTTCGCCCGCATCTATCCGAAGATCAACGCCGTGGCAGAGGCTCATGGCGCGATCGAGCACCGTCAGGAACTGCTCGCCGAGGCCACCGGACTGGTCGTGGAGATCGGCGCGGGCACCGGCGCCAACTTCTGCCACTATCCCCCGCGGGCGGATCGTGTGATCGCGGTGGAGCCCGAGCCGCGGTTGCGCGCACAGGCCGAACGGGCGGCCGCCGACGCTCGCGTGCACGTGGAGGTTCGTGCAGGCCGGGCCGAGGCGCTGCCAGTGCCCGACAGCTCTGCCGACGCGGTGGTGGCCTCACTTGTGCTCTGCACCATCGCCGATGTCCCGAAGGCGCTCGCGGAGGCCGCGCGTGTGCTGAAGCCGGGTGGACGCTTGTTCTTCTACGAGCACATCCGCTCGGCGAACCCCCGATTCGCCAGGAAGCAGCGCATCGTCAACTTGGTGTGGCCCCTCCTCGGCGGCGGCTGCAACCTCACACGCGACAGCGAACAGGCGATCAGGGACGCCGGTTTCACCATCGAGCGCGCGCGGCACTTCGACTTCGTCATCAAGGGGCGCACCACGCCGAGCGCCCCGTGTGTCATCGGGACCGCCCGCAAGCCCGCGTCCCCGGCGTCCACGCCGGCGGCTGGCGCGGACGCCGGGGGGTGAGGAATCCTGACGCACACGTCGCCGCCGGATCGCCGACCGGGCTCAGGATTCCACCACGGCCGGCAGGCTCACTTTGCCGCGGCTGATCCGACGGTCATGACCGCGCGCGGCCCGCGGCGTTCGAGGCCGATACGCAGCGGCTTCCACAGCATCTCTGAGATCAGGCGCCGGTATGACGCGCGGTGCCGAGCGTCCGCCGCCCGCGGCACGCTCCTTCCGGCCCTTTCAGCGCCACGGCAACGAATGACGACGCCCTGACGCCTGTCATGTCGGTCTCGGGAGCCACATCCGAGGCCGGCCAGGGCCGGGTACATCGAGCGGACGAGCCGGGCGATCTCGTCGCGGGGCATCCGGGCCCCGCCCCGTCGTCGAGCTGGTGCGGCACACCGGCACGTGGGTCCGCCCCCTCCTCCTCGCCGCTACGCAATCGCGCGCACAGCGGCCCTGGTGACGGCGGTCGCGGTCCGGACCGCGCTGGTGACGGCCTCGTCGGTGCCGAGCCCGCACAGATCGGTGAGGGTGAACAGCGCCTCAGCGCTCATCACCACCGCGAGGTCCCGCTTGAGCAGGACGCACGCGTTCGGGTCCGTCATGCCGAGCGTCCCTTCCAGCAGCAGGGGGCATGGTCGATGAGTCCGAAGCGGATGCCGGGCCGCGTGGTCACCGTCTCGGGCCGGACGACGGGGCGGCGATCAGCGCGCCCACCGAGCCCTGGCCGGCGAGGATGCCGCGGAGCGGGAACTTGCAGGCGAAGGCGACGCATCCGACAGGGTCGGTGGAGCCCGCGACCGGCGCGAGGGCACGCGTGGGCCGTCATGCCTCGGGTGCAGCGCGCTGAGAGCCACTGACAGTCTCCGACATCAGCAGTGCGAGCGAAGCTGCATTTTGCATGCAATGCTGCTAAAATGCAGGCATGACTGCTCTGACTATTCGCGATGTGCCGGACGATGCACTTGCCACGCTGAAGGCCCGCGCCGCGAAGGCGGGCAAGTCGCTACAGGCCTACGCACTCGACCTCCTCGTCGGTGAAGCCGCCAGGCCCACGCTCGCCGAGGCCGCCGCCCGCGCGGAAGCCGAGGCCGGGGCGAGCCTGAGTACGTCGGACGTGCTGGCCGCGATCGACGACGCGAGGGCGGGCCGTTGATCGTCGTCGACTGCTCGGCACTCGTCTTCTTCCTGAGCGACGAGGGCCCCACCGGGCACCGGGTACGCGAACGTGTCGCCAAGGAGGACCGTCTCGCCGCACCGCACCTGATCGATTACGAGATCATGTCCGCATTGCTCGGCCTGGCGCGCGGCCGGCGTGGCGGCGAGCCCAAGCTGAGCGAGAAACAGCTCCGCAAGGCCGTGGCGACATACCGCGATCTGGCGCTCGACCGGCATGAGACGTTGATCCTCTGGGAGCGCGTCAAGGGCTTGTCGAGCAACCTCTCCGCCTATGACGCGCAGTATGTCGCCCTGGCCGAGAGTCTGGGACTGCCGTTGATCACCAGCGACGCCAGGATCGACAAGAGCGGCGTGGCGCGCTGCGAGATCGAGACGTTCGAAACCTCCGGCTGAAGCAGCCGCCATTGCGCGTCCCGCCAAGAGCTTGCGACTGCGGCTACACCAGCGCCAGCACCGTCGTGAGAGGCGTGAGCCGTGGGGCATCGGCCCGAATCCCCCCTCGGACACGCACAGTACGCCCACCGGTGCTGGCCGACTCTCGGCCAGCACCGTTTGCGTTTCATGGTCGTACGTCAGCCGCAGCCCGAGTTGCCGGTGGACCTCGGCCTTGTCAGCGGGATCAGCCTGGTGCAGCACGGACAGGAGCCCGCCGAGGGCGTCGACCAGGCTGCGGATCTCCTCGCGGCTCATCTGCCGGTGGGTTCCGCGCCGGTTCTCGGCCTGTGCCATTTTGGCGGCGCACGCGGCCCGCTCGGCTTGTACCTCCCGGCTCCATGTGGCCACGAGCTTCGGGTCGGCTCCGGCTTCGAGAGCGGCGCGATGTCGGGCGAGCTTGCGGTCGCGGTCGGCCAGAGCACGCCGCAGGGGTTCCGTCTCGATGTCCGCGGTCGGCTGGGCCTGTTCCAGCGCGGTGAGCGAGTGCTCGATGCGCGCGGGAGCGAACGTCTGCGCGAGCCAGGCGTCCAGGGGATCGCACAGGTCGGCCTCGCGCAGGTAGACGTTGAGGGGGTGGTCGATCTTGTTGGCCACGGCGTACTCGCGCGGGAACCGGCACCGGTAATAGGCCTGGTCGTGCGCCCAGTTGCCTTGCATGCGGCGTCCGCAGGTGCTGTGGACCACCAGGCCCTTGAACGCGTACCCGTGCCGGGTGCGCACCACGTACCGTCCGACGGAGGCGGGACCGCGGGAGGCCATCCGGCGCTGTACGTCCTCGAAGGTCTCCGGGCTGACCAGTGGGGGGACGGCTGGTCGGAGACGACCCAGGCGCATGGTGCCGTCGATGTCATGCTGCTGATGGTTGACGAGGTCGCCCCACGGGGCCGCCGGGGGCAGCGTTTCCGAGCTGACGAGGGGTCAGGCGACCGCCGGCGCCGAGCAGGAGGCTGCGCGCGACCTGCATCTTCGCCGCGATCGCGGCCACACCACTCGGCGGGGCGCCATCGGCTGGACGGTCCACCAGGGCAGAGCACATGATCAAGCCGAGGCCACCCGCATGTCCGGCGAATGCCCAGGTGAGCGACCCAGTTCAAGGTACGTTTCGATCTCGTCAGATAAACGACAAGCTCAGTGCGTCAGTGCGCCGCGCGATCGACTCGCGACGGCCGGGCGGTGGGTGCCGCGGCTGTGCTGGAGCGCAGTGAGATCGGGGGCGTCAACAGGATGTGCCGAGGCGGCGTGTCCGGCGAGGCGATGCGTTCCACCAGCAGGGAAACGGCCTTCTCCCCCATCTCCTGGGCCGGTACGTCCGCCGCCGTGAGCGGCGGACGGAAGTCCTCGGCCCATGTCCTGGCCGCCACTCCGGTGATGGAGAAGTCGTACGGCACTTCGAGGCCTGTGTCCGCCAGCGCACGCTGGATGCCGGGCAGGGCGGCCTCGTTGATGGTGGTGACCGCGGTGAGGTCCGGATGGCTGCGCAGGAGCGCCTCGACGCATTCCTGGCCGGAGCGGGCATCGTCCCCACAAGACACTTCGATGCCGTCGAGACCGCGTTCGGTCAGGGCCGTCTCGAAGCCCTCCCTGGCCCTGCGCGCGGGGCCGTAGCCGGCCGCGATGAGTTCCGGGGAACGGGTGAGCAGAGCCACCCGGCGGTGCCCCAGATCGGCGAGGTGCCGCACGCAGCGCTGGATCAAGCCGGCGTAGTCGACGTCGATCCAGGACATCTGCTGGTCGCCGGCTGTGTGCCCGATACCGACGAAGGGCAGCCCGGCGTTCTGCAGGCGGCCCACGCGAGGGTCCTCCAGGAGGATCTCCATCAGAATCACGCCGTCCACCCGGTACTCCGAGACCAGGCGCTCGAAGGAACGGTCGTGATCCCCGCCGGAGGAGGACAGCAGCACGTCCAGGTCCACCCGGGCGGCGGCGTCGACCACGCTGGCGACGAAGTCCAGCTGCATGTGCGTGAGCCGGTTGCCGGCCGGTGGGATCACGAGACCGATCGTCCGGGTCCGGCCCTCCTTGAGAGCCCTCGCGGCCGCGTTGGGGCGATATCCCCATTCGTCGATGACGTCTTGGATCCGTCTGCGGGTGCTGGTCGCGACGTGCCGCTTGCCGCTGAGCGCATACGACACCGTGCTGCGTGACACGCCGGCGCGCCGGGCGATCTCCCCGATGTTCATGCGACTCCCCAAGAACCTGCCTGCCGGCCGGAAGGATACCTCGCGCGAATCGGTTCGCCGGCGGGGCATGGAGTGGTGGGGAGGGGCGGAGCCGTCGGGGAGTCCGTCGTCGATCCAGCTGCCGGCGAGGTGTCCGCCTCGCCTCGTGTCGGTGCCGTCAGCATGATCGCCGTCGTCGGTGGAGTCATGGCGGCCGTGGCCAAGCGGCCGGGTCTCGTCTCGTCGTGTCTTCCTCGGCTTCGGCGCCACTTCGCTGTGGATGTGCGGCGCAAGGGTGATGAGTCCGCGGCGGCGGGCCGTGCGTACGGCGGCGCAGCCACCCCCGAGGGACTCGTCATGGGTGGTGCCGGACGATCGCCCTGGTGCCAGGCAGATGGCCTGCGCGCCGTGGGCCAGGGCGGCCAAAGAATGCCCGAGTGTCATGAGTACGCGGGGAACTGCGTCGGGCAGCCGGGCACTGACACGCGTTCCGCGTCTCACGCGTTGCGGGAGGGCATGTAGCGAATATGTAGCGAATCGATTCGACGCAAGCGCTTCGACGGGAAGCTACGACCGGCGGAGGGTGGGGCCAATGGCGTGCCGCAAGACCAGGGCGGCGCCGACGCACGGGCCGAGACCCCGCCGCTTCGGCCCGTGCCATCGCACCGGCCCCTCATCACCCGGGGTTCGGTGGCTGCGTCCCTGTTCAGTGACGTGGCGGTGGGTCGCCCGGGTGATCCGGGCCCGGCCGTCGGGCGAACCCACGCGATCCGCCGCGCCGCGCGGGCGGGAGGCGCACCACCACTTGCCCGCCACCTCGCCGAACCTGCTCAAGCACGCCGGTCGATGGCCGATCCGCAGGAATCGGCCATCGAACCGATTCCGCGACAAGAGTCGCAGAAGAAGGCTCCGCACCCTTGACAGCCCCGCGGAATCGGGAGCACCGTCTCCCCCCGAAACCTCTCTGCAATCTCACTGCACGACGGCACATGCAAGCGCTTCCGCATATGTCAGCGCCACCAACAAAACCCGGACTGGGTTACGCCGGCACGGTAGGGAGATCAGATGGGAACCACACGTACGAGACGCCACCTGCTGTCCGGGCGCGGTGGCGTCCAACGGCTGCTCGCGGCGCTGCGGCGCCGCGGCAGGCCGGAAAATGTGCCGGCTCAGGCACCTGTACATCAATGGGAGCGCTCCCACCGCTCCCTGCCGAGAACGTTCGCCCGGGCGGGGGCCGCGGCCGTGCTCGTCGTCGGCGCGCTGACCGGTGCCACGGCCACGGCGGAGACGGCCCGGGCCGCCACGTCCGGGCCGTGTGATCTCTACGCGGCGGGCGGTACGCCCTGTGTGGCGGCGCACAGTACGACGCGGGCGTTGTACGCCTCGTACAACGGGCCGCTCTACCAGGTCCGGCGTGCCTCGGACAACACCACCCGGGATGTCGGCGTTCTGAGTGCGGGCGGGTACGCCGACGCCGCCGCGCAGGACTCGTTCTGCGCGGGGACGACCTGCCTGATCACGATCCTCTACGACCAGTCCGGCCGCGGCAACCATCTCACCCAGGCGCCCGGCGGCGGTGCCGCCGGCGGTCCCGACAACCTCGCGAACGCGACCGCCGCGCCCACCACGGTGGGCGGCCACAAGGCCTATGGCGTCTTCGTGGCGCCCGGCACGGGGTACCGCAACAACCACACCAACGGCATCGCGACCGGGGACAACCCCGAAGGCATGTACGCGATCTTCGACGGCACGCACTACAACGGCGGCTGCTGCTTCGACTACGGCAACGCCGAGACGTCCAACAACGACGACGGCAACGGCACCATGGAGGCCATCTACTTCGGCAACATCAAGGTCTGGGGCTACGGTGCGGGCAACGGCCCCTGGATCATGGCCGACCTGGAGAACGGCCTGTTCTCCGGGGTGAACCAGCACTACAACGCGGGCGACCCGACCATCAACCACCGGTATACGACCGCCATCATCAAGGGTGGCCCGAACCACTGGGCGATCCGTGGGGGCAACGCGCAGTCCGGCGGCCTGTCCACCTTCTACGACGGACCACGTCCCAACGTCGCGGGCTACAACCCGATGCGGAAGCAGGGCGCCATCATCCTGGGCATCGGTGGCGACAACAGCAAGGGCGCCCAAGGCACCTTCTACGAGGGGGTGATGACCTCCGGCTACCCGTCGGACGCCACCGAGAACGCGGTTCAGGCCAACATCACCGCGGCCGGATACAGCAATGCGTCCGGCGGGACGAGCACCGGCGCGCTGCACGCGGTGGGCGCGGGCAAGTGCCTCGACGTGCCGAACTCGTCCACCACGGCCGGCACACAGCCGCAGATCTGGGACTGTAGCGGCACCGCCAACCAGACCTGGACCCGCACGTCCTCCAACCAGCTGACCGTCTACAGCGGCAGCAGCCAGATGTGCCTGGACGCGTACAACAACCAGACCTCCGCCGGCACCAAGGTGGAGACCTGGCCATGCAACGGCGGCGCCAACCAGCAGTGGCAGCTGAACTCCAACAGCACGATCACCGGCACCCAGTCCGGACTCTGCCTCGATGTCACCGGCGCCTCCACCGCCAACGGCGCCCTGGCCGAACTCTGGACCTGCAACGGCGGCTCCAACCAGCAGTGGAACCTCAGCTGACCCAACCAGCAGTTCGAGTTCGTGCCGGCCTCAGGCGGCTACGGCCGGCTGCAGGCGCAGAACTCCGGGCTGGTCGTGGCGGTGTCCGGCGATGCCACCGCCGCCGGTACGCCCGACATCGTGCAGCAGGCCGCGAACGGGGCGACCGGCAGCCTGTGGCTGCCGGTGCGGCAGTCCGACGGCTCGTACTCCTTCCAGAACCAGAACAGCGGCTTGTGCCTGGACGTCTACGGCGGCGGCAGCAACACCGGCCAGCAACTCGACCAATGGCCGTGCAAGAACGCCGCCGGCTCCAACCAGGACTTCACCCCGCGCTGACCGGCTCGTTCCCTACGCCCGCTGTCCCGCACCAGTGAGGAAACAGATGAAGAAGCTCTTGACAGCCTTGGCCGCGGTGCTGTTGACCGCGCTCGGTATGGGCGCGGCATGGCCCGCGGCGGCCGCCACCGGCACCTCGGCGTCCGCCGCCGCGCCCGCCACCCTGCGGCTGATGCCGTTGGGCGACTCGATCACCTGGGGCGTCGGCAGCGCGTCCGGGAACAGCTACCGGAGCTTTTTGTGGAACCGGCTGGCCGCCGAGGGGCACACCCAGGACTTCGTCGGCTCGGGCCGCAACGGCACCATGTCCGACCCGGACAACGAGGGCCATAACGGCTGGCGGATCGACCAGATAGCCGGCATCGCGGACTCCGTGCTGGCCCGCTTCCGGCCGAATGTCATCACCCTGGAGATCGGCACCAACGATCTGAACGGCAACTACCAGATCCCGACCGCCGCCGACCGGATGCGTGCGCTGATCGACCAGATCACCAACGCCGCACCCGACGCCACCGTCCTCGTCGGCACCGTGATCATCTCCACCAGCGGTACGGAGGAGGCCAACCGGCCCGCGTTCAACGCCAAGCTGCCCGGCATCGTCCAGGCCGAGCAGGCGGCCGGCAAGCACGTCCGCCTGGTCGACATGAGCGCCCTGACCACCGCGGACCTGTCCGACTCGCTGCACCCCAACGACAACGGCTTCAGCAAGATGGCGGCGGCATTCGACGCGGGTGTCCAGGCCGCGGACGCCGCAGGCTGGATCAAGCCGCCGGTCTCCGTGGGCGGCGGGCAGGTGCGCTCCGGCATCGCGGGGAAGTGCCTGGACGTCAACGGCGGCAGCAGCGCCAACGGCACCGCCGCGCAGATCTGGACCTGCAACGGCTCCACCGGGCAGCAGTGGTCCGCGCGCTCCGACGGCACCCTGCGAGCGCTCGGCAAGTGCCTCGACGCCACCGGCCGCGGCACCGCCAACGGCACCAAGATCGAGATCTGGGACTGCAACGGCGGCACCAACCAGCACTGGAACTTTAAGTGAGGTGATCCGGCGAACTCTCGCGCCCGGTGCGGCGGCTCTGGCCGGGCGCTGGTTCTGGCACGCCTTCACGGCGGTCTGACCGAGGAAAACATGGGATGGATTGGGTTCGGACCGGGAGTGATATGCGTATTGACAGACGAAGTACCTTGTGGAATCACTATGGAACATGGGATGTCTGAGCGCGTTTTGCAAAGTGGGAGCGCTCCCAGATGCTCGCCCTCCACATACCCGAGGAACACCATGCAGCCTTCATCGGTTTCGTTCCGGAGCTCCCGCTTAACGGCGGCCGCCGCCGTCTGCGTGACGGCGCTGCTGGCCATGCTGCTGTCGATCGCGCCGGCGCGGTCGGCATCGGCGCCGGCACCCCTGGTGAGTGCGGCGTCGGGGCGGTGCCTGGATGTCATGGGTGGTGCCGACACGGCGGGCACCGCGCTGGACATCGGGGACTGCAACGGTCAGGCGAACCAGGCGTTCGAGTTCACGTCGGCGGGTGAGCTGAGGACGATGGGCGGCACCCGGTGCGTGGACGCCTACGGCAACCGGACCGCTCCGGGAACCGCGGTGATCATCTGGTCCTGCAACGGGCAGCAGAACCAGCAGTGGCGGCAGAACGCCGACGGCTCCATCACCGGCGTCCAGTCCGGCCTGTGCCTGGACGTCAACGGGGCGGGCACGGCCAACGGCACCGCGGTCATCCTGTGGACCTGCAACGGCCAGAGCAACCAGAAGTGGAGCACGCCGTCGACTCCGTCGCCCGACGGATCGGGCCCGTGCGACATCTACGCGGCGGGCGGTACGCCGTGCGTGGCCGCGCACAGCACGGTGCGGGCGCTCCTGGGGTCGTACGGCGGCAACCTGTACCAGGTCAGGCGCTCCTCGGACAACGCGACCAGGAACATCGGTGTGCTTGCGGCCGGCGGCTTCGCCGACGCGGCGGCGCAGGACGCGTTCTGCGCGGGCACCTCGTGTGTGATCACGGTCGTCTACGACCAGTCCGGACACGGCAACGACCTGTGGTACCAGGGTTCGGCCCAGGTCCCGGGATCGAGCCAGAGCAGCCCCGCCAAGGCGGCCTCCGAGTCGCTGACCGCCGGGGGCACCAAGGCGTACTCGCTCTACATCAATCCCGGGAACAGCTACTGGCGGGACGGTCACCTGACGGGCGTGCCCACCGGCAGCGCGCCCGAAGGGGCGTACATGGTGACCAGCGGCACCCACGTCAACGGCGGCTGCTGCTTCGACTACGGCAACAGCGAGACGACGAGGAGCGCCGACGCCGCCGGGGCGATGGACGCGATCAACTTCAGCACCCAGTGCTGGTTCGGCGGCTGCTCGGGCAGCGGCCCCTGGGTGCAAGCCGATCTCGAATGGGGCCTGTACTCCGGTGGCAGCCAGTCCTGGAACCCCAACCAGCGGGCGTTCACCAGCAAATTCGTCACCGCGATGCTGAAGAACAACGGGACGTCGAGATTCGCCCTCAAGGGCGCCAACGCGCAGTCCGGCAGCCTGACCACCTTGTGGGACGGCGGCCTGCCGAACGGATACAGCCCGATGAAGAAACAGGGAGCCATCGTCCTGGGAAGCGGCGGTGACTGCTGCAAGCCCGGCGGCGGCGCCAACCTGAGCGCCGGCACCTTCTACGAGGGGGCCATCGTCGCCGGCTACCCGTCCGACGCGACCGACGACGCGGTACAGGCCAACATCACCGCGGCCGGCTACCGCTGAGCTTCGCGCACCCGTGCTGGAGGCCGGCCCCCTCCAGCACACCCCGAGCACCGCCACGAGAGACCCGCCCAGGAGAGTCATTGACATGGTCATTATCGGACAACTTCTGTCCCTCCTCCCGCGTCCGCTCCTGCGCAGGGCGGTGGCGGTCACCTCGGTCGCGCTGCTCATCGCGGCGGCATCCGTCGTGTCCCCCGGCACCGCGCAGCCCGCCGCCGCGCTGGACAACGGGCTCGCGCGGACCCCCCAGATGGGCTTCAACAACTGGAACGCGTACGGCTGCAATGTCTCCGAGGCGCTGATCAAGTCCACCGCGCAGGCGATGCATACGAACGGCATGCAGGCGGCGGGATACGAGTACGTCAACATCGACGACTGCTGGATGACGCACAGCCGCGATTCCGCCGGCCGCCTGGTGCCGGATCCGGCCAAGTTCCCCGACGGCATCAAGGGCACCGCGGACTACGTGCACTCGCTGGGGCTGAAGCTGGGGATCTACGAGGACGCGGGCACCGCGACCTGCGCCGGGTATCCGGGCAGCCTGGGGCACGAGACCACGGACGCGCAGACGTTCGCGTCGTGGGGTGTGGACTACCTGAAGTACGACAACTGCAACAACAACGGTGTGCCGGCGCAGACCCGGTACACCGCGATGCGGGACGCCCTGGCGGCCACCGACCGGCCGATCCTGTACAGCCTGTGCAACTGGGGCCAGGAGAGCGTGTGGACCTGGGGCGCGAACGTGGGCAACAGCTGGCGTACCACCGGAGACATCAGCGCGAACTTCGCCAGCATGCTGTCGATCTTCCACAGCAATGTGGGGCTGGCCTCCTACGCCGGCCCGGGCCACTGGAACGACCCGGACATGCTGGAGGTCGGCAACGGCTCGATGACGGCCACCGAGAGCCGCAGCGAGTTCAGCCTGTGGGCGGAGATGGCCGCGCCGCTGATCGCCGGCACCAACATCCCCCAGGCCAGTGCGGACACCCTGGCCACGCTGACCAACTCCCGGGTGATCGCGGTCGACCAGGACCCCTTGGGGAAGCAGGGCACCCTGGTGTCGTCCGCGGGCGGCCTGGACGTGCTGGCCAAGCCGCTGGCCAACGGGGACGTGTCGGTGGTGCTGTTCAACGAGACGGGCTCGACCGCGACCATCTCCACCACGGCGGCGGCGATCGGCAAGACCGGGGCGTCCGGTTACGCCCTGACCGACCTGTGGTCGGGAGCGACCTCGACCACCTCGGGCACGATCAGCGCCTCGGTGCCGGCGCACGGGACGGTGATGTACCGGGTCGCGGGCGGCACCAGCGGCGGCGGCACCGACGTGACCGGCGAGCTGCGCGCGGTGGGCGCGGGCAAGTGCCTGGACGTGCCGAACTCGTCCACCACGAGCGGCACCCAGCTGCAGATCTGGAGCTGCAGCGGCGGCGCCAACCAGACCTGGACCCGTACGTCCGCCAACCAGCTGACCATCTACAGCGGCGGCAGCCAGCTGTGCCTGGACGCCTACGACCGGGGCACCAGCCCCGGCACCAAGGTCATCACCTGGACCTGCAACGGCCAGAACAACCAGCAGTGGAACGTCAACGCCAACGGCACCATCACCAGCGCCCAGTCCGGCCTCTGCCTGGACGTCACCGGCGCTTCCACCGCCAACGGGGCCCTGGTCGACCTCTGGACCTGCAACGGCGGATCCAACCAGCAATGGTCGATGAGCTGACCCCGGAGGATCGCATGAGGACGAGAGCGAGACGCGGCCGTCTGGTACTCGCGGTCGGCATCGTCTTGGCGTTCGTGCTGCAGCTGCTCGCGACGGCCGAGAGCCGGGCCGCCGCGGGCGAGGCGCTGAGCGTGAACCTGGCGTCGAATCGGGGCCCGTCGACCGGCGTGGGCGAGGGGTTCCTCTACGGGTTCACGGCGGACGGCAGCCAGCCGGCGGACCAGTTCATCAAGCCGCTGGGGATCAACGCGTTCCGCGGCGGCGGCTGGTTCTCCGGCGGCTGGATCAAGGACAACTACCTGTACGGCTCCGCCACCCGGGCCGACCTCGACTCGATCATCGCGCTGGGAAAACGGCTCACCCAGGCGCCCTATCACGCGCAGTACCAGGTGCTGGTCAGCGACATCTACGGCGCCAACGGCGGCCAGCCGTCGAACACCAGGTACCCGTGCGACAACGGCGACTGCTCCAACTGGATCAATTTCATCGACTCCACGGTGGGAGCGCTGCAGGTTTCGGGGCTGACGTTCGCGTACGACATCTGGAACGAGCCGGACATCTCCTACTTCTGGACCCGGGGCGTGAACAGCGCCCAGTACTTCCAGATGTGGGACACCGCGTACCGCGAGATCCGGCGCCTCGCCCCCTCGGCGAAGATCGTGGGACCGTCCTTCGCCTTCACCCCGCAGCGTAATCCGGGCCAATGGCAGACCTGGCTCGCGCACGTAAAGGCGGCCGGGACGGTGCCGGACATGATCGCCAACCACAATGAGGGCGATGTCGACGACCCGGTCACCGTCTCGCAGTCCCTCAACAGCAGCCTGAACGCGGCGGGCATCGGTCCGCTGCCGCTGTCCTCGAACGAGTACCAGCCGGCCGACCGGCAGACCGCCGGGGTGACGGCGTGGTACCTGGCGCGGTTCGCGCAGTCCGGGTACACCAACGCGATGCGCGGCAACTGGGTGTGCTGCATGACCCCGAACCTGACCGGGGTCCTGACCCAGAGCGGGGGAAGCTGGCAGCCGACCGGCAACTGGTGGGCGCTGCGGGACTACGCCGACATGACCGGCACCCTCGTGGAGACCTCCGGCCAGGTCGGCTCCACCGCGATCTCGGCCTCCCAGGACTCCGTCAACAAGCGCGCCGTGGCGATGATCGGCGACGCGAACGGCTACACCGGCTCCGCGTCCGTGGCCTTCAACGGGCTGGCGTCCGTGCCCTGGCTGGCGGACGCCGGCAGCGTGCACGTCACCGTGCACCGCATCCCGGACCAGGCGCCGCTCGCCGCCCCGCAGACCGTGTACGACCAGAACGTCAGCACCTCGGGCGGCTCGATCACCGTGCCGCTGTCTTTCCAGGCCTCGCACGACGCGTTCGCGGTCTATCTGACACCCGCCACGTCCGAGGCCGGCTTCCCGAGCGGCTACCACCAGCTCGTGGTCGCCAACAACAACCTGTGCCTGGACGTAAACGGCAACTCCGGCAGCGCGGGCGCCACGATCGACCAGTGGACCTGCAACGGGCAGAGCAACCAGCAATTCCAGTTCCTGCCGGCCTCGGGCGGCTACGGCGAACTGCGGGCCCAGAACTCCGGCCTCGATGTGGCGGTGGCCGGCGGCTCCACGACGGCGGGCACCCCGGACATCGTCCAGCAGGCCACCGGCACGGCGGCAAGCAGCCTCTGGCTGCCCGTACGGCAGTCCGACGGCTCCTACGCATTCCAGAACCAGAACAGCGGCCTGTGCCTGGACGTCTACGGCGCCTCCAGCAACCCGGGCCAGCAACTCGACCAATGGCCGTGCAAGAACGCGCCCGGCACCAACCAGAACTTCATCCTCCGCTGACCACCGCACCGGCCACGGGGCACCTCTGACCTGCGAAAGGAATCCATCGTGTCAGCATTCCGCCAGTTACTCCGGCGCCTGCGCGTCCCGACGGCCATGTTCACGGGCCTCGTCCTGGCCGTCGGCGGCATCGTGGGCACGACCGCCACGCCGGCCCAGGCCGCCACCTCGATCACCATCAACGGCGCGTCGGGCGGCCGCACCTTCGACGGCGTCGGCGCGATCAGCGGCGGGGGCGGCAACAGCAGACTCCTGATCGACTATCCCGAACCCCAACGCGGCCAGGTCCTGGACTACCTGTTCAAGCCCGGCTACGGCGCCTCCCTGCACCTCCTCAAAGCCGAGGTCGGCGGCGACACCAACTCCACCTCGGGGGCCGAGCCGAGCCACCAGCACACCCGGTCCGACCTGAACTGCAACCGGGGCTACGAGTGGTGGCTGATGGAACAGGCCAAGGCGCGCAACCCGGACATCAAGCTGTACGGACTCGCCTGGGGCGCACCCGGCTGGATCGGCAACGGCAACTTCTGGTCCACCGATATGATCAACTATCTGGTCTCGTGGCTCGGCTGCGCCAAACAGCACGGGCTGACCATCGACTACCTCGGCGGGTGGAACGAGCGCGGCTACAACGTCTCCTGGTACCAGCAACTGCGCAGCACGCTCAACGCCAACGGCTACGGCAACGTAAAGATCGTGGCAGCCGACTCGGACTGGGCGGTGGCGAACGACATCAACTCCAACGCGGCGTTCCGCGCGTCGGTGGACATCATCGGCACGCACTACCCCTGCGGCTACCGTTCCGCACAGACCAACTGCTCGGTGCCGTCGGCCGCCACCTCGTCCGGCAAGCAGCTGTGGGCGAGCGAGAACGGCTCGGACGACTACAACGCGGGCGCGACGGCCGTGGCCCGCGGCATCAACCGCGGATACATCGACGGCCGGATGACCGCGTATCTCAACTGGCCTGTGGTCGCCGCGCTCACGCCCAACCTGCCCTACCCCACCATGGGGCTCGCCCTGGCACCGGAGCCGTGGTCCGGCTACTACGCGATCGGCAAGAACACCTGGGTGATGGCGCAGACGAGCCAGTTCACCGCCCCGGGGTGGCACTACCTCGACGACTCCAGCGGCTATATCGGCGGCAACCGGAACAACGGCAGCTATGTATCCCTGAAGTCCACGAACAACTCCGACTACTCCACGGTCATCGAGACGATGGACGCCGGCGGCGCCCAGACCCTGAACTTCAACGTCGCCGGAGGGCTGGCCTCGACCAAGACCGTCCACGTCTGGTCGACCGACGTCCGGTCCAACAACACGTCCGACCACTTCGTGCACGCGACGGACATCACCCCGTCCGGCGGCGCCTTCAGCCTGACCGTGCAGCCCGGCCGCGTGTACACCCTCACCACCACGACCGGACAGGGCAAGGGCACCGCCACCGGTCCCGCCCGGGGCACGTTCGGCCTGCCGTACAGCGACTCCTTCGACAGCTACGCCACCGGCACCGAGGCCAAGTACCTCATGGACTGGCAGGGCGCCTTCGAGGCGGTCGGCTGTGGCGGCGGCCGTAGCGGCAGGTGCGTGCGCCAGATGAGCCCGCAGAAGCCGATCACCTGGGACGCGCTGTCCGATCCGCACGCCCTGCTCGGCGACGTGGGCTGGAGCAACTACACCGTCTCCTCCGACGTGCTGCTCGAACAGTCCGGATACGCCGAGCTGATCGGACGCGCGAACGTGCAGGACTACAGCAGCACCGGCCAGCTGAACGCCTACCACCTGCGGGTGAGCGACACCGGCGCGTGGTCGATCCAGCGCTCGAACACCAACGGCAACGTCACCACCCTGGCCCAGGGCACGACCGCGGCCTTGGGCACCAACCGGTGGCACACCCTGGGCCTGACCTTCTCCGGCAGCAGCATCACCGCCGTCATCGACGATACGAAGGTCGGTTCCGTGAACGACAACACCTATGCCGGCGGCCAGGTCGGCTACGCGACCAGCCAGACCGAGACGGCGCAGTTCGACAACCTGTCCCTCACCCCCGGGTCCGGCGGATCCGGCGGCATAACGGCCCCGATCACCGGGACCGGTTCCGGCCGGTGCGTGGACGTGCCGAACCAGTCGCAGACGAACGGCACCCAGGTGGAGCTGTGGGACTGCAACGGCGGCAGCAACCAGCAGTGGACGAAGACCGCGGCAGACGAGCTGCGGGTCTACGGCAGCTCCTGCCTGGACGCCTCGGGCCAGGGCACCAGCCCCGGCACCAAGGTGGACATCTGGTCCTGCAACGGCGGCGCCAACCAGAAGTGGACGATCCACGACAACGGCACGATCACCGGAGTCCAGTCCGGCCTGTGCCTGGACGCCACCGGCGGCGGAACGGCGAACGGCACCTTGCTGCAGCTGTGGACCTGCAACGGCGGCAGCAGTCAGAAGTGGACGCACGGCTGACCCTCCTGAATCCACCCGCGCCACTCACGCAGAGAGGCCCCCCTATGACTTCCTCTTCCCTTCCGATCAGCCGGCGTCGGCTGATCGCGGCGGCGGGCGCGGCCACGGCCTTCGGTCTGCTGCGCTTCGCCCCCGAGGCCGCCGCCACCGACGGCCCGCAGAGCTACACCGCGAGCTGGTCCTCGGTGGACCAGCACCCCCCGGCCCCGGTCTGGTTCCAGGACGCCAAGTTCGGCATCTACTACCACTGGGGCGTCTTCAGCGTCCCCGCGTACGGGAACGAGTGGTATCCGCGCAACATGTACGTCGGCGGCTCGAACGAGAACAAGCACCACATCGCCACCTACGGCGACCCGTCGGCCTGGCCGTACCACAACTTCATCGACGGCGCCCGCGACAAGGCCGGGAACTTCGTCCAGTTCGCCCCCAAGCTCGCCTCCCAGGGCGGCAAGTGGGACCCGAACGCCTGGGCGCAGCTGTTCAAGTCCGCGGGCGCGAAGTTCGCCGGCCCGGTCGCCGAACACCACGACGGCTTCTCCATGTGGGACAGCCACGCCAGCCCGTGGAACTCCGTCCAGCACGGCCCGAAGCTCGACCTCGTCGGGCTGCACGCGAAGGCCATCCGCGACCAGGGGCTGAAGTTCATGGCCTCGCTACACCACGCGTACCACTTCACCGGCTACTACGACCACGTGCCGTACCAGTCCGACCCGACGCTGCGCATCCTCTACGGCCAGCAGGGTGCGGCCGCGGAGAACCAGCTCTGGTACCAGAAGCTGATCGAGGTCGTCGACGGCTACCAGCCGGACCTGGTCTGGCAGGACTTCAACCTGGGTCAGGTGCAGGAGTCCTACCGGCTCCAGTTCCTCGCGCACTACTACAACCAGGCGGTCGCCTGGAACAAGGACGTGGCCGCGACCTACAAGGACGGCTTCAACAACAAGGGCGAGGTCTTCGACTTCGAGCGCGGCGGCCCGGCCGGGCTGCTCACCCCGTACTGGCTGACCGACGACAGCATCTCCTCCTCCAGCTGGTGCTACACGGTGGGCATCGGCTACTACTCGACGCAGGCCCTGCTGCACGCGCTGATCGACCGCGTCAGCAAGGGCGGCAGCATGCTGCTGAACATCGCCCCGATGGCCGACGGCACCATCCCCTCCGGGCAGCAGTCGATCCTGCTCGCCATGGGTGACTGGCTCGGCCGCTTCGGAGAAGCGATCTACGGCACCCGCTCCTGGACCAGCTACGGCGAGGGCCCCACCCAGATGGGCGGAGGCTCGTTCAGCGGCCCGGTGGCCGGCACGGCGAAGGACATCCGGTTCACCCGCAGCCAGGACAACAAGGTCCTGTACGCCACCGCGCTGGGCTGGCAGGGCGGCACCATGACCATCGCCACGCTGAGCTCGAACCGGATCAACCTCAGCAGCCTGACCGGCGCACAACTGCTGGACAACACCGCAGGCAAGTACATCAACCTGCCCGCACCGACCCAGGACACCTCCGGCCTGCACCTGGCCATGCCCTCGTCCGGCGCGCCGTTCAGCGCCCTGGCGTACACGATCAAGCTCACCTTCTCCGGCCAGATCCCCGCCCTGAACGGCGCGGGCGTTCCCACCAGCTGGGCCAAGATCACCAATGTGACCAGCGGGCTGGCACTCGACAGCGGGGGCAACGTCGCCTCCGGCTCCAACCTCAAGCAGTGGACCTACGACGGGAGCAGCAACCTGCAGTGGCAGCTGATCGACCTCGGCAACGGCTACTACCGGATCATGAACCGCACCAATGGCATGGCCGCCGACAGCTGGGGCAACGCCGCCAACGGCGCTCCCGCCCGGCAGAGCGCGTGGACCGGCGGCAACAACCAGCAGTGGTCGCTCAAGAGCCTCGGCAACAACCGCTACCAGATCGTCAACCGCGGCACCGGCACCGCCCTCGACGGCGCGGGCAGCACCACGTCCGGCTCGACGACGGTGATGTGGACGCCGAATTCCAGCACCAGCAACGCATGGACCATCGCCGGCGTCTGAGCCGCCTGTGCCCTCGACGGAAAAGGAGAAGCAGTGAAGAAGAGAAGATCCCTCTTAATGCCCCTTGTGGCCGCGGCACTTCTCGTCATGTCCGGTGCCGGTACGGCGCTGGGCCGCAGTCCCGACGCAGGCACGTCGCCCACCAGTGCCAGTGCCGCCGCCGCCAGTGACGGATGCGGCAAGGCTCCGGCGCTGAACAGCGGCACGCACACGATCTCGAGCAGCGGCCAGAACCGCAGCTACATCCTCAGGGTCCCGGCGAACTACGACAGCAACCGCGCCTACCGGCTGGTCTTCGGATTCCACTGGGTGGGCGGCACCGCCAACGATGTCGATTCGGGCGGAACCGACGGATACAACTGGTCCTATTACGGCCTCAGGCGGCTGGCGGACAGCGCGAACAACGGCACGATCTTCGTGGCGCCCCAGGGCATCAACAACGGCTGGGCCAATTCCGGCGGCCAGGACGTGACCTTCGTCGACGACATGGTCCGGCAGATCGAGGCAGGCCTGTGCGTCGACACGGCGCAGCTGTTCGCCGGGGGCTTCAGCTACGGCGGGGCGATGACGTACGCCCTGGCCTGTTCCCGGGCGACGGTCTTCCGCGCGGTCGCGGTCTACTCCGGCGCGAACCTCAGCGGCTGCGGCGGCGGCACCCAGCCCATCGCGTACATGGGGCTCCACGGCATCAATGACAACGTCCTGCCCATCTCTTCGGGACGGGCGCTGCGCGACACGTTCGTACGGAACAACGGCTGCACCCCGCAGAACCCGCCCGAGCCGTCGTCCGGCAGCCACACGCACATCATCACGGCCTACTCAGGGTGCTCGTCCGGGCATCCCGTCGTATGGGCCGCGTTCGACGGGGGTCACGACCCCGGCCCCATCGACAGCGGCGGCAGCGGCTGGCAGACCTGGACGTCGGGAGAGGTGTGGAAGTTCTTCACCCAGTTCGACTCGACCACCCCGCCCCTGCCCACCGGCCAGCAGATCGTCGGCGGGCAGTCGGGCCGCTGCATCGACATCCCCAACTCCACCACGGCCAACGGCACCCAGGCGCAGCTGTGGGACTGCCACGGCGGCACCAACCAGCGGTGGACCTACACCGCCTCCAAGCAACTCATGATCTACGGCAGCAAGTGCCTGGACGCCTCCGGGCGGGGCACCGGCAATGGCACTGCCGCGATCATCTGGGACTGCAACGGGCAGACGAACCAGCAGTGGAACGTCAACGCCAACGGCACGATCACAGGAGTGCAGTCGGGGTTGTGTCTTGAGGCCGGCGACGCGAACACCGCCGACGGAACGAAGATCCAACTGTGGAGTTGCTCGGGCGCATCGAACCAGCAGTGGGATCTGAAGAGCTGACACGGACTTCAGGGCCGGGCGCCAACCGGTCCGGCCCCGAACCGGGCAGCCTCCGCGAAGCATGCAGTCGGACGCGTGCTTGTGGGCGTTGGCTGCCTGGCCACCTACCCCACCACCAGCCGCGTCGGCCGTGCCAGGGCGGGGGCGTGGTGGTCGTGTCGGTCCTCGGACACTCACTCCAAAAGCCTGGTCGGTGCGCTGACCAGGCTTTCTGTGTGAGGCGTCGAGCAGGTGACCGAAATGGGTCGCGCGAGATTGTCGGGCTGGCACCGCGCTGGCCTGGGGTTTCTCTCGATCTCATGGAGTGGGGGTCGCGTCGGGTTCATGTGGAGATTGTGTGTCCAGGGTCTGCGGCGTCATGGCCTCAGGGCCGTGACCTGCACTGTTGTCAGGGCGTGAGGTGGGGATTCGCATGGCTGCCCGAAGGGATGCGAGTCAGATCCACCCTTGCCCTATCGCGCGTAGTCGGTGCGGGGCGCAGCTGGCCGCCCGAGGTCCGTCCGAAGCGGAACAAGCTGACCCCACCTTGCGCGGGTCGAGGCGAGGCTCGGCCTGCACAAGGTGCTTTCGGGCTCGTGATCTGCGCGAGTCCCGGGTCCCGTAGACCTTGGCAGTCCAGCAGGCGACCTCGCGTGTTCTGGACCCGGTGGCCGGTGCCATGGGGTTGGACAAGACCGCGCGGACCGCGGTGCTCAGGTGACGGAGAAGCCCTGGAAGGCGGCGATCCCGCGGGTGCCGGTCCAGCCGTTGGCAGCCGTCATGAATACCCCGATGTCCTGGGCGTCGGCAACGCCGCCCGGGGTGGCCGTGCCGACCGTGGTCCATGAGACGCCGTCACCGCTGCACTCGCCGGTATAGGCGTCGCCGGAGCGCGTCAGCCGCAGATGCACCGGGGCGGCGAAAGACCCGGCCAGTTCGATCGAGTCGAGTGTTCCGTTGCCGTCGGCGTCCCAGGACAGGGCGCATCCGTTGGACGGTGTCACCGCCAGATTGACGTACCCGGCCGAGCCGTCGCCGTTCGCGGAGAGGTCGTTACGGACCATCAGCCCGGCGCGGGCCCAGCCGCCAGTGTTGTCCTGCGAGGTGACCTGGACCGTGGCGACCGAGGCGGAACCGAAGGCGGCGACCCGGTGGATCGTGCCGAACTCATTGGTGCCACCCCACAGATCGGCGCCCCCGCCTTCGATGGCGAGTCCGTCCCCCGACTGGCCGAAGACGGCGTCGTTGAAGGAAGCCGTTCGGTAGGGCGCTTGTACACCGGTGCCCGCCATCAGACGGACGGCTGCCGAGGCCGAGCCCCGCGAGCCGCCGGTCCGGTAGGACGCGCCCACCGGCACCCGGGAGACCAGCTCACCGGCGGCCGCGGAGGTGAGGGTGACCCGGAAGCTCGCCGAGAACGTCTCGCCCGGGGCGACGGACGCCGCGGTGGTCGGGCCGGCCGGCTCGGCGGTCATCCCCTCCGGCGCGTCGACCGACAGGCTCACATCCGTCGCCGGGCCGAACCCATTGCGGTTGGTGAACGACACGGTGACCGTGGCCGGGCGGTCCTCGGCCACCGCTCCCCCGTCGGCGGACGCGGTCAGCGCCACCTGGTGGGGATCCGCGGTCAGGGTGTCCCGCACCTTCCGGGCCAGCTTGTGGATGTCGCCCGACGTCCGCGTCGGGTAGCTGTCGTGCTGGTGCGCCCAGTGGTCCTCCAGCGCGAACCAGTCGATCCCGGCGGGCTGCCGGCCGGCCGCGAGCGCCGTGGACAACGCGTCGAAGTACGTCTTCCAGCGCAGGTGGTAGAGGCCGCCGAGCAGTCCGGACCACTCCCGGTTGGCGTAGTCGTGCAGGCCCTCCTCGCTGCTCGCGCGGCCGCCCCAGGTGGTGATGATCGACCGTGCGTCGTACTCCAGTTGGTCCCTCTCCGCCCTGGTGGCGCCCCAGGACCGGGCGTCGGCCAGCCACCGTCCGAGCAGGTGCTGGCCGCTGGTGGCCAGCACCTGGTCCATCAGCTTCATCCAGCTGAGCCAGGTCTTGGTGAGCCGGTCGAAGCGGCCGCGGTCCTTGGCCTCGTACGCCGCCTTGATCTGGGGCAGCAGCATCCGGCTGCGGTTGGAAAGCACCTGGCGGGCCACGTCGGCCAGGTCGTAGGCGTAGGCCGAGCTGTCGCGCAGCCCCGGCGCGACCTGGAGCAGTTCGGTGAGCGCCGCGTCGAAGGCCGTGGTGTCGTAGCGGTCGGCCTCCGGGCCCCACGCGGCGGCCTTGTTGGCGCCCAGGCTCGGCCGGGCACCGAACAGCCCGTCGGGCGCCTCGCTCCACGCGTCCGCGCGGGACATGTTGTACGCGGTGTCACGGATCGCCTTCCAGGCGGCGACGGCGTGCGGGTCCTCGCCGCCGTACCGGGACACGGCGTACGAGGCGAACCAGTCGTCGAGGCCGATGGCGCCGGGCGTCCAGGCCAGGTCGGTGAACAGGGCCATCGCGGCGGGGTTGTTGTCGGCGCCCTCCGGCATCATCGCGATCCCGGCGAGCGCGCTGCCCGTCTTGTCCCGCCACTTCGGGTACTGCTCCACCCAGTCGGGAGCGTTGGCACCGATCGGGGTGTGACCGCCGAAGTTCCAGATGGAGCCGAAGGCGTACGGGGTGCCGTCCCAGTCGCTCTCCCGGTCGGTGACGGTGGTGTAGCGGTCGGACAGGCCGTCGACGACGAGCATCGTGCTCTTGTCGACCGCGCCGAGGATCTCCCGGCTGGGGTTGGTCTGCCAGCCCAGGATCGCCCAGACCGCCCCGGCGTGTGCCTTCTGGAGAGCCGCCTCGACGGCCTTGGCCGCCTCTCCGACCGGCACGTCACCGGGGTTGCCGCCCTCGTGCAGCAGGTCCATCTTGTACATGGAGCTGTCGCCGTAGCGTTCCCGTTGGTGCCGGTAGAAGGCGGCGGCGACCTGGGCGAAGAGGTCCGTGCGCGGATCGAGCCAGTCGGGGCGCTTGAAGGCGCCCCAGGTGCCCTGGGAGACCAGCGACGCGCCGGGGTTCTTGGCCAGGAAGTCGTCCGGCACGGTGCCGTAGTAGCCGGGCAGCACGGGGGTCATGCCGAGTTCCCGCACCCGGGCGATGATCTTCTTGGCGAGGGCGGCCCGCTGGTCGATGAGGTGCTTGGACACCGGACCGCCGAACCCCGACATGTTCTGCAGCAGCCACCAGGGCTGGTGGGAAGGGGCGGGGATCCAGGCCCGCAGCTCGGCGTCCGAGTAGCCGAAGTCCCGGAAGGTGTCGTAGTAGACGGCGTCGGCACCGATGTACACGAGCACCTCGTTGATGCCGTGCAGCGCGAGCACGTCGATCTCGCGCTCCCAGGCCTTCCAGCCCCGGTAGGCGCCGGTGTAGCCCTCGTTGGTGTCGTTGTACGCGAACCGGTGGGCGACGTTCGCCGCTCCCGTGATCTCCGCGCCGGGCGCGGGCAGCAGCCGGGGGAGGTTCAGCTGCTCGCCGTTCCAGGAGATGTCGGCCTTCGCGGTCTCGGCGAGGTACCGGTTGAACCCGGTGAGCAGTACGGCGGGGCTGGTGCCCTCCACCGTGATGCTCCCGGCCCGGCCGGTGACCCGGAAGTGGTCGCCGTCGCCGGCCGCCACCGCGCGCAGCGTGACCTGCTGGTGGTGGGCGGGCACCAGCCGCCGCAGCGCGGCGGCGGCCGGTGCCGTGTCGAACGGCCGGGCGCTCCCGTTCCCGGTGGCCGCCCGCGCGGCCTGCGGCTTCGCCAGCAGCAGCGCGCCGCTCACGGCGGCCGCTCCGGTCAGCACTCGTCTGCGGCTGACGCCTTCGTTGTTGTCCATGTTGTTCAGAATTTCCTTTCAGGCGACCGTCATCGCGAAGATGTGCAGGGCGGGGACGCCCGACTGCAGGCCGTCGCTGACCTTCGGCAGCACGACGGCGCGCACTTCCTTGTCCTGCAGTTCGACGCCGAACACGTAGAGGCTGACCGGGGTGTCGTCCCGGCCGGTGGAGATGTGGCGGTACGGCACCACCACGGCGGCGGAGCCGTGCGCCCCGTACCAGTCCGGGACGGCGACGGAGAACGCCTGCCGCGTGCCGTCGGCGTAGACGACGGCTCCCTCGCCCTTGCCCTCGCCCCAGGTGCTGGTGCCCAGGAAGGCCAGCCGGGAGCCCGAGCCGGACAGCAGCACGGTCTGCCCGGAGGCGACGACGTTGTCCTTGTTCCCCGGCCGGGTGTCCGGCCAGGTGAAGGCCGTCCCGTCGTACGTCACCGCCGCCCCCGGTGTCAGCCCGACCGAGGCCAGCGCCTGCGCGGACAGGCTGGACCGCGACCCGTCGATGTCGGCGACCGTGAGGGCGTCGTCGGAGGCGATGCCCGCGTTGTCGAAGGCACCGGCGAGCGACCGGTTCGGCAGCCGCACCGACGAGGTGGCGCGGGCGCAGTCGGAGCCGTCGCGGTGGACGTCGAAGAGCGCGTGGGCGGTGAACGAGACGAGGCCTTCGGCGTCGTCGGCGAGCCGGGTCCGCCAGCTGCGGGTGGCCGTGGCACCGGGCGCCAGGCTGCCCAGAGGGGACGGCCGCCCGGAGCCGTCCACGGCGAAGTAGAGCACCGTGTCACGCAGCGCGATCGGGGCGGTGTTGGTGACGGTGGCGGTCAGCGTCACCGCCGAGCCCGCCTGCGGACTCGTCGGCGACACGTTCAGTGAGATGGGCGGGGTGAGGAAGTCCTCGTCGGGCCGGTACGCGTGGCCGTTCATGGCGCCTCCACCGAGAAGTGGTCGAAGACCGCCCGGACGGTGGTGCCCGGGTAGTTGGCGTTGACGGCGCTGGCGATGACTCCCGCGTCCCCGGCGCCGCTCGCCGACGGCACGGTGGCGGTGCCGACCCGCTCCCACGCCAGCCCGTTGCCCGTGGCGTACGCGGTGTAGGTGGTGCCCGAGCGCACCAGGCGCAGCCAGGCGGGGTGGTAGGAGCCGCCGCCCCCGGCCCAGGTGTCCAGGTGTCCGTCGCCGTCGCTGTCCGTCATGAATTCGAGGCCGTACCGGGCGGACATGGTCAGCACCGCGTAGCCGCCCTTGCCGGGTGCGGTCAGGTCGCCCGCGATCGCGATCCCCGATTTGGCGCTGGGGTTGTCGCTGCCGGTCAGGCCGGCCGTCCTGACCTGCACCACACAGGACTCGGCGGCGGCGCCGGGGAGGTAGATGACCCCCTTCTCGTCGGTGCCGCCGGACAGGTCCCGGCCACCGGCCCAGATGACCAATTGGCCGGGGGCGTACTGGCCGAACGTGGCGTCGTCGGTGGTGGCGAAGGTGGTGTACGGCTCCCGCACGCCGTTGGGCTCGTAGGGGATGCTGACGGTTTTGGCGGAGCGGGCGCAGTCGGAGCTGTGGCCGTCGACGTCGAAGACGAGGTGCGCGGTGAACGATACGTCGCCCGCCACGTCGGCGGGCATCGTGGTCTGCCAGCTGCGGGTGACTTTCGCGCCGCGCCGCAGGTCGCCGAGGGGGATGGTTTTGGCGGCCGTCGTCGCACCCGGGCCGATCAGGTGGAGAACGGCGTCGCGGAGCGGGAAGGGGCAGTCGTTGGTGAGGTGTGCGGTGGCCGTCACCGCGTCGCCGCCGGCCGGGTCCGCGGGCACCGTGGTCACGGTGAGGGTGGGCCCGAGGGTGTCGAATCGGGTTTCGTCGCGTCCGGTCATCAGGCTCGCCCCCGGTCCCAGTCGACGGTGAAGGTATTCGCGATGTCGCTGGGGAGAGCGGAGGGGACCGTGATGTGGATCTTGCCGTCCTCGCGGGTCCACCGCAGCGGGCCCTGGTGGCCGAGCAGCCGGATCCTGGAGGTGGCGCTGATCGGGATGTCGGCGGGCACCGACAGGGTGCCGCTGGGGGCGCCCAGCGCGATGATGTTGAATTTTCCGGGGGTGACCGTGTAGCGGATGCCGAGTGGGCTGCCCTCCTCCTCCGCCCGCACCCACGGCGTCGAGCCGTAGACCGCCGGGCCGTTGACGTCCAGCCAGGCGCCGATGTCGCGCAGCCGCTCCCGCATGATGGCGGGGATGGTGCCGTCGGGCTTGGGGCCGATGTTCAGCAGCAGGTTGCCGTTCTTGCTGACCACGTCGGCGAGCAGGTGGATCAGGAACTCGGAGGTCTTGTAGTCCTCGTCCAGCTCGTGCTTGTTGTAGCCCCAGGAGTAGCCCATGGTGATGCAGCACTCCCACTTCTGCGGGTCCATGGTGGGGTTGGTGCGCTGCTCGTAGGTGGCGAAGTCGTAGTGGGTGTCGAACCGGTCGTTGATCACGACGCCCTTGGGCCGCGCCCGGTTCTTCGCCTTGTTGTAGTAGTAGGCCATGGGCTCTTCGCTGCGCCACGGCGGCTCCCCGGTGGGCCGGAACCACTGGCCGTCCGCCCACAGCAGCTCGGGGTCGTACCGGTCGATGATCTCGTAGAGCTGCTTCAGCTCGTAGTCGCCGACGTAGTCCTGGACCGGCTTGTAGCCGACCATCGGGATTTCCTCGTCGGTGTAGAAGTTCTTCATCGGCCGGCCGATGGCCGGGTTGAAGAACTCGCCGAGCGAGTAGTAGAGGCCCGGCCGTACGGTGCCGCGCTTTCGGGCGGCGGTCATCAGCTCACCGACCAGGTCGCGCTTGGGGCCGTACTTCACCGAGTGCCGGTCGGTGACCTCGCTGGGGAAGAGGGCGAAACCGTCGTGGTGCTTGCTGGTCAGCGCGAAGTACTGGGCGCCCGCCTGCTCGAAGAGCCTGACCCAGGAGTCCGGGTCGAAGTTCTCGGCCTTGAACTGCGGGATGAAGTCGTCGTAGACGAAGTCCTCGCCGTAGGTGTCCCGGTGGTACTTCCACTCGGCGGTGTCCTTGAAGCTCTGGTACCACAGGTACCACTCGCCCGCGTTGTGCCGTCCGGTGCCCCCGGGCACCGAGTAGACGCCCCAATGGATGAAGATGCCGAACTTGGCGTCCTTGTACCAGCGCGGCACCGGGTGGGTGTCCAGCGACGCCTTGGTGGGCTCATAGTCGGGGCGCGCCCTGCCGCCGAGGGCGTGAGCGATCCCCGGCGGGCCGAGCAGCACGGCCCCGCCGAGGGCGGTCGCGGTGGTCAGGAGGTCTCTGCGGCTGACTGCCATGAAGGTGCCTCTCACTCGGTGACGGAGAAGGAGTCGAAGACAGCTGTGGTGGTCTGGCCGGGATAGTTGAGGTTGACGGCGCTGGCGACCAGGCCGGCGTCGCCGCTGCCGCTCGCCGACGGCACGGTCGCGGTGCCGACCCGCTGCCAGGCGGTGCCGTCGGCACTGGCGTACGCGGTGTACGTCGTGCCGTCGCGGACCAGCCGCAGCCAGGCGGGGTGGTACGAGTCGCCGCCGCCGGCCCAGGTGTCCAGGCGGCCGTCGCCGTCGCTGTCGGTCATGAACTCCACGCCGTACCGCGCCGACATGGTCAGCACGGCGTAGCCGCCCTTCTCCGCCGCGGTCAGGTCGTTGGCGACAGCGATCCCGGCCTTGGCGGACGGGCCACTGCCGCTCTGACCGGCGACCCGGGCGGTCACGGTGCCGGACGGCGGCGCGGCGTCGGCGAGGTAGACCGCCGCCTTCTCGTCCTTCCAGCCCGACAGGTCCTGGCCGCCCGCCCATATGGCGAACTGGCCGCCGTTCTGCGCGTATTGTGCCTCTTCGGTGGTGGTGGCGGTCGTCAGATACGGAGGCCGCACCTCGGACGGAACGGGGGTCACCGTGCCGTCCACGCTGTCGGAGTCGTGCCGTGTCCGGCCGTCCTGGCGGAAGGAGGTGCGCACGCCGATCTGGTGGGTGCCCCAGGCCGCGTCGGCCGCGGAGGTCACCGTCCAGGTGGCGGTGGCGCTGTCGCCCGGGGCGAGGGAGCGTATCCGCGCGCTGCCGGCCGGTTCGGCGGACCAGCCGTCGGGGAGATCGAGGCGAGTGCTGACCCGGGTGACCGCTGTGGGCCCGGTGTTGGTGACGGTCGACGTGATCTTCGTGCCGTCGCCGTCGGCTTCCAGGGTCGGCCGGTACGGGGTGAGCCGGACGCGGGCCGAGGGGCAGTCGCGGGCCGCGCCGAGGGTGGTGAGGTCGACCGCGTCGGCGAACGCTTTCATCCCGGTGTCATTGGGATGCAGATGGTCACCGGAGTCGAACGCGGCGGCGTACCGGGTGGGGTCGGCCGGATCCCGGACCGCCTTGTCGAAGTCGGCGTACCCGTCGAAGACGCCGCCGGAGTCGCGGATGAACGCGTTGACCCGCTGCCGGTCGGCCTCCTTGGCCTCCGTCCAATAGTCGCCCCAGCCCCGGTACGGGACCACGGTCGCGCCGACCACCCGTAGCCCCCGGGCATGCGCCCGCCGCGCGATCTCCTTCATGCCGTCGATCACTTGGTCGCCGGTGGCGCCGCCCCAGCTGAGGTCGTTCACGCCCTCGAACAGGATCACCGTCCGGGCGTTCGGCTGGGACAGCACGTCGCGCTCCAGCCGGTCAAGCGCCGACGGGTTGCCGTCGGTTCCGGCGGTGATCCGGTTGCCGCTGATGCCCTCGTTCAGCACCCCCGCGGTGGACGAACAGGCCGACAGCCGCCCCGCCAGATAGTCGGGCCAGCGCCGGTTGGCGTTCGCCGTAGAAGACGCGCCGTCGGTGATGGAGTCGCCGAGCGCCACCACGGTGCCCGCCGTGTCACCGCCCCGCACATCGACACCGGTCAGGAACGGGAAGGTGGAATCGGTCTTGGCGAAGGCGTCCCCGTCCGCGTCCGAGGCGTGGTCGCCGCCGCCGTCCGGCGTCCAGTAGACGGTCTGGAGGCCCATCCAGTGCTGGCTTATATGAGTGAGCCGGCCGGGGAAGTACAGGCTCACGACCAGGTCGCTGCGGGCCGGCACGGGGACCCGGACGGCATCGCTCACCGCTTGTTCCCCGGCTGCGATCGTCACCTCCGCCTTGCCGCCGAACCGCAGTTCGTGCGGGGTCGCGACGGCGGAACGGCCGTCCCCGCGCCCCACGGTCGCGTGTCCGATCGTCACCGGCTCGGTGGTGAAGTCGTTGGTCAGGCGGATGCGTACGCTCGATCCGCCGGCGCTCACCCGCACCGGTATCCGAACCGTCACCTCTGAGGTGCCCGGGTCGTACGAGGCGTGCTGAGCGGTCCCCCACGTCCCCGTCCACTCCGGCTGCTGGGTCTCGGCCGCGGCCGGCGCCGCCGGAAGCAGGGCTGCCAAGGTGGC
The DNA here is from genome assembly GCF_044334165.1 of Streptomyces sp. NPDC020845. NCBI lineage: Bacteria > Bacillati > Actinomycetota > Actinomycetes > Kitasatosporales > Streptomycetaceae > Streptomyces > Streptomyces sp. NPDC020845. The sequence goes on along the minus strand of NZ_JBIRSJ010000016.1, from coordinate 263,909 downwards.
CGCCATGCCTGTGGCCAGGGCCGCGAATCTTCGCTGCCCCCACAGGTGTTCAAGGGGTCTGGACACGGGGTCTCCTCAGGAACAGCCGCGGCCGAGGCCGAGCTCGGTCAGGTCGATGGAGTCGGCGAATGCCTTCATTCCGGCGTCGTTGGGGTGGAGGTGGTCACCGGAGTCGTACGCCGCGCCCAGCCGACGCGGGTCCGCCGGGTCGCGGACCGCCCGGTCGAAGTCGGCGTAGTCGTCGAAGACCCCGCCGGAGTCCCGGACGAACGCGTTGACCTGCTGCCGCCGCGCCTCCGTCTCCTCGGTCCAACCACCCCAGGTGAAGTCCTCGTACGGGGTGATCGTGGCGGCAACGACCCGCATCCGGCGCTGGTGCGCCCGGTCGGCGATCTCCGTCATCCCGGCGATGATCTGCTCGGCACTCGCCCCGCCGAGATCGTTGATCCCCTCGAAGAGGATCAGGGTCCGCGCCCCCGGCTGGGAGAGCACGTCCCGGTCGAGCCGGTCCAGGGCCGAGGGCTTCGTCGCGGTCCCGGCGGTGATCCGGTTGCTGGTGATGCCCGCGTTGAGCACTCCGGCGCCGGGCAGGCAGGCGTTCAGCCGGGCGGACAGCAGGTCGGGCCAGCGCTGGTTGGTATCGGCCGTCGAGAAGGACCCGTCGGTGATCGAGTCGCCGAGCGCCACCACCGACCCGGTTCTCGGCGCGGTCACGTCGACGCCGCTGAGGAACGGCCAGCTCGTGGTGGTCCAGGTGTAGGCGTCACCGGCGGTGTCGGCGGCGTGGTCGCCCGCCCCGTAGTCCGTCCAGTACACCGTCTGCTGCGCCCACCAGTGATCGGTGATGTGCGTGACCTGACCGGGCAGATGGAGACTGACCACCAGGTCGGCCAGGGCCGGTACGGCGAGTCCGACCGGATCGCTGACAGCCTGGCCGCCCGGCGGGATGGTGACCGTGCGCTTCCCGCCGAACCGCAGGTCGTACGGACGGGCGACGGCGGCACCGCCGTCGCGCAGGCCCACGGTCGCGTGCCCGATCGTCACCTGGTCGGTGGCGTAGGCGTTGGTCAGCCGGATGCGTACGGAGGAACCTCCGACGCTGGTGTGCACCGGCATCCGTACCGTCACCTCGGACATCCCCGAGACCTCGTAGTGCTCGCTGGCCGCCGTCGCCCAGGTCCCCGTCCAGCCGCGCCGATCGTCCTGCTGACCGGCCTCGGCGGGCGCCACCGTCCCGGCCACAACGGCCGAGACCGCCAGGAGCAATGCCGCGAGCCTGCCGCGTATCGCATGCATGTGCCGCCCCTACCGTTCCGCGCCGGTACGCGCGAGCGCCTGGTACGCCTTGGCGGCGCCCTTGGCCTTGAGGTTCACGAACGCCGGGGTGATCCCGAGGGGCGCCGCGTAGTCCTTGAGTGTCACGGGGCCGTGGACGACCGTGCCGCGGCCCACGTCCCGCCACACTCCGGACGGCAGGAAGATGTCCCGGGTAGCGCCCTCGTCGAGCTTGGGCGCGGCCAGCACGGCCGGACCGAGCATCCACTCGTCGGAGACCGTGTAGGACCGCTCGTCCTGCGGGAAGTCGAAGAACAGCGGCCGCATGATCGGATCGCCGGTCTTGACGGTGTTCCGCACCTGGTCCCAGATGTACGGGGCCAGTCGCTCGTGCGTGGCGATGGCCGCGCGGTAGAGCCGGACCGTCTCCCGGTCATAGCCGACCCACTCGCCGGTCGTCGCGTCCCGTACACCGGTGGGCGAGGTCGACGCGTACATGAGTGGCATGAGGGAAGCCGCCTGTGCCCAGCGGACCAGGACCGCCTTGGTGGGCGGCGGATACAGGAGCGAGCCGCCGATCATGTCGGTCTCGACGAACGGGTAACCGACCGTGGATACGGCCAGGTTGGCCGAGACGGAGGCGCGCAGGCCCCCGAAGGTGGCCGGCTTGTCGGCCGTGCGGGTGGCGAAGCCCTTGGCTTGCGCGGCGTTCCACGCGACCCGTAGCCCCGCCCCCTGCTGGTCGAACTCGTCGGCCAGTTCGGTGCCGTAGGTCACGTAGTCGGCACGGGTCGCTCCCGGGTAGGGCGCGCACCGGTCGTCGAAGAAGGCGGTGTCGAACTTGAATCCGGCCACTCCGGATTCGCGCGTCTGCGTCTTCAGATCCTCGGTGTACCACTGCCGCGCGGCCGGATTCGCCAGGTCGATCAGCCCGGTCCGGCGGCCGTTCCACCAGGTGAACAGGCATGGCTGGGACGAGTTGGAGCGGTCCTTCAGCAGATACCCGTGGTCGACGGCGTAGGCGAAGTCGGCGGCGGTCTCGGGCATGTACAGGCCGGTCCACATGCCGAGGTCGAATCCGAGGCGGCCGAGTTCCTTGGACAGGGCGGGCAGATCGGGGAAGCGTTCGCCGAAGTCGGCCGCGATCACGCTCTCCTCGACCTGTACCGCGTGCCCGTCCAGCCCCGCCTCGGCCAGCGAACGGGCCCAGTCGATGACGTTGTCCTGGTTCTGCTCCGTGTAGAGCTGGGCCCAGGAGTTCCACAGCGGGGTGGCGTACTGCTCGTAGGGGGTGTCGGAGCGCTCGGGTTTGCCGACCAGTCCGATGTGGTCGCGGTACACCTCGGCCGGGGTGTCCTCGACGAACACGGTGGAGGCGGCGGGCCGCTCTCCGGTGACGGTGAACTCTCCCAGCCCGTTGCCGCCGGAGTTGATGCGCACGTCCATCGGTTCACCGGTGTCCACCCGCAGCCCGGTGGCGCTCGCGGTGTACCAGAAGGGGGACACCACCTGGTACGACGCCGGGCTGAACCCGGTGTCCACCAGTTGCCCGGAGTCCAGCGGCCACGGCTGGATTGTCTGGTCGCCGTTCTCGCCGTGCCCGTACCAGTGCCCGGCGCTGTTCAGGTCGTATGCCGTGCTGAGCGCGTCCGCGGTCGCCCCGGACAGCGACCACGTCACGTCGTACCGGTCGGATCGCAGGGTGATCCTCAGGTCGACGGTGACGCCCGGCAGATCGGTGGCGGCGGTGACGCGCAGGGTGTCGCCGTCGCGGGCGCTGCCGGTGACCTCCCGGACGAGGTACCAGTCACCGCCGATCCGGAACCGGAACGCCCCCGCCGCCGTGGCCAGGACGGTCCGGCCCGCCCGTACCGTGGTGAGGGTCAGCCGGTCCGTCGCGACGCGCAGTTCGTAGCCTGGTGTCGCGAGGGTGATCGTCCCGGTTCCGGCGGCTGCCGGGGCCGCGCCGAGCAGCGGGGCGGCCAGGGCCAGCGCCGCCGAGCAGCGGCGGAGGGTCCGTCTCACGCCGGCCATCAGGCACCGCCGCCGCAGGTCAGCTTGGCGTCGGCCCAGTCGGCGTGGTCGAGGGCGTTGCCGTCTCCCGCGTCCGAGACGACGAGTTCGAGCCGGCGCGCGCCGCTTACGTCGACGTCGATCCTCTTCGTCGCGGTGTCCCGGTCGACGGTGCCGCTCTCGTAGACGGGTGTTCCGTCGGCGAGGACGGTGTAGGTGACGGTGGCCGGGCCGTCGGGCCGGCCGTAGGTCTCCTGGTCGAGGCCGAGGGCCGCGTGGAAGGTGGTGCAGGTGCCGCCGAGCCACACCTGGAGGCTGCTGGCGGCGTGCGTACCGAGGCCCTTCTCGTAGACGGTGTCGTGCAGGGTGAGCGGCCGGCCGTCGCCTTGGGCGTTCTCGCCGACGGACTGGTCGCGTTCGACCGGGCCCCAGCCGTTGCTGCTGGACTGGAACGGCAGATCGCTGACGTAGTGTTCGCCGGCCGTGAGCGGCGGTGGCTGCGCCGCCACCATTTCTTCCCCGGCCGCCGAGCCGGGTTTGCCGCGCCGGGTGAACGCGGCGGTGGCGCCGACGATCGCGACGGTGCCGGTCTTCTGGGCCGACGGCACGGAGATGGTCCATTTCGCGCTCGCCGAGGCACCGGGTTCCAGGGTGCCGAGCCGGACCGGGCCGGCCGGGGTCGCGGTCCAGCCGTCCGGCAGGTTCGGGCTCAGGGTGAGGTCGCTGAGCGTCTTGCCGTTGTCCGGTACCGAGGCCGTCGCCGTGACCTGGTAGGTGTTGCCCGGCTCGACGGTGTCGGGGGCGTCGACGGTCATCCGCGCCGGGGTGGCCGGGTCGGCGTAGGTGGCGGCGTCGTAGGCCGGAGCGGCCACATCGGCCACCCGCAGCGAGGAGGTGACATTGCCGAGGGTGGTGAGACCCACCTTTCCCAGGCCGCCGCTCTTGGCGTCCTCGCTCCACGAGGCGATGGCGATGGTGTTCTTGCCGTCGGCGCGCAGGATGCCGCCTGGAACGGGGAAGGTGTGCTGCGGGCCGGTGTCGTTGACGTACTGGCCCATCAGCCAGCCGTTGACATAGATGAGGGCGCGGTAGTCACGGTCGGGGTTGTCGGCGATCGTGACGCCGACCGACACGTCCTGGCCCTTGGGCAGCTTGGGGTTGAAGGTGGTGCGGTACCAGGCGATACCGGGGGTGGTGTCACTGGTCGGCAGCGTGGCCGCGTCCCAGGAGCGGTCCGGGTAGCCGGGCAGTGTCCAGCCCGAACGCTCCCCGTACAGGCCACCGTTGTTCATGTGCCCGCGCACGGTGTCGACGGGCTCTTCGCCGCCCCGGGCACCCTGGATACGCCAGGTGATCTGCGCGTCGGAGCCGGCGAGATACGCCGTGGTGAGGCCGCGCGGCTGCTTGTGGTCGTCGCTGTTCCAGGTGAAGTCCTCGTTGTGGCCCATGTTGCCGACCAGGACGGAGATCACGTTCTCCTTGCCCTTGCGCAGCAGACCGTCGGCCAGGGGGAAGGTCCGGCGGCCGGTCTTGCTCGTGCCGGCGAACTTTCCGTTGATCCACACCGAGTACGCGCCCACCGCGGCCGAGCCGGTGTCCGGGTTGGTGGCGTTCGCGGCGAGGGACAGTGACTTCTCGGTGCCGGTGGCCTTGAAGCGGCCCCGGTACCAGACATAGCCGTAGTGGTAGCCGTATTCGTCCTGGTAGAGCACCGGCAGAGTGCCGGGCTTGGTGGGGTTGTCGGTGGTCAGCTTGTCGGCGTATGTCCAGGACGAGTCGTCGAAGTCCGGGTCGGCCTCGGGGGTTTCGGCGGACGTCTTCCAGCCGGTCAGCTCAGGCAGGGTGACGTCCTTCGGCCCGGGCACCGTGCCGAGCAGGCTGCCGGACCCGGTCGGCTTCACCTTCAGGGGTACGCCGTTCCAGGTGACGCTCCGTACGCCGGGCGGTGCGAAGACCTCCAGCGGCCCCGCCTTCCGGGCGTCCCCGGTGAGGGCGAGCGTCCGGCCGGTGACGGATGCCGTACGGACCAGCTCGGTGCCGCGTTCCAGGACCGGACCCGCCTTTGTGTCCTGCCGCCAGAAATCGGCGGCCTGGTCGTCGGTGCCGATGAGCAGCAGCAGATCGGGGCGGCCGCCGCCCTGGACGAGGATCCGGGTGAGACCGGAGTGGGTGTAGTCCAGCTTCAGGTCGCCGCGCTCGGCGTCCCAGGTCGCGTCGGCCTTGCCGTCGACCACGGTGACCTTGGGCTTGGCGGAGTAACGGAGCACGGTCTGCCCGGGGTCGCCTTCGCCGCCGTACAGCACGGCTTGCGTGCGGTCACCGATCCGTGTGCTGGTCAGCAGCTCGCTGGTGGAGTAGACGAGCCGCTGCCGGCCACCGAGGTCGTGGCCGGCGACGAGGATCTTGCCGGTCTTCCCGTTCAGCCGTGCGGTGACCGGATAGGTGCCGTCCGGGGTCTTCCAGTCGAAGGTGGTGGTGGCGTCGGCGCCGGCCATCGGGTCGCCGTGCCGGAGGTACAGGAACTGGGTGCCGGTGTCCGGGTTGGCGCGGGCTTCGATGTGCACGGCATCGTTGGACGAGGCGGGCGCGTCGGCCGGATCGGTGGCGGTGAGTGGTCCTGTGGTGGTGTAGAAGAGGCCCTGCCGCTTCATCTCGTCGTAGTCGGCGCCGGTCTGGCGCGGCTCGCTGATCGGTGCGCCGTAGTCGTACGAGGTGTAGACCTGCCGCGGGTCGGCGAGCCAGCCCCAGTTGGTGCCGCCGTAGGTCATATAGAGGTTCTCGATCGTCGTGCCCTGCATGACCTCGTGCTTGTTGACGATCTCCTGGTAGGCCGGGCCCATCTTCTCCCGGCACTTCTCGTAGCCCGTGTCGCCCCAGGTCTGGAACCAGCCGGTGCCCGCCTCGAAGATCGCCAGCGGTGCGTCGTCCTGCTGCCGCTTGAGGGCGGGCAGCCACCACTCGCCCTTGCAGAAGGAGTTGTACTGGTCCAGCTCGCCGACGAAGTCCAGACCCTCACCGCCCGCGTACTGCGGCATCGGCTCGTTGCCGACGAGGGGCACGGTGATGCCGTCGGCCCGCACCTGCTTGCTCAACTCGACGATGTAGTTCCGGCCATCCGGGTCGTACAGCTCGTTCTCGACCTGGTAGAGCAGCACCGGTCCGGTGCCGTCGGTGACCTGGCGGCGGGCCAGGATCCGGTCGATCTCCCGGAGCCACTCGCGGGCGGCGTCGAGGTATTCGGGGTCGGTGGAGCGGGCCTGTCCCTTCTGGGTCATCAGCCAGCCGGGGAAGCCTCCGCCGTCCGTCTCGGCGTTGATGTACGGTCCGGGGCGGGCGATGACATAGAGCCCGGCCTCCTCGGCCATGTCGAGCAGTTTGTCGACGTCACGGACGCCGGTGAAGTCGTAGCGGCCCTTGGCGGGGGAATGGTAGGCCCAATCGAAGTAGATCGAGACGGCGTTCATGCCGCTTGCCTTGATCTTCTGAAGCACATCACGCCACAGGTCGGGGCTGGGAAGCCGCCAGTAGTGGAACTCTCCGGACCATACGAAAAGTCGTTCGCCGTCGACCTTGACGGAGTACTTGTCGTAACTGACCGTGTGCGGCGTGGCCTTGGTGGATTCGGCGGCTGTGCCCGTGGCGTGGGCGGGCACCGCCGCGGACAGGACCGTCAGCAGCACGGCGGCCAGTGCTCCGGCCAGCGCGGAGCGCAGCCGGTCGGCTCGCGCGAGGCCGGAAGGGGAGGGAGAAGAGGAGGGAAAACGGACGAGGTTCACGAGGTGCCTCCCGCGCAGGTCAGCTTGGCGTCGGCCCAGTCGGCGTGGTCGGTGGAGACATCGCCGTCACCGTCGACCAGCAGGTCCAGCCAGCGGGCGCCGGTCACGTCCACGTCGACGGCGGCGCCGCCGCCGGAGCCGTACAGCACCGGACTGGTGAAGAGGGAGCGGCCGTCGGCGATGACCTGGAAGGAGACGCTGCCGTTGTCGCCGACCTCGTCGTCCACCCCGGCGGTGGCGGTGAACCGGGTGCAGCCGCCGCCGAGGTAGACCCGGATCTGGCTGTTCGCGTGCACGCCGAGGCCCTTGGCGTACGTGGTGCCGCCGATCGCGAGCGGCCGCCCGTCGCCCGCTGCGGACTCCCCGTTGGAGGCGTCCTTCTCGACCGGGCCCCAGCCGTTGACCGCCTTGACCCAGGTCAGGTCGCTCACATAGGCGTCGGCGGACAGCCCTGGCGGGGGCACCTGCACTCCCCGCTGACCGGTGACGGCACCTGGATGGCCGGTCTGCGTCAGCTCCGCGGTCGCGGACAGGAGGGCGTAATGGACCGGGTCGCGGGGCGGGGTGACGGTATAGGTCGCGGTCACCGTGTCGCCGGGCCGGACCCGGTCGAGACGGGTGGTGTCGTCGGTGGTCGCGGTCCAGCCGTCCGGCACGGTCAGGTCCAGCTTGACGCTCCGAGCGGTCGGCGCGTCCTTCGGCACGGTGAGCGTGACGGGGACCTCAGTGGCCGTGCCGGTGCTCAGGAACGGCTCGGCGCCGACGGTGACCCGGGCGCCCGATGTCGGCATGGCGTAGGTCTTGGCGTCGTACGAGGGCGCGTCCACCGCACGGACCTTGATCCCGCCCGCCGTCGCGCCGAGGTCGACGAGGGTCGCGGAACCGGGGCCCGAGGCCTTGTCGGTGGACCAGACGGCCAGGGCGATGGTGTTGGTCCCCTGCTCGCGCAGGATGCCCTTGGGGATGACGAACCGCGTCTGGGGCCCGGTGTCGGCCAGGTAGCGGCCGATCAGCCAGCCGTTGACGAAGATCTGGGCGCGATAGTCGGTCTTGCCGCCCTTGGGTTCGGCGAGATCCAGCGCGATCGCGTTGTCCTGGTCCCGCGGTAGGTCGAGCCCGACGGTGGTGCGATACCACCGCACGCCGGGCCCGGTCTTCCCGGTCTGTCCGGACAGGGTGGTGCGACTCCAGCCGTTGTCGGGGTAACCCGGCAGCGACCAGCCGGCCCGCTCCCCGTACAGCCCGCCGTTGTCGTACGGGCCCCGCGCGGTGTCGACCGGGTTCTCGCCGCCCCGGCTGCCCTGGATCTTCCAGGTGAGGGTGGTGGCCCCGCCGATCACCTCGGCGCCGAGCAGGCCGCGTGGTTCCTTCGAGTAGTCGTGGCCCCATTCCTCGTTGTGGCCCGCGTTTTCGGCGAGTACGGAGAGGACGTTGTCGCCTTCCGCCTCGAGCGTCCCCGCCGGGATGTCGAAGGTGTGCGCACCGTCGCCGGAGCTGCCGAGGTAGCTGCCGTTGAGCCAGACCGCGTACTGGCCGGTCGGGCCGGTGTTGGCGTTCAGCACGATCGCGGTGGCCTTCCCCGTGGCCTTGAACCGGCCGCGGTACCAGACGTCGCCGTGGTGGTAGCCGTACTCGTCCATCGCGAGGACGGGCAGCGATCCGTCCAGCTCGGCGTTGTTGGCGCTGAGCTTGGCCGCGGTGGTCCAGGTGGAGTCGTCGAAGCCCGGGGCGGACTCGGGCGCTTCCTCCTTGTACTTCCACGTCGTCAGCTCGGGCAGCTCGAGGGGGCGAGGCACCTGGGTGACGGCGGTCTCGCGGCCGTTCCACGTCACCTTGGTGGCATCCGCGATGACCTCGATCTTCGCGGCATCGGTGGAGTCGCCGGTCAGCTTCAGCGTTCCGTCGTCCAGTTCGGCCGTACGGACGAGGGACGGGCCACGCACGAGGACCGGGCCCGCGGCGGTGTCCTGCCGCCACCAGTGGGCGGTCTCCGCGGTGTCGGCGATCAGCAGTTCCAGGCCGTTCACCAGCACTCGGGCCAGGCCGTCATGGGTGTAGTTCAGCCGCAGATCGCCGCGTGCGGCATCCCAGGCGGTGGTGACATCGCCGTCGAGCACGGTGACCTTCGGCCGCTTCGCGTACCGCAGCACGGTCTCACCGGCCTCGCCCTTGCGCCCGTACAGCAGCGCCACGTCACGATCGCCGACGCGGGCGTGCGTCATGATCTCCGAGGTGGAGTAGACGAGCCGCTGATCGCCCAGGTCGTAGCCCGCGACGAGGAGTTTGGCGTCCCGGCCGTCGACCGTGATCGTGCCCTGTTGCGGCACGCGCGGATAGTCGCCGTCCGCGCCGGTCAGGGACAGAGTGGTCTCATCCTTGTCCTTCACCCGTGTGTCGGCGTGCCGGACGGTGAAGAACTGAGTGCCGTCGTCGGGGTTGACCCGCCGGTCGACGCGCAGTGCCTCATCGGAAGGAGCGGGCACCTCGGCCTTGTCGGTCCGCGCCAGCGAGCGGACCGAGTTGACGAAGTACCCGAGACGCTTGAACTCCTGGTACTTGCCGGTCAGCTGACGGGACTCGTTGATCGCGGCCCCGTAGTCGTACGACGTGTACACCGCGTTCGGATCGGCGAGCCAGCCCCAGTTGGTGCCTCCGTACGTCATGTAGAAGGACTGGCCGCTCACCCCGGCGGCGATGTTCATCTTGCTGAACACCCGGGTGAAGTCGGTGCCGGTGAGCCGCGCGCAGTCCTGGTACCCGGTACCGCCCCAGGGGTCGAAGGCGCCGCCCTGTGCCTCCGGGATGATCAGCGGGGACTCGGGTTTCCAGTCGTTGACATGGGAATAGTCGGGCAGGTTCTTCCAGGCGTCGGGCTGCGAGCAGTCGAAGCCCTGCGGGTAGGCGTCGAAGCCGTAGATGTCGGGGGCGCCCTTGCCACTCACCCAGTTCTTGTTGGCCCCGCCGTCGTTGACGAAGGTCGGCACATCGATGCCGTCGCTCTTCGCCCAGTCGATGAGCGTCTGCATGTAGTCGGCGTCCGCGCGGCCGCCCTGGTACTCGTTCTCGACCTGGTAGAGGATCACCGTGCCGGTGCCACGGGTGAACTGGTGGCGGGCGATGATCCGGTTGATCCGGCTCATCCACTCGCGCGCATCGTCCAGATAGTCGGCCTCGGATGTGCGGTTCACACCTTTTCGCGTCTTCCGCCAGGCCGGGAAGCCGCCGCCGGAGACCTCGGCGTTGATGTACGGGCCGGGGCGGGCGATGACGTACAGGCCGGCGCGCTCGGCCTCGTCCAGCAGCCGCTCCACATCCCGGATGCCGGTGAAATCGTAGGAGCCGGGCTTGGCCGAGTGGTAACCCCAGTCGAAGTACAGCGAGACCGCGTTGAATCCGCCCGCCTTGATCTTCTGGAGCACGTCGCGCCACGCGTCGGGGCTGGGCAGCCGGAAGTAGTGGAACTCGGCGCCCCAGATGTACAGGGGCTCGCCGTCGACCTTCACGGAGTACTGGTCGTAGGTGACCGTGTGCTCCTGCGCCTGCGGCTTCGCCTGAGCCGGTGTCGCGGCGCCCGTACCCGTCAGCGGAATGACGGCCAGAAGCGTGGCGAGCAACAGAGGGCGCCATCGCCCTCTCATGACGTCAGCCCCTTCACCACGGCCGCACGCGCGGTTTCGATGTCGGTGACGTCCTTCGTGCGGCCGTCGAGGTTCCGGGTCGCCGTGGCGAGGGCTTCGGTCAGGGCGTCGCTGTCGGCGGCGCCGCCTTCCTTCTTCCTCAGCCGGGCGATGAGCTCGTAGTCCTCGATGCCCTCCTTCAACTGCTCCCAGCGAATGCTGGACATCGGCCCGTCCTTGCCCGGGTAGACCAGGTATTCGTCGCCCTGGGTGAAGATATGCACCGGCTGATTGAAGGGGTCGCGGGTCCAGCTGTTGTACGACCAGCGCAGAAACCCATCAAGATTCCGCTGGGCGGAGATCCACGGCAGCATGCGTGACTCCACGGCGGGAGAGTACGACAGGGTGTTCGGGTGAGCCGGTGAACCGTACACGTAGAAGGTGGTGATCTTTCCGGCCGCGCGCCGTTCCGCCGCCTTCTCCTTCGTCATCGCGTCGATGCCGCCCCAGTCGACGGACAGGTTCGACGCGACGCCCTCCGTGCTGATCGACCCGGCGACGGAGATACGGTCGTCGAAGACCGGCGCGACCTCGTGGACGAAGTCCTTGACGACCTTCATGGTGTCGATCGGGCGCTCGTCGAAAGACAGCCAGGTGTTCTCCAGCCAGCCCTTCGCCTTCAGATGCTTCTCGAAGGCGGGCAGAAACGCCCCCCACGCCTCCCGCCAGCGGTCCCCGCCCAGATCGACGTTCTCGTAGACGGTCTTGCCGGTACGGGTGTCCGTGTAGGTGAGGTGCTCCTTGTCCTGGAACGCCAGCATGGAGAAGGCGCCGATGTCGGGCCCGAGCCCGGCGTGTCTGGCGGTCCGGACGTACTTGTCCCAGCGGCCGAAGTCGAAGGAGAACGACTTCCCGTCCCACGTCCAGCCGACCATGCTGGAGTACGGCGTGGCCGTCTGCGACTCCCGGGTGCCCAGCGACCACTGATGGTGCCAGGGGTTGTCGACGATGGTGGTGTTGATGACCTTCTGGCCCCGGGAAGCCAGGTCGCGGCTGTAGGCCTCGATCAGCTTCCAGTGCTTGTCGGACCAGAGCCTCACACCGTGTGCCTGGGCGATGGTCTCCGGCTGGGCCCAAACGTCGAGGAAGAAGCTGTAGTCATCGGAGTCGGGCGCGCTCGCGTCCGCGACCTCGATGGTCAGCGGGTAACTGGCCTGGGTGCGGCCGTCGGCCTCGACCTTCACCGTACCCTTGTAGGCGCCGGGCCTGGCCTTGTTGGGAATATGGAAGGTGAACCACAGCGGCTGCGCCGCGTACGCGGGCACGTCCACGGAGGACCGCTCTTCGAGGGGGTCGCCGACCACATCGGGGTTGCGGTCTCCGGAGACCTCCTTGCCGGAGCTGACCTGGTCGATGGTGGCGGACCAGCCGACCTCGCTCTTGGAACGCTGCACGGGCACGTACTTCACGAACCGGACCTGGGCGTCGTCTCCGGGCAGCTTCGCCCCGCCAGGTCCGGTGAGATCGCCGACCACGGCCTTGACGTTGTCGAGATCCTCGCCGGACGCGATCGCCAGCTGCGCCGAGATCTGCTCGTTGCGCACGGCGGAGAGGGTCAGCTCCTTGGTGTCCTTGCCCTGGATGGCTGTCATCGGGTAGCGCGGGACCCGCTCCTCCGCGGAGCTGGCGAAGGATCCGGTGGGCACCCAGGTGATGGTGTCTCTGGTGCCCATGGCATCGGCGACCTTGACGGTCAGCCAGGTGGTGGTGGCCTTGGAATCGAGGGCGGTATCGGTGCTCGTACCGGTGACGGCGATCGCGGTGGTGCTCGCGGCCACCACGACACCCGCGACGAAGCCGGCGACGAGTGAGGACGTACGTGCCATGGGTCTGTGTTCCCTCTCTTACGGACGTGCACGGGCGTGGCTCCCGGCAGGCCCCCGGGGAGGAGGGGCGGGGCCTGCCGGGAAGGGGCGGTGCACCTGGCCCTGGTGGCGTCAGGAGGCGACGGAGAACCCGCTGAAGACGGCCTCGATGTTCTCGCCGGGGTAGCTGACGTTGGCCGCGCTGGCGACCATCCCGGCGTCACCGGTGCCCGCGGCCGACGGCACCTCGGCGGTGCCCACCTGCGACCAGGTCTCGCCGTCCTTACTGGCATACGCGGTGTAGGCGGTGCCGTCCCGGGTCAGCTTCAGATACGCCGGGTGGTAGGTGGAGCCACCGCCCGCCCAGGTGTCGAGCGCGCCGTCGCCATTGCTGTCGGTCATGAACTCCAGCCCGTACTGCTCGGTCATGACCAGTACCGCGTAACCGCCCTTGCCGGGCGCGGTCAGATCGTTGGCGAGGGCGATCCCCGCCTTGCCGAAGGGTGAGGCGCTGTGCTGGGAGACCAGCTGGGTCTGCACCGTGGCCTTCTCGCCGGCCGCGTCGTCGAGGTAGATGACGCCCTTCTCGTCCTTCCAGCCGGACAGGTCCTGACCGCCGGCCCAGATGGCGAACTGGTCCCCGCCCTGGGCGTATCGGGCGTCTTCGGTGGTGGCGGTCGTCAGATACGGGGCCGTCACGCTGCCGGGGACCGCCTTGATCTCCGCCCGCACGGTGTCGGAGACCTTCTGGGCCCGGTCGTACGTCACCGTCCCGGTGAGATCGTGACCGCCCCATTTCGCGTCGGCGGCCGGGGTCACCGTCCAGGTGGTGGTGAGCGTTCCGCCGGCCTTGAGGGACTTCGCGGTGGTGGGGCCGGCCGCCGTGGCGGTCCAGCCGCCGGGGAGGTCCAGTGCCGCTCGGACGTTCCTGATGGCCCCGGTGGACCAGTTGGTCGCCTCGGTGGTCACCTCGAAGGGGGTGCCGGAGCCGGTGGACGGGGCGTCCGGACTGATCAGGACGGAGGCGGCCGGGACGTCGTGGCGCTTCAGCGCCTTGATGGCCTTCGCGGCGCCCTTGGCCTTGAGGTCGACGAACGCCGGGGTGACGCCGAGCGGCGCCGCGTACCCCTTGAGGGTCTTGGGGCCGCGGATCACCGTGCCCTGGTTGACGTCGTACCAGGTGCCGGGCGGCAGATGGACGGTCCGGGTGGCGCCGGCGCTCAGCTTGGGCGCGGCGAGCACGGCCGGGCCGAGCATCCACTCGTCGGTGACGGTGTAGCTCTCCTTGTCCTTCGGGAAGTCGAAGAACAGAGGCCGCATGATCGGGTCGCCGGTCTTCAGGGTGGACTGGACCTGGTCCCAGATGTAGGGGGCGAGCTTCTTGTGTGTCTCGATCGCCTGCCGGTAGAGGTCGACCGTCTCCTGGTCGTAGTCCACCTTCTGCCCGGTGGTGGTGTCATTGGTGTCCACCGGTGATGTCGAGGAGTACATCAGCGGCATCAGCGAGGCGGACTGCGCCCATCGCACCAGGACGTCCTTGGACGGTGCGGGCTGACCGCCGGAGCCGCCGATCATGTCCGACTCGACGAACGGGTAACCGATGGTGGAGATCGCCAGGTTCTGGGTGGCGGAAGCGCGCAGGGAGTCCCAGCCGGTGCCCTTGTCGACCTGGCGGGTGACGAAGCCGGCCTTGTGGGCCGTCTCGTTCCAGTGCACCCGGATGCCCGCGCCCTGGAGGTCGAACTCGTCGGCGAGCTGTGTGCCGAGCTTCTGGTAGTCGGTGGCCTGGTGGCCTTCGCGCGGCGCGCACTTCTCGTCGAAGAAGCGGGTGTCGAACTTCAGCCCGTCGATGTCGTAGTCGCTCATGAGCTTCTTGACATTGCCCTCGTACCAGGCCCTGGCGTCGGGGTTCGCCAGGTCGATGATTCCGGCCTGGCCGTTCCACCAGGTCACTTCGCAGGGCTTGCTGGGGTCCTTGGCGTCCATGAGGAGATAGCCGTTGTCGACCGCGTGCTGGTAGTTGTTCGAGTCCAGGTTGATCCACAGGGTGACCCAGAGGCCGAAGTCGAACCCCATGTCGTGGATCTTCTTGGACATGCCCTTGGGATCGGGGAAGGTCTTGGGGTCCCAGGTCAGATTGCCGTAGTTCGACTCCCACTTGTCGTCGAGCTGGATGGTGTGCCCGTCAAGACCGTTGTCGTGGAGGTCGGTGGCATAGTCGAGCAGTTTCTCCTGGTCGACCTTTGTGTAGAACTGTGCCCAGGAATTCCACAGCGGCTTGGCGTACTGCTCGTATGTGGCATCGCTCTTGTCCGGCTTGCCGACGATGCCGATGTAGTCGCGGTAGACCTCCAGCGGGGTCGACTCGACGAATACGGTGGCCTTGTAGGTGTCGGGCGACTCGACGGTGAAGCGGCCGAGGCCGTCCTTGCCCTTGTTGAGTGTCACGTCCATGACATCCCCGGTGTCGACCCGGAGACCGGTCGCGGTGGAGGTGTACCAGAACGGGTCGATCATGTTGTACGAGGCCGGGCCGAAGGTCGGGTGGTCGACCTCGCCCGTGTCGAGCGGCCAGGGCTGATTGACACCGGGGCCACCCTGCGGGGTCTCCGCCTCGCCGTGGCCGTACCAGTGGCCCGCCGATGACAGGTCGTAGGCGAGGCCGAGTTGGTCGGGACTGCCGCCCTCGACGTCCCAGTCCAGCTGGTAGCGGTCGGATGCGGGGGTCAGCCGCGCCTTGACGGTGGCGCCGTCGAGCGTGGTGTCCGCGGTGAGGGCGAGGACGCCGTCCTTCCACGCCCAGTCGGTGATCTCGGTCGCGTGCTGCCACTGGCCGCCGGAGCGGAATCGCAGGCCCCCCGTGTCGCCGCCCGCGGTGCTGAGCACGGCTTCTCCGGCGCGCTCGGTGGTGACGGCGAGCGCGCCGGTGGCGATGTCGACGGTGTAGCCGGGGGTCGTCTTGGTGGCCGGCACGGACATGGTGAGGGCATCCGCGCTGCGGGACACCTTCGGTTGGGCGGTGGTGTCCGCCCGGGCCGGTGTGGCGAGGGGTTCGGTCACCGACGGTATGAGCGTCAGGGCCAGCGCGGCGGCCAGGAGTGTGCCGAATCTGCCGGTTCTGCGCGGTCTGCGCGGGTGGGTGCGCACTGACGTCCTCCTGCGGGGCGGGGCATGGCGTCGTTGAGCAGCACTGCAAGATCATGCTTATTTGTGTTCATGTTGTGGCCATAAGCGTCAGCTGTCAACGCTGGGCTCCATGATTTTCTTGGCTCTACCCACCGGCCCCGTCGTCCCTGGTGACGGCGGATTCCCTGGGTCCGCGACGTGGTTTCTGAGGCCGCGGACCCGGGGAAAGGCGGCGGTAAATTCTGTGTGAACCACGCCCGATTCGGTCGGTTCCAGCTCCCTGTGTGCGGGTCAGGTGGGAGGGGGCCGGTTCAGGTAAGGATCACCGAGCGGGTCAGATGCGGGGGGTTGTCCGGGTCCAGGCCGCGCGCCGCACCCAGGGCGGCGGCGAGCCGCTGCACCACGACCAGATCGGCCACCGGGTCGCGCCCGAGGGCGACCAACTGGCCGCCGGTGCGGGCGATCTCCTTGGGCAGGCCGTCGGGAACGGCGGCCGGATCGCCGAACCACCAGGCCACCCGGCCCGGTCCGGTAATGCTGATCGGCCCGTGCCGGTACTCCATCACCGGGTAGGACTCCGTCCAGGCGCCCGCCGCCTCGCGCATCTTCAGGGCCGCCTCCTGGGCGATCCCGTACGCCCAGCCCCGGCCCAGGAAGGTGAACTGCTCGGCGCCGAGGAGCGCTTCGGGCAGCGGTTCGGCGAGCGCCGACGCAGCCTGCGCCCCCAGGTGGCCGACGTCCTCGCCGAGCAGGGCGCGCAGCAGCACCAGTTGCGTGGTGGCGAACCGGGTCTGCACCACCGAGGTCTCGTCGGCGAAGTCGAGTACGACGGCCGCCTCGGCGGCATCCATGACAGGGGTCGCCGGATCGGCGGTGACCGCGACGGTGGGCGTCCTGCCGCGCAGTCGGCCGAGCAACTCCAGCACCTCCGAGGTGGTTCCGGACCGGGTCAGCGCGACCACCCGGTCATAGGCCCGGCCGGCCGGCATCTCCGACGCGGGGAACGCGTCCGTCTCCCCGTGGCCGCCGGATTCGCGGAGCGTCGCGTAGGCCTGGGCCATGAACCATGAGGTCCCGCATCCCACGACGGCGACCCGCTCGCCGGGCCTTGGCATGGCCGAGTACGCCGGGTCGTCCGGCCGCCGCGCCAGTTCCGCGGCGCGGCTCCAGCACTCGGGCTGCGTGGCGATCTCGATTTCGGTCCGACTCATCAGGGACTCCCGTCTCAGGCGCCGATGGGGCCGCCGACGTAACCGAGTGGCAACCGGCGGCCCTTGACATCGTGCGCGAACCTTTGAGCATGATGGATGTCGATGCTCGATTCTGGCAACTTTCGAGCAGAACCAATCACTCGCTTGCAGTGAAGGTGGTACCCCGTGAAACGGCACCTCGTTGGTATCGCAGCAGCTGTAACCCTCGCCCTGAGTCTCACCGGATGCGGCAAGGGAGGCTCGTCCGACGGCAGCTCCGACGGAAAAACGATCAAGTTCATGGCAGCCAAGTACGACGACGACACCCAGCCCTATTGGGAGAACCTCATCGGCGACTTCGAGGCCGCGAACCCCGGTTACCGGGTCGAGCTGGAGGTCGTCGACTGGGAGCAGATGGACTCCAAGGTCAAGACGTATGTCCAGACCGGCCAGCAGCCCGACATCCTCAACTACAACAAGTTCTCCGACTTCGCCCGGGACGACCTGATCTTCAAGGCGAAGGATGTCGTATCACCGAAGGTGCTCGACGACTTTCTGCCGCTCTTCGCAGACCAGGCTCGGTACGAGGGCATCCAGTACGGCCTGCCGTTCATCTCCAGCGCACGGCTGTTGTTCTACAACAAGGACATCTTCGCCAAGGCCGGCGTCTCCGGGCCACCCTCCAGCTGGGCCGAGGTCGAGGACGCCGCCGAGAAGATCAAGAAGGCCGGGGACATCCCGCTGGGCCTGCCGCTCGGCGCGGAGGAGGCCCAGGCCGAGTTCTCCATCTGGGCCATGAACAACGGCGGCGGCTGGACCGACACATCGGGCAAGTGGGCGGTCGACCAGCGGGCCAATGTGGAGACGCTTGAATTCCTGCGGAAGCTCACCAAGGCCGGGCTGACGCAGCCCAACCCCGAGGCCACCAACCGCAAGGACGTCTTCAACCAGTTCGCCCAGGGGAAGATCGGCATGCTCAACGGCGCCGTCTTCATGCGCAAGGGCTTCATCGACCCGGTCGACAAGGACCTCGACTACGGCGTCGCGCCGCTGCCCAGCAAGGACGGTACGACGCACCACACGCTCGGCGTGCAGGACTACCTGGTGGCCTTCAAGAAGCACGAGGGCAAGAACCGCGAAGCGGTCCACAAGTTCCTCGACTTCTTCTACCAGAAGAAGAACGCCTCGAAGTTCCTGTCCACGGAAGGGTTCCTGTCGGTCACCAAGTCGGCCGGTGACGCGCTGAGCTCGGACGCCGCCTACTACAAGCCGTTCGTCGACGCGCTGTCGGGCGCGCGGTTCGCACCCACCGACAACCCGAACTGGGCGGCCGTGGAGGGCGCCGTGAAGCAGCGCATCGGCACCGCCGTGTCGAGCGCCGGCCCAGAAAAGGTCCTGAGTGAGATCCAGAAGACCGCCGAGAAGGATGGCTGACGGGGTGGCCGTACACGATGTCACCGCACACGCTCCCCGCGCCTCGCGGGACCGGGGCCCGGTGGCACCACCGGAGCGCCGGTCCCGCCGCACTCGCGGCATCCCGCGCATCCGGAGGCTGGAACCGCTGCTGTGGCTAGGCCCCGCCCTCGCGCTGATCCTGGCCGTGGTCATCTGGCCCGTCGTCGAGATGATCCGCACCTCCCTGATGGACATCAGCTCCACCGGCCTGACCCGTGGCTTCGCGGGCGGCGCCAACTATGCCGATCTGTTCGCCGAGCAGGACCTGCCCGGCGTGGTGGTGCGCACCCTGGTCTGGGTGGTCGGCGTGGTCGCCGTCACGGTCACGGTCGCCCTGGGCCTGGCACAGTTGCTGAACGCCCGCTTTCCGGGGCGTCGGCTGGTCCGCTGGGCGCTGATCGTGCCCTGGGCGGCGTCGGTGTTGATGACGGCGCTGACCTGGCGCTGGATGCTCAACAACTTCTACGGCGTCGTCAATCGCGTGCTGATGGACCTCGGAATCCTCGACAAGCCGGTGAACTGGCTGGCCGACCCTGCCCAGGCGTTCGCCTGGATGATGGCCGTGGCGGTCTTCGTCTCCCTTCCGTTCACCGCGTTCGTCATCCTCTCGGGGCTCGGGACCATTCCGGCAGAGGTGTACGAGGCCGCCCGACTGGACGGCGCGGGACCGGTCCGCACCTATCTCGGCATCACGCTGCCGCTGCTGCGTCCCTCCCTGCTGGTCGCCGTGATCATCAATGTCATCAATGTGTTCAATTCGTTCCCGGTCATCTGGGCGATGACCCGCGGCGGCCCGGGCTTCGCCACCGACACGACCACCACCTATATGTACAAGCTCGCGTTCGACAACCAGTCCGTCGGCGAGTCGGCCGCCATGGCTGTAGTGAACTTCGCGCTGATCCTCCTGGTGGTGCTGGTGTATCTGCGCGTCGTCCGCCGACGAGAGGAGATCAGCTGATGTCCGGGGTCCCGGCCGAATCCGCGGCCGCCCGGCCAAGGCGCCCGCTCAGACTGCGCACCGCGCTGCTCACCGCGGTCGGCTGGCTGGTCGCCCTGATGTTCCTCGCGCCGTACCTCCAGATGCTGCTGACCGCGCTGAAGCCGACGCCGGAGCTCATGAAGTCGCCGCCCTCCTATCTGCCGTCGCGGTGGGAATGGTCGAACTTCGCCGACGTCTGGTCACTGAAGGACCCGCCGGTCGCCGACGCCCTGTGGTTCTCGCTGTACGTCGCCGGGATGTCCACGCTCCTCGCCCTGGCCGTGGGGCTGCCTGCCGCGTACTACACGGCCCGCCACCGGTTCCGCGGGCGCGGCGCCTTCCTGCTGCTGGTGCTGGTCACCCAGATGTTCGCGCCGACCGCGCTACTGGTGGGCATCTACCGGGAGATGGTCAGCCTCGATCTGACCGACACCCCGGAGGGGCTGATTCTGGTCAACGCGGCGTTCAACCTGCCGTTCTGTATCTGGATCCTCAACGCGTACTTCGCGAGTATCCCCAAGGAACTGGAGGAGGCCGCGTACATGGACGGGGCCGGGCGGCTGGGCGCGCTGGTCCGGGTCACTCTGCCGCTGGCGCTGCCCGGAGTGGTGACCGCGCTCGTCTACACGTTCATCGGCGCCTGGAACGAGTACGTCGTCGCCCTCACCATCACCTCGTCCGGCGATCGGACGACGCTGACCAAGGCCATCCCCGGATTCGTCACCGCGTACCAGGAGCAGTGGCAGTACCTCTTCGCCACCTCGCTGATCGCGATCGTGCCGGTCGTCGTTCTGTTCATCTTCGTGGAGCGCTATCTGATCAGCGGTCTGACGGCAGGCGGCGTCAAGTGAGTCATAGCGCGGTGAGTCGTGATGTGAACCGACGCTCAAGCCCGGACGATCTCCACGCCGGCAGCGGCGAACGGTTCGGTCAGCTCGGGGCCCGCCGTCCTGTCGGTCACCAGCACATGGACGTGCTCCACCGGGCAGATGCGGGCGAAGGCCCGTCGGCCCAGCTTGGAGGAGTCCGCGACGACGACCACCTGCTCGGCGCGCAGGGCCAGCGCCCGGTTGATACCGGCCTCACCCTCGTCCTGGGCCGTCGCGCCGTGCCTGACGTCGATCGCGTCGACGCCGATGAAGACATGGTCGAGGGTGATCTGCGCGAGCACCTCGGTAGCGAGCGGGCCGGTGAGCTCGTACGAGGCGGGGCGGGCCACGCCCCCGGTGACGACGAGCTTCACATGGCGGCGTACCACGAGTTCGTTGGCGATGTTCAGCGCGTTGGTGACCACTGTCAGCGAGGGCCCGGCGCCCTCCGTGCCCAGCTCCGGCCGGGTGGCCAGCGCACGGGCGACCGCGGTGGTCGTGGTGCCGCCGTTCAGGCCCACCACGGCGCCCGCCTTTACCAGGCCCGCCGCCGCGTCGGCGATCCGCTCCTTCTCCGGAGCGTTGCGCGCGGCTTTGTAGCGGAGTGGCAGGTCGTAGGCGATCGCATTGATCACGGCGCCGCCATGGGTGCGGGTGACCATCTGCTGGCGCGCCAGCTCGTCCAGATCACGCCTGATCGTGGCGGCGGAGACCCGCAGTACGTCGGCGGCGGCCTCGACCTCGATCCGTCCGTCACGCGTCAGCATCTCCAGCAGCGCGCTCCAACGGGCCTGCGGTGCCGCCATATGCCATCCCCCTGTTCCGTGGTGTGCGGGCCCATGAAATCACAGGCCAAAGCCGAGTCTCTGAAAGATGATGCCTGTTTCAGCATTTTATCGCGCCAAAACAAGCGTTTTCATCCACGATCACCTCACCGCGAGGAAAGGCCACCACCCCATGCCCCTGATCCCCACCGCCGAACTCGTCCGCTCGGCCCGCGCTGACGGCCGCGGCGTCGGCGCGTTCAACGTGATCACACTGGAGCACGCCGAGGCGATCGTCGCGGGCGCCGAGGCTGCCGGAACGCCGGTCATCTGCCAGATCAGCGAGAACGCGGTCCGCTTTCACGGTGGCTCCCTCGGCCCCCTCGCCTCTGCCACGGCTGCCGTGGCGGAGGCTGCCCGGGTCCCGGTCGGCCTGCATTTGGATCATGTCACCGACGAGGCGCTGCTGCGCCGCGCCGGTGACTTCGGTTTCGGTTCGGCGATGTACGACGCCTCGGCGCTGCCACACGAGGAGAGCGTCGCCGCCACCCGGGCCGCGGCCGACTGGGCCCACGCCCAGGGCCTGTGGCTGGAGGCCGAGCTCGGCGAGATCGGCGGCAAGGACGGCGTACACGCTCCCGGAGTCCGTACCGATCCCGACGCCGCGCGCGCGTTCGTGGCCGCCACCGGCGTCGACGCGCTCGCCGTGGCGGTCGGCAGTTCGCACGCGATGACGACCAGAACAGCGACACTCGACCACGACCTCATCGCCCGAATCGCGCATACCGTCCCGGCTCCCCTCGTACTGCACGGTTCGACCGGCGTACCCGACGACGAACTCCGCCGTGCGGTCGCTGGAGGCATGACGAAGATCAACATAGGTACAGCGCTGAACATCGCCTTCACGGGAGCGATACGCGACTTCTTCACCGAGGACACGCACACCGTCGATCCGCGGGGCTATCTGGCGACCGGCCGCATACGCATGGCCGAGGCGGTGGAACACCTGTTGCGGGTCCTCGGCTGATGACGGCCCGGGGTCCGCGATACCGCTGGGGTCTATCCGTAGCGCCGTAGCGTGTGGGCTTCCTCGATGCGGCCCATCCTCCCCCGCTGATCCGTTCGGACGGCTGCTGTGCCTTCGCGGCGCTGCCCTGCTCTCCCCTTGACCGTGGCTACGGCAGAAGCAGCTTCCCCCGCAAGACGGGCGTGTACGTATGGTGTGTGTCCCCCCTCGGACACGTACCAGTTCCCCACGGTTGTTCGTCGACCGTGGCACGGTTGTGCTGAAGCTACGTTGATTGCGGTGCCTTGCGGGGGTTCATCGGCAGGCAGCACTGTGAGCGCATCACCCTGGGTGACGGGAAGGCACACCGATCGGCTTCCGAGGCGGCATGGCCACCGCGTGCGAGTCGCGACAGTTCGCGATGGTCGCGGTCGCTGTCCCGTCCGCTCCCCGGCCTTCGGCCGACGCGGAGACTCCCCGCTTGGGCCACGGGCACGCCGGCCGAATCCTCGACATCCTCAACAACCGCGAGAACACCTGAACATCTCGTAGGGTCCGGGCCACAGGGCGCCCGATCGTGGACAGGCGGCCGCACGGCCCGTGGCGGAGTCGAAGGCCGGGCGAGGTGACACCCGACGTCCGGCGCCGCGGGGAGAGCGCGTGGTAGCGTCTGTATACGCTATGTATGCGAGCTTCTGGGGGTTGCGGTGGCGTCCGGTCGGGAGACGGCGTACGCGTATCTGAAGGACACGGTTCTGACCGATCCCAACATGCAGGGGGCGTTCCTGTCCGAGCAGGAGATCGCCGACCGGATCGGGGTCTCACGCACCCCCATCCGGGAAGCGCTGCTCCTGCTCGCCGCCGAGGACCTGGTCGAACTCGTGCCCAAGCGGGGCGCCCGGGTGTCGCCGCTGACGGGGCGGGACATCAGGGAGCTGATGGAGCTGCGGGGCGTCGTGGAGCGATATGCCGCGCAGCAGCTCGTCACCACCGGACGGGTGCCGGTGCAGGAGCTGCGGTCGCTGCTGGAGCGGCAGGATGAACTCACCGGCCCCGGCCAGGCCCGGGAGTTCATCGCGGTGGACCACCAGTTCCACGCGGCGCTGGTGTCGGCCGTGGGGAACACGTTGCTCGACCGGCACTACGACGGCTTGCGCAGCCGCCAGGTCCGGGCCGGGGTAGTGGCCGTGTTCAACCAGCAAGGGCGGCAGGAGGCGGTGCTGAAGGAGCACCGGGCCATCGTGGACGCCCTTGCCGCCGGTGACGCCGGGCAGGCGTGCGCCGCGATCGACCATCACCTGCAGTCGACGCTCAAGGTGCTGCTCGAGGGCTACTGACCGGTGGTCCGGGATGCCGGTGGTCCGTCAGGATAGGTGATCACGAGCATCGTGACGCCGTTCTCGGAGGTCCACGGGCCGTGCGGCATACCGGGCGGGCGGCAGGCGTACATGCCCGCGGTGAAGGTCTCGCCGAGCGTCAGGTCGTGCAGCGCCCCGTCGACGAGGTAGACCTCCTCCCAGAAGTCGTGGCGTGTCACGCCCTGCGCCGAGGTGTCGGTGCCGGGCGCCCAGTGGACCAGAACGGTCCGGCCGCCGCCGTCGGGGTCGTCGGCCAGCACGCGTTCCCGTACGCCCGGACCGGCCTCCGCGGTAGTGGTCCACGGCCCGGCGGGCAGGTGGAACTCCAGCTCCGGCTTGCTCACTGCCATACCTCCGGCCGCCGGTTGGCCAGCACCGATGTGTTCTTCCGTACGGCCGTGACCTCGTCGATGTCGAGGTCGGCGACCAGCAGATCCGGTTCGGCGTCCAGGGCGTGTCGGACGGTTCCGTCGGGGCCGACGATCCGGCTGTGCCCGATGCCGGTGGGTGCGCTTCCCGGGGCGGTGCCGGGGTCGGCCTGGTCGACGGCCGCCAGCCAGAGGGTGGCGTCCAGGGCCCGTGCCCGCACCAGCAGCTCCCACTGGTCGAGCTTGCCGGGCCCGGCGCCCCAGGATGCCGCCAGCAGTGTCGCGGCCGCCCCGGCGTCGGCGTGTGCCCGGAACAGCTCGGGGAAGCGGAGGTCGTAGCAGGTGGCCAGGCCCAGCCGTACGCCGTCCACATCCATGACGGTGGTCCGCGAGCCCGCGGCGACGGTGTCGGACTCACGGTAGCCGAAGGCGTCGTAGAGGTGGATCTTGTCGTACGACGTCTCGACGCCGGGGCCGGTGGCCAGCAGGGTGTTGGTCACCTTGCCGCCGTCTGCCGGGGTGAACATACCGGCCACGATGACGGTGCCGGTGGCCCTGGCGATCTCCCGTACTCCGTCGGCCCACGGTCCGTGCAGGGGTTCGGCGAGCGGTGCCAGTGGGGTGCCGAAGCAGGCCATCGAGGCCTCGGGGAAGACGACGACACGGGCTCCGGCGTCCGCGGCGCGCTGTGCCCATTCCTCGATGAGCCGCAGGTTCTTCCCTGGGTCCGGGCCGGTGGTGAGCTGGCTCAGGGCGATCCGCATACTTCCTCCTCAGTGGGTCGGACGACAGTGGGTCGGACGGCAGGCGGTCATACGGCAGTGGGTCGGGCGGCGTCGGCCGTGGCCTGCTCGGCCGGTGTGGCGAGCCGGGCGTCCTCGTCGACGGCGGCTTCGGGATCGCGGCCCAGGAACACCCCCGCGAGGGAGACGGCCGCGGCGACGGCGATGTAGAGGGCCAGCGGCAGCCAGCTGCCGTAGGCGCTCAGCAGGGTGGTGAACAGCAGCGGGGCGACGGCGCCGCCGATGATGCCGGCCAGGGTGTACGCCAGCGAGGAGCCGGTGTAGCGCAGCCGGGGCGAGAACTGCTCGGCGATGAAGGCGGCCTGCGGCCCGTACAGGAAGCAGTGGATCACGAGGCCCACCACGACGCCGAGCGCCAGCGGGATCCAGCTGCCGCCGCCGATCATCGGGAAGAACAGGAACGGCCACACGCCGGCGGCCACCGCGGCACAGCCGTACAGCACGCGACGGTTGATCCGGTCGGAGACGGCACCGGCCAGTGGCATCAGGAAGACCTGCAACGAGGAGCCGATGAGGACGGCCGCGAGGGCGGAACCACGCGACATGCCCAGTTCCCCGGTGGCGTACGTCAGGACGAAGACGGTGAACATGGCGTACAGCACGTCGGGGCCGACGCGGCAGAGGATCGCGGCGAGCAGGGCGCGGGGCTGGGTGGTGAGGACCTCGCGGATCGGCGCCTCGGGCCGGGACTGCTCGGCCTCCATCGCCTTGAAGACGGGGGTCTCCTCCAGCTTCGCCCGTATCCACAGGCCGAAGGCGACGAGGGCGCCGGAGAGCAGGAAGGCCACCCGCCAGCCCCACGCCTCGAACTGCGCCTCGGTCAGCAGCGCGCCGAGGGCGGCCAGGACGCCGTTGGCCAGGAGATTGCCCGCCGGCGGTCCCACCTGCGCGGCGGAGGCGTAGAAGCCGCGGCGGCGCGGGTCTCCGAACTCGCTGGACAGCAGCACCGCACCGCCCCACTCGCCGCCGACGCCCACGCCCTGCGCGAACCGCAGCACGACCAGGGCGATCGGGGCGGCGACCCCGATCGTGGAGTACGTGGGCAGGACGCCGATCAGGAAGGTGGCCACGCCGATCAGGACCAGTGTGGCGATCAGCACCTTCTTGCGGCCGATCACATCGCCGAGGCGGCCGAAGACGACCCCGCCCAGCGGGCGCGAGAGGTAGCCGACCGCGTACGTGGAGAAGGCCAGCAGCGTGCCGGTGAGCGGGTCCTCCGAAGGGAAGAAGAGATCGCCGAAGACCAGGGCCGCCGCGGCGGAGTAGACGGCGAAGTCGTACCACTCCAGGGCTGTGCCGGTCAGGCTCGCGACGAAGGCCCGGCGGACGCCGGAGCGCCTCTCGGACGCTCTCGGACCGTCCTTGGTGGTGTGGTGCATGGTGCCCATCCTTGCTCGGAGACATCGACCTTCCGGCATACTTCTTGTATACAGGTCGTATGCGCAAGCCCTGCGCAAGAAGTTAACCGCGGAGAAATCCACCACCGCGGACCGTCACCCGAACTCTGGGAGTGCCTTCATGGCCCAGCTGACCTTCGAACTGCCGGACGGATCGACGCGCGAGATCGACATCGTCCAGGTCCTCAACGCCGGGTACGCCGGGCGCAGCCAGGACGACGTCGCCGCGCATATCGCCGAACTCGCCGAGCTCGGCGTACCCACCCCCTCCGTGACCCCGACCCTCTACCCCGTCGCCCCCTACCTCGCCCAGCAGATCGACCGCGTCGCGGTCCAGCACCGGCGCACCTCCGGCGAGGCCGAGTGGGCACTCGTCGTGGCCGGCGACGGCGAGCTGCTGCTCACGGCCGCCTGCGACCACACCGACCGCGACCTCGAGGTGCACGGCGTGGCCTGGAGCAAGAACGCCGGCCCCGACGTCCTCGCCCGCCGCGCCTGGCGGCTCGCCGACGTCGAATCACGCCTGGACGACCTCACCCTGCGCGCCTGGGTCACCCACGACGGCACCGAGACCGAGATCCAGCACGGCACCCTCGGCGAACTCCTCACCCCCGCCTACTGGGTCGACGTCCTGCGCTCCCGCGACGCCCTCACCCCAGGCACCGTCCTCATCTCCGGCACCATCCCCATGGCCCCGGGTGTCGACCAGTTCGCCGACGCCTGGCGCGTGGAACTGGGCGACCCCGCCACCGGCGACACCATCCGCCTCGCCTACGACGTGCGCCCCATGCCGGAACCCATCGGCTGACGAGCCGCCGACGGCCCCCGGAGACGGCCCGCGGTGGCGATGCGCCCGGACGTTACGTACCTCGGCGTGCTCCGGACCGGCGGCATCGTCGTTCCGATGAATTTCTTGCTCAAGTTTGGGGAAGTCGCCTACTACCTCGGTGACTCAGGGCCCGGCTGTTGTCCGTCTGGCACGCCTTCGCCGATGAGGCGCGGATCGGTGCACAGCGGGCCGGTGCCGAAGCCGTCATCGTCGACGCCGGCGGATTCGACGAGCTCTCCGAGTCCGGACCGTCCGGCGACGACGTGGCTGACCTGCACGAGGACGACACCGCCGTGGTGCTCTACACCTCTGGAACCACAGGTGCACCGAAGGGCGCCGAGTGACCCACGCGAACCCCACCCGCAACTGCGACATCGTGGCCACCGATCTGCCAGCTCCCTGCGGGATGGCCCAGACCCGGTTCGGTCGGCATCCCGATCCGGGACGGCTGCTTCCACACCGGGGACCTCGGCCGGGTCGACCAGGACGGATACTTCTGGATCGTCGGCCGGACGAAGGACGTGATCATCCGGGGCGGATACAGTGTCTACCCACGCGCTTTCGGTCGCCGCAGGCGACCCGGCAGAACCGGCCCGCGCCGCGGGCACAGGGAGAAACCGCGGTACGGGCCGGTTCACGTACCCGGCGCAGCCGCTCTGGAGCGTACGGCTGCGCGGGACGGCATCCGCCGCTAGGCGCCCACATCCCGCCCGCGGGTGCGGACCAGTCCCGCCGCCGTCAGCAGCACAGCCGTCAGCAGCAGCCACAGCAGCGGGGCTGCCGCCACATCACCGCCCGGCACCCGCGGAATATGCGTGAACGGTGACACATCCAGCACACTCTGGTCGAATTCCAGCGCCTGACCGAACTGGCCCAGCACGAAGCACAGCGCCAGCGCGCCCCATCCCACCGTGGCGGTCAGCCGGGGCAGGAGGCCGAACAGAGCCAGCGTCAGACCGGACAGGATCCACACCGCCGGCAGTTGGATCATCGCTGCCCCCAGGATCGACGGCAGCTGGCCGCCCACGTCCGAGACGTTCGCCCCGTGCACCACGCCCGCCGACACACCGGCCAGGGCCAGCGCAACCGCAGGACCGATCAAGGCGAACACCAGGTGGCTGGCCACCCACGGGATACGGCCGGCGCCGGAGGCGAGCAGGTACTCTCCGCGGGAGGACTCTTCCTCCTGGCGCAGTCGCAGTACCGCCTGGACGCCGTAACCGGCGGCGATCAGACCCACCAGGCTCATCATGGCCGCGATGTAGGAGTCGACGAGCCCCTGCTGTCCACCGATCCGGGCGAACACATCCTGAAGGTTCTTATTGTCCTTCAACAGATCGCCCACGCCCTCGGCCAGTCCGCCGAACACCCCGCCCAGGATCACGAACGCGCCCGCCCAGCCGACGAGCAGCGTCCGGTGCAGGCGCCATGCCAGACCCAGCGGGCCACGCAGCGCCGGAGCGGCCTCGGCCGGACCGAGGCGGGCCGCCAGCAAGCCGGCACCGACGTCCCGCCGCGCAGAGACCGTCACCGCGACCGCGGACACCACGGCGGTGAACACCACGAACAGCAGCAACACCCACCACCGGTCTTCCGCGAACGCGCTCAGCTCCGTCCGCCACCCCAGGGGCGACAGCCAGTTCAGCCAGTTGAGGCCGCTGTCCTCGCCGCTGGCGTCCGCCGCGAGCCGGATCAGCAGGAATGCCCCCAGGCTGCCGATGGCGATACCACGGGCCGTTCCCGCGTTTTCTGTCACCTGCGCCGCCAGCGCACCGACCGCCGCGAACACGCACCCCACCGCGGCAAAGCCCAGCCCCAGGATCAGGGAGCCGGAGCCGGGGAGGTCCTGACGCAGTGTGGCGCCGATCAGCAGACCGACCACGAGGTTGGCCACCATGGTCACCGACACGGCCGCGGCCAGGGCGGAGTGTCGTCCGCAGACGCCGGCGCTGAGCAGTTCACGCCGCCCCGCCTGCTCTTCCGTCCGGGTATGACGGATCACCGTCAGCACGCTCACCAGCGCGATGAAGATCGGAACCGCGCCCAGGCGTTGGGAGATGATCCCCCCTGCGCCGGAGTCCTGCAATGGTCCGTACAGTGCGAGGAACGTGGGATTGGTGCCGCTGGTGTTCGCGTACTCCGCGCGGTCAGCAGCCGTCGAGTACTGGTCCTGATACGTGGTGGAGAGACTCGACGCGATCAGAACCAGCCACAGCATCCACACCAGCAGCAGCCAGCGGTCTCGGCGCAGAATCAGCCGGATCAGCCTGCCCGTACCGGTCAAAGCAGTCACCGGGCCGCCCCCACTCCGGCGCCCTGGCCGCTGTCACCGCTGCTCTCGCCGTCCGTGGCGTAGTGTCGCAGGAAGAGATCCTCCAACGTCGGCGGCTGGCTGACCAGGCTGCGCACTCCCAGCGCCGTCAGGCGCCCCAGCACCCCGTCCAGTTCGTCGGTGTCGACCTCGCACCGCACACGGCCGCCGTCCACCCGCAGTCCGTGGACGCCCACGAGGCCTTTCAGCCCGGCCGGCGACTCCTTCACCACGGCGTCGATTGAGGTGCGCGTCAGGTGCCGCATGTCCGCGAGGGTGCCGGCCTCCACCCGCCGCCCGGCGCGGATGATGCTCACCCGCTCGCACAGCGCCTCGACCTCGGAGAGGATGTGGCTGGACAGCAGTACCGTACGGCCCGCATCACGCGCCTCGATCACACACTGCCGGAACACCTCCTCCATCAGCGGGTCCAGGCCCGATGTCGGCTCGTCCAGCAGCAGCAGTTCGGCGTCGGAGGCGAGGGCCGCCACCAGCGCGACCTTTTGCCGGTTGCCCTTGGAATATGTGCGCGTCTTTTTCTTCGGGTCCAGCTGGAACCGCTCCAGCAGCTCTGTCTTCCGTGTTTTGTCCAGGCCACCGCGCATCCGGCCGAGTAAGTCGATGACCTCACCACCGGACAGGGCCGGCCAGAGGTTGACGTCGCCGGGTACGTAGGCGATCCGCTGGTGGAGCTCGGTCGCCTCGGCCCACGGGTCGCCGCCGAGCAGCCGAACCTCACCCTGATCGGCGCGCATGAGCCCCAGGAGGATCCTGATCGTCGTCGACTTGCCCGCGCCGTTCGGCCCGAGGAATCCGTGGACCTCGCCGGTGGCCACGCTCAGTTCGAGTCCGTCCAGCGCACGGGTGGGACCGAACTGCTTCACCAGCCCGGTCACCGTAATGGCATCAGACATGGCAGCGTCCTTCAGTCATGGGGGATGTCTTCTCGTCTCGGTGTTCATCGGAGGGTGACGTGCCGCCTGCCCCTGCGGGCGGCTGGTCGTCCGGGAGGTGGTGCTCGGGTCCGGGAGTGTGGCCGCCGGCCAGGTTCTCCTGAGCGGAGGCCGCGTACTCCGGGCTCACCAGGGGGTGGGAGTAGATATCGAGCAAGGCCAGGGCGATCGTCCGGTCGCCCTCCACGGAGAAGATGTCCATGCCCATCGTGCGGGAGATGTGCTCGTGAAACGTGGCGATCCCCAGGGACTGCGCGACCATCAGCGCGGCGCGGGTCGTCCGGTCCACCCGGGGCTCGTCCGGCCGCTCGGCGTCGGCCCGTGCGAGCCATCGGTCGACCATCTTCACCATTTCGTCGAACATCGGCGCCGCGACGGAGGAGTCGTCCCACAGGGCGTTCACCAGGTAGCGCTGGAAGGGGTCCAGGGTGTGGCGGTCGGCCACCTCGGGCTCCACGCCGCCGGGCTGCCGCTCCCGCTCCAGGGCCTGGTCGTTGAAGCGGTGGAGGGCTTGGAGGACGTATGCGTCGCAGGCGTCCCGGAGGTCCTCCTTGGATCCGAAGTGGTGCCGGACGAGCCCGGGGGACACACCTGCGGTGCGGGCGATCTCACGGATCGTCGCCTTCGCGAACCCGGAATCGGTGAAGTGCTTGAGAGCCGCGTCCCGGATGCGGGCGCGGGCGGTCAGGTCCTCCGACTCGGGTGCTGATCTACCGATCCCGCCCGGGGTCTTGCGCCCGGCGGCGCCATCCCCTGCTCCCTTCATGCGGCGCTCCCACTCACGCGTATTGCTGGCTGTACGGCCGCGTCGTTTACTATACGGCCGTACCGTCGATGATACACACGTATAGCCGTTGCGCAAGGAGCGGGGAGCTTCCGAATCCGCGGCCGACCGCGGCCGGCCGCGGTCGGTTCCGCGGGAGCGTGGCAGACCGCTGCGCCGCCGACGAGCGACCAGGTGACCGACTACTACAGCGCGCTGGGGCCGCTGTTGCGGATGGCGTGGGGCGACAACCTCCACTTCGGTTATTGGGAGGGGCCGTCGGATCGGAGTTCGCCGCAGGAGGCGACGGATCGGTTTACGGATGTGCTGGCGGAGCGATTGGGGGTGGGTGTGGGGTGTCGGGTGTTGGATGCGGGGTGTGGGATCGGCAGTCCGGCGTTGCGGGTGGCGGCGTCGACGGGTGCTGAGGTGCTGGGGATCAGCGTGAACCTTCTGGTGACCGGGGCCGCGGGGTTCATCGGTTCGGCGTATGTGCGGATGCTGCTGGAGGGCGAGCTCTCGGGCGCCGGGGTCTCCGGTGTGACGGTGTTGGACAAGCTCACCTATGCCGGGTCGCGGGAGAATCTCGACCTGGCCGACCGGCGGCTGAGGTTCGTCGAGGGCGACATCTGCGACGCGGATCTGGTGGGCACGTTGATGGCGGAGGCCGGGCAAGTGGTGCACTTCGCGGCCGAGTCTCATGTGGACCGGTCGATCGCCGACTCGGGAGCATTTGTGCGCACCAATGTGCTGGGCACGCAGACGTTGCTGGAGGCGGCGCTGCGGCACGGCGTGGAGCAGTTCGTGCACGTGTCGACGGACGAGGTCTACGGGTCGGTGGAGACCGGTTCATCGATGGAGGCGGACGTGCTGAACCCGAACTCGCCGTATGCGGCGTCGAAGGCGTCCTCGGATCTGATCGCCCTGGCGTACTTCCGCACGCACGGCCTGGATGTGCGGGTGACGCGGTGCAGTAACAACTACGGTCCGTGGCAGTTCCCGGAGAAGGTCATACCGCTGTTCATCACCCGGCTGCTGGATGGCGGCCGGGTGCCGCTGTACGGCGACGGCCTGAATGTGCGGGATTGGCTGCATGTGACGGACCATTGCCGGGCGGTGGAGCTGGTGCGGGCCGGGGGCCGGGCCGGTGAGGTGTACAACGTGGACGGCGGAGTGGAACTGACCAACCGTCAACTCACCGAAAGGTTGCTGACGGCGTGTGGGAAGGACTGGGACAGCGTGGAGTTCGTACCGGACCGCAAGGGGCATGACCGGCGGTACGCGATCGACGGCGGCAAGCTCCGCCGCGAGCTGGGCTACCGGCCGGTCACCGGCTTCGAGCGCGGGCTGGCCCGGACCGTCGACTGGTACCGGGACAACCGTGCCTGGTGGGAGCCGCGACGGGTGACCGCGTGACAACCGCGCGGACCGGTCCCGGGGCGGCCGGCCCGGGCCGGCGACGGCCGCCCCGGGCCGCGCCTGCACGCTGACGTGGTGTCCGTAGCGGCCGAGCGCGGACAGCTACGCGTGGGAGGTCCACTGCAAGCCGGGCGGTGCCTGGGGCGGCCGGGGCCACAGGGCGGCCTCGCGGCTGCCCGCCTGCACGGCCCCGGCCACCACCTCGAAGTACCGCCCGTCGGCGTGGCGGACCGCCGTGCCGTCGCGGGCCCAGCCGGGCACGGTGGCCGGCGGGGTGCGGGCGGGCAGCCCGGCGTCCCCACGGGGCCAGGCCAGGGGCTGGGCGGTGGTGACGGCGGTCACCGGTGGGCCCCGGCGAACTCGGTGATGGTGGCCACGACGTAGTCGATCATCTCGTCGGTCAGGCCGGGGTAGACGCCGATCCAGAAAGTCTGTCCGGCGACGATGTCGCTGTTGGTCAGGTCGCCCGCCACGCGGTGCGCACGGTCGAGGTAGGCGGGGTGGCGAGTGAGGTTCCCGGCGAACAGCCTGCGGGTGCCGATCTTCCGGGACTCCAGGAAGTCCATCAACTCCACCCTGCTGTACGGGCCGTCGGGGTCGACGGTGATGGCGAACCCGAACCAGCTGGGGTCGCTGCGCGGGGTGGGCTCGGGGAGGATCAGACCCGGCAGGCCGTCCAGGCCCTCCCGCAGCCGCCGCCAGTTGCGGCGGCGCGCGGCGCAGAACTCGTCGAGCTTGGCCAACTGGCTGAGGCCGAGGGCGGCCTGCAGGTCGGTGCCCTTCAGGTTGTACCCGACGTGGGAGAAGATGTACTTGTGGTCGTACCCGGCGGGGAGGGTGCCCATCTGGTAGCCGAACCGCTTGCGGCAGGTGTCGTTCTCGCCCGGCTCGCACCAGCAGTCGCGGCCCCAGTCCCGCATGGACTCCACGATCCGGGCCAGTACCAGGTTCGAGGTCAGCACGCAGCCGCCCTCCCCCATGGTCAGGTGGTGGGCCGGGTAGAAGCTGACGGTGGTCAGATCGCCGAAGGTGCCGGTGAGCTGCCCGTCGTAGGTGGAGCCGACCGCGTCGCAGTTGTCCTCGATGAGCATCAGGCCGTGTTCCTCGGCCAACTGGGCGATCTCCGCGACCTGGTAGGGGTTGCCGAGGGTGTGGGCCATGATGATGGCCCGGGTGCGCGGGCCGATGGCGGCCGCGATGCGCTCCGGGGTGGCGTTGTAGGTACGCAGGTCGACGTCGACGAAGACGGGTGTGAGCCCGTTCTGCAGGATGGGGTTGACGGTGGTGGGGAAGCCCGCCGCGACGGTGACGACCTCGTCGCCGGGGGTCAGGCGCTGGTCGCCGAGCAGGTGGGACGTGAGCGCCGAGACGGCCAGCAGATTCGCCGAGGAGCCGGAGTTGGTCAGGTGGGCCTTGCGGCGCTTCAGGGTACGGGCGAAGGTTCGCTCGAACTGACGTGAGGAGCGGCCCGCGGCGATCCGCATCTGCAGGGCGGCCTCGACCAGCGCGACGCGGTCGTCCTCGTCGAGGACCGCGCCGGACGGCCAGATCTCGGTGACGCCCGGCACGAAGCCACCCTGTGCGGCCTGGGTGTCCTGGTGGTGCTTGCGGACCTCGTCGAGGATTCGCGCGACCCGTTCTGTCATTGTCCATCCTTCCCTTGGCCGGGCTCGCCGTCGGCACGGCCGTCAGTGCGTCGGGCCCCGGCCTGGTGGCCGGGCGGCTTGGGTTGTCCGGTCGGGCGCGACCGGGCCGGCGGCACTCCGGCTGCGGCCATGAAGTCGGCCAGCGACTCCTCCAGGGAGCGGCGGGGTGCCCAGCCCAGCACCCGGCGGGCGCGGGCCACGTCCAGCCGCTGCCACGGCGCGTCCGAACGGGTCCCCCGGGCGGTCCGCTCCTCCACGATGCGCAGTGGGCGGCCGCTGAGCGAGATCATCAGGTCGACCAACGTGCACACGGGCACGGCCCGCCCGCTGCCGATGTTGACCACGGTGCCGGTGACCTGGCCCGCGGGGGCCCGCGCAGCGGCGACCACGGCGTCGGCGACGTCCCGGACGTCGACCAGGTCGCGGTGGGCGAGCAGCGGGGCGAGGCGGAGTTCGCCGCGGCCCTCGGCGAGGTGCGCGGCGACGATGCCGGGCAGGCTGTTGGGGGGCGCGCCAGGGCCGCAGGCCACCGACACCCGCAGCACCACCGCGTCGATGTCCTGCTCAGCGGCGGCCCGCAGCACGGCCCGGGTGCCCGCCAGCTTGGTGCGGCCGTAGGGAGTGGTCGGGGCCGGGGGGTGGTCCTCGCCGGTCACGGCGCCGGGCTCGGTGGGCCCGTACTCGTACGCGCTGCCGAGCTGCACAAGTCGCGGCCGGGCGGGCAGGGTGGCGAGGGCCCGGGTGAGCCGGTCCACCAGGTGGGTGTTGGCCTCGATCATCTCCTGCTCGGTGCCGCCCCAGACGGCGCCGGCAGCGTTCACCACGATG
This sequence comes from Streptomyces sp. NPDC020845, assembly GCF_044334165.1. Lineage (NCBI taxonomy): Bacteria > Bacillati > Actinomycetota > Actinomycetes > Kitasatosporales > Streptomycetaceae > Streptomyces > Streptomyces sp. NPDC020845. Next base: position 229,299 of record NZ_JBIRSJ010000016.1, on the reverse strand, counting down.
TCGGCGTCCGCGCACAGCCGGGCCAGTGCGCCGGTGTCGGGGGCGAGCGGGTCCGGGCGGGCTGGGCCGCAGTTGTCCAGGGCGGGGCGGGCGGTCCGGGAGAAGGGCACGACGTCGGCGCCCGCGGCGGCGAACGCCGCGCACACGTGGCGCCCCAAGAACCCGGTGCCGCCCAGCACGACGACGCTGCCGCCGGTACGGCCGGGGCCGCGGTCCGGGGCGGTGCGGGTGGTCATCGCTACCGGCCGCTTCCGTCCTTGTAGAGGGCCTGCCGGAAGTAGCTCCACGGGATCGCGCGGGCTTCGGCGACGCAGTGCCAGCCCTCACCCGGGGTGTAGGCGTCGATGTAGTCCGGCACGACCTTGGCCACGGCCTCGCTGTCGAAGATGTCGATGACCTTGCGGAGCGGGCCGGTCTGCAGCGCCATCTGCACGGCCTCGTTGCCCTTGAAGTGGCCGTCGAGGGCCTTGTCGAGGAACTTGCCGACCGGGTTCTTCACGTAAAAGGCGCGGCACTTCTCGGCGATCAGGTCGAGGTACTCCCGCACGGTGGCGGGGGTCATCTCGGTGAACGAGCGGATGTTGACGCACAGGTCGAACGGGGGCGCCTGCTCCACGACGTCGATGTCGTCTGTCAGCGAGCTGAAGCCGAGCTTTTTGAACGCGGCCTGGGCCGGGACGGCAGCCGGATCGGTGTGGCCGAGCACCGCCGCGGCGTGGCCGCGCACCAGCTCCAGCACCGTGCGGCGCCGGTCGTCGGGTGACAGGCCGGTCAGCCGGCCGGCCCAGTCCGCCGGCTGGTCCGCCTGCCCGGCGGCGGCGCGCCGGCGGCCTGCGGCCTGCGCCCGTACGGCGGCCGAGTGCGGTGGCGCGGCGGGCAGCGGGCCCGCTGGTCCGGCGGCCAGCAGGTGCGGCTGGCGGTGTGACCACACCGCGTCGAGTAGCGCGGCACCGTCCTGAGCGGGATCGGCCCCCGGGCTCCAGGTCACCGCCGTCCCCGGCAGGCCCCGGGCATGCCGGTGCGCGATCAGCGCGTCGCAGTAGGTGTGGGCGGCCGCGTGGTCGATCGCGTTCGGCTCATCCGGGTCGGTCACCGGCGCGGTGAACACCACGAACCAGCGCAGCGGCAGCTCCTGGGTGGCGGCGGCCAGTTGTGCGGCGACGGTGGCCTTGGCGTGCCACACCTGCGCGGGGGCGCCCGCTCGTGCCCCGGCCGCGTGCACGATCCCGGTCAGCGGGTGCGCCGGGTCGATGCCGGCCAATACCCCCGCCACCGCCTGGGGGTCGGTGAGGTCGGCAGCCACCACACTCACCCGGGGCCCGTACGCCCGCAGCCGGGCAGCCAGTTCCGCCGCCGCAGGCGCCGCGGGACCGCGGCGGCTGACCAGCACCAGATGGGCCGCCCGCCCGGTGCGCGCCAGGTGCTCGGCCACCCGGGCGCCCCAGGAGCCGGTGCCTCCGCTGACCAGCACCGTGCCTCCGCTGTCCGCGGCCGGTTCATGCGCGGCCGCCGGGGCGGTGTCGGGGATCCAGCGGGGCGCCAGGAGGCGGCCGGCGCGCAGCGCGACCACCTGCTCGCCGCTGTCCAACGCGGCCTGCACCGCGGCCGCCGGCTCCGCGTCCAGCGGCACCGGTGCCGGGTCGGGAGCCTGCCCGCCGGCACCCGCTCGGCCGACGTCGGCCGCGGGCTCGACGTCGAGCAGGACGACACGGCCTTGGTGGGCGGAGAGCATCTGCCGCAGCCGTCCCCGGATCCCGGTCTCCGCCGGGTGCGGCGCGGCCGGACCGTTGGGCAAGCCCACCGACCAGGCACCCCGGGTGAGCAGCACCAGACGCGCACCGGGCGGGCGGGGCTCGGCCAGCCACGTGCGTACCAACGCCGAGGCCCGCTCCACCTCCACCAGGCCCGAGCCGCTCCCGGTGTGCACATCCGCCACGGCCACCACGGCTCCGCCGTCCATCGCCTCGGCCACCGCCCGCGGCCCCTGGTCGGCGAGCGTCACCCAGCCCGCCCGTGTGTGTGCGACGGTGGGCGCGTCGGCGAGCGGCAGGGGAGTCCACGCCAGGGTGAACAGCCGCCCGCTGCCCTGCGCGGCCGCCCGGATCCGGGCGGCGTCCGCCGGGCGCAGCACGACCGAGTCGGCGTTGAGAACCGGGGCGCCCCGTGCGTCGGCCACCGCGACGCGCAGCTCCCGCTGGTCGCCCGACTCGTCCTCGCTGTGGCGTGGTGTCAGCCTCACCCGTACGGTTCGGGCCCCGTCCGCCCACAGCGACACCCCGGACCAGGCGAACGGCATCCACAGCCGACCGTGCGCCGGGGGCGTCCCGACGGCACCCAGAGCGGGGTGAAGGGCGGCGTCCAGCAGCACCGGGTGGATGCCGAACCCGTCCTCTTCGTCTCCGGCGCCCTCGGGCAGCACGACCTCGGCCAGCAGCTCGTCGCCGTGGCGCCACAGCGCCCGCAGCCCGTGGTACGCCTCACCGTAGGAGTAACCGGCCGCCTCGGCCTGGGCATAGAACTCCGCCACTTCGAGGGGTTCGGCGCCAGGGGGCGGCCATGCCCCTTCAGTTCCCAGGCCCGCGGTGTCCGGTCCGGTGGCCTGCTGGGCGGACGCGTGGGGAGCGAGGAGGCCCGAGGCGTGGCAGGTCCACCGGTCGTCGAACCCGTCCTGTTCGGTGCGGGAATCCACCCGCACCTCACGGGTGCCGTCCTGGGCGGGCGCGCCCGCGAAGACCCGGATCTGCAGGTCGCCGACCGTAGGCCGGGCTATCGGCTGCCGCAGCATCAGCTCTTCGATACCACCGCACCCGGCCTGGTGGGCGGCGTGTAGCGCCCACTCCACGAGCACCGTGCCCGGCACCATGGCCGTGCCGGCCACGGCGTGCTCGCCCAGCCAGCCGTGGACACCGGCCGGTATACGGCCGGTGAGGACGAGAGCGCCATCGGGCAAGTGCACCGCGCCCGGCAGCAACGGGTGGCCGCTGCCACGCAGCCCGGCCGCGCTCAGAGCGCCGGTGCCGGTCTGAGGCGCCAGCCAGTAGCGTTGGCGCTGGAAGGCGTACGTGGGCAGGTCGACCGCCTGGCGGGGGCCGTCCGGGAACCAGCCCGGCCAGTCCACCGGTGCCCCCGCGGCGAACGCCTGACCAGCCGCCAATGCCACCTGCTCTTGGCCACCGGCATCACGGCGCAGCGTGGGTACGGTCACCGCCTCGACACCAAAGGCCTCGAAACACTCCTCAAGCCCCAAAGTCAGCACCGGATGGGGACTTGCCTCGATGAAGATACGGTGCCCGTCGGCCAGCAACGCCTCTACGGTGTCGGCGAACCGAACCCGCTCGCGCAGGTTCCGCACCCAGATCGGCCCGTGGGAGGCAGGGGCCTCGGGAAGCTCCCGCCACAGGGCCAGCGCGCGGGCACAGTACTGCGAAGCCCGCTGATGGTCACGGGCCGCGAACGCGCCCCAGGCGGAACGTAGATGGCCGTTCCAGACCCGGTAGTCGACCTCACCGTCGTGCAGCCGCAGACAGTAGCCCGGCGGAGCGTTCTGCGTCCGCAGCGGACTCTCGGTCTCCCTCGGCTGCTGCTCCAGGAATTTGCGGATCTGGGAGATGTACACGTGCAGTCCGGCCTTGGCTCGGCGCGGGACCTGCTCGCCCCAGATCTCGTTGATCAACTGGCTGCTGGTCAGATACTTGTCCGCCTCGATCAGCAGCACCCGCAGCAGCAATTCCACTTTCGGCGCATTGACATATCGGCATTCCCCGGCATGCTCAACTCGCACCTTGCCCAGAATCTCATATCGCATCGGGAGTCCCCCTGTACTGTCGCCAATCGGTCACCCACCAGCCATGGGTCCTTCGAGCAAAATATGCCAAGTACCGAGTCAGGGTCCTTTTCGGTGACCTTGCATATCTGATGGCTTGGACAGCGCGTTCGCAAAACTATCCAGACCGGCAAGGCACGAACAAGACTGCCCACCCCCTACGACCACGTGACCGACTCGCAGCACCACTGCCCGATCCCCTACCAGGCGCCTGCCTCCCCCTACAGACCGGTAGGGGTCCGGGGTGCACGACACTTGCCGGCCACGTCGGGATACCCCTGGTCCAGGCGTTCTGCACCGCCGGCCTGGCAGCCAGGCCACTCGGCGACACCGTCAGACGATCTCGCCGACCTCGAATTGAAGATCGACGGGCAGTTGTTGCCGACCTCCGATCTTCAGTTTCCGGTACACCTGGGTCAGGTGCTGCTCGACCGTGCTCACAGTAATGTAGAGACGGGTCGATATATCGCGGTTGGAATAGCCGCAGGCGGCCAGTACGGCCACCCGCTTTTCCGAGTCGCTGAGATTCGCCTCGTCGGTGCGCACGGCGGGCTTGTCGGGCCGACTGTCCCAGACCTGCTTATCGCTCTCCAGTCGCAACCGCGCGCACAGCGGCTCGGCACCGCATTCCTGGGCCAACTGCCACGCCCGCCGTGACGCCGCAGCGGCTTGGGCACCGTCGCCTCGCTGCCGGTGCGCTTTGCTGAGGTCGTACAGGGCACGGGCCAGTTCGAGTCGGTCGCCCGCGATCTGGAGTTGTCCGACCGCCCGGTTGAGCAACGACAGGCGCGTGTTCGGCTGGGCGACGGTCCCGAGCAGACGCAACGAGATTCCCCGGATTCTGGTGTCGGTCTCCCGGGTTCTGGACAGTTGGTCGGTCACCAGCCGTTCCGCCTTGTCGCGCTTCCCGAGCTGGAGCAGCGCCTCGGCCATGTCACCGCGCCACGGCACCCATGTCGGGTGGTCCGCCTGCCAGTTACGGGCCATCTGCCCCATGGCCAGGATGTCGCCAAGCGCGGCCTGGGGCCGGTTGGTGGCCAGGTTGTAGCGACCGCGCGCACGTAGGTAGAGCAGTCCGTAACCGCTGCGGAACAGCGACTTCGAGACGGGCTGGTTGAGCGTACGGGCGGCCGCCTCGTACTTGCCCATGAAGGTCTGGGCCAGCACCCGGGTCGCTATGAGGCCGCCGGCCAGCACGCTGCCCGTCCGCTCGGGCAGGCGGCTCAGCCCGGCCTGGGTGAACGTCTCGGCGTCCTCCAAGTTGCCCTGCTGCATGGCGATCTCGGCGCGCAGGCCCGCGAACAGCGCGTACCACCCCGACGCGTCCCGGTGGTTCGCCTCCTTCATGAACAGCTCACACCAGTGCCGGGCCCGCTCCACTCCCCTTTCGGACAGCAGCAGCATGGTGGTCATGATCGGTTCGATGGTGGAGTCGGTCAGTACCGAGCGCCGGAGCATCTCCTCGGCCGCGACGATCGGGTCGTCTCCGTCGGAGGCGATGTGGATTCTCCACGGCAGGCCGTTCGGCCGCACCTGGCCGTCGATGGTGTACGGCGACTGGGCCGCTTCCGTCTCGTGGTCCTGCCCGTGGCCGTACGGGTGGCTGTCGGTCCAAGGCAGGCAGAGCTCCGCCATGTAGGTCAGCTGAGCGCCCACCTGGACGGTGGCGAGCGGAAGGGCCCCCGCGGGCCTCTTCCGCAGTGCTTCCAGAACCTCGTTCGCCTCCTCGATGCGCCCGTGGGCGAGGAAGAGATTCACCAGCGGCACGCAGTGCCGGGGCGCCAGCCGCCCCAGTCGTAAGGCGTGCAGCAGTTCCTCGGCGATCTTCTCCGCCCCGGAGGGGTTTCGCCGGCGCATCAGCACAGCGATCCTGATCCTGATCGCGGCGCAGTGCTGGGCGTCGGCACAGCAGCGGTGGGCCAGTTCCAGGTACGCGATCGCCAGCCGCACCTCGTCGTCGGCGAGCACCTCCTCGGCCGCGTCCTGGAGCACCTGCACACCCCAGGGCTGGTCGACGCTCCGTGCGGCCCGAAGGTGCGGGGCGATCACGGATGCCTGGGCGCCGTCACCGTGCAGGAGGGAGGCGGCGCGGTGATGCAGGTCCCGCCGGTGGGCCGGGCCCATGCCGTCCAGCACCTTGGCTCGCGCTGCCGGGTGGCGGAACGACAGGTCATCGACCAGGCCCGCGGCGCGCAGCGCCCGTACCCCCCGCACCGCCTCGGCGCGCGGCAGTTCGCACAGCCTGCTCAGCGCTTCGACCGTGCTCGCCTCGCCGAGGATTGCGAGACCGTCCGCGACCTCGGCGGCCGCAGGTCCGCTGCGGTCCACACAGGTCAGCACGGCATGGGCGAAGGCATCCCCGGCCACGGGGTCCGCCACTTCGGACTGCGCCGTCGAGGCAGGCGTCAGCAGGTGGTCCTCCTGAAGGGCGCGCAGCAGGAGGGGGTTGCCGCCGGTGACGGAGAAGTAGTAGTCGAGCGTGGCCTCGGCCAGTGCCGGGGTGAGCAGTTCAGCGGTGGCCCGACGGTCGAGGCAGTGCAGGCGCATGCGCTGGACGTGGGGCTGCCGGAGAAACTCGGTGCGGTACGTCGGCACTCCTTGTTGGTAGTGGAGAGTCTCCGTGAAGATCATCATCAACCGGGTGGACCGCGACCTGCCGCTCAGATAGAGGAGATACTGCAACGAGGTGGCGTCCACGTGCTGGAGGTCATCGACGCCGATCAGTACGAGCCTGGTCCGCACCACTTCGTGAAGCGCGGCGCACACCTTCTGCATCCTGGCCGCCCGCGCCGGGGCCGTCCGGTCGGCTGCGTTCAGGTCGACCGTGGCCTCGTCCTCGTCCAGCAGCGTCCGCAGGCGCCGCCCCGCCTCCGCAGGCAGCGACGGGCTGTCCATCAGCTGTCGCATCACTCCCAGAGGCAGAGCGCTTTCCGACCGCATGGCGGTGGCACGGAGGACCACTGCCCCTTTTTCGGCGGCGTTGGTGGCCACTATTTCCAGGAGTTCGCTCTTTCCACACCCTACGGGTGCTTCAAGGATTACAGTTCTCGCTTTATTCGATGCGCATTCCGCGAGAAAGGTACCCAGTTCAAGGAGTTCCGCTCGCCGACCGACCAGCATACAGAATCTTACCCCCGTAATTCTGACGCGACCTTAACAAAGTCGCCCCCTCAGGATACGGAAAGGGCATGCACTCACCGCCTTACAAATAAGGCAGCGCAACACCGCGAGATGCTGGGTCACTTCATCACACAGCGGTGGACACACCCACTACTCAGCAGCTTTCTTTGATGAAACCTTGACAGCAGCATCACTGTCAACTGCCCCACTTTTCACACGATCTTCCACGATCACGGCAAGATAACAGGGGAATCCAAAGGCCAGATAACAAGCAAAGTAAAAGCGGTCATATCTCTTCATTTTTGCAGCAATCGGGCCGCGATATGCACCGGATCAACACGCAGAGCCACCATGGGGACACCCTGCGTGCCTGCGAATTGAGCCCTCGCACCGGCCGTCGGAAATTACTGACTTCGGCACATCAGGGTCCGTCCGGTCCGTCGAGAGCGAGCCCCGTCCCGGCGAGGAATCCGCCGAGGATGCCGTGCCGGTACCTTGGGCGGCCGGCCGGTCACGCCCGCTTCGCCCTCGAAGCAGATAAACGCGCCGGTCGCCGCCCGGAGGGTTTTACCGCCTGCCAGACCGCCTCCCACCATACGGTGATCGCGTCCTCGTCGCGTTCGGCGGCGGGCCGGGCGGGCATCTGCGCCGGGCGACGCGTGGGACTTCCACGTCTTCCTCGAAGAGGCCAACGGTCCGCATCCGTACTCAGCCGAACATCGCGGAAGCGGCCCCCGGACCACACGCAGTCACACCTTCGACGCCTCCACGATCCCGGGCGGCAACAACTCCTGGCCCCGCCTTCGCATCCGCCACACGAAACCCGGGAAACCTTTTGACAGGCCCCGTCCCGATTGAGGCGGAACCGCAGGCATTACGTGGAGCATCACATCAAGCGAGCCCAATCCCAGGGCTCGAACTACATCAATTTGTCTACATTTTGACAAGTTGCCTGGCGATTGGGGTAGGTGCGTGTGGAGTTAGGGATTCCGCTCAGTGTCGTGTTGATCGATGATCACCCCGTGGTACGCGCGGGCATCGCGGCGTGGTGTGCCGCCGCCGACGTGCCGATCAAGGTGGTGGCCGAGGGGGCAGATGTATCAGTGGCCCTCTGCGGACCGGGCCGGAGCGCGGACGTCGTCGTCCTGGACCTGCTGCTGCGGGACGGGCAACCCGCGTACGGCGAGTTGCAGGAGCTGGTCGCACAGGAGCGCAAGGTCGTCGTCTACACGATGCGGGACAGCCAGGAGGCGGCGTTGACCTGCATGGACCTGGGCTCGGCCACCTATATCACCAAGGGGGAGGGGCAGCGGCACCTGGTCAAGGCAATCCAGGCCGCTGCCGACGACATTCCCTACACACCCCCGTCGCTGGCCGGAGCGTTCGGCAGTGACACGCGGCAGAGCCGCCCCGTGCTGTCCGTCCGGGAAGTGGAGGTGCTGGTGGAGTGGTTCCAGTCCGAGTCCAAGGCGATGGTCGCCCAGAGCCTGGGGATATCGGAGCGCACGGTGAACACCTACCTGGACCGGGTGCGCATCAAGTACGCCAACGTCGGCCGCCCGGCGACCACGAAGGCCAAGCTTGTGGCCAGGGCGGTTCAGGACGGTCTGATCGCGCTGGACGAGCTGTGATCCGGCACGCGGCCTCGACCAGGCAGTGGTGCTCGCCCTGGACCGTACGCACCCGGATCCCGCTCGCCGCCGCCTCGGGCAGCCGGTCCCGCAGCGCGTCCACCACGATGCCCACCCGCACCTGGTCCTCGCCGCGGACCACAGTGACCCGGGCCGTCTCCCCGGCGGCGGCCAGTGTGGCGATGACCGGGTCCAGGAGCGCGCGGCGCAGCTGCAACGGCAAGTCGAGGGGGTCGCCGCGCACGGCGAGCAGCACGGTGGTCCCGTTGCGCTCGGCGGCGTCGATGCAGGCCCGCATCTCGTGGACCAGCGGGTCGAACGTAAAGTCGCTCTCCGCGAACAGCCTTCTCAGCCGGGCGGCTTCCAGCGCGCAGGCCCGCCGCACCTCGTCGTCCTGCGGGTCGAGGGAACCGTCGGCGAGCCCGGTGAGCAGGGGGATCACGGTGGTGTTCAGCTCGGCGTACCGCTGGCGCTGGTCCGCCTGGATCTGTGCGCCGACGGCGATGCGGGTGCACACGCGCTCTTGCGCCCGCAGGGCCTCGCCGATGGCCGTGCTGCTGTTGAGCAGAAGCTTGGCGCCGGCGGCGATGGTCATCTGGAGGCAACAGGCGGACAGGGCCCGCAGGGCCATGCTCGCCGCGATGGCCCGCGGGGGAACCTCGGCCGCCAGCAACTGGGCCACGATGACGGCCAGATGGCACCCGGTGAAGGCGCCGAACGCCGCCAGCCCCCGGTGGCCGAGCAGGACGACGGCGAACCAGCCGACGAGCGAGAAGGACCAGTGGGCGCGGCCGACGAAGTACTGGTCCGCCGGCACTTGGGTGGTAGTGGCCACAGAGGCCGCGAAGGCGCAGACCAGTGCCAGCGGCACCCAACCGCGCGGCCACGGGCGTCCGCCGATGCCGACGAGAACACTGCCGCCCAGGATCAGCGTGAGCAGGCCGTAGGCGGTCAGCGGGACCCAGGAGTGCCGGTACTCGTCCAGGCCGGCCAGGAGCGCGGGCAGCGCGGACCCGACGTGGACGGTGATCACGATGGCCAGTGCCCCGGTACGGATACCGCGGAGCTGGTGGCGGGTGATCAGCTGACGGAGGTCCTCAGACACGCGGCCACTCCAGACGCACCGTCGTGCCGTACCCGGGCCGTGACTTCACGGTCGCGCGGCCCCCGATGTTCCGCATCCGCCCGCAGATGGAACGCTTGATTCCGATCCGATGGGCGGGGATGCGTTCGGCATGGAACCCCACCCCCCTGTCGACGACGGTCACGACGACGCGGTGCCGCACGCGCTCCGCCCTCACCCGCACCACGGTGACGCCCGCGTAGCGGGCCACGTTGCGCAGCGCCTCACCGAGGCCGCCGCGCAGCGCCGCCGCGGCAGGGTGCCAGACCGTGCCGAGGTCCTCGTCGAACCGTGCGGTGACGCGGAGGGGATGGGCGGCGATCTCCTCGGCCAGCTCGGCGGCCAGGTCCACTTCCCCGACGACCGCCTGCTCGGCGCGCAATCGGACGAGGTCCCGCGCGGCCTGGGCCCGCAGGGTCTCCGGTCGCATCGACGCCCATGGCGCCGACGCGATCAGCAGGGTCGCGCAGGCGGTGTCGTGGAGCGCGGCCAGGTGCTCCCGTTCCGCGGCACAACGAGCCTCCGCCGCCTCCCCCTGCCGCCGGGCCCGCGCGGCCCGGTCGGCGGCCTCGTCGGCCGCCCGGCTCTCGCTGAACACCAGCCGAACCACGAGCTGAGCCAGGGCGCTGTTCACCACCACCCAGACCACGCTGTGCAGAGCGTCGGACCACTCCAGCTCCGGGTGCAACGCGGCACCCGCCAGATCCGCGCAGCACAGCCACAACGTCGCCAGAATCCCGATCAGGGGCGTCTGGGAGAGCTGGTAGGCCACGGCCGTGAAGTTGAGCGCCACCAGGATCCAGGTGCCGGCGTGATCGGTCCCCGCGTCGGGGACCGTGAACCGCTGACTCAGGCACAGGGCCGTCATAACCGCCAGATCCAGGGCGAAAAGCGGCCGGGGCCGCATCCTCGAGTCGGTGGTGAGGCGCAGGTGAAGCCAGCTCCAGGCAAGCGTGGTGGCCGCGGCCACCGCCGCGGGCGCCATCTCTCCCACCGGCATGGCCACGACGGCCAGCACGGCACAGGCGCTTATCACTCCGGCCCGGCCATAGAGGGCCAACCGCCGGTTGAACGCCACGTATTCGCGCGCCCAGGGCCCCGCCGGAGCAGGAAGGCGCGCTGAACCCGGCAGGTCGATGCCGGGCGGCAGTGTGGGAATCGGCATCGATCATCCATCCTCGGCGACCATCGGTGTGACACGGCGATAGCGGAAACCTCACGATCCGTGAGGAAAAGCGAATGTCTTTTGTCGGTCGAACGACCCTCACACCGCACGACCCGGCGCGTCTAAGCTGGACCAGTCGCGGCGGCTTGGAGCGAGCGGATCGGGATGATCTGGAATCCCATCCATGTCGGGCCCTCTGGAAGCCCTTTGCGAGTACGAGGCAGCTTCGACACACTTTCGCCTCATGCCAACCTTCTCTTGAATGCATAGTGAAGGGAATGCAGTCTCCTATGTCCGCATCTGCGCCCAACGTCATCCTGCGCGGCGGCCCCATACAGCCGGCCGACGAGTCGTGCACGCGGTATGTCAATGACACCGAATCGACCCTGAAACTTCTCGTCGGCAATGCCTACGAACACTTTCAGCCCACAGGCCAGGTCGTGAAACACCAAGGGCGGAGCCTGCGGGTGTTCGAATGGATCCGCCGGACCTACGTCGCCGAGTAACCAGGGGGGCTAAATGCTCGCCGGGGGCTTTCTCGCGCCGCGCGCGAGAAAGCCCCCGGCGAGCACGCCTGTCCGTCAGGTCGAGGCGAGAACCGTGTGGCGCAGCTCCCTGAGCTTCCTACCGGGCTCGAGACCCAGCTCCCGGTCCAGGACCCGCCGGGCGGACTCGTAGATGCCGAGCGCCTCGGACTTCCGGTCCGATCGGTAGAGGGCCAGCATCAGCTGCCGGTAGAACGTCTCTTGGAGCGGGAACTCGTCGACGAGAGACCGCAGTCGGCCGACGAGTTCCTGATGGCGGCCGAGTTCGAGATACACCTCCGCAGACATTTCCGCGCACTCGATGCGCATCTCGTCCAGCCGCTTCAGGAAACCCGCCACGATCGGCCCGATCTGGACGTTGCCGAGCACCGGGCCGCGCCAGAGTGCCAGCGCCTGCTCGAAGCAGCCCGCCGCCTTCGCGGGCTCACCACACCTGCTGAGTCTGCGGCCGTCCGTGACCAGCCGCTGGAAGACATCGAAGTCACATTCGCTCGACGCCCGGCGCAACATGTATCCGCCGGGGCGCGTGATGATGGGGTTCTGCTGGCCCGGCCGGCTCAAGAACTTACGAAGCCGTGAAATGCAGACATAGATACCTGCGGTGGTGCGCTGCGGAGCCAACTTCCCCCAGATCTCCCTGCTGATCTGTTCCGCCATCACGACCTGGTCCGATCGGATCAGCAGTACCGCCAGGGCGGTGGCGAGTTTCTGCGCTCTGAGCAGCGAGCTGCCCTTCTCGTCCACCACCCGGAGAGGCCCTAATATCTCGTACCGCACTGAATTTTCCCCCTGTACTCGGTCGGTACCGAATTAGCCCTGTCCCCACCCCGGTACATTCGCCGACTAGGCCGCTTCGAGCTCCGGGGCGTCGACGAGAACGGCTTGATGCAGCCGCTTGAGAGTGACCGACGGCTCCAGCCCGAGCTCCTCGCTCAGCACGGTCCGTGCCGACTGATAGACGCTCAGGGCGTCGGCTCTGCACCCCGAACGGTAGAGCGCCAGCATGAGCTGACGGTAGAACGCCTCGTGCAGCGGGAGCTCCTCGATCCGCCCGTAGAGGAAGCTGACGAACTCCCGGTGACGGCCGAGTTCCAGGCCGGCGTCCACAAACGCCTCGACGCACTCCAGCCAGGCCTGCTCGGCCCAGCACACGAAGCCGTTGATGATCGCCCCGTCGCGCAGGTCCTCAAGGACCGGACCGCGCCAGAGGGCGAGCCCCTCTTCGTAAGCCTCGCACGCCTCCTGGGTGCGGCCGGCCCGCTGCGCGGCCCGCCCCTGGCGCATCAGATCCTCAAAGATGTGAAAGTCCAGCTCGTCCGTGCCCAGTCGCAGGACATACCCACCGCGCGCGGTCACGATGGGGCTCTCGGCCCGGTCGGGCCGTTTCAGGAACTTGCGGAGCTGGGACACGTAGACGTGGAGCGTCGCGATGGCCTGGCGCGGTGCGCGAGTGCCCCAGATCTCCTTCACGAGGTCTTCGCTGCTCACCGCCTCGTCCGCACGCACCAGCAAGGCCGCGAGCAGCACCTCGATCTTCCGGGCGCTGAGTGAGGTGATCGACGAACCATCGACGACGCGTAATGGGCAAAGAATCTCATACCTCATACCAGGTGACCTCCCGCTGTCGCCGGGACCTCCTCAGAGCAAGGGGATTTTCTTTTGCCATCGAAAATGGCCAGCATTCGACATTCACCCCGATTTTGAACGTGCTTTCGAATAAGTGGCCTACACGCAGTGAGCGCCGAAGCTTTATGGTCGCGCTTCAGACCCCAGCGGTGAATTGTACCCGTGCCGACGACATCTTAGACGGAACCAAGCCGCCTCTACACTTTCGACACACGAATACAACATGTCCCCCAGGTCGATATTCCGTCAGGTGAGGGTCGTCTTTCCACGGAGATCGAACGGCGTGCCCTGCGGTCGGCGGTCACGCTGACTCATGCCGCTGCGCTGCGACCGGCACCACGGACACCGGTCGCCTCAAATGGGAGAACAATCGGCAACGGTGCTCGTGAAGGGGCAGCATCGAACGCATCCTAACCGCGAGACGCGCGCCAGTGTGAGGGTCGATAGACCCACAACCAAACAGGTATTTAGGGTGATTCGTCGACCAGTGACCCATAGCCGCAACCTGGCCGTCATCCGCCGCGTCGCCACGCGCCATCGATCGGCCCCGCAATCTTCGGCGAACTCCGGCTCGGCGTACTCGGCACCACCTCGCAAGCACTTTCGATTAGATCAACTTTAGGAAAGTGTCGACCGCGGCTGACGGCGATTGACGCCGGTGGAACGGGGTGTCAACCTCGGGGCGTGCAGGTGACGATTCGGGACGTCGCGCAGGCGTCGGGAGTGTCCCCGTCCACCGTGTCGCGGGCCCTGGCGCCCGGCGGGGCGGTGAGCCCTGTGACGCGCGAGCGGGTGCGGGCCGCCGCCGACCGACTCGGCCACCAGCCCAACCAGGCGGCGCGCGGGCTGATCACCGGCCGTACGGGCCATCTGGGCGTGATCGTCCCGGATCTGAGCGGCAGGAAGCTGGGGTCGCCCGGGGACTTCACCGACAAGCCGATCGTGCTGCTGCACCGCAAAGAGCCCGGGTTCCAGGTGGGAAGCGTGGCGCCGCATTTCGACGGCGGGGCGACCGGGGCCGCCGAGGGCGAGCAGCCCCCGCAGCGGGTGCTGCCCACCCATCCGGTGGTACGGGGCTCGACGGCCGCCCTCGACCGGCGGTAGCGGGCGTGATGGATCCACTCGCCGGTCTCCTGGACGGGCCGAGGGCCCGGGGGGCGTTTCTGCTTCGGATGGTCATGGACCCGCCCTGGTCGGTACGGATCGAGGACCGGGCCCCGCTGTGTGTGATGACCGTGGCACGCGGTGAGGCGTGGGTGGTCCCGGACCGGGGCGAGGCACGGCGTCTGGGTCCGGGGGATGTCGCGGTCGCGCGTGGCCCCGATCCGTACACGGTGGCCGGCGATCCGGCCACCGAGCCCCAGGCGTGGATCCTGCCGGGCGAGGTGTGCCGCACCGCCGAGGGCGAGGATCTGGCGGAGCGGATGGCGCTGGGCGTGCGCACCTGGGGCAACAGCGAGCAGGGCGCGGCGACGATGCTGGTCGGCACGTACCGGATGGACGGGGAGATCAGCCGGCGGCTGCTGGACGCGCTGCCCCCGCTGCTGGTGCTGGGGCGTGAGGCGTGCGATTCGCCGCTGCTGCCGTGGCTCGGCGAGGAGATCGTCAAGGAGGAGGCGGGCCAGACGGCCGTTCTGGACCGGCTGCTGGATCTGCTGCTGATCTCGGTGCTGCGGGCGTGGTTCGCGCGGCCTGAGGCACGGGCCCCGGCCTGGTACCGGGCGCTGGGCGACCCGGTGGTCGGCCGCGCCCTGCGGCTGCTGCAGAACAACCCGGGCCATCCGTGGACGGTGGCGCTGCTGGCGGCGGAGACCGGGATCTCCCGCGCGGTGCTGGCCCGCCGGTTCACCGAGCTGGTCGGCGAGCCGCCGATGGCGTATCTGACCGGCTGGCGGCTGGATCTGGCCGCAGATCTGCTGCGGGAGCCGGATGCCACCCTCGGGGCGGTGGCCCGGCGGGTCGGCTACGGCAGCCCCTTCGCGCTGAGCGCCGCCTTCAAGCGGGTGCGCGGGGTCAGCCCGCGGGAGCACCGCTCCGCGGCCAGCGCAGGGTGACGGCGGGGCCGCGGGCGCAGCCGTCGGGCCCGCAGCTGACGGAGCGTTCGTACAGCAGGGCCAGGCGGCGGGCGGTGCGGACGATGTCGTAGCGCTCGACGGCGGCGGGCACCGGGTACCGTACGGGGCCGGCGGCGGCCCGCTCGCGCAGGGCGTCGGCCAGGGCGGCGACGCCGGGCCCGACGCGGCGGGCGCCGGGGGCCGCGCCGGGCGGCAGTTCGTCGAGGGCCGGGCAGACGCCGTGGAGCACCGGGAGCCCGGCCGCCAGGGCCTCCACGGCGGCGAGCCCGAACGCCTCCTCCGCGGAAGGCGCGACGAACACGTCCATGGCGGCCAGCAGCCCGGGGATGTCCGCGGGCCGGTCCCCGGTCCCGGCCACCGCCCCGTCGCGCTCGCCGAGCAGCCGGATACGGTCGGCCACCCCGAGCCAGGCGGCCAGGTCGTGCAGCGCGGTGCGCTCGGGTCCTTCCCCGACCAGCAGCAGCCGGGCCTGGGGCAGCTCGGCGACGGCCCGCAGCGCCACATCGAAGCGCTTGGCCGCCACCAGCCGGCCGACGCCGCCGACGACGAAGGCGTGTGGGGGGATGCCGAGGCGGGCGCGGGCGGCGGCGCGGGCGGCCGGGGTGAAGTGGAAGTGGCGGGCGTCCAGGCCGTTGGGCACCAGGTGGATGCGGTGGTTGGCGACGCCCCAGCCACGCAGCCGGTCGGCGACGGCGGCTGAGACGGCGACGGTCGCCGAGCCCAGGCGTTCGGTGGCGAGATAGCGGGCGCGGGTGCCGACGGTGAGCGGGCGGCCGTCGATGCGGCGCTCGCCCAGACTGTGCTCGGTGGCGATCACGGCGCCGACACCCGCCAGCCGGGCGGCGATCCGGCCGTGGACACAGGCCTGGTAGAGATGGGTGTGCACCAGGTCGTAGCCGCCGCCGCGGATGAACCGCGCCAGCCGGGCCGTCCCCATCGGGTCGCGGACGCCCATCGGCAGATGGGTGACGGGCACGCCGTCCGCCCGGATGCCATGGCCGGCGGCCCCGGGTGCGGTCAGGGTGAGCACATCACAGCGGGCGGGCAAGTGGCGCAGCAGCAGCCGCAGTTGCTGTTCGGCGCCACCCGCGCCGAGGCGCGAGATGATGTGCAGCACTCTCATCGGGCGACCGGGCCCCATCTTCCGTATATCGCACGCTGAATCAGATCCGACCATGACAGACGGCGGGATGTAAATCACGTAAGACGCGCGGCGATAGGCCGTCGGAGTGGCGACCCGATCGGCACATTGGCGAGGCGCGAGAGGGCGCGCCGAAAATCCGATTTGCACAGCCATTCCCCAGCGGATTGTTACCTTCTCATCTCGCGCGATGACATGACGAATGTAGGCCGTCCGGGTCATCGCCGCGCGATATTGCGTCCCGACGACCCGCGGGAGTGCCCAGATGTCCGCACCTACCCCCGTCAGAGACACGGCCGAGAAGGGCGCCGCGCCCAGCACCGCTCCCCCTCCCGCGCGGCCCGCGCACCACGAGATGGCCCCCTGCCGCCAGGGGCCGAACGGGAGTTATGAGTACAAGCGATACAGCCAGCTGGCGGGCCCGCTGACCCAGCCCCCGTCCGGCCGCCCGTACCGGGTGCGCTGCCGGAGCCTGCTGGCGCAGGAGCCGCACCGCGTCCGGGCGGCGCTGCTGCTGTGCGCGGCGCCGGTGTGCTCGGCGCTGCTGCTGCTGTGGCTGCTGCAGCCCCAGCACTGGGTGCACCGCGACGGTGTGACGGGCTGGGAGACGGCCGCGGACCGGACGATGCTGTTCTCGATCGCGCTGATCGAGGCGTTCCGCCTGTTCACCGTGGTCTCCAATGCGCACGCCACGCTGGTGGCCCGTGACCCGGTGCCGGTGACCGCCGAGCCCGGGACCCGGGTGGCGTTCTTGACCAGCTTCGTCCCCGGCAAGGAGCCGATCGACATGGTCCGGGCGACGCTGGAGGGGGCGATGCAGGTCAGACACGCCGGGGGGCTCGACGTGTGGCTGCTCGACGAGGGAAACGACGAGGAGGCCAAGGAGCTGTGCGCCCGGCTGGGCGTGCGGCATTTCTCCCGCAAGGGCATCGAGAAATGGAATCAGCCCAAGGGATCCTTCCGTGCCAGGACCAAGCACGGAAATTACAACGCCTGGCTGGACGCCCATGGCGACGACTATGAATTCATGGCCTGTGTGGACACCGATCATGTTCCGCTGCCCAACTTCCTGGAGCGCATGATGGGTTACTTCCGCGATCCCGATGTCGCCTTCGTGGTCGGTCCGCAGGTGTACGGAAATTACGATACGGCCGTCACCAAGGCGGCCGAGAGCCAGCAGTTCCTCTTCCACGCGCTGATCCAGCGGGCCGGAAACGCCTATGGCGGCCCGATGTTCGTCGGCACCAACAACGCGGTGCGCATCGCCGCGCTGCGGAGCATCGGCGGGCTGTACGACTCGATCACCGAGGACATGGCCACCGGCTTCGAGCTGCACCGCCGCCGCAACCCCGTCACCAGGAAGAAGTGGCGCTCGGTCTACACCCCGGACGTACTGGCCGTCGGGGAGGGCCCGAGCACCTGGACGGACTTCTTCACCCAGCAGCTGCGCTGGAGCCGCGGCACCTACGAGACGGTGCTCAAGCAGTTCTGGAAGGCGCCGTTCACGCTGTCGCCGGGGAAGCTGCTCAACTACTCGCTGATGATCGCGTACTACCCGATGACCGCGCTCAACTGGATGCTGTCGGCCCTGTCCTGCGCGCTGTTCCTGGTGCTCGGCGCGTCCGGGATCCATATCCCGGCGGAGATGTGGATGATGCTCTACAGCGACGCCGCGGCGCTCCAGATCGGCCTGTACATCTGGAACCGGCGGCACAACGTCTCCCCGCACGAGCCGGAGGGCTCCGGCGGGGTGGCGGGGATGCTGCTCTCCGCGCTGTCCGCCCCGATCTACGCCAAGTCGCTGTGCGACGCGCTGCTGCGGCGCAAGAGCCGGTTCGTGGTCACGCCCAAGGGCGACTCCTCCAGCGCCGACCGGCTGTCCACCTTCCGCATTCATCTGGTGTGGGCCGCGGTCTTCGGCGGTTCGCTGGTCGCCTCGCTGTTCCTGGGCCACACCCACGCCGCGATGCGCACCTGGGCGATGCTGGCGCTGGCGCTGTGTCTGGCGCCGATGGCCATCTGGTCCGGCGGGCTGCTGCTCACGCGGCGCGGCCGGCGCACCGCCCCGGCGGTGCCGACGGCCCGCGCCGAGGCCCACTGACGCCTGTGGTCACCTTTCGCGCAGGTTGGCGTTACGGGCCAGGTCGAGCGCGTACTCCGTCCACCAACGGCCCGCGGGCGGACCGCCGTTGCAGGTCCCGTCGGACTCGCCCGGGCGCTTGATCCACAGATACGCGTCGATGGCGGGGTCGCCCGTACGGGTGCTCGGGGGATCTCCCAGAGCCCGCCCCGGGGGGTTGCACCAGCTCTCCTGGCCGTCGGTGGCGGAGCGCACGGCGCCCATGTCACCGCTCTTGCCGTCGTCGCCCTCGCCCCTGACGGAGGTGAGCGGGCCGTTGCCGTTGCGGCTGGTGTCGATGATGAAGTGGACCCGGCCGAGCTGGCGGGACAGCCGACGGCCGTAGGCCCGGGTCACCGGCGTCGGCTGGAAGTTCGAGACGTTCAGGGCGAAGCCGTCGGCCTGGTCGATGCCGCTTTTCATCAGCGGTTCCACCAGCCGCTCGGTGTCCTTGATCCACCCCGGGTTCCCGGCGTCCAGATAGATCCGGGTGGCGGGCATCGCGGAGAGCATGGCGACCGCGTCGCGCAGCAGGGCCAGCCGCGGCGCACGCAGCGGCTTGGGGATGCAGCCGTCGACCACCTGAGCAATCGCATCGGGCTCCAATACGACAATCGCCTTTCTCTCGCCGATTCCGGAGACGATCTCACGGATCCAGTCCAGATATTCGGCGTCGCTTTCCGCCCCGCCCCGGGAGTATCTTCCGCAGTCCCGGTACGGAATGTGATAGGCGACCAGCACCGGCGTACGGTGCTCCCGCGCGGCGGATTCGGTGAGGAACCGGACCCGTTCGCGCGGATGCGGGCCGAGCCATTCGGCGATCGGCTCGTCGGCGATCCGCCGCATGAGCTGCGCCTCCGCGTAACGGCCCGCGCGCCGCTGCTCACGGGCCTGCCGGGCGGCCGGGTTGTCCGGGTTCACCCAGAGCCCGCTCTGCCCGTCCGACCCGTCTGACGTACCGAGACATCCGCTCAGCGCGAGGAGCACGGCGGCACTTCCCGCAAGCGGCGCCCAGTGTCGCGCGATGGCTCTCCTGAGCCCTTTCTCGGCCATTCGAGCACACCTTTTCCCCGGAGTTTCCCGGCGTCGGAATTGACGGCACGTGTCGCATCATGGCATCGGGAACAGGCGGCGGCTTTCAATTCACGCTTGTGTTGCCCCGCCGCCATCGGGGCGAATTTCGGAAAGGGCCGTGAGACTTACGACCTGGGGTGGTCGCGACGCCGATCCCTACCGCACCCCAACCCCAGGTCGTTACCCGTCGCGGTCCTCACCGGCCCGCCACAGCGGGTGTTCGCGGGCCGCCCACCTCCGGTCGACCGTTCCGGTGCGCATACCGCGCCGGGCCTCCGGGTCGCCGAGCGCCATGCCGATGTGCCCGAGCAGCACGATGCCGACGGCCAGCGCCAGCCAGTCGTGGACGAAGGTGGCGCTGGTGCGCCAGACCAGCGGGGCCAGATCGGTGAACCACATCAGCAGCCCGGTGCCCGCCATCACCAGTACGGCGCCGCTGATATAGGCGGCGTACAGCTTCTGCCCGGCGTTGAACTTGCCCGCCGGGCGCGCCCCCTCGCGCGCGTCGCGCCGCAGCACCGCGCGCAGCCAGCGGCGGTCGTGCGGGCCGAAGCGGTTGAGGCGGGAGAGGTCGGCGCGGAAGGCTCGGGAGACCAGGCCGAGCAGCGTCGGGACCGGGGTGAGGATGCCGGTCCACTCGTGCACCGTGACCACCAGGGCGCGGCGACCCACGAGTTCGGCGAGCTGCGGCAGATACAGACAGGCCGCGCTCACCACACAGGCACCCAGGAGGGCGGCGGTGGTGCGGTGGATCCACCGCTCGGCCGGGGTGAACCGGGCCACGCGGGGGCGGGGCCCGGTGCGGGTGCGTGCGGCGGGGCGTACGGGGGCCGGGCCACCGCGGTGCGCGTCAGGTGGTGGGGGCATCGTCGCGTCCGTTCGACTTGCCGACCCAGCCGTCCACGTCATAGCCGCGGTCCTCCCAATAGCCGGGCCGTACCTCGCGGGTGACCTCGATACCGGAGAGCCACTTCGCCGACTTGTAGAAGTACATGGGGGCGACGTACAGCCGCACCGGGCCGCCGTGGGAGTGGCTCAGCGGCTCGTCCCGCATCCGCAGGGCGACCAGGACGTCGTCCCGGCGGGCCTGTTCGAGGGTCAGGCTCTCGCTGTACGTCCCGTCGAAGCAGGTGAAGCGGACGGCCCCGGCCCCCGGGCGGACCCCGGCGGCGTCCAGCAGCGTAGCCAGGCGTACACCTTCGAAGGGGGTCTGCGGCACGCGCCAGCCGGTGACGCACTGGACATCGTGGACGATGCGGTGCTGGGGCAGCGCGCGGAGGTCGGCGAGCCGGTAGCCGGCGGGTTTGTCGACAAGTCCACCGACGGTGAGGCGGTAGTTCTCGGCGTTCTTGTGGGGGACGGAGGAGGTCACCGAGTAGTAGCGGAATCCGCCGCCGTTGGGGAGCAGCCCGGTCACCCCGGTGGGGTCGTTCTCCGCCGCCACGGCCAGGAACTTCTCCAGGCGGCGCTGCAGCCAGGGGGCGGCGGCCATACCGCCCGCGCCCAGGGCGAGCATGCCGAGGATGACGCGCCGGCCGACGGGGGCGCCGCGGTCGGCGGCGGTGTCCGGTTCGGCGGTGTCCAAGTCGGTCGTGTCCGGTTCGGCGGTGTCCGGGCCGGCGGTGGGGCCTGGTTCTGGGGCGCCCGGGTCGGTGGTGTCCGGGTCGGCGGCGGGGTGCTCCGCGGCGCCGGGATTGCGGTCCATGTCCTTGATGAGAGCACTCCGGGGGCGCCGGACGCCAGGCTCTTCGGCCTTTCGTCAGACTTCCGTCAGAAGTCGGCGCACCCGCCCTGCCCCACCGGCCGCCCTACCCCACCGCCTTCGCCGCCGCGCGGCCCGCCGTACGGCCGGAGAAGAGACAGCCGCCGAGGAAGGTGCCCTCCAGGGAGCGGTAGCCGTGGACGCCGCCCCCGCCGAACCCGGCCGCCTCGCCCGCCGCGTACACGCCGGGCAGCGGCTCCCCGCCCTCGGTCAGCACCCGCGCGGACAGGTCGGTCTCCAGGCCGCCCAGCGTCTTACGGGTCAGGATGTTGAGGCGCACGGCGATCAGCGGGCCCGCCTTGGGGTCGAGGATGCGGTGCGGGGCGGCGGTGCGGATGAGGCGGTCGGCGACGTATTTGCGGGTGCCGCGCAGGGCCGTGATCTGGAGGTCCTTGGTGTAGGGGTTGGCGATCTCCCGGTCGCGGGCGACGATGTGGCGGCGCAGCTCGGCCTCGTCGATCAGCGGCTCCTTGGTGAGCTCGTTCATCCGCCGTACGAGGCCCGTCAGCGACTTCTCGACGATGAAGTCCGCGCCGTGGTCCATGAACGCCCGGACCGGGCCCGGGGCCCCGCCCCGCCCGCGGTTCAGCACATCGCGGACGCTCTTGCCGGTCAGGTCCGGGTTCTGCTCGGAGCCGGAGAGCGCGAACTCCTTCTCGATGATCTTCCGGGTGAGGACGAACCAGGTGTAGTCGTAGCCGGTCCGCATGATGTGTTCGAGCGTGCCGAGGGTGTCGAAGCCGGGGAACAGCGGCACGGGGAGCCGCTTGCCGCGGGCGTCGAACCACAGCGAGGAGGGGCCGGGCAGGATACGGATGGCGTGCCGGGGCCAGATGGGGTTCCAGTTCTCGATGCCCTCGGTGTAGTGCCACATCCGGTCGCGGTTGATCAGCCGCCCGCCCGCCGCCTCCGCGACGCCCAGCATCTTGCCGTCCACATGCGCGGGGACGCCGGAGAGCATCCGCTCGGGCGGGGTGCCAAGACGCTCGGGCCAGTTCTGGCGGACGAGTTCGTGGTTGCCGCCGATCCCGCCCGAGGTGATGATCACCGCTTGGGCGCGCAGTTCGAAGGCGCCGGTGACCTCGCGGCTGCTGGGGGCGCCCCGCTCGGCGTCGCTGGCCTCCAGGATCTCGCCGGTGACGGTGTCGACGGCGCCCGCGCTGCGGGACAGCCCCGTCACCCGGTGCCGGAAGCGCAGCTGGACCAGGCCGCGGGCGGCCGCGGCCCGCACCCGCCGCTCGAAGGGCGCGACGACGCCGGGGCCGGTGCCCCAGGTGATATGGAAGCGGGGGACGGAGTTGCCGTGCCCGGTCGCGTCGTAGCCACCGCGCTCGGCCCAGCCGACGAGCGGGAACAGCCGCAGCCCCTGGGCGTGCAGCCAGGCCCGCTTCTCCCCGGCCGCGAAGTCCACGTACGCCTCGGCCCAGCGGCGCGGCCAGTGGTCCTCCTCGCGGTCGAACCCGGCCGTGCCCAGCCAGTCCTGCCAGGCCAGTTCGCGGCTGTCGCGGATGCGCAGCCGGCGCTGCTCGGGCGAGTCGACGAGGAAGAGGCCGCCGAAGGACCAGTGGGCCTGGCCGCCGAGGGACTGTTCGGGCTCCTGGTCCAGCAGGATCACCTTGCGGCCCGCGTCGGCGAGTTCGGCGGTGGCCGCCAGGCCCGCGAGCCCCGCCCCGACCACGATCACATCCGCGTCGTACGCCATGGTTTCTGGTGTCCCGTTCTGTCAGGAGCGCGCAGGAGAGCCGGCGGCCGGGCCGTGGTGCCCGGGCACCGGTGGTGTCGGTCGATCCTGCCTACCGGCCGGTATGGCGTCAACCCGCCGGGCGGGCGGCGCCCAGCCACGAGCTTCACGGCGCCCGGCCGCGGACCCCAACTCCCGCCCCGCGCCGCCTTGTGCGACGTAACGCCAATAAAGGGGACAATCGATCGCCGAGATGGACAGCGGGTTCGGCGGGCGGGCATCATCAAGCACCATGGCTGACCACCATCCTTCTCCCTCGCGACCGCACAGCGCGGACAAGCGCGTGGTGAGTCCTACGCTGGTCACTCCCGGCCCGCAGCCCGTCGAGCTCTCCGGGTCCTGCGCCGAGGAGGGGCCGCAGGTGTTGCGGGGTGAGGTGGTCGGCCCCCGGCACGCCCGCCGACGCCCCGTCAGCGACCGGCGCAAGGCCGCGGCCGGGGCGATTCTGCTCTCCGCCACCGGCGCCGCCACCGCGCTCTTCCTGATGCTGGGCAAGGACGGCCGCCAGGCCGCCGCCGCGCCCGCACACGATGCTCCGTCGTCGGCGCCCGACGCGAGCGCGGACGACGCCGTCCCGGTGGCCGACGCGGTGGCCGGCGCCAAGCCGCTGCCGGGCGCCTCGCGCACCGCCGAGCCCGCGGCGGCCCCCAGTGTCCCGACCGCACAGCCCAAGGCCCCGTCCACGGAGCCCACCCAGCCCCCGGCCCGCACCCAGCAGCCGACGCGCCCCTCCTGGCCGTCCCACTGGGGCGGCCAGGGTCGGACCGCCGAGGACTGGCAGCGGGACCGGGAGGAGGCGGCCCGCTGGGCGAAGGAGTGGGCGGACCGGTACGGCTCCGGCTACGACGGCTCCGGCTACGACGGGTCCGGCCGCGGGGGGCGCCACCACGGCGGGTCGGGCTACCCGGGGTACCCGGGCGGAGGACAGCGGCGCTGACCGCCGCGCCCCCTTGCTGTATGAGCCCCTGTACTGCATGAGCCCCCCTTCTGCTTGGATGGCGGCATGTCTGACGAGGAACCGTCTCAGGAGCCGCGTTCCGCCGATGAGCTGCTGGACATCGTGGACGAGCGAGACCGGGTGGTGGGCCAGGCCCGGCGCGCCGACGCCATGGCCCGCCGACTGCGCCACCGGACCGTCTTCGTGCTGACCCGGGACGGCGCGGACCGGATCTTCGTCCACCGCCGCACCGCCAACAAACTCGTCTTCCCTTCCCTGTACGACATGTTCGTCGGCGGTGTCGTCGGCGCGGGCGAGTCGTACGACACGGCGGCGCTGCGCGAGGCCGAGGAGGAGCTGGGGGTGTCCGGGCTGCCCGCGCCGACGCCGCTGTTCTCCTTCCTCTACGACACGCCCGAGCACACCTGGTGGTCGCGGATCTACGAGGTCCGCTGCGAGCTGCCGGTCGTCCCACAGGCCGAGGAGATCGCCTGGCACGCCTTCCTGGACGAGGACGAGCTGGGGCGGCGGCTGGCGCAGTGGGAGTGGGTGCCGGACGGCGCCGAGGCATATCGGCGGCTGCAGGAGTGGCGCCACCAGGGCCGGTCTCCGGCAGGTCCGTAGGGTCCGGAGGGTCCGGACGAGCCCTAGTACGCTTGTCCCATGATCGACGCCAACCGCACGCCGACCCGGGGCAGGCTCGCCTCCGCCGTCGCGGATGTGCGGCTGTGGTTCGCGCCCGAGCGGCTGCGCGCCGAGGGGGAGACCCCCGACTACCGCTTCTCCCTCGCCAACGAACGCACCTTCCTGGCCTGGCTGCGCACCGCGATGGCGCTGGTGGGCGGCGGCTTCGCGGTTGATCAGTTCCTTCCGGACACGAACAGCACGCTGCGGCTCGCGGCGGCCCTCACGCTGCTGGCCGGGGGCGCGGTGTGCGCGGTGCGGGCGCTCAACCACTGGGTCCGCTGTGAGCGGGCGATGCGGCGCGGCGACGACCTGCCGGTCTCCCGCTTCCCGGTCGTGCTGGGGCTGGCCGTCGGGGTGATCGCCCTGGTGATGGTGGGCCTCGTCGCGGTCCGCTGGGGCGGCTGAGCCGATGGCCGGGCCCGACTCGCCCACGGGGCCGCAGCGCCCCGAGCGACACGATCCCCAGTCACCCGATCCCCAGTCCTCCGAGCCACCCGATCACGGATCCGAGGGTGGTTCCTGGAAGCGGGATCCCGGGCTGCAGCCCGAGCGGACCCGGCTGGCCTGGCGGCGTACGACGCTGGCCTGCGCTGTCGCCGCGTCGCTGGCCGCACGGCAGGCCCTGCACAACGGGACCGGGCCGGTGTCCGTGCTCGGCGCGGCGCTGGCCGCACTGGCCTGGCTCGGCTTCCTGGGTGTGGCGGGCCGCCGCATCCGGGCGATGTCCGCGCCGCGTCCGCCCGCACTGTCCCCGCGGGCGGCCGCGGCGGCGGCAGGCTGCACCCTGGCGCTCGTGGCCTTCGGCGCCGCGCTGACCCGATGACGCGCTGATCCGGTGACACGCTGCCCCCGTGACGCGCTGCCCCGATGACGCGCTGATCCGCCGACGGCCTGATCCGCCGAAACTCGTCCCTAGCCGACCGTGACGACGATCTTGCCGCGGGTGTGGCCCTCCTCGTTGAGGCGGTGCGCGTCGGCGGTCTTCTCCAGGGGGAACACGGACGAGACCTCCACGCCGAGGGCGCCGCGCTCGGCGATATCGGTGAGGTCCTGGAGGTCGTTCGGGTCGGGCCGGCAGAAGACATAGCGGCCGCCGAGGGCGAGGACCGCCTGGTCGGCGATGGAGGCCAGCCGCCCGCCCGGGGCCAGCAGCGGGACGGATTCGGTGAGCGCTTCGCCGCCGACGCTGTCGAAGACGGCGTGCACCCCTCCGGGGGCCAGCGTCCGTACCCGATCGCGGAGCCCGTCCCCGTAGGTGATCGGCTCGGCGCCCAGCGAGCGCAGGTATTCGTGGTTGCGCTCGCTGGCGGTGCCGATGACGCGGGCGCCGAGGTGCCTGGCCAGCTGGACGGCCAGGGAACCGACGCCGCCCGCGGCGGCGTGCACCAAAACGGTGTCGCCCTCGGCCACCTTCAGCGCCTTGACCAGCGTCTGGTACGCCGTAAGGCCCGCCAGCGGAATGCCCGCGGCCTGCGTGAACGTGAGGTTCCGCGGCTTGCGGGCGAGCGTCCGCAAGGGGGCGGCGACGTATTCGGCGAAGGTGCCCCGGGACAGGAAGTCCTCGCGGACGTATCCGATCACCTCGTCGCCCGCCGCGAACTCGGTCACCGCCGGGCCGGTCCGCTCGACGACGCCCGCGACGTCCCAGCCCGGGATGACCGGGAAGACGGCCTCCAGGACGGAATCCAGATAGCCCGCCCGGGCCTTCCAGTCGACCGGGTTGACGGCCGCGGCCGTGACCTTGACCAGGACGGTGTCGGGGCCGACCTTGGGCTCGCGGACGTCCCCGTACTCCAGGACCTCGGGGCCGCCGTAGCGGCGGTAGGTGATGGCCTTCATGGGGCGCTCCTTGCGTTCCTGCGTTCCCGCGCGGTGTACGGGCCGGACGGCGAGCGCGGCCGGAGCCCGCGCTCCCGTCTTCGACGCTCCCGCGCCCGCCGACCCGGCGCAAACGGAGCCGGCCACCCCTGGCTGACGTTGCGGCAGCCGGAGCTGCCAGTGGTCATCTGGAAGCTGCGGTCGATGGGCACCAGGTTCGGCTCTGGTCCGCCTCTGCTGTCGCAGTAGGGGGACAACGACACGGCCGCGTACCTCGAACGGCCCAGCACTGGACTCCATACCGACTGGTCGGCATCATGATGCGGGACCGTCCGATCACCCGCCCCGCGACCGCCCGCAGCACCCCCCAACGGAGGCAGAGACCGATGAACTCAGGCAATCCGCCAGGACTCGACCTCGAACGGCTCCGCGCCCATCTGGACCGTGAGCGGCCGGGGCTGGTGCGTGGGCCGCTGCGTGCCGAGCTGATCGAGGGCGGGCGGTCGAATCTCACCTATACGGTTGACGACGGCGCCGCCCGCTGGGTCGTGCGCCGCCCGCCGCTGGGCCATGTGCTCGCCACCGCCCACGACATGCGGCGCGAGCACCGGGTGATCGGCGCGCTGCACCCGACCAGGGTGCCCGTGCCGGAGCCGGTGCTGCTGTGCGAGGACGACTCGGTCCTCGGATCGCCCTTCTACGTCATGGAGTTCGTCGAGGGCACGCCGTACCGCACGGCCGAACAGCTCACTCCCCTCGGCCCGGAGCGCACCCGCCGTGTCGTGCTCGGCCTGGTGGACACCCTGGTCGAGCTGCACGCCGTCGACCCGGCCGCCGTCGGCCTCGCCGACTTCGGGCGCCCGGACGGGTTCCTGGAGCGGCAGCTGCGCCGCTGGGGCAAGCAGCTGGCCGCCTCCCGCAACCGTGAGCTGCCCGGGATCGACGAGCTGCACGAAGCGCTCGGCAAGGCCCTGCCCGTCGCCGCTTCTTCTGGCACCCCCACCGTCGTACACGGGGACTACCGGCTGGACAACGTGCTCGTGGGCGCCGATGACCGGATCAAGGCGATTCTCGACTGGGAGATGTCCACGCTCGGCGATCCGCTGACCGACCTGGGCCTGCTGGTGATGTACAGCGAGCAGGAGGATTCGTCCGACTCGCCGATCACCACGACCAGCGGCGCCCCCGGCCACCCCGCGCCGAGCGAGCTGATCGAGCGGTACGCGGCCGGCTCGGGCCGCGATGTCGGCGGCGTCGCCTGGTACACGGCGTTCGCCTACTTCAAGCTCGCCGTGATTCTCGAAGGCATCCACTACCGGTTCACCCTCGGCCAGACCGTCGGCGCCGGCTTCGACCGGATCGGCGAAGTCGTCCCGGTGTTCGTCGAGAGCGGCCTCACCACGCTACGGAAGGGCTGAGACAGCCATGGACTTCGCATTCGACGCCCGTACCGAGGAGCTGCGAGCCAGGCTGCTCGCCTTCATGGCGGAGCATGTCCATCCGGCCGAGGCGGTGGCCGAGGAGCAGCGCGCCCGGCTGGACTCCCCCTGGCTGACCCCGCCGGTCGTCCAGGAGCTCAAGGCGGAGGCGCGTAAGCAGGGCCTGTGGAACCTGTTTCTGCCAGACGCCGAGCTGGGCGCGGGGCTGACCAATCTCCAGTACGCCCCGCTCGCCGAGATCACCGGCCACAGCCCCCAGCTGGCCCCCACCGCCCTGAACTGCGCCGCCCCGGACACCGGGAACATGGAGGTGCTGGCCCAGTTCGGCAGGGAGCAGCAGCGCAAGCAGTGGCTGGAGCCGCTGCTCGCGGGCGAGATCCGCTCCGCGTTCGCGATGACCGAGCCCGAGGTCGCCTCGTCCGACGCGACCAACATCGAGACCCGGATCGAGCGGGACGGCGACGACTACGTCATCACCGGCCGCAAGTGGTACATCTCCGGGGCGATGAACCCGGACTGCAAGATATTCATCGTCATGGGCAAGACCGATCCGGACGGCTCCGACCTGCGCCGTCAGCAGTCGATGGTGCTGGTGCCACGGGAGACCGAGGGCGTCGAGGTGCGCCGGGCCATGCGGGTCTACGGCTACGAGGACCACTACCACGGCGGCCACGCCGAGGTGGTCTTCCACGGTGTGCGCGTCCCGGCCGCCAATCTGATCGGGGAGGAGGGCGGCGGCTTCGCCATCGCCCAGGCCCGGCTCGGCCCCGGCCGTATCCACCACTGCATGCGGCTGATCGGCATGGCCGAGCGCGCGATCGAGCTGATGTGCCGCCGGGCGGTGTCCCGTACGGCCTTCGGTAAACCGCTCGCCCGACAGGGCCAGGTCCACGCGTGGATCGCGGATGCGCGGGTGGCCGTCGAGCAGCTGCGGCTGCTGGTGCTCAAGACGGCCTGGCTGATGGACACCGTCGGCAACCGGGCGGCGCACACCGAGATCCAGGCCATCAAGATCGCCACCCCGCGCACGGTCGTCGACATCCTGGACCAGGCGGTGCAGCTGCACGGCGCGGGCGGGGTCAGCCAGGACTTCCCGCTGGCCGAGCTGTGGGCCGCGGCGCGGACGCTGCGGCTCGCGGACGGGCCGGACGAGGTGCATCAGCGGTCGCTGGCACGACGGGAGCTGAAGAAATACCTCTGAAACCCTCTAAAACCCGCTGTCAGGGCCGCAGGGCACGCAGCAGCAGGTCGGCGAGGTGGTCGGCGACCTGCTGCGGGGTGAGCGGTCCGTCGGGGCGGTACCAGGTGCCCAGGTGGTGGACCGAGCCGAAGTGGTAGTCCACCACCAGGTCGGCCGGGGTGTCCGAGCTGAACACCCCGGCCCGCTGGCCCTCCTCCACCAGGGCGCGGAACCGCTCGTGGTAGCGCCGCCGCTCCGCCCGTACCTGCTTGTGCTTCTCCGGGCCGAGATGGTGCATGGACCGGAAGAAGATCGTCGCGTCGTCGAGGTTGTCGATGGTGGTGACGACGACGTCGGCCGCCGCGTCGCGCAGCCGCTGCTCGACGGGCGCGTCCGCGTCCGCGAAGGCGTCCAGGCGCTCCTGTTGCAGCCGCAGCACCCGCCCGTAGATCTCGTGCAGCAGATCGTCCTTGGAGCCGAAGTAGTGGTAGAGGGCGCCCTTGGTGACCCCGGCCGCCTCGACGATCTCCTGGACGGAGGTCCGGTCGTAGCCGCGCTCGGCGAAGAGGCGGGTGGCCGCGGCCAGCAAGCGCTGTGGCACCGGTTTCCCGTCGCCGTCCCTCATTCTGGCCATCTGGTCGCCACCTGCCTCTCGTTGGTGCCGGGTTCGCTACTCCCGGGGGCTCCGCGACTCCCGCAGCTCCCGTCTGAGGATCTTGCCACTGGCCGTCTTGGGCAGCTCGGGCAGGATCTCTATCCGGCGCGGATACTTGTACGCCGCGAGCCGCTGCGCGCAGTACGAGGTCAGCTCCTCCGGCGCCACTTCGGCGCCCGGCCGCAGGCTGATGTACGCCTTGACCGTCTCCCCGCGGTACGGGTCGGGGACGCCGACGACGGCCGCCTCGCGCACGGCGGGGTGGGTGTACAGCACGTCCTCGACCTCGCGCGGCCACACCTTGAAGCCCGAGGCGTTGATCATGTCCTTCTTGCGGTCGACGACGTACAGCCAGCCGTCCGGGTCCATGAAACCGATGTCCCCGGTGCGCAGCTCCCCGTCGGGCAGAGACGCCGCGCTCGCCTCCGGTGCCCGCCAGTAGCCGGGCACCACCATGGGACCGCGCACCGCGATCTCGCCCGGCTCGCCGAACGGCACGTCCCGGCCCTCGTCGTCGATGATGCGCACCACCGAGTCCGGTCCGGGCAGGCCGACCGCCAGGGTGCCCGAGACCGGGTCGACGGGGGCCCGGGTGCCGGGCGGGACGCTGGCGCAGGGGGCGGTGCACTCGGTCAGGCCGTAGCCGTTCTTGAGATAGAGCCCGAAGTCGGCCTCGAACCGCTCGACCAGCGCGGGCGGCAGCGGGGCCCCGCCCGAGGAGGCGAGCAGGAAGGACGCGAAGTGGTCGCGGGTCACCTTCGGGTGGGCCATCAGCGCCATGAAGGCGGTGGAAGGACCGACGGTGTACGCGGGGCGGTGCTCGGCGAAGGCGTCGAGGACGACGCCCGGCTCGAAGCGGTAGGCCATGGCGAGGGTCCCGCCGTCCGCGATGGAGGCGGCCAGCTCGCAGACCATGCCGGTGATGTGGAACAGCGGCGCGAGCACGAAGATCGTGGAGCCGTCGGGCATCTCGTGGCCGACATGCTGCCGGTCGGCGTTGTAGGAGATGTTGCCGTGGGTGTTCAGGGCGCCCTTGGGGGTGCCGCTGGTCCCCGAGGTGTAGCTGATCAGCGCGATGTCGTCGAGGCCGGGCTCCGGCACATCCGGCCGCGCCGCGCCGCCGCGGGCGGCCGCGAGCAGATCGTCGGTGTCCTCGGGCGCGGGGATGCGCCGATGGGTGAGGACGCGGACGTCGTCGCGGGTCTGGAAGTCGTACGCGTCGGCGGTGAGCGCGATGCGTACGGAGGAGGAGGCGGCGACGGTTTCGCGCGCGTACTCCTCCCAGGCGTGGCCCGAGCACACCAGGGCGCTCACCTCGGCGTCGGCCAGGATGTGGCCGAGCTCGCCCCCCTTGTACATGGGGTTGACCGGCACCACCGTGCCGCCCGCCTTCCACGCGCCGAGCAGGGCGAGCACGAAGTGCGGGGTGTTCTGCAGCATGATCGCGAGCCGGTCGCCGGGCCTGAAGCCCCGCGCGGCGAGATGGCCGGCGATGCCGTCGGAGAGCTCGTCGGCCTCCCGGTAGGTCACCTGCCCGTCGAAGTAGGCGAGCGCGGCCCGGTCGGGCCTGGTCCGCACGGCGTCCCGGAAGGCGTGCAGCACGCTGGGCCGGGGCCGGATCGGTTGGCGCTGCACCTCGTTGAGCTGAGCGAGCCATGGCTGGTCCTGGTACGAGGTCATGAGGGCGGCCCTGTCTGCTCGGGGGACTGTCTGCTCGGGGGATGGGGGTGGGGGTATCAGCCGGTGGCCTCTTCGACCTTGCGCTGGAGGTGGTTCATATGCGCGAGCCAGCGGTCGGTGTCGGTGGCGCGGGCCGCGTAGTACTCGGCGACCTCGGGGTGCGGAAGGATCAGGAAGCGCTCCTGCGCGATCCCGTCGAAGAGGGCGTCGGCGACCTGCTCGGGCTCGATCGCCGTCGGCACGAGGATGAGGTCGCCGGTGGCCCCGGTGGCGCGCAGCATATCGGTGCGGACGCCCTGCGGGCAGATCGCGTGGACGCTGACGCCGCGGTGGCGGTAGGTCGTGGACAGCCATTCGGCGAAGGCGAGCGCGGCGTGCTTGGACACGCTGTACGGGGCCGAGCCGACCATGGTCAGCAGACCGGCGGCGGAGACGGTGGAGACAAAGCGGCCGCTGCCGCGCTCCAGCCACTCGGGCAGCAGCTCACGGGCCGCCCGGACATGCGCCATGACGTTGACGTCCCAGGCGTCCGCCCACAGCAGCTCGTCGGCCTCGGGGCCGCCGACGGGGGCGACGCCGGCGTTGGCGCAGTAGATGTCGATGCCCCCGCCGAGCGCCGCCCGCGCCTCGGGCACCACGCGGGAGGCGTCGCCCGGCACGGCCACCGCGCCGATCTCGTCGGCGACGGCCTTCGCCTTGTCGGCGTCGAGGTCGTTGACCACGACGCTTGCGCCCTCGGCGGCGAACCGGCGGGCCAGGGCGGCGCCGATACCGCCTCCCGCCCCGGTCACCACGGTTCGCGCGCCACGCACGGCGTTCCCACGCACGGCGTCTCCTCGCACGGTGTCCACGCATGCTCCTTCGGCCGGGGGTCGACTGCGTCACTCAGCCGCGTCGCTCAGCTGCTCGGCAGACTAACCAGTCGGTATGTGTAAACGGAAGGGGCACGACGGGGTACGGAAGGGAAGCGCCGGGGGTACGGAAGGGAAGCGCCGGGGTACCGCGCGGCCAGGGCAGACGGGCGGCCGGACAGACGGGCACGCGGGCACGCGGGCAGACAGGCACGCGGGCACGCGGGCAGACGGGCACGCGGGCAGACGGGCAAACGCACGGCTGGGCAGACAGGGCGGCCGGGCGGGCAGGGCCTAGCTGCCGCGCTCCCCGCCGCCCGCGCCCTCCCCGGCCCCGCCCGGGTTCTTCATCACGCTCCGCCAGCGGGCGTTCTCGCCCGCCAGGGCGTCCCACAGGACGTTGAGCGGATGGGCGGCGTCCCACGCGGTGCGCTCCCCGCCGCGTACAAACACCCCGACCAGCACGGCCAGATCCGGCCCGAGGTCATCCGCCAGCTGGAGCGTCCGCAGCCCCGCGCCGCTCTGCAGCCGCCCGTCGGCGACCGCTTCGCCGATCCCCTGGGTCACCAGCACACAGCCGCGCAGCACGCCGGAGGAGAGCAGTTCCAGGCCGTACTGCACGGTGTCGATCTCGGCCGCGATACGCAGCTCCTGGCGGTAGCGGGCGCCGAACCAGCCGCGCAGGAAGCCGGGTATCAGGCCGTCGGCGGAGACCGCGAGCGGCAGCCCGGGGAGTTCGCGGACCGAGAGTCCGGGGCCCGGCAGCTCGTCCTCGGAGAGGTTGGTCACCAGGGAGAGCCCGCTGCGCCGCCACTCCATCACCTCGAAGCCGTCCAGCCGGCTGTCCCCGTCCCCGGTGGTCAGCACGGAGCCGCAGACCAGGTCGAGTTCCTTGGAGCCGAGCCGGTCCAGCAGATCGCGGGTGCGCACATGCTCGACCTTGAGCTCCACGCCACGGCTCTCGAAGTCTTCGGTGACCAGTTCCACGGCGTTGAGCAGAAAGCCGAGGGTGTAGCGGGTGGAGCCCACGTTCAGCCGGCTGCCGAGCCGGCGGCGGCAGCCGTGCACCGAGTCCAGCCAGTCCTGCAGCGTGCCGCGCGCGAGTTTGGCCAGGGCTTCCCCTGTGGGGGTGAAGAGCACGTTACGGCTCCGGCCGCGCTTGAGTACGAGCGGTTCACCGCACAGCGCGCCGAAGTTCCGGTTCATGGTGTCGAGTTGTTTCTGAACGCTGGACTGTTCCCGCCCCAGCAGCCGGGCCGCGCCCAGTGCGGTACCCGCCTCGTGGACCGCGAGCAGCGTGCGGAGCTGGTCCATCGTGGTGTCGAGCAGTGCCGTGGGGTACTGCCACCGGGGGTTTAAGGGCATGCCGGCCTTCCGCTCCGAGCTTACGAATTCCGGCTTCGCAGCATAGTCCAATGGGCTCCGGCAAACTGATCCGGAGAACAGCGGCAATTTTCTTGAGATTTGTATTCGGGAATTCGGCCGACCGCATTTCGCCGGGGGATTCGGCAATTCCCGCAGCTGCCGCCGACGACGACAGCAGGCAAGGACGGGGCGGATCGGACACGGCCGACGCACCGGCGCCGCGGCGGGCCGTTGTGCCGGCCCGCCGCGGCGCGAGGTTGGGGCGCGAGGCCGTCAGCGGTGCGTGGGGAACTCCACGACCTGCTGGTACGTCGGCCGGTTCTGCCAGTGCACCTTGTCGTGGGTGATGCCGCCCAGCGGGCGCTGGATGATCGAGTCGGCGCACCACTGGTCGCCCGCCGAGCAGTTGGCGTCGCCGGGGTAGACCTCCGTGGCGGGCTTGGCCGCGGCCTGCTTGAGGCTGGTCAGGAGGGCGTCACGGCATGCGGACAGATCGCCGGCGCCGCAGTACTTCTTGGCGAGCGGGCCCTGGACGTCCTCGCCGAGAACCGCGCGCAGGTCCTTGTCGACGTAGGACCACCAGCCGTACTGGAAGGAGGATCCGGCGTGCGAGCCAGTGGGGCCGTGGCCGGCCGAGGGCGCCTCGTCGACGGTCAGATTGGCGCGCAGCGCATCGTACAGATCGGTGCCCAGCTGAGGTTTGAACTCTGCCTCAACCAGAAGCGGCCACCACGCGTCCATGATCCGTACGGCGTCGGAGTGTCCATAGGTGTGCGAGCCGGCGGATGTCTCGCGGCGCTGGGCGCCCGCCGTCTGCCAGGACTCCAGCTGCTGTACGGCCTTGGCCGCCTGCGGATCGGTGACCGGCGCGCTGCGCAGGACCTTCAGCAGCTCCGGCAGCACGTCCTCGCCGCGCAGATCGGCGACGGCCGCCTCGGCCATGGCGCGGGTGAGCGCGGCGCGGGTCACCCCGCCCTTCTTCACCAACGCCCGCACCCGGTCGTCGAGGAGGTTGCCGCGGTGCACCGAGCCGTTGCCGAAGCCGGCCGCGGTGTAGCCCTTGGCCTGCCGGTTGTTCCAGCTGACGTAGTAGTCCTGGTCGATGGACTGGGGGTGCTGGGCGGGCGGGGTATAGGCGGCGGTGTTGACCGTCGGGTCGAAGTCCCGCCACTCGTACGCCGCCTCGCCCTTGATCGGAAGCGAGGGGTCCACGTCCGCCGCCCGGACCAGGTTCAGCCCGCTGTTGTAGTAGGCGGTCTGCCGGGAGTCGGCGTAGAACCAGTTGAAGGTGTAGTTGATGTGCTGCGCGGCGCTCTGGAAGGACTTGGCGTCCTTCACATAGCCGGGGTCGTTGAGCATCTGGAAGCCGACGATCGAGTCGGCCTCGTGGCGGTAGCTGGCGCGCAGCAGGGTGTAGGCGACGGGTTTGCCGTCGACCGTCGCGCGGTGGGTCACCAGACCGTACTTGGTGCGGTAGACCTGCATCCGGTACGAGCCTTCGGCGGTGGAGTCGGCGAGGGTCGGCTTCCAGGCGTTACGGCGCTCGATCTTCTCCATCGGCAGGCAGGAGCCGTGGTAACGGTAGTACGTCGAGTCCTTCGTCGGGGTGGAGCCGTCCGGTGTGCACAGCTCGACGGCGAAGGTGTCGGTGACGTCCTGGGCGGAGGTGGTGGCGCTCCAGGCGTAGTCCTGGCCGCGGCCCAGCTGGATGTACATGCCCACGCCCGCGAAGGAGGCGCCGCGGGCGCTGATGCCCGGGCCCTGGAGCTCCTGGAGCATCAGCAGCTGCGGGGCGAAGTAGCCGGTCTGCGGGCCGAAGACGGCGACGGGATTGCCGCTGGCGGTGTATTTGCCGGAGACCAGGAGCGCGTTGGACATGCCGTGCTTACGGCTGAACAGATCGCGGGGCAGCACGCCGTCGTCGTAGACACCGCGCAGGGCTTCCAGTTTCTTCGGGGCCTTCACCCGCTCTGTGGCGCCGGTCCTGGCGCTGCCGGTCTTGTCGTAGACCAGCTGCTCGGGGGTGAGCGAGCCGGGGTCGGGCAGGGCGGTGCCCTTGGCGTTCGCCGGTTTGCCCGCGTACGGGAAGCTGGTGCCGTCGTGCACGGTCAGCGCGGCCTCGGGGTCGTCGCGCTCCCGGAAGGACTCCCACACCTTGGTGCCTTCGGCGAGGCCGTACTTCTGCTGGGCGGCGAGCAGCGACAGCGCCGACTCCACCTCTCCCCCGCCGCCGTTGCCGAACAGGGCGCCGACGACGGAGGCGAGGGCGATCAGGTCGGTGAGCTTGAACGGCTCGATCTCGCCCACGTTGGTGATCGCGTCGATTTTGCCGGTGAGGACGTACTCGCCGGGGAAGTAGCGGCCGTCCTTGGCCTGTTTGCGGTAGGCGTTGATGCCGTCCACGTACGACTGGGCGTCGGCCAGCGCCTGTTTGCCGCGCTCGCCCTGGGTGGCGAGGATGTAGTCGATCTGGGCCTGGTAGTCCTCCTCCTTGTACGGCGCCTGGCCGAAGAAGCTCTGCTCCAGGCCCTGGTTGGCCTCGGCGCCGCCGGCGAAGGAGGTCAGCTCGCCGCGGCCGACATGCCGGAAGAGGTCCATCAGCCACAGCCGGTCCTGGCCGGCGGCGTATCCGGCGCCGAACTCGGTGCCCTCGCGGGTGGTGCCCTGGATATGGGGCACCCCGGTCTTCTTGTCGCGGGTGATCGTCACATCGTCGCGCGGCTTGGTCACCGAGGCCACCTGGTCGGCTGGCACCCCGAACGACGAGTCGTTGAAGAAGTCGGTCAGCTTGTCATCGGTGAGCGTCGGATACCCGGCGACCAGGTTGTTGTAGGGGCCGAGCTGGTCGGTGCTGTGCTCGGGGTGGGTGCCGAACGCGCGGTTGGCGAGGATCTCGGCGAGCGTGGCGTTGCCGTTCTGGCCCGGCGGCAGGATGTCCGAGCACTGGTCCTGGCAGTAGTCGGTGACGGCCGCGGCGGCCGGCGCCGCCTGCGCCCGCTGCGGGAGCGGCCCCGCGAGCGCGGCGCCGAGGGCCAGTACGGCCGTAGTGGCGATCGCGGTACAGGTGAGCTTGCCGGTTCGTCGTCGCATATACGCTCCTCCCGGGTGCCGTTGGGACGGGAGGTTACCGGCGGTATGACCGGCCCGGAAGATGAGCAGCCGTCACCTTTTGCGGAAGGCTCAACTTCCTTCGGCTTCTTTGCGGATTTCCCGAATCGAAGGGATCCGGATCGCGCTCCGTTACGTCCATTCCACAACGAGTCGGGTCCGCACCCGCGGAGGTGGAAAGAGATGGCCGGTTTCAGAGCACTCGCACGAGACGTCCGCAACCCACGCAGGCACATCACTGCGCGCCGTACCTCGCTGCGCAAATGCCTCGAACGGTTCGCGCCGTACGGGCATCGAGCGACGTGGCACCATCTGTGCTCCCGGGCGGGGATCGCCCTGGAGGACCGTCACCCCGAACCGGCACTACTGATCACCGCGCTGGAGGAGTTGGAGGAGGCGCGGGCCCTGTGGCTCGCGTACGAGGCGGACTTCGCGGCCCGGCGCCGGCAGGAGAAGCACCACGGCATCCGCCAGCCGAGCCCCGTGGACGAGTGGCATCTGCACACCTGGGGCGGAAACCACATCATGCCCTGCGAAAGCCCATCGGCCCACCCCGACGACCGGCTGGCGGAGGTGCTGCGCCGGCTGATCCTCGCGATGGAGTCGGGGCCGGCCTCGACCTGCCCGGTCTGCACACAGGACCGGCTGACCTGGCACGACAACCTGGGCCGCTACCCCTGGGAGGGGCCGATGTGCGGCACCTGCGGCATCGTCGTCCCCGCACCGGTGCTCACCCCTGAGGCCCTGGCCGCCGCCCGCCACACCAGGTCCGGCCGCGCCCCCAAGTCCGGCCACTCCGCCGCATCCACCTCGGCCACCGCGTCCGCCCGGCCCCACAGGCGGTACGCCACCGTGTGAGGGAGCCATGGCCAAGGCCCGGGGCGCGCCCGTCGGAAACCGGCGGGCGCGCCGCCGCGTCGGGCGCCATGGCCGTAGCCCGTTCGCGTCGGGCGCCATGGCCGTGGCTCGTTGACAGGCGGCGCCCGCCCGTCCATGCTGAGCAGTCGCTTAGTGGTCGGATGCCAGGGAGGCCGTGACATGGCAGAGCCAAGGATCTTCACCTCACCCGAAGAGCTGCGTTCGGCGGTCGGGGAAGACCTCGGCCCCAGCGACTGGCTGGAGATCGACCAGAAGCGGATCGACCTGTTCGCCGAGGCGACCGGCGACCATCAGTGGATCCATGTGGACCCGGAGAAGGCGGCCGCGGGCCCCTTCGGGACCACGATCGCCCACGGCTATCTGACGCTCTCGCTGCTGCCCTCGTTCACCCCGCAGCTGCTGTCGGTCGAAGGCGTACGCATGGGGATCAACTACGGTGTGAACAAGGTCCGCTTCCCCTCCCCCGTCCCGGTCGACTCGCGGCTGCGCGCCACGGGGCGGCTGGCGGAGGTGACCGAGGTGGCCGACGGCGGTGTGCAAGTGACGCTGGTGGTGACCGTGGAGCGCGAGGGCGGGCAGAAGCCGGTGTGTGTGGCGGAGTCCGTGGCCCGCTACTACCTCTGATGAGCGCTGGGCGGCTTGCGATGCCAGGAGTTGGTAACGAGGCTGAGGCCCAAAGGGGTGCAAGAGTGCCAGACCGTCTTGCCGTCTCGTTGGGCGGTAATGAGGTGGGCGTCGCGGAGGGTTTTAGTGTGTTCGGACACCGAGGACTTGGCCACGCCGAGATCGCGGGCGAGATCAGTGGTGGTGCGCGGACGGGTTAGCTGTTCCAGGAGGGCGGCGCGGGTGCGTCCCAGCAGCGCCGCCAGCGCGCTGGTGGTGGTGGGGTCGTCCAGCAGGGGCAGAGGCGTTACGGCCGGGTAGATCAGAAACGTTCCCTGGGCGTACCGGCCGACCAGGGGCCGACCGGTCCAGAAAACCGACGGCAGCAGGGTGACGCCCTGGCCGTCGAGCGTGATCTCGACGTCGTCGGGGCTGTCGAACTCCAGAGTGGTGCCGCGCCAGCGTGCCCCTCGGGAGAGGCTGGCCAGCGTCGCACGGATGCCCTGACCGGCCAGGAGTTGGATGCGCCAGGCACGTTCGGCGTCGAAACCGGCACGGATGCGGTCCCAAGAGCCAGCCAGGACGTCTTCGTGTCCTGCCCGTACGGCCTTTTCGAGGATATGCCAGGCTTCCCGATCCCGGTCGCCCAGCAGACGAGTCCAGGGGGCCGGGGGGTAGCCGGGAATATGCACGCGCCGCAGCTCGGTGCGGACAAACGAGGTGGTGGCCGACAGAACCTGCTCGACTCCGTCGTCGAATCCCTGGCTTGGCGGGTCCAGGAACAGTGGCCCTTTGGCCGTGGCCGGGATCAGTTCCAGCAGTGGACCCGCGGAGCGCGGCAGGGTGTGACTCATCCGCCGCCGCCAGAGCGTGAAGATCGGGTCGGACCGCTGCAGCGCCGCGATGGCGAGCGTCAGCTCCACCATGGGTGCTGGCTCGTCGGCGAAGGTGACACACAGCAGGTCCTCAGCCGTGAAGCACACCCGCAGCATGACTCCCCCTTGCCCTGGCAAGCCTCTCTGGGCTCCTCACAGTTCGGTCAGAACCGAATCGAATGCGTGAACCGCACTCGAACCCGATAGTGGGGCTGCGGTTCAGAGTGTGAGCCGTGCGCGTGGGGCCGTGGAAGCTGCTAACCGGCCACGGAAACTCACACATCCACGCAGCAACGAGGTCCATGGAAACAATGCATAGGGCCCGATGGCTACTCAGAACTTGGCTTCGGGGGCTATCGGTTAGGTACTCGGGGCTGGGCACGGGTGTGACGTGCACTTCTGTAGAGCGGCACTCGGGTACGAGCACTACGAGTCCATCCGTCGAGAGAGAAGGATGAGTTATGCGTATGCGCAATGTCCTCGCTGGCGCGGCCCTTGGGTCCGCGCTTGTGCTGGGGGGCCTGGCCGCTCCCGCGCAGGCCGCTCCCGCGCCCGTCGACAGCAACACGACGGCAGCCGCACCGACCACTGCCTTCAGCATCGTCCGCGTCGGCTGGTACTCCACCTTGGCACGGTGCGAGGGCGACGGAGAGAACTCCGTCTATAGCTACTGGTACTGCGAGTGGAGCTCCAGCCGCGGCGCCTGGGGACTGTACGTGGACAACGAATCGTAAGCACGTGACGCCCTGAAAGCCACCTGAACGGACTGATCACCGCAGCCCCGGCAGCCACACCCCGCTGCCGGGGCTGCGGCCCCGCCATCTGAAAGGAACCGTTCCATGCGTACACGAGTCTGGCTCACCAGTGTGGCGATGGGAGCCGCCGTGCTGGCCGGCGGAGCCACCACCACCGCGCAGGCAGCGCCCGAACCCTCAGAAAGCGCGGCAGCCTCCTGCAGCCCTGTGCTGAGCCGACCGGGCGGGCCCATCTACCAGTGCAGGACCCTTCGCGACTGCCAGGAGACCGCGGAAAACCTCGGCTACGAAGAATGGCTTTGCGCGTGGTCTACGTCCAGCGGCTGGTGGGAACTCTACGTGTGGGATTGATGCCGTGGCATGGGACGCCCCCGCGCCGGGCGGGGTCAGCCCCGCGCGGCGAGATAGTCCCGCACATGCTCCTGGAGGCACTCGGGCAGGTCGGCGTGGGCACAGCTCAGCACGCCGACCAGGCGTGCGCTTCTGCGGGGGCGGCGGCGTCGAGCAGCGGGGCCGTCAGCCGAGGGCGTACGGAACGCGAGGTTCCTGCGGGCCGACGCGCAGACGTACGCCTTCCCGCCCGCCTCCCACGACGCCCTGGTCAGCCGACTCGGTATGCATGTCTTCGCCGATCCGCCCGCGGCGTTCGGCAATCTGGCCGCCGCCCTGCGCCCCGGCGCCCGGCTGGCCTTCCTCAGCTGGCAGCACCCTGGGCGCAGCGAGTTCGCGCGGGTCCCGGCCCTGGCGCTGCGCGGTACGGAGCCCTCGGGCGAGGGGCAGGCGTTCTCGCTGAGCGACCCCGCCCGGGTGCGTGCGCTGCTGGCCGGGGCGAGTTTCGCGCGGGTGACGGTCGATGCGGTGGAGGTGCGGCTGCTGATGGGGAACAAGCCCGGGGACGCGGCGGAGTTCATGGCCGGCACGGGCGCCCTGCGCGCGGCGCTGGCCTCGGCCGACCGCCCGGCTCGCGAGCGCGCCCGGCAGGTACTCGCCGAGGCGCTGGAACCGTACGCGTCCCCGAACGGCGTCCGGCTGGGGGCCGCGCTGTGGCTCGCCACCGCGCGCCGCGCGGGGTAGGGCCCTGGGAAAGCCCCCGTCGTCCGACTCAGGGAACCAATCGGGGACGACGGGGGCCGCTTCAGAGGGCCGGTGTTACCAGGAGGGCTGGACCAGGATGGGGGACACTCGCCCCGGCCGGTCTACTTCGCAGTGGTTCCGGGGCGGGGCGGGGTTGGGTTACTCGGTGGTGAGGCAGGCGGGGCAGGTGATCGCCCGCCGCCACTCGTCCACCTCTCCGGTGGCACCGCAGACCGGGCGTCCATCGCGCACCTTGTGCACGGTCATCACGTCGTCCCCGGCCGTGCCGGGAATCCAGTCGGGCGGCACGTTGCCGACGAGGGCGTGACGCGGCCCGTCGCCCTTCGCGCCCTGCCGCTCCATCGACCTTCCCCTCACTGCCACGCTCCCGGCTCGAACCGGTACGGGCGCGTGATGTGTTCCCGGTAGTCCACGTGATCCGGGTTGGCCTTGAGGTGCCTGCCGGCCCACCCCGTGCCCTCTTCGAACTCCTCCGTCGTCGGTCCGCTCTCATCGCACGTCGCGCACCGCATAGTGGACGTGATCGGTTCTGATTCCGGCCGGAGATCGGGCCGGATCGTGAACTCACGGAACCGGTAGGTAGCGCGCGTCATGCCCGCCCCTTCCCGGCGTAAGCGCCCCTCTTGCCATGATCCGGGTGTCGCCTCAGCAACACGGAACAGTCGGTGACCTTGCTCAGGTCTCCGGACTTGCGCGCCGCCTCCTTCTCGCGCGCCAAGCGGGCGCATTCCGCGCAGTTCGTGGTCATGCCACCCCTGCCGTACGCCGTGCCTCTTCCAGCCGTCGCGCCATCTCACACGACCGGTGGAGCATGCATGTCTGGCACTCGCCCCGATGCATGAGGTAAGCCGATTGAAGCTGCTCAAGGTCAGCGGCGCGGGGGCAGTCGGAGACTTCGCATTCAAGGTTGGCCGTATCTCTCACCAGTGCGCCCACGTTCGGGTGACCGTGGCTACTCTTGTTCACGGCTGCCTGCCTCTCTCACGTGATCAGGTGGTCCGCGCCCCGGGGCCGATAGGGACGGCCGCCGGGGCCTTTCCTTGGCGCGGGTGTGCGCCGCCTTACGAGCTTCGAGGCCGCGCGAGCCTTCGGGAACAGCGAACGGGGAACCCCGCAATCCCATTTGGGGAACTCCGTTGCGGCCCAAATGGGGAACCCCGCCCCGGGGCCCGGGGCTACGCTGGGGAGGCCACTTCCGTCCCTGCTAGGTAGGCCATGGGCGAACGCGAGACCCGACGCAACGGCTATCCGCTGACGATCCCCGATGCGCTGCTCCAGAGCGAGGCCGTGCAGCGCGCCTGCGCCGTCCGGGACTTTCAGGAGATCTTCCGTCTCGTCAACCGGCGCACCGGTTCGAGTCACGCGGACATCGCAGCCGCTATCGGCAAGATGACGAGCGCCCGCGTCAGTGACGTGATTCGAGGCGTGAGGCGAATCCGAGGACAGGCGGTCATCGAACGTATCGCCGATGGTTTCGGCATCCCTGGCGCAATGCTCGATCTGCCGAGGCGACCATGGGAGGCTTCTCTGGAAACAATTGGCGGAACCAGCAAGATCCGTAGTGGCGTTGGGGCCATGGGCGAGTCCGAGGATAAAGCACGGAATCAGTATGTGCAGGAAAATCCCGGAAGTCTCGACCTAATAGCGGTGGCTGGACTCCGGCAACAGGTGCGAACCCTTGACGAACGCTACGTGACGGAGCCGTCTACAGCACTGATCGCCGCGACTGGGCAGCATTTAGGGCAGCTCGCGCACTGGCATAACCATGCGACTACTTACACTATTTGCCGGGATCTATGGGCGGCCCAGGCTGAAGCATCAACTTTGATGGGCCAATTGGTGTGGGATGCCTCCGGAAGGACCGACCATGCCACTGCCCGCATCTACTTCTCCCAAGCCATTGAAGCAGCGCGCCAGTTACGCGACCCGGTCGCTGAGGGGCTAGCCTTGCTGCGCACCTCTTTCGTTGCTCTCTACGGGGAGCGGAACCCTCGTGACGGCCTGGAGCTGGCACAGAAAACCGCTGCCACAACGAGAGGCGCCAGCCACGTACTTAGTGGCCTGGCCGTATTGCACGCAGCTGAAGCCCATGCCATGCTGCAAGAACGGCGAGATTGCGAAAAAGCGTTAACCGAAGCTGAGCAACATTTTGACCAAGTGGTCGCCGGTGACGCCGCCGCACCACTGTTTTCCTCCAGTCAATTTGGTGGATTGGCCGGTTCATGCTTCCTGTTCCTCAATGACGCCACCCGCGCCCAATCGGCTCTGGAGGAGACCGCCAATATTTTGCGTGATGGCTCGAAAGCTCACGCCATCACACTGGGAAATCTGGCGCTCGCCTACATTCATCAACACAAGATTGATGAAGCAATTGACGCACTCTATTCGGCAATTGACATTGTGGAGTGTCACCGGGGCGGCGGCGGGCTCAACCTCGCATTTCAGGCAGGCCGTGCACTAAAACCGTGGCGAGACGTCCCAGCGGTACATGACCTCCACGACCGGCTTATGAGCCTCATCGCGGCCGCATAAAGCAAAAGAGGTAACGGTGAACAGTGCACAAACCCAAGAGGCCAAACAAGCCGTCCGTGAACATGTATGGGCACTGCTGGAACGCGAGGACGCGGCACCCGAAGG
The DNA here is from genome assembly GCF_044334165.1 of Streptomyces sp. NPDC020845. NCBI lineage: Bacteria > Bacillati > Actinomycetota > Actinomycetes > Kitasatosporales > Streptomycetaceae > Streptomyces > Streptomyces sp. NPDC020845. The sequence continues at coordinate 185,790 of NZ_JBIRSJ010000016.1, read as the reverse complement.
CGTGGCAGGCCATATCCCAGACTTCGCGGGCGCAGACGCCGCCGCCCAACGTCTCGCCGAACATCCCGTCTGGCAGGCCGCGCGCGTCATTAAGGCTGTTCCGGATTTGGCCCAGTTGCCTGTGCGCGCCCGGGCCCTCCAAGACGGCAAGCAGCTTTATATGGCCTCCCCCAAACTCGCAAGCGAAAAGCCGTTCTACCTCCTGGCCCCCGAAAAACTCACAGTACCGCCGCACGAGGCTGCCGCACACCGCACTGCAGCAAAAGTTGCACGGCCCGTGGACTTGGATGAGATGCCGCCAGTCGACTTGATTGTATGCGGGAGCGTGGCCGTTAACCTCGAGGGTGTGCGACTCGGCAAGGGCGCTGGCTACTCCGATATCGAAGTAGCCCTGCTTCAAGAATCCGGTCTCATAGGCCCGGACACGATCATTGCGACTACCGTCCACCCCCTTCAAATATTGGACGAGATACTGCCAGAAGCCGACCACGACTTTCGCGTAGACCTCATTATCACCTCAGATGAAACCATTGAATGCCCGTCGCGTCCCCGTCAGCACAGCATCATATGGAAACATCTCGCTCCGGACGCCGTCGCGGCGATTCCGGCGCTTGCGACGCGCAAGCGGACCAGCGGGCAGTGATGATTCCCCGCCTCATGGCCATCCAGCACCAACGCCAGTGACTTACGCGGGCGACGCCTGGGTTTGCGGTGAGTTTGGGACACGGGCACGCCGTGACGTCGGCGTGCCCGTGTCCCAAACTCACCGCAAAGTCAATGGCATTGCATCCAGCACGCATAAGGCGAGGAGTTGAACCGGAATTGCACGGCGCAGCCGACGGTTACTGCACGGCCCTTGGAGCATAAGCGGCGATCAACCTAGATCAAGCGCCCTCTTAACGCCCGTCCGCCTCCGCGGGCGGGGCGAAACCAGAACCCCCGTCAGGAAGCATGACCATGCGTACGGCCATGCGGCGAGAGTCGGGGCGCCGGCTGCCTGGCTCCGTCACGTACTTGTGCAGCAAGGTCCGGTACTCCTCGACGAACGCCGTCACCTGGTCCTTCGTCATCCAGAGGCCAGAGCGGTAGATCTGATTCCACCCTGCCGAAGTGTCATAGCCGGCGTATGCCTTGACGACCAGGTTCAGGTCCTGCGTCATCTTGAGCGCGCCGATCTCCAGCGCGGCCTCGCGCTCGTCGGCTGTCATCGCCAGCCCCGGGGGCGTGAAGATGTCCGCCATAAGCGATTTCCACCAGCGTTCCCGGCCGTTGGACCGCTCCTCGATCTCGGCGATCAGCTTGAGATCGGCGAGCTTGCGCAGGTGGTAACTGGTCGTGCCAGTGCTCTCGCCGAGCGCCTTGGCGACGCTGGTGGAGTTCGCTTCACCATGCTCGCCGAGGTAGCTCAGGATGTCGCGGCGCACCGGGTTGGACAGCGCCTTGGAGAATGCTTTGAGGTCCGGGCCGGTAAGAACTCGTGTCTCGGGACGCTCAGCCATGTCGCCACCCTACTGCAGAGAGTCTCTGCAGTGATTGCAGAGATTTTTTGCAGAAAGTCTCTGCAGGGGCTACGGTGGCAGGCATGGCGGTCCACGGATGGGCCGAACACTCGGGGGCGAGATGCAGAAGGAAATGATCAAGAGGGCGCTCGCGACTGCAGACATACCGCAGGTGGCAGCTACCGCTTGGACGGCTATCGCATCGGAGGGGGCCACTCGTGTCTGACTCGCTGAATGCCCGGATGCGCGACGACATCGACGACCAGGTCGCCGAAGCCTTCGACGCGTATCTGGCGGACCGCCTGGCCGAGCCGGGTCCCCTCCGTACCGCACTGGCCACCAGGCGCAATGCAGGGGTGGTGCTGGGCACGATCAGTCTGGGCGCCTTCGCTACAGCATGGGCGCCGACCGGCGTCACGGTCGTCTGCTGGGTTTGGGGCGCAATCGCCTTCGTCGACGTGGCTTGGCTACTGACTGCTCGCCGCCATTGACGCGCTGCCCAGAAGATCGGCTCAGCGTTCCTCTCGGCTTCTTCACAGCAGACGGCGATGCCCGGGCAACTGGACTTGTCCGCCGTGGCGGCTGCCCCGACCCGGATGCCACCCGCCCCTCGGCCACTGGGATTTATGGGACATCCTCAGACGACCCGGCTACGACGTGGCTTGCGGTGGGACGGTGGAGTGTGCTGCTGCCCCAGGGGGTTCTACGATCCCGTCGCCGCATCAGACGGGCTGTCCTGCTGTCCGATCCGGCGGATCGCCTCCAGCGGGTAGGGGGTCTCCCGGCTCTCCTCCTGGAGCCTGCGGAAGAAGTCCCACATCACCGCGGCGATCGGCGCATGGCGGGCGATGATCGCCGCGGCCGCCTCCGGGATTCCCGTGGGGCGCTCGCCTTCGGCGCACGCGCGCACCAGCGCGTAGCGCTCGTCCCACCCGTACCCGTACAGGGCGGTGACCAGCCAGTACACCAGGTACGAGGCCGTGTAGCAGCGGTCGTGGCTCCGGTGCCGGTCGTGGAAGGCGGCCTCGTCCTGGGACAGGTCGAAGCGGGAAGAGAGCGCGAGGCCGTAGTCCGCGAAGTACAGGCGGCGGCCGTCGGTCAGGATGTTCTTGAAGTGGGCATCGAAGTGCAGCAGCCCGCGGGCGCTCATGAACGAGGTGCCGGCTTGCAGCTCGTTGTCCACCATGGCGCAGGCCCGCTCGGCCACCTCGTCACCGGCTCCGATCTGGACGCCCAACCAGTCGTGCAGGTTCTGCGGGATGTACTCCAGGAACAGCGTGAGGCTCGCCGTGGACTGCTGGAGAGCCTCGATCCGGCGGCGTACCCACGATCCGCCTCCCCAGTAGGCGACAGCTCGTTCCACATCGGCCAGTTCCTCGGGAAGTGGCTGGCCAGGGCCTGGTAGCACGCGCCAGTGGTACATCAGGGGGAAACCCTCGGAGTCTCCCGCGATCACCCAGTTCGTCGTCATGGTGTGCATGGCCGGCTCCCGCCAGGCGCCGAAGCCCGGGCCGCCGATACCGTACTGACAGAAGGAGGGCACTTTGAACAAATTCGCCGTGGAGTGAACGTTCTCCGGCCGTCGCTCCAGGTCGGTTAGGGGTACCTGCTTGGCGAAGACCGAGATTCCGTCGACCTCCAGCAGTACGGTCTTCCCGCCGATGCCGGAACCGATCGGTGTCGCGGCGTCCACGAGCTCGTGCAGTTTGCGATCACTGCATAGCGCCAGCGATGTGGAAACGGCACCGTGGGCGGCCAGGCGAGCACCGCGGGACATGTCAGGGCTCTTCACCTATGCCTCCAGCCAGCCACCCGCCTCTCGTGCAACCACTTCAACGAACACCCGGGCAGGAGCTGTTCGCGACCCTCTCACGTGGAGGGCGATGATCCGCTGCTGGGGCCCCGGCGGCTGCCGCAGCGCCCAGTGAACTGGCCCATTTCTTGAAGTGGGCCAGAGCCCGCAGATCAATGACAAAGCCACGAAGCATGAGTCGGCGCGTCACTGCTCATCCAGGGATCCCTGCCGGGCAAGGAACTCCTCGAACGCCGCCTTCTGCTTCGGATCCATGAAGCCTTGGCGGACATTGCGGGCCTTCTCCTGGAGCCAGTGCGCCTCGTCGGGGTCCAGTAGCTCGGCGACCACCACGCCTTTGCGAGCAACCGCCGTGCGCCCTCCTACACGACGGCGAAAGAGCGTGAACGCGCCGAATTCCGCTGGGTGGGCCAGCTCCGGCTCCTCCGCCACAGCCTGGTTCTCGTCCCCAGCGTCACTCGTCGGGTAGGCGGTGGGGGCCCAATGTTCCCAGAGCGCCAGCGTGGCCGCGGGCACTAGCACCGCGCGTTCCGCCTCTTCACGCCCCTCCCACATGAACGTGACCGTGATGGGCTCACCGACCGCCTCGGCCAACCCGAGCACCCTCTCCATCTCATCGTTGATCGGGTAACCCGCCACTACATCGATCTGAATGCCCATGGTGCCTGAGGCTACTGGCCGCTTCCGACATGCCTGCCAGGACCTAACCCGCCGCGCCCACCATGCGCAGCGCCAGCCCGGCGTAGAGCTCGCCGACCTCGTCGGGGGTGCTGCGGCCGCGGGGGTTGAACCAGCGGGCTACGTCGATGCACAGCGACAGGACGGCGACGGTGGTGCCGCGGGCATCGGTGACGTCGAAGTCGCCCGCCTTCACCCCGTCCTCGACGATCGCGCGCACCGCGCCGTCCGAGGCCCGCCGCATCGCGGTGATCTCGGCGGCGTGGTCCTCGGCGAGCGCGCCGAGCTCGTACTGGACGACGCGGGCGGTGGTGTGGTGCTCGGCGTGCCAGCGGACGAAGGCGCGTACGGCGTGGGCGAGCCGTTCGGCGGGGGTGCCGGCGCCGTCCCTGGCCTCCTCGAGGATGTCGAGCGCGAACCGGTGGCCGACCTTGCTGATCTGGTAGAGCAGCTCTTCCTTGGTCTTGTAGTGGATATAGAGCGCGGCGGGGCTCATACCGGCGCGGCCCGCGATATCGCGGGTGGTGGTGGCGTGGTAGCCGCGCTCGGCGAAGGCGTGCACCGCGGCGGTCATCAGCCGCCGGGCTGCGTCCGGGGTGATGTCGCGCCACGCCTCGGGGGTGCCCTCGGTGTTCTTCGCCTCCGCACTCATGGCGGACACCCTACATGCCGGTGAGCAAGCGCTTAGCTTCATAGCAAACGCTTGGCTTCACTCGGGCGGCTCAGCCGGGCGGGCGCGCACCGCGTGGCTCGGCAGCAGGCTCGGCAGCGGGCTCGGCCGACGGCTCCGTACGGGGCGCGGGCGCCCCGGCCGGGGCGGGTGGCGCGGCGCCACGCCCAGTGGGGCGTATCGCGACGCCCGCGGAGGCGAGCAGCAGCACGCCGAGCATCACAAAGGGCGCGGCGGTCCCCGCGAGCCCCGCCAGCAGGCCCGCGGCGGCGGGGGCGGCGACCTGGCCGAGGCGGTTGCCGGTCAGCCGCAGCGCCAGGGCGGTGGAGCGGGCCCCGTCCGGGGCGGCCTGGACGACAGTGGTCATGGACAGCGGCTGGCCGACGCCGAGGCAGAAGCCGAGCGCGGCCAGCAGGATCCCGAGCCCCCAGGCGGGCACCGGCAGGGCGAGCGCCGCGCACAGCAACCCGGCCCCCAGGCAGCTGACGGCCATCAGGACCGTGCGGCCCATCAGCCGGATCATCGGGGTCATCACGAGCCGGCAGGCGACGGTGGCGGCGGCGCGCACGCTCAGCAGCAGGCCGATGACCGCGGGCGCGATGGACCGCTGTTCGCCGACGACGGGGAGGTAGGCGGTGAGGATGTCGGTGGCGGACAGCACGGCGAGGCTGATGAAGATGCCGGAGGCCACGCCCCGGGTGCGCAGGATGCCGACCACGGAGACCCGGCCGGAGCGCGCCCCGCCACCCTCGGAGCGGTCGGATGCCCCGGCCCGCGTACGGTCCGCCGCCGGTGTGCGGTGCTCGATGCGCCACAGGGACGTGACCGCGAAGGCCGCGACGACGGCGGATACGAAGAGCGCGGCCGCGCTGGTCCTGGCCAGGGCGTCCGCGTGCTCGGAGACCACCTGCCCGGCGGCGATGGGGCCGATGAGCTGGCCGAGGGAGGCGCCGATGGTGAAGTGGCCGAAGTTGCGGTCCTGGTCCTCCGGGGCGCTCTGCCGGGCCACCAGGGACTGGGCGCCGATCACAAAGGACAGATGGCCCAGGCCCATCACCCCGCTCCAGATGGCCATCTCCAGCAGCGACCCGGCCCGGCCGCTGAGTGCGCAGCCGGTCGCGATCAGCGCGACCCCGGTGGGCAGCAGCGGGGCGCAGCGCCCGTGGTCGGTGCGGCGCCCCAGCGGTACGGCGGCGAACAGCGGCAGCAGGGCGTAGACGCCGGCGATCACGCCGACCGCTCGGGCGTCGGCACCCAGCGCGAGAGCCCGGTAGGAGACGGCCGGCCGGGCCATGCTCACCGCCCCCTGTGCGAAGGCGAAGGCGATGACCAGGCGCAGCAGCCAGCCCCTACCGGGCTCTCGTATCTTCACGGGTCAGATGATGCCGAACAGCAGACCCGCGCCGAGCACCACCAGCGAGGTGAGCGCCGCCCACTTCACCACGAAGCGGGTGTGGTCGCCGAACTCGACCTTCGCCATGCCGACCAGGACGTAGACGGCCGGGACCAGCGGGCTGGACATGTGCAGGGCCTGTCCGACCAGGGAGGCGCGGGCAATCTCGACCGGGTCGACCCCGTGGGCGGCGCCGGCCTCGGCGAGGATCGGCACGATGCCGAAGTAGAAGCCGTCGTTGGACATGAAGTAGGTCAGCGGGATGGACAGGATGCCGGTGACCAGGCCCATGTGCGGGCCCATTCCGTCCGGGATCCCGTCGACCAGCCAGCGGGCCATGTGCTCGACCATGCCGGTGCCGGTGAGCACGCCGGTGAAGACGGCGGCGGCGAAGACCATGCCGGAGACGTTGACGACGTTCTCGGAGTGGGCCGCGATACGGGCCTTCTGGTCGGCGACGCTCGGGAAGTTGACGGTGAGCGCGATGGCGGCGCCGAGCAGGAACAGGACCGGGATCGGCAGGTCCTCGCGGATCATCATGGTCAGCAGCGCGATGGTGAGGGCCGCGTTGAACCAGTACAGCTTGGGGCGCAGGGTGGCCCGGTTGGGGTCGAGCCCCTGGTGCTCGTCGTCGCCGTCCTCGGCCGCCCCGGCCGCCCCGTGCGTCTCGGGCGCCTCGGCGTCGGTGCCGCCGCCCGCACCGCCGGTGACCTTCTTGCCCTTACGGCCCTTGGCACCGGAACCGGCGCCGACCAGCACCGTCTCGGGGTCGGCGGTGACGTCCTCGAGGGTCAGCGTCCCCAGGCGCTTGCGCTCGCGCAGGCCGAGGCCGTAGGCGAGGGCGAAGACGAAGAGCAGGCCGGCGGCGAGGGCCGGGATCATCGGCACGAAGATGTCGCTGGCGTCCAGCTTGAGCGCGGCGGCGGCGCGGGCGGTGGGGCCGCCCCAGGGGAGCGTGTTCATCACGCCGTTGGCCATGGCGGCGACACCGGTCATGACCACCAGGCTCATCTTCAGCCGCCGGTACAGCGGCACCATGGCCGACACGGTGATCATGAAGGTGGTGGAGCCGTCGCCGTCGAGCGAGACGATCGCGGCGAGTATGGCGGTGCCGACGACCACCCGCATCGGGTCGGCCTTGCAGAACCGCAGGATGACCCGGACGATCGGGTCGAAGAGGCCGACGTCGATCATCACCCCGAAGTAGATGATGGCGAACATCAGCATGGCCGCGGTGGGCGCGAGGTCACCGACGCCCTTCAGGACGTAGTCCCCCAGATGCGCCCCCTTCCCGACGATGACGCAGAAGAGTGCCGGGATGAGCACCAGCGCGCCCATCGGGGTCATCTTCTTCATCATGATCAACACCAAGAAGGTGGCGATCATGACGAATCCGAGGATTGTCAGCATATTTGGCTACCTCACGTTCACCTTTGAACTCCCCCAGAACTGGCGGTCGAGGTGACGTTAGGTGGCGCAACTTTCCGTTAACAAGGTCTTGACGCGTGAGCAATAAGCGCAAAACCCCAGGTCAGCGGAGTGAGCGTGTCTTGGCGCGCTGTGCGGGCTGGACTGAGGAGCCGCGCAGCGACGAAGGAGCGAGCAGTGACGAGGGAAGCCCGCGCGTAGAAGCGCGCCGAGACTGAGCGGGAGAAGGGGTGAGGGTCGGGTCAGCCCGCGGAGGTGACCACCGTCAGCTGCACCGGGCAGCCGTTGAGCACCGCGGTGCCGGACAGCGGATCGAGCCGGGAGCCGTCGAGGAGCTGATTGACATTCACCCCGGCATGCGCCGCCGCGACCGACATCCGGGTGCCGGGCCGGTCGTGCCCCCAGCCGTGCGGCAGACTGACCACCCCGGTCCGTACCGCGTCCGTCACCTCCACCGGCGCCTCCAGCTCCCCGCCGTCCCCCTTGACCCGCACCAGACCGCCGTCGGCCACGCCCAGCCGGGCCGCGTCCTCGGGGTGCAACTGGAGGGTGCAGCGGTTGCTGCCGCCGACCAGCGCGGGGATGTTGTGCATCCAGCTGTTGTTGGAGCGCAGATGGCGCCGGCCGACCAGCACCAGCCCGTCGGCGCGCCCGCCCAGCGCCCGGCGCAGCCGCTCCACCTCGGCGGCCATCGGCTCCGGGCACAGCTCGACGGTGCCGCTGCGGGTCCTGAGCAGGCCGGGCAGTTGGGGGCGCAGCGGCCCCAGGTCGATGCCGTGGGGGTGGGCCAGCACCTTGGCCAGGGTCAGCCCGTCGGGGTCGGCGCCGAAGCCGTCGCCGTACGGGCCGAGCCGCAGCATCATGTCCAGCCGCCGCTCGTCGCCGCCGACCCCGGTGAGATGGGCGGCGAGCTCTCCCCGGTCGCGTCCGTACACCGGCGAACCGGGGTCGGCCACGGCCTTGCCGAGGGCCGCGTCGATCGCCATGGCGTCCACGGCCGCCGGGTCGGCGCCGCCGTGCCCGCCCGCGCACAGCACCAGCCGCGCCAGGATCTCGGACTCGCTCAGCCGGTCCGCGTCCAGCGGCACGGCGGGGCGGCTGTAGCGGACCTGGTTGCGGACGGCGAGGGTGTTGAAGGCGAAGTCGAAGTGGGGGCTCTGGCTGGGCGGAGGCGGCGGCAGGACGACGTGCGCATGGCGCGAGGTCTCGTTCAGATACGGGTCCACGCTCACCATGAAGTCGAGCCCGGCCAGCGCCCGGTCCAGCCGGTCGCCGTCCGGCGCGGAGAGCACGGGGTTGCCCGCTATCACGATCAGCGCCCTGACCTGCCCCTCCCCCGGCGTCTCGATCTCCTCGGCCAGCGCGGCCGCGGGCAGCTCGCCCTTCGCCTCGGGGTGCCCGCTCACCCTGCTGCGCCAGCGGCCGAGCGCGAACCCCTTCCCGGGGCGCGGCGGGCGCGGCGCCCTGCCGGTGGCGGAGAGCGGGAACATGGCCCCGCCGGGCCGGTCGAGGTTGCCGGTGAGGGTGTTCACCACGTCGACCAGCCAGCTGGTGAGGGTGCCGAACTCGACGGTGGTGGAGCCGATCCGCCCGTAGACGACGGCGCGCGGCGCGGCGGCGAGCTCGCGGGCGAGCGTACGGATCTCCTCGGCGGGCACGTCGCAGGCCGCGGCCACCGCCTCGGGCGTGAAGTCCGCCGCGAGCCGCCGCACCTCGTCCACGCCCGTCACGCCCGCCGCCAGCTCGCCGTCCCGCTCCGGCGCCACCAGGTCCTCCGCGAACAGCACCCGCACCACCGCGAACAGCAGCAGCGCGTCCGTACCGGGCCGGATGGCCAGATGCCGGTCGGCGGCCTCGGCCGTACGGGTGCGGCGCGGGTCGACCACGGTCAGCCGCCCGCCGCGCCGCCGCAGGGCCCGCAGCCGCCCGGGGAAGTCGGGGGCGGTGCACAGGCTGCCGCCCGAGTCCAGCGGGTTGGCGCCGATGATCAGCAGGTGGTCGGTGCGGTCCAGGTCGGGCACCGGGATGGCGTTGGCGTCGCCGAAGAGCAGCCCGCTGGAGACATGCTTGGGCATCTGGTCGAGGGTGCTGGCGGTGAAGACGTTTCGGGTGCCGAGCGCGCCGAGCAGCAGCGGCGGATACAGCCCGCCGGCCATGGTGTGGACGTTCGGGTTGCCGAGGAATATGGCCGCCGCCTGCGGCCCGTACCGCTCGATCAGCGGCCGCAGCCCGGCCTCCACCGCGGCGAACGCCTCGTCCCAGCCCGCCGGCTCCAACCGCCCGCCGCGCCGCACCAGCGGCCGGCGCAGCCGGTCCGGGTCCGCGTCGAGCCGGCCGAAGGACGCGCCCTTGGGGCAGATGAAGCCGTGGCTGAAGACATCGGCACCGTCCCCGCGCGCCCTGGTGACCCGCCCCTCCTCGATGGTCAGGGTCAGCCCGCAGGTGGCCTCGCACAGCGGGCAGATGCGCAGAGCGGTACGGCTCATCGGTCCCTCCTGGGGACGGCGGCGGCAACGGTGACGCGACGGCTCCTCACCCTACCGACTGGTACGCATGTGGGGGAGGGTGAGCGTTCAGTCGAGCACCCCCGCCAGATACGAGCGCAGCAGCTCCTTGGTCTCGGCCACGATCACCGGGTCACCCTCCGGGTCGACGCGGAACGCCAGCCGCAGCAGCGCGTCCGCCGTCTCGACGGCGAGCAGGAACGCCACCCGCACCCGCTCCCCCGCCTCGCCGGACTCCTCAAGACCCAGCCGCTCGCCCAGGAGCCCGCGCAGCCGGTCCGCGACCAGGTGGTTGGGCTGCTCGGGCGGGGCGGTCACGGGCACCGGCATGCCGAACTCGACCAGCGCGAAGCCCGGCGCCCCGCGCTTCATCGCCAGATACTCGTCGACCACCACATCCATGGCCTCCCGCCAGCCCCCGCCGTCCGTACCCGACTTCGCCAGGCGCTCGGTGACGCGGGCGGCGTACTGGTCGAGATTGCGGTGGGCCAGGGCCTCGGCCATCGCCCGCTTGTTGGAGAAGAAGCGGTAGACGGAGCCGATGGGCACGCCGGCGCGCTCGGCGACAGCGCGGGTACTCAGGTCCTCATAGCCGGTCTCGTCGAGGAGTTCGGCGCAGGCGTCGAGGATCCGGCCGAGGCGCTCGGCGCTGCGGCGTTGGACGGGGGCGCGGCGGAGGGGCGGTATGGGCACGCCACCATCCTGCCCGATCATTGACGCACCCGGTTTCGATTCCTATGGTCATACAGAGGAATCAAAACCCCGAGTGACCGAGTGACCAAGTGGCGGGAGCCGGACGATGAGCGGCGGTACGGACATCGAGCGGGCGCGCAAGACGGCCGAAGGGCTGGTGTACTCCTCCGGATTCGGCAATGAGCACAGCAGCGAGGCCGTCGCCGGCGCGCTGCCCATCGGCCGCAACTCCCCCCAGCGCGCCCCGCTCGGGCTGTACGCGGAGCAGTTGAGCGGCACCGCCTTCACCGAGCCGCGCGCCCATAACCGCCGCTCCTGGCTGTACCGCATCCGCCCGTCCGCCGCGCACCCGCCCTTCGTCCGCGTGGACAATGGCGCACTGCGCGGCGCGCCCTTCACCGAGTGCGCCCCGGACCCCAACCGGCTGCGCTGGGATCCGCTGCCCGAACCCGCCCCCGGCACCGACTTCCTGGCCGGCCTGTGGACGCTCGGCGGCAACGGCGACGCCACGCGCCGCTCCGGTATGGCGATCCACCTCTACGCCGCGAACGCGCCCATGGTCGACCGGGTGTTCAGCGACGCCGACGGCGAGCTGCTGATCGTGCCCCAGGAGGGCGGGCTGCTGCTGCACACCGAGTTCGGCCGGCTGCGCGCCGAACCGGGGCATATGGCGCTGGTGCCGCGCGGCGTACGCTTCCGGGTCGAGCCACTGGACCCCGCCGTACGCGGCTACGTCTGCGAGAACCACGGCCGCCCCTTCGTCCTCCCCGACCTCGGCCCGATCGGCGCCAACGGGCTGGCCGGCGCGCGCGACTTCCTGGCCCCGGCCGCGGCGTACGAGGACGCCCCGGGCCCGGTGGAGGTGATCAACAAGTTCTGCGGCAACCTCTGGTCCGCGACGTACGACCACTCCCCGCTGGACGTCGTCGCCTGGCACGGCAACCACGTCCCTTACGTGTACGACCTGCGCCGCTTCAACGTGCTCGGCTCCATCAGCTACGACCACCCGGACCCGTCGATCTTCACGGTCCTCACCTCGCCCTCGGACACCCCCGGCCTGGCGAACGTCGACTTCGTCGTCTTCGCGCCGCGCTGGCTGGTCGGCGAGGACACCTTCCGGCCGCCGTACTTCCACCGCAATGTGATGAGCGAGTACATGGGCCTGATCGAGGGCGCGTACGACGCCAAGACCGCCGGCAAGGGGGGCTTCGTCCCCGGGGGCGGCTCGCTGCACAACATGATGTCCGCGCACGGCCCCGACCGGGAGACCTTCGATCGGGCGAGCAGCGCGGAGCTGACGCCGCGGAAGGTCGACGACGGGCTGGCCTTCATGTTCGAGACCCGCTGGCCCGTGACGGCCACCCGGCAGGCGCGGGAGGCGGACCACCTCCAGCAGGGCTACGACGACGTCTGGCAGGGCCTGGAGCGGCACTTCCGGTGACCACCTTCGCCCCCGACTCCCTCACCCTGAACCGCAAGCTGCCGCTGTGGTACCAGGTCTCGCAGTCCCTGCGGGCCTCCATACTCGGCCGCGGCCCCCACGAGCCGCTGCGCCTGCCCACGGAGGACCGCCTGGCCGCCCACTACGGGGTCAGCGTCCTGACGATGCGGCAGGCCCTCAAGGAGCTGGAGTCCGAAGGACTCATCAGCCGCCACCGCCGGCGCGGCACCTTCATCGAGCCGAACGCGCGGCGCGGCGCGCCGGTACGGCTGCTGGGCTCGGTGGACACGATCGTGGCCCAGCAGTCCGGCGAGCGCACCACCGTGCTCGGCCATGGGCCCGTCCCCGTACCGGCGGAGCTCGCGGAGCACTTCCCGGGCCTGCGCGAGGCCACGTCCTACCGGCGGCTGCGGAGCGACGCGGCGGGCGGCGAGCCGACCAACTGGGCCGAGAACCTCGTCCGCCCGGAGCTCGCCGAGCGCATCGACGTGGCCGACCTGGCGCGCTGGCCGATGACCAAGGTGCTGCGGGACGCGGTGGGCGTCCGCATCAGCCGCATCACGGACACCGTCGAGGCCCGGCTGGCCGACCCGGAGACCGCCCGGCTGCTACGGGTCCCGCTGCTCAGCCCGATCCTGCACTACACGGGCGTGACCTACGACGAAACGGGCCGGGCGGTCGACGTCGCCCGCATCCGCTACCGAGGGGACCGCTTCTCGTTCACGGTCACCGTCGAGGCGCAGTGACCGCCGCCGACTGAGCGGCGCCGGGGCGGCCGGGGCGTGGGCGGCCGGCCCCGCGCCGGGGGCGCGCTCAGTGCGCGGCGCGGGGCGGCAGGGCCGTGGATACGATGCGGGGTGGGAGTGGGAGAACGTGCCGGGGGAAGGGCTGCGGTGTGACGGCGACACAGGCCACCGAGGCCGACCGGGCCGTATGGGCCGACGCACCGCTGCTGGCGGATCTGATGCCCTGGTCCGTGGGGCCGCTGCGGCTCGGGCGGGCGTGGGTGATGGGTCCGGATCCGGCGGTGCTCAAGGCGCGCTGGGAGCGGCTGGTCGGGGCCGGTGACGAGGCGGGGCGGGCGGCGCTGTTCCGGCCGACCCGCTCCCGTACGCTGCACAGCGCCGCGCCCCAGCTGCCCGGGCAGCGGACCTCCACCGCCCCGCTGGCGGGCGAGCGCGGGCCCTGCCCGGAGCCGGTGCGGGTCGCCCACGGCCCGTACGACCAGCAGTGGCTGATCCCTGACCACCGGCTGATCGACGCGGCCCGGCCCGAGTTGTGGCGGGTGGCCGACGAGCGGCAGATACACGCCGTCGAGGGGGCCGGTCCCGACCCGGGTCCGACGCTGACGTTCTCGGCGCTGCTGCCGGACGGCTACTCCCCCGCGGGCCGCCCCGGGCGGATCCGGCCCCTCTACCGCCGTCCCGGCGGCCGCGAGCCCAACCTGGCGCCGGGGCTGCTCGGCCACCTTGCGGCCGAACTGGCCCGGCCGGTGGCGGCCGAGGACTTCCTGGCCTGGGTCGCCGCGGTGGCCGGTCACCGCCCGGAGGGGTGCGCGGTACCGCTGACCGCCGACCCCGAGACCTGGGAGGCGGGGGTGGAGCTGGGTCGCAGGGCGCTGTGGCTGCATACCCGCGGGGCGCACAGCAGCGAACGCCCGCGCATGCCGGGCGGCCAGCGCCCCTACGTACGCGCCGCGCTCCCCGAGCGCGGGCTGCCCGAGACCCTGGCGTACGACCCGGACGAGGCGGCCCTGCTCCTCGGGGCGGGGCGCATCTCACCGGTGCCGCGCGGTGCGTGGGAGTTCCATGCGGGCGGGGTGCGGGTCCTGGAGACCTGGTTCGAGCGTCGTACGGCCCGTGGTGAGCCCGGCACACTGGAGGCCGTCGTCCCGGCGGCTTGGCCGCGCGACTGGACGTCCGAGCTGCTGGAGCTGATCACCGTGCTGGCGCTGCTCGCCGAGGAGCGCCCGGCGCGGCGGGCGCTGGCCGAACGGCTGGCGGCGGTGGAGCGTATGGGCCCGGCGGAGCTGGGCGAGGCGGGCGTGCTGCCGGTGCCTGCCGCGGCCCGGCGCCCGGCGTCCGTGCTGGACCATCACGAGGAGGGTCCGGGCGGGCAGTTCGCGCTGGTCTGAAGCCGGAGGCGCGGGTCGTACGGACGGGGCGCTAAGGGCGACGCACACGCCTCCGGGGCGAGGACGTGTGCGTGTGGGGGTGCCGAGCGCGTCGCGGTCCGCATCCCGGGAGAACGACCTTGGCACGGGCTCACCGGCTGGAGCGGGGCCGGAATCTCCGTGTCCGGGATGCGGACGACGACACAGCTGTCGAGGACGGCTGACGACCGCGGCGGGCCCTGGGGATGGGCCAACCGGGCCAACCGGGCTTTTCGGGCTCACCGGGCCGACCGGAATCAACCGGCCGGGCCAAGTACGCCCAAAGGCTCAGTGGCGGCTGCCGAACAGCGAACGGCGCAGCCGTCGCAGCGGTGCGAACAGCGAGACCCTGGCGCCCCTGTTCCGCTCGGTGCGCGCGTGGTCCCGTGCGGTCAGCTCCTGCATCAGCACCGTGGCGCCCTCGGCCTCCCGCTGCGGCACGGCAGGGCCGCCCAACACCGCGAGATGGCGGTCGAGCCGGGCGCTGGTCGACCCGCTCCCGCAGTTGATGGCAGGCACTCGTGGCCTGCTGCGTACTGTTATCTGCTCCATGTCACTCCCCACCCGTCGAGGGCACCCGCCCCGGGCAGAGTAACCCTACCTCGGCGAGCCGTCACCCACGCACCCCAGGTCGCTGATTCACCTCCGCGTCAAGGGCGTTGACGCGTCCATCGCGAATCATGGATCACCAAGGGCTAGTTGCACGACTGGATTCGTGGTGGGCCGGGTTGACCCGCCATCTGGTTCCAGGGTCACCGCCAGGCGCTCCGTATGCGCGCCGAAGCCGCCCGTGACCAGAGGCGTCCCTTCCCCGCTGCCCTTCAGGAGTCCGGCCGAACGAGGCGCGGCAGCCCCTCCCGGCGGCCCACCCGACGACCCTCCCTGCGACCCTTCCGGCGGGGCGTCGATCATCCAGAGCTGGTACGTCCGCCCGCCGGGCGGCGCCGGCAGCCCGGAGACGGTGACCACGGCGGCACCGAGCCGGCGCGAGGTCACGGCGTTGATGCCGCGGCCCTGGGCGTCGCGTCCGCTGACGCCATGGGCGTCCGGCGCCGACAGCACCTGTTCGACGGCGCGCGTCGCACCGCGCTCCTGGTCGAGCCGGTCGCGGGTGCGCACCAGTTCGACGCCGAGCACGGCGGCCGCGATCAGGGACAGGGCGGCGACGGCCCCGGCGAGCCGCAGGCCGAACACGGGGCGCCGAAGGTAGCCCCCGCCGCGCGCCCGCCGCCCGCCGGGCCCTGAACGGCCCGCGTGGGCGGCGCGCGCGGGCGGCGCGGCATATCCGCCGTCCGCCGCCGACTGCGTCTCCTGCGGGGTGGCCTGAGCGGCCGCCAGCACCCGCTGCCGCATCTGGGGCGGCGCCGGGGCGGCCACCGCGCGCGCCAGCCGTACCGCGCCCTGCGCCAGATCGCGCACTTCCTGGGCGCACCCCGGGCAGCGGGCGAGATGACGCTCGTACCGCCGGCGTTCCTTGGGGTCCAGCGCATTGAGGGCGTACGCGCCCGCCAGGGCGTGCGCCTTGCGCCCCCTGCCGCCCCGATACGCCGGAGCTCCGTCCGTTCGCCGGTCGGCTGACCGGTCATTGGTCATACCGCCGCTCCCAAGCACTCGCGCAGCCGCGTCAGCCCGTCCCGCATCCGCGTCTTGACCGTCCCCAACGGTACGGCCAGCCGATGCGCCACCTCCCGGTAGGAGTACCCCTCGTAGTACGCGAGGGTGACCGACTGCCGCTGCAGCTCGGTGAGTCGGGCCAGACAGCCGCGCACCCACTCGCGCTCAAGACGCCCCTCGACCGCCTCCGCCACCTGGTCGAAGGCCGGGCCCTCCGCCTGCCCGCCGACCCGCGCCTCGCGGTCGGCCGCCGAGCGGGCCGACCGCACCCGGTCCACGGCGCGTCGGTGGGCGAGGGTGAGGATCCACGCGAGCGCGGAGCCGCGGCGCGGGTCGAACCGCCCGGCGGTGCGCCAGACCTCCAACAGCGTCTCCTGCGCGACCTCCTCGGACTGCGCCGGGTCCCGCAGCACGCGCCGCACCAGCCCGTACACGGGCCCCGAGACCATGCCGTACAGGTCCTCGAACGCACGGTGGTCTCCGACGGCGACCAGCGGCAGCAGGTCGTCCGGGCCACGACGCTCACCCGCAAGCTCCTGTCCGCCCGCTCGCTCCTGTCCGCCCACCCACCCGCGTACCGGACCCCGCTCTCCCGTCTGCTCCACACTCACGCGGCAAACCCCGCTTCCTGCCATCCGTCTCAGCTGCCCCGTCTTCGGTTGCTTCGCGACGCCGCCAAAAAAAATCCACCGACCCACCAATCCGGTCGGCCGACCGCTCCGAATAGCCGGCATCAGCCTGTCCACCACACGTACGAAGGACCGACCCAGATGACCTCAATCACCAAGAGGAGTGTGGCCGCGCTCGTGGGCGGAGCGCTGGTCGCGGGAGGGCTCGCGGTGGCCGGTGTGGCCGCGCTAGGGCCCGGGGAGGCGGAGGCCTCCAGCCACCGGGAGGCGCCGCTGATCTCGGGCCAGCCGGAGTACGACACCACCGACGTCTACGCGTTCGTGAGCCCCGACAAGGCGGACACGACGACGCTGATCGCGAACTTCCTGCCGTTCCAGGACCCGGCGGGCGGCCCGAATTTCTTCAAGTTCGCCGAGGACGCCCAGTACGACCTGCGCATCGACAACGACGGCGACGCCCGGGAAGACCTGATCTACCGCTGGACCTTCAAGGACCACGTCCGTAACGAGGACACGTTCCTCTACAACACCGGCCCGGTCACCTCGCTCGACGACCACGACCTGAACTTCTTCCAGACGTACGACATCGAGCTCATCAAGATGCGCCACGGCAAGGCCGGCGAGCGCACGAAGATCGCGGACGATCTGGTCGTGGCCCCCTCGAACGTGGGCAAGGCGTCCATGCCGGACTACGCGGCCCTGCGCGACCAGGCGGTGCGCAAGGTGTACGGCGGCGCCACGGCCTTCGCCGGCCAGGCCGACGACCCGTTCTTCGCCGATCTGCGGGTCTTCGACCTGCTGTACGGCGGCGACCTGTCCGAGGTCGGCAACGACACGCTCAAGGGCTACAACGTCCAGTCGCTGGCCCTCCAGGTGCCGACCGACCAGGTGCGCGAGTCGCATGATCAGCCGGTGATCGGTATGTGGTCCACCACCCAGCGCGCGGACGCCTACGGCGACTACACCCAGGTCTCGCGGCTCGGCATGCCGTTGGTCAACGAGGTTGTCAATCCCCGTAAGGACAAGGACAAGTTCAACGCCTCGGAGCCCAAGGACGACGCGCAGTTCCTGGACAACGTGGACGACCCGGAGCTGCCCAAGCTGATCGAGCAGATCTTCAAGATCAAGGCGCAGGACGCCCCGCGCAAGGACCTCGAGCAGGTCTTCCTCACCGGGGTCCCCGACCTCAACCAGGTCAAGGGCGTCAAGGCCTCCGAGATGCTGCGCCTGAACACCTCGATCAAGCCGACCGACAAGCCCAAGCGCCTCGGCGTCCTGGACGGCGACCAGGCCGGCTTCCCCAACGGCCGCCGGCTGACCGATGACGTCCTGGACATCGCGCTTCAGGTCGTCGAGGGCGAACTGCTCGGCGAGAAGAACGACCTGGGCGACGCGGTGGACTCGAACGCCGACCAGAAGTTCGGCGGCTACTTCCCGTACATCGGGCTGCCCAACTCCGGCTCGGACGTCAAGAGCTCCACCAAGAGCGCCACGACCACGGCCGACGGCCGCACCCTGCTGAACGGCGGCTCCGGCATCGTCTCCACCTCCACCGAGGACGACAACACCCTGCTCGCCACGTCCGCCGCCGCCGGCGGCGCGGCGGTGCTGTTGCTGGCCGTCGGCCTGACCTGGCGCCGGCGCCGGCAGCGGCTGGTGCGGGTGCACACGCGCAGGCACTGATCGGGCGTGCGACGGGGGTCGGTTCCGCGCACCGGCCGGTGGGCGCGTTCGAGCAGAAATGCGAGAAGAAACGCGCCCGCCGGCCCGGACCGGCGAGCACGGGCCCGCTTCCGTACGTACATCCCGGTAGCACCGGCGCCCGCCGGCCGACACCCGAACCGTGAACGCCCATCAGAAGCCCCTCAGGAACGCAGAGCACCGAGCAGTCGCGTCCCACCGTGCATCCGAAAGGCAGCCGCAATGCCCGTCCGGCATCTCGTCCGCACCGCCGCCGTCGTCGTCACGCTCGCGACGGGGCTCACGGTCGCCGCGTTCGCCGTCGGCGGGTCCGACGACCGCCCCTCCGGCGCACGGACCACCGCCGTGCTGCCCGCCGGCCGTGCGGCGCTCGACCGGGTCAGCTCCGAGGACCTGGGGAAGAGCATCAGCGCGCTCCAGGCCCATCTGCGCGCCAAGCCCAAGGACGCGACCGGCTGGGCCACACTCGGCGCCGCCTACGTCGAACAGGCCCGCACCACCGGAGACCCCACCCGCTACCCCCAGGCGCAGAAGGCCCTCGCCCGCTCCCTGTCCGCCCAGCCGCGCGACAACGACCCGGCCCTCGCCGGCCGCGCCGCGCTCGCCGCGGCGCGCCATGACTTCCCCGGCGCGCTGCGGGACGCCGACCGGGCGCTGAAGGTCAACGCGTACAGCGAGCGGGCGCTCGCCGTCCGGGTGGACGCGCTCGTCGAACTCGGCCGGTACGACGCGGCGTACGCCGCCGCCAGGCGCGCCGACTCGCTGCGCCCCGGCATCCCCGTCTTCACCCGTCTCGCCTACGTCCTGGAGCTGCGCGGCGACCCGGCCGGCGCCCGCCGCGTACTGCTGCGCGCGCGGAAGTCGGCGACCGCGCCCGGCGACGTGGCGTACGTGGCCACGGCGCTCGGCCAGCTGGCCTGGAGCCAGGGCCAGTTCCCCCGGGCGCGCGGCCACTACGCCGACGCGCTGCGCGCCGACCCCGGCTACCTCCCCGCCCTGGAAGGCCGCGGCCGCACCCACGCCGCGGTCGGCGACCTCGACGCGGCGGCCCACGACCTGGAAGAGGTCGTACGGCGCTACCCGCTGCCCGCCGAGCTGGCCGCCCTCGGCGAGGTGTACGAGGCGCGCGGCGACCGTACCCGGGCCCGGGAGCAGTACTCCGTGGCCGCCACCTGGATCGACCTGGCGCGGGCCAACGGGGTGGCGACCGACCTCGACAGCGCGCTGATCGCCGCCGACCACGGGGACCGCGCGGAGGCGCTGCGGGCGGCCCGCGCCGAATGGGGCCGCCGGCACAGCGTGCACACCGCCGACGCGCTGGCCTGGGCGCTGCACCGGGCCGGCCGCGACCGCGAGGCCCTGACCTACGCCGAGTCCGCCGCGGCGCCGGGGTACCGCAACGCGTCGTTCCTCTACCACCGGGGGGTCATCGAGAAGTCCCTCGGCGACACCGCCTCCGCCCGCCGCCACCTCACCGCGGCCCTCGACCTCAACCCTGCCTTCTCCCCCACGGGCGCCCGCGCGGCGAAGGCGGCGCTGAAGGGGCTGGGCGGCCCCCGATGACCGATCATCAGGCGCTCGGACCACCCCGGACGGCGCAGGGGCCGAAGCCCCCGTCCACCGCACACCCGCGCCCGCACAGCCCCAACCGCACCGCAGGAGGTACCCGTCCATGAACCGGCTGATCCGGCGCGCCCGCCGCATCGGCGCCGCCGCGTCCGTGCTCTTCGGGGCGGCCGCCATCGTGGTGTTGCCCGCCGGGGCCGCCGAGGCGCATCCGCTCGGGAACTTCACCGTCAACCGCTACGACGGGCTGGTCGTCGCGCCGAGCGAGCTACGGGTCGACCATGTGGAAGACCTCGCCGAGATCCCGGCCGCGCAGGCGAAGCCGCGGATCGACAAGGACGGCGACGACAAGCTCTCCCGCCCCGAACTGGCCGCCTGGGCCGACCGGCGCTGTGCGAGCGCGGCGCGGGACGCGCGGCTGACGGTGCGGGGGCGGTCGGTGTCCGTACGGAGCGAGGGCGCGCAGGCTCGCTCGCGGGCCGGGCAGGCCGGTCTGCCGACGCTGCGCGTCGAGTGCCGGCTGACCGCCGCGCTGCCGCGCGACGGGCACGCCTCGCTCGCGTACCGTCCGGCGGACATCGGCACGGGGCCCGGCTGGCGTGAGATGACCGCGCAGGGAGACCGTATGACGCTCGCGGCCTCCGACGTGCCCACGTCCTCCGCCTCCCGGCGGCTGACCCGCTATCCGCAGGACCAGCTGTCCTCCCCGCCCGACGAGCGGACCGCCGCGCTGCGCACCGCGCCGGGCGGGCCCGCGCTCGCCAAGTCGGCGGACGAACAGTCCGAGCCGCCCGGCAGCTCCGTACTGCCGCGTGGCGTGGACCGCTGGACGCAGGCGCTCACCAACCTGGTGGCGCGGCACGACATCACGCCCTTCTTCGCCGTGACCGCGTTCGCCACCGCCATGCTGCTCGGCGCGATGCACGCCCTCGCGCCCGGCCACGGCAAGACGCTGATGGCGGCGGCCGCGGCGGCGGGCGGGCGCAGCGCGATGCGCGATGTGCTGGCGCTGGGCGCGTCGGTGACGATCACCCACACCCTCGGGGTGTTCGCACTGGGCCTGTTGGTCACGGCGGGCTCGGCGGCCGCGCCGTCGGTGATCGCGTGGCTGGGCATCGCGAGCGGGGTGCTCGTGACGCTGGCCGGGGCGGGGCTGCTGCGCAAGGCGCTGCGGCGGCGCGCTCCCGCACACCATCACCATCACCACGAGCACGAACACAAGCACGGTCATGACCACGGCCCCGCACACAGCCACGGGGACGAACACGCCCGCGCGAGCGACCACAGCCACGGGCACGGGCACGCACGCGAGCACGCGCATGAGCATGCGCCTGAACACAGCCACACGCACGAACACGAAAAGGAACACGAGCACGCCCACGTCCACTCCCACGGCGGCTTCACCCACTCCCACCCCCTCCCCTCCGGCCGCCTCACCCTGCGCGGCACCCTCCTTCTCGGCTTCGCCGGCGGGCTGGTGCCAAGCCCGTCCGCCGTGGTCGTCCTCGTAGGGGCGGCCGCGCTCGGGCAGGCATGGTTCGGGTTTCTGCTGGTGCTGGCGTACGGGGCGGGGCTCGCGCTCACACTCACGCTGGCCGGGATCGCGGTGGTGCGCCTGGGGCGGCGGGCCACGGAGCGACTGGCGGCCAGGGCGAGCGACGGTGGCCGCGGTCAGCGGGTGCTGCGTCTGTTGCATCGCGCCTCGCCCGTGGGCACGGCGGCGGTGGTGCTGGCGCTGGGCTGTGGGCTGGTGCTCAGGGGGGCGGCGACCACGCTGGGCTGACGCCGTATCGACACATACACAAGCCGCCGAGGCGGTGTACGAGGAGGCCCCGGACGTCCGTCCGGGGCCTCCCGCTCGTACATGGTGGCGAAGCAAAAAGCTTGAAAGAGCTGATCAGATCCCGTCAGCCGTGTTCAGGACGGGCAGGTAGCCGCCGGACTGGCCCGCGGCGGTCGGGTGGTAGGACTCGTCGATGGGCCAGGTGACGCTGTGCAGCCACTCGCTCCCGGAGCAGATCTCGTGCCCGGTGAACGGGGTGGCCACGTCACCGAAGACAAAGCCGTGGGCGGAGGCGCGGCCCTTGGTGACGGAGTTCAGGTAGTCCGAGGCGTTGTTGATCGCGGAGCGCTCGCTCTCGGTGAGCCCCGCGATGCAGTCGCCGCTGAGCTTGTAGAAGCGCGGGTAGCCGAGGACGACGACACGGGCGGACGGCGCCTTGGCCCGGATCGCGTCGTAGACCTGGTCCAGCTTGCCGGGCAGGGTGTTCTGGGCGTAGCTGCGGGCGTTGGCGACCGCGCTGAGGCAGTTGTCCTCGCCGGGCAGCACACAGGTGGTCATGACGTCGGCGAAGCCGGCGTCATTGCCGCCGATGCTGATGCTGACCAGGCCGGTGCTGGAGTTCAGCGGGCCGAGCTGGTTGTTGAGGACGTCGCCGGTCTTGGCGCCGGAGCAGGCCGTGAAGTTGAAGCTGGAGGGGGCGTGCGCGGCGGCCCAGAGCTTGGGGTAGGCCTTGGTGCTGCGCTTGCAGCTGCCACTCGCGGAGTCGTAGCTGCCGGAGCCGACGCCGGACGAGTAGGAGTCACCGAGCGCCACATAGGCGGGCCCGGCGGCGCTCTCCGCGGCCTGGGCCGCGCCGGCCCCGGCGAGGGCGAGCACGACACCGACGACGAATGCGCTTGCGGTGGCCGTGAGTCTGGACAGTTTCATTCAGTCTCCCTTAGCAGGATTGCTGCCGATGCTGTTGCGGCACGACCGCCCCGAAAGGGGCAATCATGTTCGAAACCGTCTGCCACACCGCCGTGTTGTTGCCCCGGCGTGACATGGCTATGTCATCCCGCCGAAACCAAGGGTCTATGCGTGTAGTTAGGAAAATATTCCGGTCGGGCCGATGAACTTCCCGCGCGCCAGCCCCCCGCGCTGGTCACGCGCCACCGCGCACGCCGTTGCGCAAGCGGAGCGGAACGGTCAACTCACGTCTCTGACCCGCCCGTTCGCACATCTGCCGCATCTTGACGGGCTTCCTCCGCCTGCGCGACATTGAAGCCCGGCATCCGGCGCTTCAGGGGGCAAAGTCGCCAATGCAGACCAACAGCGACAAGAGCCCAACAGGTGTGCGATTCCCGCTGGCGCTCGCGGGGGTCGCCGTCGGCATCGGAGGGGTCGGTGCCGCGCTCACACTCGCGGGCATCGACTCACCGCTACGCGCGCCCTTCACTCTCCTCTTCCTGATCACGGCACCCGCATCGGCCCTGGGGGGCGCGCTGCGCGGGCTGGACGGGGCGGCCCGCGCGGTGCTCGCGGGCGTCGGTGCGCTCGCGCTGGATCTGCTGGTCGCGCAGGCGATGCTCGCTTCGCATATGTGGTCGGTGCGCGGGGGTGTGGTGGCGGTCGGCGCGGTGAGCCTGGTGCTGTTCCTGTCCGTGGGGCTCCTGTCGGTACGGCAGGCCCGCGCGCGGCGCCGTCGCCACGCAAGGAGCAGTCCACGCACGACGAGCAGCCCCCGCACGACCAGCAGCCCCCGTACGACCAGCAGCCCACGTGCGACCAGCAGTCTCCGCGCGACGAGCAGTCAGGGATGAGACAGTCAGGGATGAAACGTGGACATCGGCGTGTATCGCCCCGGCGATCTGACGGCCGCCGACCGGGCGGCCTGGACGGCCATGCAGGCGCAGGCGCACCTCTTGGGCGCGCCCGAGCTCGCGAACCCCTTTCTCGCCCCGGAGTTCACACTGGCCATCGGCCGCTGCAGACGTGGGGTACGGATCGCGGTGGTGCGCGAAGAAGGCGAGTCGGTGGCCTTCTTCCCGTTCCAGCGGACCCGGCTCGGCGTGGGGCGGGCGATCGGCCTGGGCCTTTCGGATTCGCAGGGCCTGATGCACCGGCCCGGGTTCCAGTGGGACGCGCGCGAGTTGCTGCAGGCCTGTGGGCTCGCGGTCTGGGAGTTCGATCACCTGGTGGGGGGACAGAAGCCCTTCGAGGTGGGGGCCCGGGGCTCCTTTCCCTCCCCGGTGATCGACGTCGAGCAGGGCTTCGAGGCGTATCTGGCCCGGCTCCGCACCCGCTCACCCAAGTTCACCCGCACCACGCTCGCCAAGGAGCGCAAGCTGGCCCGGGACATCGGAGAAGTGCGATACGTCCACGACGAGCGCGATCCGGCCGTGCTGCGGACACTGATCGACTGGAAGTCCGCGCAGTACCGCAGGACGGGGCGCAGCGACCGCTTCGCCCACGCCTGGATCACCCACCTGGTGGAGCAGCTCTTCCATACGCGCGGCGCCTCGTGCGCCGGGCTGCTCTCGGTGCTCTACTGCGGCGGGCGGCCGGTGGCCGCGCATTTCGGGCTGCGCTCGGAGCGCGTACTGGCCTGCTGGTTCCCGGCGTACGACACGGCGTTCGCGAAATACTCGCCCGGACTGGTACTGCACCTGCGGATGGCCGAGGGGGCGGCCGCCCAGGGAGTGGCTTATCTCGATCTCGGGCGCGGTGAGAAGGAATACAAGAACTCCCTGAAAACACGTGATCTCAGCGTGTCGGAGGGGTGGGTGACGCGCCGCCATCCAGTGGCGCTTGGGCACCGGGCGCGGCGTGCGCCGATTCGGGCACTGCGTAACACAGTGCTTTCCCGGCCGGAGCTTTTTGGGCCGGCTGACCGGCTGCTCAAGCGATTGGGCGGTATCCGGACCAAGAATTGACGAACACATTTACCAAAGGGGGTGTTCGGGTGATTACTCTTGCCATGGAACAATCAAGGTAAATACCGTCATAGCCACAGTCACGCCCGCGTCGGAACCATCACCATGGCGGCTCTAGGGGAGGGCTCGAGCGTCGCGATGGACTCCGGGGCGGGACCGCGGCAGGGGGGTGCCGCGCCCGGCTGTCCTGTGCGCTTGTGCTGCTCAGGCATGCCGTGACGCGGGCCGCGAGGCAAGTAACACCAGCCAGCTCGCTCGTTCTTGTTCGGCTGTCGATGTCGTCAGGCGACGATGCGCCATGCCGTTTCATCGGCGTGCCGTTATGCCGTCACGTCGTCATGCCGTCATGGGCGGGTGAGAACCCCCCTTTCGAACCGGATAACCCAACGGACCGCCCGGGGGCGGACGGTCCACCGGACGAGAGGGAAAACATCCATGAGCTCCTCTGTGCACCCGGAAGTACCGGAAGGCGAATCCGCTCCGGAAAGCGAATCCACAGCGGAACGCGGACCAATCTCATCGATCTCCGGATCGCATCGCTATCGCCCGGTGTCCTCTCATCTCGCGATCGCGCCACCGGTGAGCGTCGTCATTCCGGCCATGAACGAAGCCGAGAACCTTCCGTACGTCTTCAAGACACTGCCCGACTGGATCCATGAAGTCGTACTCGTGGACGGGAACTCCACGGACGACACGGTCCGGGTGGCCCGCGAGCTGTGGCCGGGGGTGAAGGTCGTACCGCAGCGCGGCAAGGGCAAAGGCGACGCGCTCATCACCGGATTCTCCGCCTGCACCGGCGACATCGTGGTGATGGTCGACGCGGACGGCTCGGCCGACGGCGGCGAGATCGTCAGCTATGTGTCCGCGCTGGTCTCCGGCGCCGACTTCGCGAAGGGGTCGCGATTCGCCAACGGCGGCGGCACGGACGATATGACGCCGATCCGCAAGCTCGGCAACCGCGCGCTGACCGCGCTGGTCAACCATAAGTTCGGCGCCCGCTACACCGATCTGTGCTACGGCTACAACGCCTTCTGGCGCCACTGCCTGGACGAGATCGCGCTGGACTGCGCCGGGTTCGAGGTCGAGACCCTGATGAACATCCGCGTGGTCAAGGCGGGCCTGCGGGTCCAGGAGATCCCGAGCCATGAGTACGAGCGCATCCACGGCGTCAGCAATCTACGGGCCGTGCGCGACGGGCTGCGCGTGCTGAGGGTGATCCTTCGCGAGCGGGGCGCGAAGCGGCGCCGCCACCCCGCGCCGGCGCCGGCGGCGATCCGGGGAGAGCTGTCGTGACCGCGCTCCCCTCCGTCCCATCACAGCTCCGGATGTCCGTGGTGATCTGCGTCTACACCGAGGAGCGCTGGGACGACATCCTCGCGGCGGTCGACTCGGTGCGCGGCCAGTCGCTGCCCGCCCACGAGACGCTGCTCGTGGTCGACCACAACCCCGCGCTGCTGCGCCGTCTCGCCGCGTATTACGGCGACGGGGGGCCGGGGGCGGAGGGCCGGGAGGACGTACGGGTGCGGGTACGGGTGCGGGTGCGCGTGCTCGCCAACGCGGGCCCCCGCGGCCTGTCCGCGGGCCGCAACACCGGTATCGCGGCCTCCACCGGCGAGGTGATCGCCTTCCTCGACGACGACGCCGTCGCCGAACGCGACTGGCTGCACCACTTCGCCGCGGCCTACGCCGACCCGGCGGTGCTCGCCGTCGGCGGGCGCACCGTCCCGGTGTGGGCCTCCCGCCGCCGCCCGCCCTGGTTCCCCGAGGAGTTCGACTGGGTCGTCGGCTGTACGTACCGGGGGCTGCCGCCCGGCCGGGTCCAGGTGCGCAACGTCCTCGGCGGCAACGCGTCCTTCCGCCGCGAGGCCTTCGAGCTCACGGGCGGCTTCGCGACCGGCATCGGACGGGACGGCGACAAGCGGCCGCTGGGCTGTGAGGAGACCGAACTGTGCATCCGGCTCACCCGCGCCCGGCCGGACGCGGTGCTGCTCATCGACGACCGGGCCGTGATCCACCACAAGGTCCCACCCGTCCGCGAACGCTTCGCCTACTTCCGCACCCGCGCCTACGCCGAGGGCCTTTCCAAGGCCCTCGTGGCCCGCAGCGTCGGAGCCCAGGCGGGCCTGTCCACCGAACGCCGCTACACCACCCGCGTACTGCCTGCGGGCATCGCCCGCGGCCTGCGCGACGCGCTCCTGGGCCGACCGGGCGGCGCGGGCCGCGCGGGCGCGATCGTGGCCGGCGTCGCGGCCGCGGCAAGCGGCTACGTGGTGGGCGCCGCCCGCGCCCGGAGGTCAACCGGCGCGGGCTTTGCGGTGCCCCCGCTCCCGGGGGCGGAAGCGGGGGCGGGGGCGGTCGGCGCGGCAGCGCGGCAGAACACGCGCGGAGAGCTGTGCACAAAGCCCCACGAGGGGGCGCCATGACCGGCAGACCGCAAGCCCTCGCACGTCGCGGCGCAACGCGCCCGCGCATGGGCCCCGTGGGGGGCCGCGTATGAAGGGGCAGGTGCCGATACTGATGTACCACGCCGTGGCACACGCTCCCGCGCGCGCGGCGCGGGGGCTGTCCGTCTCGCCGGGCGCGTTTCACGAGCAGATGGATCTGCTCGGCGCGGGCGGGTTCACGCCGGTCACCTGCGGGCAGTTGGCCGCCGCCTGGCGGGGCGGGGAGACGCTGCCCGACAAGCCCGTGGTGATCACGTTCGACGACGGTTACGAGGGCGTGCACCGGTATGCCCTCCACGCGCTGGCCGCGCACGGCTTCGCGGCCACGCTGTTCGCCGCGACCGGCTGGTTGCGCGGCCCGTACGACACGGGCGGCGCGCCCGATCTCATGCTCGACTGGGACCAGCTGCGCGCCCTCGCGGCCGCCGGGGTCGAGATCGGCGGGCACAGCCACACCCACCCGCAGCTCGACCAGCTCGACGACGAGCGGTTGTGGTTCGAGATGCTGCGCTGCCGGGAGATCCTCACGGACGAGCTCGGCCACCCGCCGGCGTCCTTCGCCTACCCCTACGGCTACTCCAGCCCCCGCGTGCGCCGCACGGTGCGCGCGGCCGGGTTCGGGGTGGGGCTCGCGGTGGGCAACGGCCTCGCGGCGCGCCGTCAGGGGCCGTACGCCCTGCGGCGGGTGACGGTGGGCCGTACCACCCGTATCGAGGAGTTCGAGCAGCTGGTCAACGGCCGGTCGCTCGGCCGGCATTTCGCCCGGGACCGGGCGCTCACCAACGGTTACGCCCTGGTCCGCAGATCACGTCAGGTATCACGTCAGGTGTGGGGGAAGGTGCGCTGAGCCCGTGTCCGATACGACCACCCGGGCCGATAAGTCCGCCGATCAGTCCGCCGAGAAGCCCACCGCGCGGGCAGCGGCCCCCGCGGGGCACACCGGCCCCCGCGGCGGCCGCGATCGCAACCAGCTGTTCCGCAACGCCTACGCGCTGATGCTGAACACGGGCATCTCGGCCGTCCTCGGCCTCGGCTTCTGGCTGGCCGCGGCCCGCTACTACGCGGAGGACGCGGTCGGCCAGGGCTCGGCGGCCATCGCCGCGATGAAGCTTCTCGCGGGGGTCACGGCGGTGACCCTCACCGGGGCGCTGGCCCGCTTCATCCCGGTCGCCGGACGTACGACCGGGCGGCTGGTCCTGCGTACGTACGCGGGCAGCTCGGTGATCGTCGCGGTGGCGGCCGGGGCCTTCCTGCTGACGCTCGATACGTGGGGGCCCTCGTACCGCTTTCTGCACGGGACCCTCCACGGCCTCGGCTTCATCGTCGCGGTGGTCGGGTGGGCGCTGCTGACCCTTCAGGACGGGGTGCTCACCGGGCTGCGCAGGGCGTTCTGGGTGCCGGTGGGCAACACCGTCTTCTCGGCGGCGAAGCTGCTGCTGCTCGTCGCGCTGGCCGTGGCGATCCCGACGGCCGGGGTGTTCGTGTCCTGGGTCGCCTCGATCGCGGTGTCCGTGGTGCCGCTGGGCTGGCTGGTGTTCCGCCGGCTGGTGCCCCGGCATGTCGAGGCGACGCGGGAGACGGCGCGGCCCGCGACCTACCGGGAGATGGGGCGCTTCCTGGCCGGGGACTGCACGGGGTCGCTCTTCTCGCTGGCCGTGGTCTACGCGGTGCCGGTGATCGTCGCCTCACAGGTCAGCGCGGCCGACAACGCGTACTTCTACATCACCGCCACCATCGGCGGTACGACAAACCTGCTCGCCATCAACATGGGCGCCTCGCTGACCGTCGAGGGCTCGCACGACCCGGCCCGGCTCGCGGAGAACTGCCGCGCGGCGCTGCGCCGGATGGCGCGCATCATGGTCCCGGTCTGCCTCGTGCTCTTCGTCTTCGCCCCGCAGATCCTCGGGGTGTTCGGGGACGGGTACGCGCAGGCGGCCGCGCCGCTGCTGCGGTGGTTCGCGGTGGGGGCGGCGCTGCGGGTCGTCATCGAGGTGTACTTCGCGGTGCTGCGCGCGCAGAGCCGCACGTCGGGGCTGGCCTATCTGCAGGGTCTGCTGTGTGTGTCGGTGCTGGGCCTGACGCTGGTGCTGCTGCCGCGGATGGGGCTCACGGGGGCGGGGGTCGCCGAGATCTCCAGCCTGTCGGTGATCGCGGTCATCTCGGCGGTCAAGCTGCGCGGGGTGCTCAGGGCGCGGCCCGTGGGGTCCACGGCGTACGCGGAGCCCGGGGTATCCGGCGTGTACGGCGCGCACGCCGCTCCGCCTCCGCCTCCACCGCCCGAGCTCGACACCGCGCCCGACGGCGACCTCGCGGATCTCGCCGTCCACGGCGACCGCGGGCCCGACCCGGGCTACGGCACCCACTGGGCGCGGCGCGCCGCGCTCAACCACGACACGCTGGCGCTCGGCATCCGCATGGGCATGGGACATGCGG
Organism: Streptomyces sp. NPDC020845; assembly: GCF_044334165.1. NCBI lineage: Bacteria > Bacillati > Actinomycetota > Actinomycetes > Kitasatosporales > Streptomycetaceae > Streptomyces > Streptomyces sp. NPDC020845. The sequence continues at coordinate 156,437 of NZ_JBIRSJ010000016.1, read as the reverse complement.
CTCCGCCGCACAGCGACCGCCTGCAAGCCACAGCCCCCGCTCGGGTCGACCCAGCTGGGGGCTCGGCCTGGCACCCCGACGCGCGGCCCCGCTCCGCCAGCGGGCCAAGGGCCGGCAAGGCCGACGCACCCCGGCGCGGGCGCGTCGTGACGTTGGGGCTGTGGCTCATGCTGGGCGTCGCGCTCGCGTGTTATTGGGTGCCGGTGAGCCGGATGGGCGAGGGCGATCTGGACGGGATGGGCGGCCTCGGGCTCATCTCCGTGCTGCCGCGCGCGACGTTGCTCGGGGCGGCGCTGCTGGTGGTCGCGTTTGTCGGCGCGCTGTGGCCGACGCGGCCGCGGCATGGGCTGCTGGCCGTGGCGCTGGTGGCGACGGTGGTGTCGTTGCACGCCGTGCCCGCCGTGCTGGAGGGCGAGCCGCGGTTTGCGACCGCGTGGCAGCATGTCGGGTTTCTGGACTACATCGGCCGGACCGGCGAGGCGGCGCCGGATCTGGACGCGCGGTGGAGCTGGCCGGGATTCTTCGCGGGGGCGGAGTTCCTGGCGCGGGCCGGGGGTGTTACGGATTTCACGGAGGTGCTGCGCTGGTGGCCGACGGCTCTTCAGCTCCTCTACCTCGCGCCCATGATGGTGCTGCTGCGGTCCCTGCGCGCGAGCTGGCGCGCGAAGTGGACGGCGGCCTGGCTGTTCGCGCTGTGCGGCTGGGTGGGGCAGGACTACTTCTCGCCGCAGGGCTTCACGTATCTCTTCTATCTCCTCTTCGTCGCCGTGCTGCTGGTGTGGTTCCGCGAGCCGCGTGTGCTGCGCGGGAGATGGTGGCCGGGCGAGGCCGAGGTGGCCGACGCCACTCGCGGGCAGCGCGGCGCGCTGCTGGGGCTGCTGCTCGTGCTGTTCATGGCGTCCGTGGCGGCGCACCAGCTGACGCCGTTCATGATGCTGGGGGTGGTGACGGCGCTGGTGCTGGTGCGGCGGTCGGAGCTGGTCGGGCTGCCGCTGCTGTGCGGGGTGCTGGTGGCGGTGTGGGTCGGGTTCCTGGCCGAGCCGTACTGGTCGGGCCACTTCGACGAGTTGTTCGGCGGGGTCGGCGGGGTGGGCGGCAATGTGTCCTCGTCCGTTTCGGGGCGTATCGAGGGCGGCAGCAGCGTGCACAAGCTGGTGCTCTACACCCGTGTGGCGCTGGCGGGCGGGGTGCTGGCCTTCGCCTGCTGGGGGGTGTTGCGGCGGCGCGCGGCGGGGTTCGCGGAGCGGTCGCTGGTGGTGCTGACGTTCGTACCGTTCCTCGGCTTCGGCATGCAGTCGTACGGCGGGGAAATGGCGCTGCGCGTGTTCATGTTCGCGCTGCCGGGCGCGTGTGCGCTGGGGGCGCTGTCGCTGTTCCCGCGCGTCGTGTCGGCCCGCCGGGGCCTGGGCCCGGTGGCCGCACTGATGGCGGGGCTCGTGCTCATGTTCGGCTTTCTGGTCGCCCGCTGGGGCAATGAGACGTTCGAGCGGGTGCGGCCGGGCGAGGTCGCGGCGATGAAGTACGTATACGCACACGACAAGCCGACCGTGCGTGTGCTGTGGCTGAGCAATGACACCGTCGACAACGTCACCCCGGCCATGCCCTGGGGGGACCGGGACATGGAGCGGGTGAGCCATCTGCCGACGCTCGCGCCGCGCGACCCGGTCCTCGTCGACGGCCTGGTCGAGGCGTTGCGCGGGGCGGGGCCGAACTCGTATCTGATGGTGGGCCGGGGCCAGTCCGTCTATCTGCGGCTGGACTCGGGCTATTCGGCCGGCTGGGAGCGGCGGCTGCTGCGCTCCCTGGACCGGCATCCCGAGCTGCGCCGGGTGGTGTCGAACGACGACGCGGCACTGTACGAGCTGACGCGGCGGCCGCCCGGACCGGTGCCGCGACCCGCACCGGGGCCGGCCGGGCCGCGGATCACCTGGACACCGTGGTCGGTGCTCGGCGCGCTCGCGGCGGTCGCGCTGATCGCGCTGCTGACGGCGCGTGAGGTGGTACGGGTGACGGTCCGGCCGAGTGTGCGGCGGCTGCGGTGGCTGCAGGGCTCGTTCTGGTTCTCGCTGCCGCTGCTGGCCGTGCTGCTGGCGTCGCTCGGGCAGCGCTTCTGGACGATGTCCTAGGCGCCGTAGGAAGGGTCCACGGCAAGGGTGAGCACCATCGCGGCCGACAGCACGAAGCCGGCGATCCCCCAGAAGTGGGTCGGGATGAAGAAGAAGGTGTTCTCCCACCACTCCGCGTGCTGACTCTCGCGCTCACCGATGCGGTAGAGCACCACCCCGATCAGGCAACCGCCCAGGAAGGCAACGATCGGCTCTCCCATGGCAGCACCGGGAAGAGCGCCGACCATGAAGAGGAGGGGAACCAGTCCCCCAGAACCCGTCCACATAAATGTCCACCATGCCGCGCCGGTCGTGGGTGTTCCATGACACCGCGGCCACAAGCTAGCCCGGACCATGCGGGACCGGTCCCGATGCGCGGCGATGTCCGGCGCCGCCGCGTGGCCGCGACGGCGCTCAGCGCTTGAACCAGCGCACCTCGTACCCGTCCATGTCGAACGACCGGCCGTCGATCTTCGCCTGGATCGGCCGCTTCAGGGTGTTCACCACCAGCAGCGCGTCGTCGTCCGCGAGGACCACCACATTCGGCCGGTCGTCGGCGGCGATGTCCACGGTCCGGAAGCGGGTGCCGGGCGGGAACTCCCGGGCGAAGCGGCCGAGCAGGTCCATCATCGGCAGCGGGCCGCCGCCGTCCGCCAGCTCGGTGCTGCGCCACAGGCAGCCGGGGCACTTGGCGCCGGTGTCCTGCGGGTTCCAGTAGAGCGCGGCGGCCGTACCGCCCTGGGCCAGCCGGGTCATCGCCGCGGCCTGCACCGCGAGGCGGTGCGGCTCGCTCCAGCCGTCGCGGTCGTCGTCGGCGTCGGGCGGCTCCACGTACCACTCGGCCCACCACACCGGCAGCTGCGTGGTCTCGCGCAGCCAGCGCGTCACATCCGTGAACTTGGCGGTCGCGCCGAACTCGTCCGGCAGCAGCTGATCGCCCTCGCGGGTGTAGCTGGAGCCGTCGACGACGACGAAGTCCGCGCCCGCCTTGTGCCGGTTCCAGTACGTGATCACATCGGCGGAGCGCTGATCGAGGGAACCCCAGGGCCCGCTGACCGCCGGGGAGCCGCTGACGCCGTCGGAGTCGCCCGCCGCGCCCGCACCGCCCGGCGGCTCGCTGTCCGCGACCACGTACGGCCCGCCGACCAGGTTGTGCGCGTTCTGCCTCTTCAGCTCCGCGTAGACCAGGTTGTAGAGCTTGGTGTAGCCCTCGTAGTCCCAGCGATTCTTGTCGTCGTCGTAGAAGCCCTTGAGCTCGTTCCAGACGATGAAGTGGCGCACATCCGGATAGCGCCGGGCGACCTTGCCCGCGAGCTCGGCGAAGTCCGCGTAGTGCTCGGGGGTGGGCGCGGTCTCCAGGGCCTGCTGCGACCAGTCCGTGTCCCCCGGTTTGCCGCCCTTCATCCAGTCGGGGGCGCAGCACAGGGTGAGCACGGGCGTGGCGCCGGTCCTGCGCATGAGGTCGACGCGGCGGTCGAGGTCGGCGAAGTCGTAGCGGCCGGGCGAGGGCTCGGGGTTGCTCGCGCCCCAGCCCATGATGTGCTGGTTCTGCGTCAGCGGCTGTGCGGAGAGCGTCTTCTCCGCCGCGCGCCTGCCCTGCTCGGTGCCGCGGTCGGCGCTGTACTGGGTGTGGGTGAGGCCCCAGCCGGGCGCCGCCGTGACGGGCCGCTCGCGCGTCCGGTCCGCGCCCCGCCGCCCGGCGTCGTCCCCCGGCCGGCCGGCGCAGGTGGTGAGCAGCAGCGCCAGGGCCGCCACCACGATGCCGAGCACGGCCGCGATCCGCCACCGCCCTCCGCGCGACAACACCATCCGTCCCCCTGTATGACGTCCCGTCTCATGACGCCCCATATCGGGTAAGAGTATCCATGAACGCCCCCATTCGGCGGGCTTCTTCGAGAACAGCTCGGTAAACGCCCCTAAACCCAGGTGCGCGACGGACCCCCGTGCTGAATCATGGCTCGGGTGTGCGCTGACCGCCGCACCGTCCCGCCCGACCAGGAGGCAGGCCCTGCCCACCACACCCCCGGAGCAGTCGCTCCCGATCCGGCTGAACGTCGACGACAGCGACTCCCCGTCCGACGTCGTGGACGCGCTCTTCCTCGGGCGGTTCGCGACCGGCGAGCAGCCGTACGCCCGCAGCCACTCCGTCGACCGGGTCAAGTCCGGTATGACGCTGCTGCCGCCCGCCGCGAAGGTGCTGCGCGCCGCGCGGGACGACGACCGCAGCGCGACCCTCGCCGAGGGCGACGGCTGGACGCTGCTGGTGTCCCGGTGGAACCGGGGCGCGGACGTGACCGTGACGGCCGTCTCGGACGACCTCGCGGAGAAGGTGCTGCGGCAGGCGGTCGACGGCGCGGAGGACGAGCCGGAGCCCCAGCCGGAGAACGTGACGATGGGCTTCTGGTACGTCTCCCCGCGGCGCGGCCCGCACCGCACCACGCGCCAGATCTCCGCCGGGACCTGGGAGGAGATCCGGGGCAACTACACCGCCCCGGTCGCCGAGGCCATGGACGGGCTGATGAAGGTCACCCCGGACGACATCGCGGGCCGGCTCCTGCTGCTGCACGGCCCGCCCGGCACCGGCAAGACCTCCGCGCTGCGCACCCTGGCCCGCTCGTGGCGGGACTGGTGCCAGGTGGACTGCGTACTCGACCCGGAGCGGCTGTTCTCGGACGTCGGCTATCTGATGGACATCGCCATCGGCGAGGACGACGGCTCGGCCAAGGGCCGCTGGCGGCTCCTGCTGCTTGAGGACTGCGACGAACTGATCCGCGGCGAGGCCAAGCACACGGCGGGCCAGGCCCTGTCCCGGCTGCTGAATCTGACGGACGGGCTGCTCGGCCAGGGGCGGAACGTGCTGGTCGGGGTGACCACCAACGAGGACCTGGAGCGGCTGCACCCGGCGGTGGTCCGGCCCGGCCGCTGTCTGGCCAGGATCGAGGTGGGGCGGCTCACCCGCGCGGAGGCCGTCAGCTGGCTGGGCAGGGAGGCCTGCGGTCGGGAGGATGACATCGGACGGGACGGGGCGACGCTGGCCGAGCTGTACGCGCTGCGGCGCGGCACCCGGCCCGCGTCGGTGCCGCCGCAGTCGGCGGACGCGGATGCGGGGCTGTATCTGTAGGGATAGCGACTGCCCGGTCCAGGTCCTGGTCCAGGTCCTGGTCCCGGTCCCGGTCCCGGTCCCGGTCCCGGTCGTCAGGCGTACAGGTCACGCAGGCGCACCGACAGGCAGGTCACACAGCCCTCCATCTTCTCGAACTCGCTGATGTCCACGGGCACCGGCTCATAGCCGAGGTCCGCGAACAGCTCAGCGCTCTTGGGCGCGCTCGCCGCCATCAGCAGCTTGCCGCCGCCGAGCAGGACGACATGGGCGCCGGACTCCTCGGGGACGGGGAGGAAGCGCGGAAACGCCCGTACGTCGTCGACCAGCGGCGGATAGCCGATGACCGTGCCGTCGGGGAGGGCGGTGACGGCCGACTTGAGATGGAGCACCTTGCTGACCGGGACCGCCACCACCCGGGCGCCCAGCGGCTCGAAGACGGCGCGCAGCTGCCGTACGCCGTCGGCGTCGGTGCGGCCGCCGCGGCCGACGTAGAGGGTGTCGCCGATCTTGAGAACGTCCCCGCCGTCCAGGGTGCCCGGCTCGCGGATCCGGTTCACCGAACACCCGAGCGCGGTCACCGCCTCCTCCGCGTCGGCGGTTTCGGCGCGGCGGGAGGCGGCGCCGGGGCGGGCGATCAGCGCGACGTTCTTGTAGACGACCACGGTGTCCTCGACGAAGACGCCGTCCGGGCAGTCGTCCGCCGGGGGCACCTCCACCGGCTCCCAGCCGTGCGCGCGCAGCGCCACGACGTAGACCTCCCACTGCCGCAGCGCCAGCGCGGCGTCGACCGGATTGCGGTCGATGTGGGTGACGAGCCCTTCGGCGAGGCGGGGGCTGGGCCGCCGGACGATGGCTTTGGCGCTGGGCATGGGGACTCCATCCTGATCCTGAGCCTGATCCTGGTCCTGGTCGGCTGCGGGCCTCCGGCCTCCATGGTGAGGCACGCGCCCGGCGGTTCGAGGCTTTGGCGATCCACCGGGCGCACGCCGTCACGCGTCCGCTGCGTACACCGCCCGCAGCGCCTCGTCCACGGCGGTCTGCGCGGCCGTCCGGTCCAGGCCGAGCCGCCGGACCCGCTGGGCGTAGGCCGCCGCCGCGCTCGCCGCTTCCCGCTCGGCCGCGTCGCCCGCGGCGGCGACGAAGCTGCCGTGGCGGCCTCGGGTCTCGATCACCCCGTCGGACTCCAGCGCCCGATATGCCTTGGCGACGGTGTTCGCCGCGAGCCCCAGCTCCTCGGCGAAGCCGCGTACGGTGGGCAGCTTGTAGCCCACCGGGAGGCCCCCCGAGCGGACCTGGTCGGCGATCTGGGCGCGGATCTGTTCGAACGGGGCCGTCGCCGAATCCGGGTCGACGGTGATCTTCAAGGCCACGGGCTGGGCTCCAGGGCGTGCGGGCGGGTTTGTCGCACCTATTGTGTGCCACGGTCGGCCGGGCGGGGCGCAGACACGGAAATGGAGAGGCGGCGTGGGGCGGCGGGCCGTACCCTGCGGCACCATGACGCTGATCGTGCGCGATTTCCGTGCCGCGGACGCCGTGGCCGTCGCCGAGGCGCGGCGCTCCGCCTTCCCGTATCTCGTGACGACACCGGAGACGGTGGCCTGGACGGTCGCCAGTGCCCCACCCGAGCGGCAGTACCGGCTGCTGGTCGCGGAGGCCGACGGACAGGTCGTCGGCTCCTGCGCGACGGGTGTGTTCCACGACGCCAGTGAGCCGGGGCACGCGTTCGCCCAGACCGCGGTGCGCGTCGACGCGCGCGGTACGGGGGCCGGGTCCGCGCTGGTGTCGGCCGCCGAGGAGCGCCTGGCGGGGCTGGGGGTCGTCAAGGTGTCCGCCTGGGCGCTGGACGAGCCGCGCTGCGTGACCTTCGCCGAGCGGCGCGGCTACCGGCGCGGCCGCGGCTCCCGCGTCCAGCGGCTGGACCTGACCGGCGTCGCGCTGCCGCCGCTTGACCTCCAGGCCAGCCGCTTTTCCCGGCGGGGCGGTGTCGAGTTGCGCACGGCCGCCGACTTCGCCGACAACCCGCGCCCGCTGTACGAGGCGGACGTCGAGTGCACGGAGGACGAGCCGGGTGACGTCGGGTTCGCCGGCCTGCCGTACGCCGAGTGGCTGGCCCTCAACTGGGAACACCCGGCCCTGGACCGCGAGCTGACCTCGGTCGCCGTCGTCGACGGCGCTGTCGCCGCGTTCAGCGTGGCCCACACCGACCGGCGCGGCCGCTACTGGTCGGCCATGACCGGCACGCTCCGCGCCTTCCGCGGCCGGGGGCTGGCCAAGCTCGCCAAGAACGACTCACTGCACCGCGCCCGCGCGGCGGGCTGCGTGGAGGCGTTCGCCGGCAACGACGGGGGCAATGAGCCGATGCTCGCCGTCAACAAGTGGTTCGGCTACGCGCCGGTGGCCACGCAGTGGCGGTACGTACGGGAGCTCGGCGCATAGCGCGCAAACCCCGGCAGCCGACCCCGCGGGCGGTCGCCAACAGCCCACGGCCCGGTGGTCCCGCTCCACTGCGAGCGGGACCACCGGGCCGTCACCGTAACGCCGCCGGTCAGGATGTTTTCGCGGGTCCGCGCAGCACCAGCCGCTTCGCCAACGGCCAGCAAAGGATCAGCGCTATCACCACATACACGGTCACCGAGAAGGGCGTGTTGACCAGCCCCGACACACTCCCGTCGCTGATCTGCAGGGCCCGCCGCAGCTGCTGTTCGGCCCCCGGCCCGAGGATGACGCCGATCACCGCGGGCAGCACCGGCAGGCCGTAACGCCGCATCAGCAGCCCCAGCAGGCCGATGATCAGCAGGATCACCAGGTCCAGCGGCTCGCCGCCCACCGCGTACGCGCCGACCGCCGCGAAGAAGAGGATGCCCGCGTACAGATACGGCCTCGGGATACGCAGCAGCTTGGCCCATACGGGCGCCAGCGGCAGGTTGAGCACCAGCAGCATCACCATGGCGATGAACAGCGAGGCGATCAGCCCCCACACCAGGTCCGGTTCGCGTTCGAAGAGCAGCGGTCCTGGCTGGATGCCGTACTGCTGGAAGGCGGCCAGCATCACCGCGGCGACCGCGGTGGTGGGCAGGCCGAGGGTGAGCATCGAGACGAGCGTGCCCGCGGCGGACGCGGAGGCGGCCGACTCCGGGCCTGCCACGCCCTCGATGGCGCCCTTGCCGAACTCGTCGCGGTGCTTGGAGAGCCGCTTCTCGGTCACGTACGACAGGAAGGTGGGGATCTCCGCGCCGCCCGCCGGGATCGCGCCGAACGGGAAGCCGATCGCCGGGCCGCGCAGCCAGGGCTTCCAGGTGCGGCGCAACTCGGCCTTGCCGAGCCAGGGGCGGCCGACCGGGATCGGCTCATCGGGGCGGCGGCGCAGATGCAGGGCCACCCACAGCGCCTCGCCGATGGCGAAGAGGCCGACCGCGACGATGACGACGTCGATGCCGTCGGCGAGCTGGAGCGAGCCGAAGGTGAGCCGCTGCTGTCCGGTCATCTGGTCCAGGCCCACCAGGCCGATGGTGAGCCCGATCAGCAGCGACGCGAAGCCGCGGATACGGGAGCTGCCGAGCACCGACGTCACGGCGATGAAGGCGAGCACCATGATGGCGAAGTAGTCGGGCGCGCCGATGTCGACGGCGAGGTCGGCGACGGTCGGGGCGAGGAAGACCAGCAGACAGGTGCCGATCATGCCGCCCGCGAAGTGTCCGATGGCGGCCGCCGCGAGCGCCTGGGCACCGCGCCCGGAGCGGGCCATGGGATGGCCTTCCATGGCGGCGACGACGGCGGCGGTCTCACCGGGGGTGTTGAGGAGGATCGAGGTGGTGGAGCCGCCGAACATACCGCCGTAGTAGATGCCCGCGAACATGATGAACGCGGCGGTGGGGTCGAGCCCGTAGGTGACGGGCAGCAGCAGCGCGACCGCCATCGCCGGGCCGATACCGGGGAGCACCCCGATGGCGGTGCCCAGCAGCACGCCGACCGCCGCCCACAGCAGATTGACCGGGCTCAGGGCGGTGCCGAAGCCGTCGAGGAGGGAGGAGAGGGAGTCCATCGCGTTACAGCACCTCCATCAGCGGGCCGCCGGGCAGCGGCACCGCGAGCAGCCGGTCGAAGACGAAGAAGGTGACGGTGGAGAGCACGGCCGCGATCAGCGGGTCGCGGTGGAAGGCGCGGCTGCCGAGGGCGTACGCCGAGCCCCAGAAGAGCAGGGCGCCGGAGATGGGGAAGCCGAGCGGGTCGATGAGGAAGGCGTTGGCGAGGAACACACCGGCCAGCAGCAGGACGGTGCGCCAGTCGCCGGGCGCGGCCAGGTCGATGTCCTCGCCGCCTTCTGCCTCGCCCTTGCCGCCGCGCAGCACGTCCACGGCCAGCAGTACGGCGACGACCAGCAGCGCGATGCCGACGACGATCGGCACGGTCCTGGGGCCGACGGGGCCGCGCTGGGCGAAGTCGGTGTCCATGGTGAGGGCGTCGGTGAGTACGAGGACGCCGATGGCCAGCAGCAGGGCGCAGACGCCGAGTTCGGAGCGGCCGCGCAGGAACGCTCTGAGCCCCGTGCCGGGGTCTGTGTTGTCGGCTGTGTTGTTGGCCTTGTTGTCGGCTGTGTTGTCGGCCGTGCTGTCGGCTGTGTTGGCGTTGGTGTCCGCGTGGCTGTCCGTCACAGTCCAAGCTCCTTCAGCACCGTGTCCACGCGCTTGTCCTGGGCGGTCAGGAAGCGTCCGAACTCGTCCCCCGTCATAAAGGCGTCGGTCCAGCGGTTGCGCCGCACCGCCTCCTGCCACTGCTTCGAGGCATGCATCTTCGTGACCAGGTCGATCAGCTTGTCGCGCTCGGTGTCGGTCAGTCCGGGCGGGGCGACGATGCCGCGCCAGTTGGTGAACGAGACGTCGAGGCCGGACTCCTCGAGCGTCGGAGCGTCCAGGCCCGGCAGGCGCTTTTTGCTGGTCACCGCGAGCACCCGCAGCTCGCCCGCCTCGATCTGGTCCAGGTACTCGCCGACGCCGGAGACACCGAAGGCCACCTTGCCGCCGAGGACGGAGGCCAGCAGTTCGCCACCGCCGTCGTACGGGATGTAGTTGACCTTCTTCGGCGCGATCCCGGCGGCCTTGGCCATCAGCATGGGGGCCAGATGGTCCGGTCCGCCGGGTGAGGAGCCGCCGCCCACGGGCAACGAGCCGGGCTTGTCGCGCCAGTCCGCGACCAGTTGATCGAAGTCGCGGTACTTGGAGCCCTTGGCCACGACCACGATGTCCGGCTCCTGGGTGAGCCGCGCGATCGGCGTCGTATCGGCGAGCGTGGACGGCGCGTGGTTGGTGTGCACCGCGCCCACCACCCCAAGGCCCATGGACATCGCGAGCTTGCCGTTGCCGCGCTCGGCCACCAGGCGGCTGAGCCCGACGGTGCCGCCCGCGCCGGGCAGGTTGAACACTTCGATGTTGCGGCTCAGATCGGCGTCCTCGGCGCTCTTGGCCGCCGTACGCGCCGTGATGTCATAGCCGCCACCTGGGGTGTTGGGCACCATCAGGCGCAGGCCGGGGATATGGGTACCGGTGGCGGAGCCGCTGCCGGAGCTGAGCAGCGGAGGCCCGAGGAGCACGATCACAGCCGCAGAGAAGAGGGCGAGCGGGGTACGCAGACGCGGACTCAGACGCACGGTGACACCGCCTTTCTGTTCTTGCGTGGGTGTCTGTGTGAGGCGCGCCACATGTTGCCGGTGGGTTAACGCGCTGTCTCTCTTTCGGTATTAAGAGACCTTGTGGTCGTTGCGTACACGGCGAAGGCCAACGGGGAAGGCAACGGGAAGGCGCGTTCGATGACGAGAGTGCTGGTGGTCGACGACGACTTCATGGTGGCCAAGCTGCACAGCCGCTATGTGGCGGCCCTGGACGGCTTCACGGTCGCGGGGGTGGCCCATACGGGCGCCGAGGCGCTGCGCGCCGCCGGCGCGCTCCGTCCCGACCTGGTCCTGCTGGACGTGTATCTGCCGGACATGGACGGCATCAGTGTGCTGCGCCGGATGCGGGAGCAGCCGGAACACCGCCATGTGGACGCGCTGTTCGTCACCGCGGCCAAGGACCCGCACGCCGTACGCGAGGCGTTGCGCGCGGGGGCGCTGCACTACCTCATCAAACCCTTCGACCGGACCGCCCTTCAGGAGCAGTTGCGCCACGCCGCCTCCCTGCGGGCCCGCCTCGACTCGCTCGGCGAGGCCAGCCAGGAGGATGTCGACCAGATCTTCGGCACCCGCCCGCGCGGCTCGCGCTCGCGCGAGCAACTGCCCAAGGGCCTGGCCGCGCACACCGCGAGCCTCGTCGAGCGCACGCTGCGCGAGCATGCGGAGGGGCTTTCGGCGGCGGAGTGCGCGGAGGCGGGCGCCTTCTCGCGGGTGAGCGCCCGCCGCTATCTCGAGTACTTCGCCGAGACGGGGCGGGTGGAGGTCACCCTGCGCTACGGCGGCACGGGCCGCCCGGAGCGCCGCTACCGCTGGATCGCCTGACGGCGGCCGGGCGCACCCTGGGGTGCGCCTTGGGGCTCACCCGCCCCCGGCAAAGCCTCGCTGAGCAGCTATCTTGTCCGCATGTCGTCACAGCAGCCTGCCTCCGCGCCCATACCGCCGGACGCCGCTCCGGCCTCTCCGCCCGCCTCTCCGCCCGCCGGTCCGCCCGCCGCTCCGGCGCCGCGTAAGTCCCCGCGGGCCCTGGCCGCCGCGCTGATCGTGGGGATCCTGATCGGCGGCGCGGGCGTCGGTGTCGCCTGGGCGGTCAGCGGCGACTCGTCCGCGGGCGGCGCGGCGGGCGACGCACGGGACGCCTGCCGCGCACTGAGCGGATTCGAGCCATCGGACTACGTCACGAAGGGCTCGAAGGGCGAGATCGCGATGAACCGCTTCGGTGCGGCCATCGCGCTCTCCGCGTCGGCGGCCGCGGGCGACGCCCAGTACAAGCCGCTGGCGAAGGCCCTGCTCATCGTCCAGAACCAGCACGCCAGGACCTTCGATTTCGGCAACAGCGAGGTGAAGAAGAACCTCGACAAGGCCCACCAGATCTGCGACGACCTCGACTGACCGCGCGACCTGGGCCCTGGGCCCTGAGGCGGGGCCGGGGCGGGGCCTGGGCCTCGCGCGTGGCCTCGCGCGGGACTCGCGGGCAGGGGCTGAGACGGACCCTGGCCTGAACCCCGGGAAGCGACCTGGCGTTGGACCACGGGCGGGGCCTCGCGCGCGGGCCCTCGCCTCGGCGCGGCGCACGGGGCCTGAGCCGGGACCTGGTGTGGGACCAGGGAGCTGGACGGGTGGCTCAACTCGCGGGCCGCGCCCCCGTGGCCGCGTAGATCTGCTCCGCGCGGCGCCGGGCCGCACGGGCCCGGCCGTCCCCGGCCACCTCCTTCTCCGCCTCCCCCTCCTGCCCGCTCACGGCCAGCTCCGGTACGGCTCCCGGCACGGCGTCCGGCACCCGGCCGATGAGGTCGAGGGCTCGGGCCTCGCCCAGCGGGTGGCCCGACTCCCGTTGCACGGCAACCGCCTCGACCGCGCGGGCGAGCGCCTGCGCGTATCGCCCCGCGGCGGCGTGGATCTCGCCGAGTTCGGTCAGGGCCTGCCCCTCGACCAGCCGGAAGCCGCAGCGCCGCGCCAGTTGCCGGGCCTCGTCCGCCCGGGCCAGTGCGGCCTCGGCGTGGCCGAGGAGGCGGTAGGCGGCGGCGAGGCCGAGCAGGCTGTCCGCTTCGGCGCGCCGGTTCTGCGCGGCGCGCGCCGCGAGGAGCGCGCGTTCGTGGCTCTCTGCCGCCTGTTCGCCGCGCCCGGCGCGTCGGTGGGCCTCGCCGATGGTGTTGAGGGCGTCGGACTGGATCCGGCGGTTTCCGGTGTCCACGGCGAGCCGCAACGCGCGCTCGCCGTGTTCAAGACCCTCCTCGTGGCGCCCGCACTCCAGCTGGATCCGGCCGGTGATCTGGAGCGCCACCGCGTGGCCGTTGCGGTAGCCGACGGCCTCGTTGATGGCCACGGCCTCGCCGAGGACTTCCAGGCCGTCGCGCAGCCGGCCGGCTTCCCAGTACGCGATGCCGAGGTTGTCCAGGTGGTTGGCCTCGTAGCGGACTCCGGCCTTGCGCCGGATGTGCAGCGCCGTCTCCAGGTCGCTCACAGCCTCCGGCAGCCGGCCCATGTCCCGGTGGACGAGGCCGACGCCGATGAGCGCCAGCGCCTCGGCGTCGGTCTGCCCGAGCTCGCGCAGGATCGCCAGCGCGGCGTCGAAGTGCCCCAGCGCATCGTCCAGCCGAGCCTGTTCCCATTCCACGTACGCCAGTCCGCCGAGCGCCGCCGCCTCGCCCGGGGACCAGCCGATGGCGCGGTGCAGTTCGATGGCGCGCTGGTGGTGGAGGGCGGACTGGCCGAGGATGCCGAGGTCCCACAGGGCGAAGCCGATGTTGTAGTAGATGGCGGCCTCACCGCGCCGGTCGCCCTCGGCGACCGCGGCGTCCAGCGCGCTCTGCGCGGTGACCTGCCAGGTGCCGCGGGGCAGGCAGAGCCAGAAGTAGCCGAGCAGCGCGTCCGTCAGATGCCAGGACACGGCGCGCGGCCCTTCGCGCGCGGCCCGTTCGATGACGGCCAGCAGATTGGCCCGTTCGGCCTCCAGCCACACGATGGCCTCGATCTCGTCGGCGAGCCGCATCGGTGCGCGGACGTGCGGGACGCGTAAGCTCTCGAAGCCCGCCGCGAAGGAGGCGTACGGCCCGCCCTCGCGGTCCCCACAGTGCCCCGGCGCCGCGTCGGCTGCCTCGGCCGTCTCAGCCACCTCGGCGCCCTCGGCCATCTCGCGCGGCAGCCTGGGGATCTGCGGATACAGGATGCGCCCGGCGGTGTCCGCGGCGAGCAGGTACCACGCGTACAGCCGGTCCCGCGCGGCCGCCGGCTCCGCCGCCGGGTCGTCGACCGCCAGGTCGTCGACCGCCCGGTCGTCGGACTCCAGCCGCTCCCAGGCGTATTCGCGGAGCAGGTCGTGGAAGCCGTAGCGGCCCTCCCCGCGCGACTCGATCAGATGCGCGCCCGCCAGGGTGGCCAGCAGCTGCGCGGCCTGCTCCTCCGTGTCGTCCAGCAGCGCCGCCGCGGCCCCGGCGTCGAACTCCAGGCCCGGGACCAGGCCGAGCCGGCGGAACAGCAGCCGGGCCCGGGGGCCCTGGGCCCGGTACGAGAGGTCGAAGGCGGCGCGGACCGCGGACCGTTCGTCGTCCTCCAGCTCCAGCACCGCCAGCCTGCTGCCCTCCGCCAGCTCGGCCGCCAGGTCGGCGACGCGCCGGCCCGGCTCGCAGGCGAGCTGCGCGGCGGCCACGCGCAGCGCGAGTGGGAGGTAGCCGCACAGCCGGGCGAGTTCGGCCACGGCGTCCGGCTCGGCCGCCACCCGCGGTTCCCCGAGGACGGCGACCAGCAGGGCATGGGCCTCCTCGGGGGCCAGTACGTCGAGCATGAGGGGGTGCGCGCCCTCCCGTGCGACCAGGCCGCCCAGCCGGTTGCGGCTGGTCACCACGACGAGGCAGGACGGGCCACCGGGCAGCAGCGGGCGGACCTGCTCGGCGGAGACCGCGTCGTCCAGCAGGATCAGCATCCGCCGGTCCACCAGCAGGGACCGGTAGCGGCGGATCATCTCGTCCTCGTCGGCCGGTATCTCCTGCGGCGTCAGGCCCAGTCCTCGCAGCAGCTGCCCGAGGGCGTCGCGCGGGCGCAGCGGTTCGCGGTTGCCGTCGAAGCCTCGCAGGTCCACGTACAGCTGGCCGTCCGGGAACCGGTCCCGCACCTGATGGCCCCAGTGCACGGCCAGGGCGGTCTTGCCCACGCCCGCGGTGCCGCCGATCGCGGAGATCACCACCGTGCCGGTGTCGGGCGCCGGGCCGCCGGACGGGACGAGGGCGTGCAGCCGGGCGACGGCCTCGGTCCGGCCGGTGAAGCCGGGTACGGCGCGCGGCAGTTCGGCGGGGATCAGCCGCGGGCCGCTGTGGTTCTGCGGGCCGGGCGGCGCATCGGCAAAGGCGGGCTGGGGCGAGGGCGGTGCGGGCGGGCGTACATCGAGGTCGCCCACCAGGATCCGCTGGTGCAGCGCCTGGAGTTCGGGCCCGGGGTCGACCCCCAGCTCATCGGCCAGCCGCTCGCGGGTGCGGGTGTACACCTCAAGCGCCTCGGCCTGCCGCTCGCACCGGTACAGGGTCACGATGAGCTGCCGTACGACCCGCTCGTCCAGCGGGTGGGCGGCGGCCAGATCGCGCAGCTCGGGCAGCAGTTCGCCGTGCCGGCCCAGCCGCAGCTCCGCGTCGCCCAGAGCCAGCCGGGCCGCGATGTGCTCGCTGCCCAGCCGCTCCCGCATGTTCCAGGCCCAGTCACCGGACAGACCGGACAGGGCCTCCCCGCGCCACAGCCCGAGAGCCCCGCGCAGCAGCCCGGCGGCGCGCGTGGGGTCCTCCTCCGCGGCCGCGGCCTCGGCGACCAGGCCACGGAACCGGTGGAGGTCCACCAACTCGGCCGACACCTCCAGCACATAGCCCCCGGCGCGCCGCGCCAGCCGGGCGCCGTCGTGCCCGCCGGCCGCCGCCCCCACCGCGCCTTCTTCCAAGGCGCGCAGCGCCGCCCGCAGCCGCGCCACATACCCGTACAGCACACTGCGCACGGACGCCGGGGGCTCCTCGCCCCACACCCGGTCGATCAACTGCCCCACGGGCACCACGCGGTTCGCCTCCACCAGCAGGACCGCGATCACACAGCGCTGCTTGGCGTGCCCGAGGTCGACTTGCCGGTCTTTGGACCACGCCTCAACGGGGCCGAGGACCCGGAAGTCCATGTGAGCCTCCCCCAACCCTGGTTCTCTCCCCCCGCGCCCTGATCTTCTCGCGAATTCGGCAGGCCGCGTGCAGGAGCGTCCAAGGTTTCCTCAAGATTTCGTCCAAGTCCCGTGCGGCAGAGTGTTCTCAGCGGCTCCGATTTGGGACGGAGCGGCGCCTCGGGAAGGCCGCCGACCTGCTTGACGGGGGATGGCAGGTCGGCGGCCCCGGCACGTCGGCGCGTTGGGGGACGCGCCGACGTGCGCCTCATTGAGACGTGATCAGCCCGTCAGACCGTCGCGGGCCTGGTGCCGATGACGACGGTCGCGCCCAGCTCCTCGCATCCGGCGATCCGGGGAATCAGCCCGTGCCGGGCGAAGGTCTCGGCGGTGCGCGGCGCCTGACCCTCGCTGGTCTCGATCAGCAGATGGCCGTCGGGCGCCAGCCACTGGGCCGCCCCGGCGAGCACCCGCCGCTGGACGTCGAGCCCGTCCGCGCCGCCGTCCAGCGCGACGCGCGGCTCGTGGTCGCGGGCCTCCGGGGGCAGCAGGCGGATGGCATCGGTGGGTACGTAGGGGGCGTTGGCGACCAGAACGTCGACACGCCCGCGCAGCGCGGCGGGCAGTGGCTCGTAGAGGTCGCCCTCGTACACCCGGCCCATGTCGGCGGGGATGTTGCGCCGGGCGCAGCGCACCGCGGCGGGCTCGATGTCGGCCGCGTACAGCTCGACCGGGGGGACCGGACCCAGCTCGACCGGGGAGACCGGACCCAGTGCCGCGATCAGCGCGGCGCCCACCGCGCCCGAGCCGCAGCACAGGTCGACGACGACGGCCCCTGGCCGGGCGAGGCCGACGGCCTGGTCGACGAGGAATTCGGTGCGCCGACGGGGTACGAAGACGCCGTGGTCGACGGCTATCCGCAGACCGTGGAACTCCGCCCAGCCGAGGACGTGTTCCAGGGGAAGCCCCGCCACGCGCCGGTCGACCATGGCGGCGAGTTCATCGGGGGTACGGGCCGTGGTGACGAGCAGGTGCGCCTCGTCCTCGGCGAAGACACAGCCGACGCCGCGGAGCCTGGTGACGATGGCGGAGAGGGGAAGAAGTGACGGTGAGACCGACATGGGAGCCTTTCGGAACGCCTTTGGGCGCTCCCGCGGTCACCTATCCCTGAGGGACCGCACGGCCGTGAGATGAGAGCACCCGACCTGACACAGCGGTAATGGGTCTCACCTCCTCGGTCGTTCGCTTCTGAAGCCGCGATCACTTTACCCGAGGCAGTCGGCGGCGCAAACGTGTGCGAGGGGGCCGAGGAGGCGAGGGCCTGCCCGGGCAGCGGGCCCCGCGCCGCGGCAAATGCCTTGACGGGCGGAATGTTAGCGGTAACACTCCCGTCGTGGACAAGCCTCCGAGCACGCCTCCGCTCCCCCGACCCGACGACCGGCCACCTGGCCGGACCCCCGACCGGACCCCCGACCGGACCACTGACCGGACCCCGCTGTTCAGCCGCGCCGCCGTGGTCGCGTCCTGCGTGGGCTTCATCCTGATCGGCGCGCTGCAGGCGCTCTACGGACCGTCGATTCCCGCCTTCCGCGACGAGTTCGGCCTCTCCCCCTCCACCGCCGGACTCGGTCTCAGCGCCCACTTCGTCGGGGGTGTCGCGGGCGTCCTCGTCTTCGACCGGCTCTTCGGCCACGCCGACCCCGCCTCCCGGATCGGCAACCGCAAGCTGCTCGGCGGCTCGTATCTGCTGATGGCCGTCGGCGCGGCCGGTTTCGCCCTCGCGCCCACGTGGCCGGCCGCCCTCGCCATGGCGCTGGTGGCCGGGCTCGGCTTCGGCGGCATCGACTACGGCCTGAACCAGCTGTTCGCCGTCGGGTTCGGGCGCCGCAGCACCGCCATGCTCAACATCCTCAACGCCCACTTCGGCATCGGCGCGATCCTCGGTCCGGCACTGATCGGCCTGGTGGGGGCGGAGCGCTACACCGCCGTCTTCCTCGGCTTCGCCGCCCTGACCCTGCCGCTGCTGCTGTGCCTGGCCGGGGTGCGGGACGAGGCTCCCCCGCGTACGGCGGGTGGCGAGAACGACCCGCAGGACGACGCCGCGGACGCGCGGCGGGCGCGGGCGCGGTCCCGCAGCCTGGCCACCGTGCTGGGCGCCTTCGTGCTCCTGTACGTCCTGCATGTCGGCATCGAGGCGGGCGTCGGCGGCTGGGAGCCCACCCACCTGGAGACCGTCGGCTACGGCGCGACCGCCGCCGCCTCCGCGACCTCCGTCTACTGGCTGATGATGACGGTCGGCCGCTTCCTGGTCGCGCCACTCGCGCTGCGCTGGCCCGCCCGGTCGATCATCGTGGTCAGCTGCGCGGGCATGACCGCGTGCCTGCTGCTCGCCGCGGTGCCCGCGCTGGCCCCGTACGCATACGCGGGCGTCGGCCTGTTCATCGCGCCGATCTTCCCGACCGGCCTGCCCTGGCTGAACGACGCGGCCCCGCGCGCCCGCCGGGCCGGAGCGCTGGTCATCGCGGCGTCCATGGTCGGCGGCGTGGCCGCGGGCCCGGCGCTCGGCAAGGCCATCGAACTGTCCGGCATCCGGTCGGTGCCGCTCATCCTGGCCGCGGTCTCGGCGATCTGCCTGGCCACGACGGGCTGGCTGATCCGTGCCACGGCCACGCGCCCGGCCGACACCGACCCTCGTTCCGCCACCGCCGGGCGGCCTCCTCTCGGCGACCTCGGCGACCTCGGCGACCGGGTGGGCGAGAAGCCGTAGGGCCTGTCGTCAAAGGGGGCGCCCTGCTACCGACGCCGCAGTGACATCAGCCTCCCCCAGCTACCGCTGGGAGGTGCCCCCGGCCAGACGCCGCTCGCGGCCGGGCGCCCCCTTTGACGACAGACCCTCGCGCGGCCGCCCGGCGTCCGCTCATCCGACCCGCCGCAGGGCCTTCTCGCGGCGCTCGGCCACGCTCGACCCCGACTCCCGGCGGGCCATCCGCCGCAGTACGACCGGGGCCACGGCCAGGCCGAGCGCGGCCCAGGCACCCAGCACTCCGACGGTCTCCAGGTGCCGCCAGGAGTCCCCGATCTCGATGTCGACCGCCGCGTCCGGCAGCAGGGCCGACCGCATACCAAGGCCGAGCCAGTAGATCGGGAACGCCTGGGCGATCCACTCCAGCCACTCCGGCAGCGCGGTGACCGGGTAGAAGATGCCGGAGATCGCCATCAGGCCCAGGACCGGCAGCTGGACGAGCGCTTGGCCGCGCGCGCTGGGGAACATCGAGCCCAGCACCGCGCCGAGGGGCAGGGTCGCCAACATGCCCAGGGCCAGCACCCAGGCCACCGTCAGCCAGGAGTCCGCGCCGCCGACGGCCAGGCCGTCGATGAGCAGCAGCCCGGGGAGGAGCAGGATGGCGAGGTCGGCGAGGAGTCCGCCGGCCACCGAGACGACCTTGCCGACGAGGTAGCCGCGCATCCCGTGCGGGGTGGCCTTGGCCCGCAGCAGGGTCCCGTCCTCGCGGTCGGCGGTGAGCAGTTGGCTCATGGTGACCATGCCCATCGCCGCGTTCATCCCCAGGATGCTGGGCAGGGCCATGCTGCCGAGCAGGAGTCCGCCGGCCAGTGTGGTGTCCCGCATGAAGTACATGGCGGTCAGCATCAGCACCGGCCACAGCAGATGGGACAGCAGCTCGGCGCCGTTGGTGAATGACTGCCGCAGTTCGATCACGCCGCGGCTCCAGCCCGCCCGCAGCGCTGCGGTTCCGGGGTTCATCGGCCCACCCCCGTCGACTCATGCCCCGCCGACTCACGCCGTACCGACCCACTGGCCGCCGACTCACGCCGCGCCGACCCACTGGCCGCCGACGCACTGCGCGCCGGCTCACGCCCCGCCGCGTCCTCGCTCTGCCGGACCAGCGCCCGGTAGGTGTCCTCCAACGAGGCGCGGCGTACCTCGAGTTCGCCGATCGCCTCGCCGTACCGGCCGAACAGCCCGCGTACGAAGGCGGTGGAATCGGCGGTCGACGCCGTGAAGCGCTCACCCTCACGCGTCCAGCGCACCTCGTCCTCGCCCGCGATCCGCCGCGCCAGCTCGTCCACCGAGCCGTCCGCGATGATCCGCCCACCGGCCAGGATCAGAACGCGGTCGGCGAGCTTGCCCGCCTCGTCCAGGTCGTGGGTGGTGAGCAGGATCGTGGTCGCGTGGTCCGCGGCGAGGCGGTGGACGAGGGCGTGGAACTCATGCCGGGCCTCGGGGTCGAATCCCGTGGTGGGCTCGTCGAGGAACAGCAGCTCGGGGCGGCCCACGATGCCGATGGCCACGTCCAGTCTGCGCCGCTGACCGCCGGACAGCGTCTTGATCTTCTTGCCCGCGTGCTCGGTCAGGCCGACCGCCGCGACGAGTTCGTCCGGGTCCCACGGCCGACGGATCGCCGCGGTGGAGTACGCGGCGTAGTAGCCGCCCAAGTGGGCGAGGAGTTCACGCACCCGCCACTTGCCGTGGTCCCGCCAGGACTGCAGGACCACCCCCACCCGCGCCCGCCACCGCTCGTCGCCCTGCGCCGGATCCGCGCCGAGCACCTGGACGCGGCCCGCCGACCGCGCCCGGAAACCTTCCAGGATCTCGATGGTCGTGGTCTTGCCCGCCCCGTTCGGCCCGAGGAGCGCCAACACCTCCCCGTGGCGCACCTGGAACGTCACATCGCGCAGGACGTCGACCGAGCCGTACCGCATACGCAGCCCGTCGACGTCGAGCGCGACTTCTTCGCGTGCCGCCGTCTTCATGTCACCTCACTCAATGCGTTTGATCGACACGAAAGCTACGTTGCGTTTCATGAATCGTCAACATCAATTACCCACTTTCCAAGGGATGTTGCAATGAAATTGAAGGCAAATGCAACGCGCTTCTAGATCTCTCGTTGCAATGAGCTGACCGTGAACGCATACTGGACCGGCCATCGACAACCACGGGAGGCGCACCGATGCCGGGAGGCAGGCTGACCCACGGGGACCGCCAGGACATCGCCTCGGGGCTCGCCGAGGGACTCGGCTACGCCGAGATCGCCCGGCGGCTCGGCCGGCCGACATCGACCATCAGCCGGGAGGTGGCCCGCAACGGCGGACCCGACGGCTACCGGGCCGACCGTGCCCATCGGGCCACCGAGCGGCGTTCGCGCCGCCCCGGGCCACCCCCACGCCCGGAGCCCCCGGCCGCCATCAGCGCCGACGGGCGCGACCCCGAGGCGGTACGCGCCTTCGCCGAGGAGTTCGCGGGGCTGATGGTGCAGACGGGGCTGACCCGCATGGTGGCCCGCGTGTTCGCCCGGCTGTTCACCACCGACTCCGGCCGGCTCGGCTCGGCCGAGCTGGTCCAGCAACTGCGGGTCAGCCCCGCGTCGGTGTCCAAGGCCATCGGCTATCTCGAGGGGCTGGAGCTGATACGCCGTGAACGCGCCCCAGGGGGGCGGCGCGAGCTGTACGTCATCGACGACGACGTCTGGATCCGGTCGTGGATAACGAGCGCCCATACGACCGAGATGTGGGCTCAGACCGCGCGGCGTGGAGTCGACCTCTTCGACGCCGGAACGCCCGCCGGGGCCCGGCTGGACCAGATGCGCCAGTTCTTCGCCGGCCTCAGCGACAACATGTCCGGCGGCCCCGACGCCGCCCTGGCCGCCGACGTACTGACCGTGCTCGCGGCGCTCGTCCACACCGGCGCGCCGCTCACCGCGGACCAGTTGGCCACCGCGCTGGACTGGCCCACGGACCGTCTCGCCGACGCGCTGCGCGTCGCCGAGGAGCACCCGGACGTCAGCTCCCCCGTCGCGCTCCGGCGCACCGCCCCCGACACGTACGCCGTCGCCGCCCGGCCCGAGTGGCTGACCCCGCCCCAGCGCGAAGCCCTCGCCCGCCACCGGCCACACCCCACAGGTCACCCCACAGGTCCGCGCGGGCGCGGAACGCAGGGGGCCTAGGGTGTAAGGGCAGACGCAGCAAGCAGGGCAGCAGCAGGCAGGAAGGAAGTCCCGGTATGGCGGAGCCCGTCCGGACCAGGCGCCGCCGGGGGACGGCCGGCTCCCGGGTTCTGATGGCGGACGTCGCCCGGCTCGCGGGAGTGTCCGGCCAGACCGTCTCGCGGGTGCTCAACGACCACCCGAGGGTCCGGGAGGAGACCCGCGAGCGGGTGCGGGCCGCGATGCGGGAGCTGGGCTACCGCCCGACCGCCAGCGCCCGCACACTCGCCAGCGGGCGTAGCCGGATGCTCGGCGTGATCTCCTTCGACGCGACCCGCTTCGGCCCGGCCGCCACCTTGGCGGGCATCAACGAGGCGGCCCAGTCGGCCGGTTATCTGGTCAGTACGATCGCGCTGACCGCCACCGACCAGGCGTCCGTGGCGGGTGCGCTGGACCGGCTGCTCGGCGACGGCGCGGACGGGGTGATCGCCATCGCGCCGCAGCGCTCGGTGGGCCAGGCCCTGGTCGAGTCGGGCCATGACATTCCGCTGGTCACCCTCGACAAGAGCTTCGGGGAGCGGGTCCCGGTCGTCGCCGGGGACTCGGCGTCCGGCGCCCGCCAGGCCACCGAGCATCTGCTGGGCCTCGGCCACCGTACGGTCTGGCATATCGCGGGCCCCGTCGGCTGGATCGCGGCGGAGGCCCGCCTCGACGGCTGGCGGGCGGCCCTGAAGGACGCGGGGGCCGTCGCACCCGAGCCGCTGTTCGGCGACTGGAGCGCGGACTCCGGCTATGAGCTGGGCCGCCAGGTGGCCGAGCGACCGGAGGTCACCGCGGTCTTCGTGTCCAACGACCAGATGGCGGTGGGCGTGCTGCGCGCGCTGCACGAGGCCGGGCGCCGGGTTCCCGAGGACGTCAGCGTGGTCGGCTACGACGACATCCCCGAGGCCGCGCATCTGCTGCCGCCGCTGACCACGGTCCGTACGGACTTCGCCGAGGTCGGCCGACGCTGTCTGGCCCTGATGCTGGACCAGCTCCACCGGGCGCCCGAGCCCGGGGTCCGCGTGGACATCCCCACGGAGCTGGTCGTCCGCCGCAGCACCGGCCCGGCGCCCGCCTGAGCCGGGAGCCGGGGAGGCGGGGCGCTCAGGAGCCGAGAAGCCAGGGAGCCGGGGAGCGCCGTTCCAGGGTGTGACACGGCCCCCCACTCGGCTCCCGTCCGGGCCCGCGCGCTGTGAGACTGGACGACATGGCAGGTGAGCAGCAGCACAGCACTGGCGGTAGCGGCAGCGGCAGCGGTAGCGGTACGGAGCTGGGGCGGTTTCTGCGCGCCCGGCGCACCCAGGTCACCCCCGACCAGGTCGGTCTGACCGCCGGCCCCGGTCTGCGCCGCACTCCCGGTCTGCGCCGCGAAGAGCTCGCCGCCCTCGCCGGCGTCAGCATCGACTACTACACCCGTCTGGAGCGCGGCAAGGAGACCAGGCCCAGCCCGTCCGTGGTCGACGCCCTCGCCCGCGCCCTGCGCATGGACGACGACGAGCGCGACCACCTGCGCGAGCTGGCCGCCCGCGCCGCCCGGTACGCGCCCGAGCTCCTGGCCGCCCCCAGCCGCACCGTACGGCCGCAGCTCAAGCTGCTGCTGGAGACCATGCGCCCGAACCCGGCCTACGTAGCCAGCCGCACCCTCGATCTGCTCGCCTGCAACCCCGGCGGTCTGGCGCTGTACGCCGGCATCGGCGACTGGCCCGCCAAACAGCGCAACCTGGCCCGCTATCTCTTTCTGCACCCGGCCGCCCGCGAGATCTTCGCCGACTGGGGGAACCAGATCCGCGGCTGCGTGGCCCGGCTGCGCGCCCTGGCCGGGACCGACCCCGACGCCCCCGACCTGGCGGGCCTCGTCGGCGAGCTCCTGCTGAAAAGCCCGGACTTCGCGACCCTGTGGGAGCGCTACGAGGTCAAGGGCCGCAGGGCCGCCACGCGCAAGACCTTCCACCATCCGCACGTCGGCGAGATGACCCTCGGTTTCCAGGCCATGCACCTGGAGGGGACCCCCGGTCAGCGCCTGGGCGTGTACATCGCCGAGCCGGGCACCCCGGACTACGACGCGATGGTGCTGCTGGACTTGGCCGCTCCCCAGCGTGCGAAGAACGCGCCGAATACGACGCCGGCAGACCGCCCGCACTGACCACGGCCCCGGCCCCGGCCCCGTATGCTCGCAGACATGATCACGGTCAGGTTGGAGCGGCTTCGGGCGGACCACGCACCCGCCCTGCTGGCTTTCGAGCGGGAAAACAGGGCCTACTTCGCGCGGTCCATCCCGGACCGGGGCGACTCGTATTTCACGGAGTTCGCTTCCCTCCATCAGCTCCGGCTCGACGAGCAGGAGGCCGGGTTGTGCCACTTCCATGTGGTTCTGGACGAGGCGGGAGAGCTGGTCGGCCGGGTGAATCTGGTGGACGTCCTGGAAGGCACCGCCGAGCTCGGCTACCGCGTCGGCGAGCGGGCCACGGGGCGGGGTGTCGCGACGGCCGCGGTGGCGCAGGTGTGCCGGCTGGCCGCGGACTCGTACGGGCTCTCGGCCCTCATCGCGGCGGCCACGCTCGACAACCAGGCCTCCACGGCCGTGCTCCGGCGCAGCGGATTCACGGCCGTGGAGGACATCGAGCTGAATGGGCGGCCCGCGGTCCGTTACCGGCTCCGGCTCACCGCCCCGCGCTGACCACGTCGGAGCATCAGCCTCCGATGTACTCCCGCAGATGGCGGGCGGTCAGCGTGTCCGCGCCGGCCACCAGGTCGGCGGGGGTCCCGGTGAACACCACCTGCCCGCCGTCGTGGCCGCCGCCCGGGCCGAGGTCGACGAGCCAGTCGGCGTGAGCCATCACGGCCTGGTGGTGTTCGATGACGATGACCGTGTTGCCGTCGTCGACCAGCCGGTCCAGCAGGGCCAGCAGCTTGTCGACGTCGGCCATGTGCAGTCCGGTGGTCGGCTCGTCCAGGATGTACGTCGAGGACTTCTCGGCCATGTGGATGGCCAGCTTGAGCCGCTGGCGCTCGCCGCCGGAGAGGGTGTTCAGCGGCTGGCCGAGCCGCAGATAGCTCAGCCCGACGTCCACCAGCCGCCCCAGGAGGGTGTGCGCCTGCCCCGAGGGGAAGAACTCGTGCGCCTCCGCCACCGGCATGCCCAGCACCTCGCTGATGTTCTTGCCGCGCAGCGTGTACGTCAGCACCTCGGGCGTGAACCGCTTGCCCTCGCACTCCTCGCACACCGAGGCCACCCCGGCCATCATCGCCAGATCGGTGTAGATGAGCCCGATGCCGTTGCACTTGGGGCAGGCGCCCTCCGAATTGGCGCTGAACAGCGCCGCCTTGACGCCGTTGGCCTTGGCGAAGGCGGTGCGGATCGGGCCGAGCAGCCCGGTGTACGTGGCGGGGTTGGAGCGGCGGGAGCCGCGGATGGGCGACTGGTCGGCCACCACCACCCCGTCCCGCCCGGCCAGATAGCCGTGGATCAGCGAGCTCTTGCCCGAACCGGCCACGCCGGTGACCACGGTCAGCACCCCGGTCGGGATGTCCACGTCGACGCTCTTCAGGTTGTGCAGGTCCGCGCCCTTGATGGTCAGCTGCCCACGCGGGGTGCGTACGGTCTCGCGCAGCCGCGTCCGGTGTTCCAGGTGGCGCCCGGTGAGGGTGGCGGAGGCGCGCAGCCCGGCGACGTCCCCGCTGTAGCAGATCTCGCCACCGCCCGTACCCGCCCCGGGGCCGAGGTCCACGACATGGTCGGCGATCGCGATCACCTCGGGCTTGTGCTCGACGACCAGCACCGTGTTTCCCTTGTCGCGCAGCCGCAGCAGCAGGTCGTTCATCCGCTGGATGTCATGAGGGTGCAGCCCGACGGTCGGCTCGTCGAAGACATAGGTCACATCGGTCAGGCTGGAGCCGAGGTGGCGCACCATCTTGACCCGCTGCGCCTCGCCGCCGGAGAGGGTGGCGGAGGCGCGGTCGAGGCTCAGATAGCCGAGCCCGATCTCGACGAGCGAATCCAGCAGGTGCCGCAGATTGCCCAGCAGCGGGGCCACCGACGGGTCGTCGACGCCCCGTATGAACTCGGCGAGGTCGCTGATCTGCATGGCCGAGCACTGGGCGATGTTGACCTCGCCGATCGTCGAGGACAGCGCGGCGGCGCTCAGCCTGGTGCCGCCGCAGTCCGGGCAGTCGGCGAAGACGACGGCCCGGTCCACGAAGGCGCGGATATGGGCCTGCATGGATTCGCGGTCCTTGGAGAGGTAGAGCCGCTGGAACTTGGTGACAAGGCCTTCATAGGTGAGGTTGCTGGAGCCGATCTTGATCTTGGTGGACTCCTTGTGGAGGAAGTCCGCCCACTCCTGCTCGGTGAAGTCCTTGAGCTTCTTGTCCGGGTCGTAGAGGCCGGAGTTGGCCATGACCTGCCAGTACCAGGTGTCCACGCCGAAGTTCGGGACGGCGATGGCCCCTTCGTTCAGTGAGAGTTCGCGGTCCACCAACTGGTCGACGTCGATCTTCGACACCTGGCCGAGCCCCTCGCAGGCCGCACACATGCCCTCGGGGCTGTTGAAGCTGAAGGCCGAGGACGTCCCGATATGCGGGGTGCCGACGCGGCTGAAGACGATCCGCAGCATGGTGTACGCATCGGTGGCGGTGCCCACGGTGGAGCGCGAGTTGGCGCCGATCCGCTCCTGGTCGACGACGATCGCGGCGCTCAGATTGTGCAGCCCGTCCACGTCGGGGCGGCTCAGGCTCGGCATGAACGACTGGATGAAGGCCGTGTACGTCTCGTTGATCAGGCGCTGCGACTCGGCGGCGATGGTGCCGAACACCAGCGAGGACTTCCCGGACCCGGACACTCCGGTGAAGACCGTGAGCCTGCGCTTGGGGATGTCCAGGGAGACGTCCTTGAGGTTGTTCGCTCGGGCTCCGCGGACCTGGATCAGATGGTGGCTGTCGGCCGGGCGGGGTCCGGACGTGGCGTTCACGGCTACTCCTCCTGGAACAGAAAAACAGGGTACGCCGTACCCTATACAACGTACGGAGTAAGCGCGCGACAAAATAGCCGCGAAGGAGCACGGCCCGGACGACACGGCTCGGACAACACGGCTCGGACGACAAGGAACGGTGAACGGTACCGATGGCCAAGGAACGCAGCGGCGCGGGCGACCCGGCCCGCACCCTGGAACTGCTGTGGCGCGAGCCCGCACCCGCGGACGCGCCACCCCGCCGCGGCCCCAAGCAGGGCCTCAGCGTCGACGCCGTCGTCCAGGCCGCCATCGCGCTCGCCGACTCCGGCGGCCTGGATGCGCTGACCATGCGGGGCGTGGCCCAGCGGCTCGGTGTCACACCGATGACCCTCTATACGTACGTCCCCGCCAAGGCCGAACTGCTCGACCTCATGCTGGACACCGCCTATCTGGAGATGGAGCGCGCCGCGCCACTGCCGATGCCGGGCGCCCCCTGGCGCGCCAGGGTCGAGGCCGTCGCCCGCGAAAACCTGGAGCTGTGCCGCCGCCACCCCTGGGTGGCAACCTTGCCCGCCACCCGCCCGCCACTCGGCCCCGGCGTCATCGCCAAGTACGAGCACGAACTGGCCGCCTTCGAGGGCCTGGGCCTGGACGACATCGAGATCGACGCCGCGCTCACCTTCCTGCTCGACTTCGTCCGCGCCGCGGCCCGCGCCGAACTGGACGCCCAGGCGGCCGACCGGGACAGCGCGATGTCCGACGCGCAGTGGTGGGAGGCCCACGCACCCCTGCTGGCCAAGATCTTCGACGCCGAGCGCTATCCCCTCGCGGCCCGGGTGGGCAGCGCCGCGGGTGAGGCCCACCAGAGCCCGTACAACCCCGAATACGCGTTCCGCTTCGGCCTGGCACGGGTCCTGGACGGCCTCGCCGCACTCATCGAGTCACGAGCGGCCTCATAGCGGGCTCTTAGCGGGTCGTAACACGGCGGGCCGTAACACGGCAGGTCGTAACACGGCGGGCCGTAGCATGACCACGATGGACACCCCGCACACCATCGAGTTCCGTCTGCTGCGGCCCCACCGCTTCCATGTCATCGACCTCGTCGTGAACGGCACCCGCCTGCTCGATCTCGTACGCGAGGCGGAGCTGCCGTACGCCGTGGAGGAACAGCGCGAAAGCGAAGCGGACTTCGCGCCCGACCCCGTCCCGCTGCTCGCCGGGGCCTACGCGCTGCTGCGGACCGACGGCCGCGCCTGGCCCAGCCGCCATCTGCTGGGCGAGCCGACCGATGGGGCCGCCGACGGCTGGCGGGAGGACGAGACGCTGCTGCTGACCTGCCCGTGCGGCGTCGACGAGTGCTGGGCGCTGGTGGCCCAAGTCGAGGTGAGTGACACGGCCGTACGGTGGTCGGGCTTCCGCAGTGTCCGCCGCGACTGGGACCTGACGGGCCTCGGCCCGTTCACCTTCTCCCGGCGGCAGTACGAGGCGTCCCTGCGCGCCACCGCACGAGCCGCGCGGGAGGCGCGTACGGCACGTCGGCTCAGCGCAGCAGCAGCTGGGCGCCGCCCACCACGGTGGCCGCGATCACCAGCCGCTCGAAGAGCCGCTGGTTGATCCGGTCCACGACCGCCTTGCCCAGGAACGCCCCGGGTATGACGAACAGGGCCAGCGCCGCGTCCAGCAGCAGCGAGTGTCCGTCGATGAGCCCGAGGCCGACGCTGAAGGGCACCTTGGCGACGTTGACTATCAGGAAGAACCACGCCGAAGTGCCCAGGAAACCGAGCTTGCGGAAGCCCGCGGAGAGCAGATACATCGACATCACGGGTCCGCCCGCGTTGGCCACCATGGTCGTGAAGCCGCCGAGCACGCCGTACGACCCGGCCTTGAGCCGCGCGCTGCCCTGCCGCTCCCCTGCTTTCTCCACCATCCCCGCTTCGTGCGCCTTCCCCCCTTCGTCCGCCTTTCCGGCCGCACGCCGCCGCCACACCGTGACCGCGGCCATCAGCAGCAGAATCGCCCCGATCGAGGTGCGCACCGCGGCGTCGTCGGCCCACAGCATGAACACCGTGCCCGCCACCACCCCGGCGGCCACCGCGGGAAACAGCCGCACCAGCGTGGCCCAGTCGGCGTGGCGGCGGTAGGTGTAGACGGCGAACACGTCGCCGACGATGAGCAGCGGGAGCAGTACCCCGGTCGACTCGCGGGCCGGGAGTACGGCCGCGAAGACCGCGAGGCTGACGGTATTGGCGCCGCTGACGGCGGTTTTCGAGAAGCCGACGAGGGTCGCGGCCCCGGCGAGCGCGACGAATGCCCAGAGAGTGATGGTGTCCATGCCAGGGGCTTATGCTAAGCCCCCGTTTTCCGGCGCCACCAGGGGGCCATCTCTCCCGGCTCCTCTCCCGGTGGCTCTCCCGGTGGCTCTCCCGGTGGTCGACGGCCGAAAATGAGGTGCGGGGCGCCACCCGCCCCGCCACCAACCACCTGTCCCCCGCCCTCGTCGAAGAGCTGGAAGGAGCCCTGACGAGCTACTCGGGCGCGGTCGTCACCGTCACCCACGACCGCCGCATGCGCAGCCGCTTCACCGGCACCCACCTGGAGCTGCGCACCGGCCACATCACACGGCTCCAGGAGGTCGCTCCTGCGGCAGGGCCAAGTCGCTGTCATCACCTCGTACGTCGACGACCTGGCGCCGCTCCTGCCGCAGGCGGTGCGCGTACGGATCAGCCGCTCAGCGCGTCCAGGTCCATCCCCGCGATGCGCTCGGGGTCGGTGAGGATGTCGAGGGCGGTGATCCGGCCGCCCCGGATCGTGAACGCCATGACCGACACCACGCGCCCCTCCGCGACCGAGACCACCCCGGGCGAGCCATTGATCAGCACCGGGCGCGCGGCCTCCGCGATCCGCGCGAAGGTGATGGCCTGCGAGGCCACGTCCTGCGCGCCGCGCCGCAGCAGGCTCGGCCGCAGCGTGCCGCCATCGGAGCGGGCCACGACATCGGGGTCGAGGACGGCCAGAAGGGCGTCGAAGTCCCCGCCGCGCGAGGCGGTGAGGAACGCGTCCACCACCTCGCGTTTGCGGGCGAGATCGGTGTCGGCGGCAGGCGCGGCCCCCTCCACCCGGCGGCGGGCGCGGCTGGCGAGCTGCCGGGTGGACGCGGAGGTACGGCCCAGGATGGGGGCGATCTCGTCGAAGGGGACGGCGAACAGATCGTGCAGCACGAACGCCAGCCGCTCGGCGGGCGAGAGGGTCTGCAGCACGATCATCAGGGCGATGCCGACGGAGTCGGCCACCAGCATCTCCTGCTCGGGATCCACCCCACCCGGGCCGCTGACCACCGGATCGGGCAGCCGGATGGGACCGTCCTGCTGCTCCGGCAGCGGCTCCTCCCGCCGCGAACTGCGGGAGCGCAACATGTCCAGACACACCCGGCCCGCCACGGTGGTCAGCCAGCCACCCAGGTTCTGCACCTCGGAGACATCGGAACGGCTCAGCTTCAGCCAGGTCTCCTGGACGGCGTCGTCCGCTTCATTGAGCGAGCCCAGCATGCGGTAGGCCACCGCGCGCAGATGGGAGCGGTGCTCCTCGAATCGCTGGGCCAGAAGTTCTTTGTCGCTCACCCGTCACATCCTTGCGGTCCGGTCCGTCAGTGCAATGCCGGACGCTACCGCTGCGAGAGCAGGTTGCCGGTGTCGGTGCCAACCGATCCACGGTTCCGGGCCGCCGCAAGGCGCCCACGGCAGTCTGCAAGGTTTCTGCAAGGGTTCTGTCCACCCTTGCGGGCATGCCCCTACACGGCCGGTCACAACGCCCACCCTGTCGGCGGGTGTGCGGCCGCACAGCCCGGATCACGGGGGTCCGGGCGATCTCAAGGGGGGAAGCCATGTCAACGACATTCGGCCTCACAGGGTCCGTTCACTTAGACCGCGAGCCGTGGCTCACTGTTCGCGGCTGCAAGAAGGTACTCGTCGTCGTACAGACGCTCACTTTTGGGCAGCGACTGCTCGACGTCTTCTCGCTGCTGGAAGCTGACATGCGCGTCGAGGTCTTCTTCACCGTGGCGCCGCACGCGTTCGGTGAGGGAGTGACCCGATTCCTGCAGCGCCTCGGCAGCCCGGTGCTGCCCTGGCAGGAGGCTGCGAGGTCCGAGTTCGACCTCGCTCTGGCCGCCGGCTGGGAACACATCGACCAAGTACGCGCGCCTTTGATCCTGCTCTCTCACGGCGCGGGGCACATCAAACTGCAACGTGTCTGGCACGGCACCGACGCGCGTGAACGGCCGCCCGGCATGCTGGGGCGGGACAATCTCACCCGGAATGGAAAGGTACTTCCGGCGGTGCTGGGAGTCGC
The DNA here is from genome assembly GCF_044334165.1 of Streptomyces sp. NPDC020845. Lineage (NCBI taxonomy): Bacteria > Bacillati > Actinomycetota > Actinomycetes > Kitasatosporales > Streptomycetaceae > Streptomyces > Streptomyces sp. NPDC020845. Next base: position 125,162 of record NZ_JBIRSJ010000016.1, on the reverse strand, counting down.
CCACCGCGACGAACTCGAGACGCTGTCACGCAGCTGTCCCGAGGCTCTGCCGGTGGCATCGGTAGTCGGAGACCCATCCTACGACCGGCTCCTCGCCAGCCTTCCGCACCGGGATGCGTATCGTGCGGCCCTTGGGCTGGACGAAGGGCAGAAATTGGTGGTGGTGGCCAGTACGTGGGGCGCTTCGGCTTCATTCGGAGGCTTCGACGCACTGCTGCCCCGCCTGCTCAGCGAACTACCGGCCAGGAAGTACCGCACGGCGGTTCTCACTCACCCCAACATATGGGCGGGCCACGGCAGGTGGCAGGTCCATGCCTGGCTCTCGAAATACCGTCGGCGCGGGCTCGCTCTGGTACCACCGGAGGTCGACTGGCGGGCAGTGCTGGCCGCCGCAGACTGGGTCGTAGGCGACCATGGCTCGCTCACCTCGTACGCCACGCTCATGCCGGTTCCCATCGTGCTGGCCCGCTTCCCGTACGCCGAGGTGCACCATGCCTCACCGGCCGCTGCTCTCGCGACGACCGCGCCGGTGCTTTCCCCGGGCCACCCCCTGGAGGAGCAACTTCACTACGCGGCCGCGGAATACCGGCGCGAAGAGTACGAAGCAGCTGCCGGACGGATTTCCTCCGAGCCGGGGCGTTTCCATCAGCACATCCGCAGGCTGATGTACCACCGCCTGGGAATCGGGCAGCCTGCCTACCAGCCGCTGACCGAACCCGCCCCGAAGCCGGCGCCGTTGGACTCATGGACAGGGTGGATCGAGGGAGCAGCGGCATGACAGCCTGTGCGGTCGCCGCGGTATGGGCAGGTGGCCAGGACGATTGGCGTATGCCGTCATCGAGGCTCGCCCGTCCCGAACTCACGACCCTGGAAGCAACACACCTGGCGGAACGCCGACGCTACACAGTGCGGCGCTGGCCGCTGTCCATCGTCTCGGATGTGACCGGCACATCGCGTGCGGAAATATCACGGACCTTGCTCGGGGCGTGGCACGGCGGGTCGGATCCCACGGACGTTCACTTGAGCGTCGGTCTGGGAGGCCCGCGGGACTCACTGTTGTCCGCGGCCGGCGACGTGGTCGGTCTTCAACGGCCGGAACAGACAGGTCGCGCCGTGCAGTGGGTGAGCCGGATCCTTTCCCAGTTTCCGGGGTGCCTCGTAACTGCTGCCCGGGACACCACGGGCGGTTGCGTGGCCGGCGCCCGGAACGGCGCGCGAATCGTAGCGTTTCCGGACAGGGCGCCAGGGCGGATCCTGACAAGAACGGAACTCTGGGGCATGGCATCGTTCCTGCACAGCCAACTCGTTCTCGGGCAGCCCTGGCAGACTCTTCGTTCCGTCGTTCTGAGCACCGCACGAGGACGCGTTGGTCCGGCAGATACGGCGTGTGAGCGTCGCCGCCTCCTTGTCCTGCCGCTGGCGGACTTTACGAGGGAGGAACGCTTGGCAGCCTAATTCTGCTCAGAATCACATGGAGGCGCCTCTGGACCAAGTTCCCGGAGGCGCCTCTCCACCCGTCTGGTGTCCATGGGACTAATGGAGGAATAGATCACACGAGAGCGCTCATAAAAGACCCGGGCCGCCGATTCGTCGGCCCCGTCGTGCGCCACTTGCCCAAGCATCTCCAGCGTCCTGGCGCGCCAGAAGTCGGATCCGGATACTCCGAAATCTTCCAGGGCCGCGTTCAACTCCCGCACCCCGCTCTCACGCCGCCCTTGCCTGGCCAGAGCAAAGCCCAGCAGGGAGCGGGCCCGTGTCGCGTCGTAGGTGTCGTCTTCAGCGATGAGTTCCGTCAGGGCTCGGTCGAGGTGGTCGATCGCCTTGCCGTGATCTCCCGCATCGAGGGCAAGCTCGCCAAGCCGCAACCGCGACAGCGCAGCGCCTCTCCGATAACCGATCGCCTCCCGGAGAGCAAGCGCGCGAGAGAAGCAGTCCTGGGCCTCGCCGAGTCGCCCCGCGCCCCGATAGGAACTCCCCAAGCCGTTGAGCGCCTGCGCCTCATCCCGAGTGTTACCGTCCTCGCGGGCGAGATCAAGTGCCTGCGTGAACCACACGATCGCGTCCTCATATCGTCCGACACTGCGCAGGCCGATGCCGCCAGAGGTCAGCATGCGGGCCTCGCCGGCGCGGTCACAAGCGCGCCGCGCAGCCTGGAGCCCGAGCTCATGGGCCTCGATCCACGAGTCGTACAACCGTAGGCGCAAGAACATCGGCCACATGGCATCCACCAACTGCCAGACCGTGGTCTCCCACCCTGCGTTCGCGGCACTGCGTACGGCTCCCATGAGGGCTTCTCTGTGCGTGCCCAGCCAAGCCAGCGCCGCGCCCTCGTCCATGAAGGAAACGGGAGCCGCGGGCGCGAACAGGTACTCACGTGAGCCCAGATTGCGGTGGCTCGGAGTCAGCACCTCCTCTGCCGAGGTCGCTACGGTCAGGCACCAATCCACAAAGCGCCGCACAGTCTCCGCCTGGACCGATGCGACCTCCTCATTACCGCGCTGGGCCGCATGCTGACGCACGAGGTCATGGAAGCGGTAATGATGCGCCCCGATCTCCTCGAGGAGATTCATATCTGTCAAAGTCTCCAGGAGTCCGTCGGCTTCGACCTCGCTCAGTGCGCATACGGCGCCCACCATCGCGGTGTCGAAGACGGCGGTCGGCAGCAGGCCCAAGCGCCGGTAGACGACCGTGGCCTCGCGCGATAACACCCCATACGACTCGTCGAGCACGGCCTGCAAGGTCCGCGCGCCCTCCACCCGCAGCGCCCCGAGCGGTCCAAGCCCTCTGGTCAACGACTCAACCAGGGAAGCCACGGATCGCTCGGGCCGAGCAGCGAGGCGCGCAGCGGCCAGACACACCGCCAGGGGCAGACAGGCGCACAGCACCACGACTTCATGTGCTGCCGATCGCTCATCGTCCACCCGCTCCCTGCCAACGCTGCGCGAAAGCAGCTCCACCGCCGATCCATGGTCCAGCAGCCCGAGTTGATGAAATGCAGCACCGTCGACAGCCAGGCCGGTCAGCCGGTTCCGGCTGGTTACCACGACCAGACTCCCGGGGGAACTCGGCAGCACAAGACGTACCTGCGCTGCGGTCAAGGCGTTGTCAAGCATGACGGCAAAGCGGAGGTCAGCAGTCATCGAACGCCAGAGCGCCGCCAGTTCGGGAAGTGTGGTCGGCACCTCTGTCTGCCCGAAAGCCCGCAACAGATGTCCCAGCACCTCGGCAGGGCCGGCGGGTTCGCCGGGGGTGAAGCCGTGAAGGTCCACATAGAGCTGGCCATCGGGGAACTCGGCTTCCCGCTCCCGTAACCAGCGGGAGACCAACGTCGTCTTCCCCACCCCTGCCGGCCCGCTGATCACTATGACATGAGGGGCGTCGGCGTTCCGCGACGCGCGCAAGCGCGCAAGCACCTGCAGATCGTCCTCGCGGTCAGTGAAGTGGGCAGGGACCGGGAGTAGCTGACGCGGAACCACGGTCCGTGCCGGTGGTGTCTGGTGAATATGAATGCCCCCGGCGATATCCCGGGCCTGCACGACGGAACCCCACACCTGGCTGCGGCCATCGATGACGTTGCGGTGTTCGGCCGCCTCCGATCGTGCGATGGCCCCCGCTCTCGCAGGACCGTCGGTGACCCAGCCGTGCAGGCTCTCACCGAAAGCGTCGTCACGATCGATGTGTCGGATCACGGCACACGCCAGCGCCCAGACATCATCCGCCTCGGCACCGCCTGCCACGACTCGCCGCCATGCCTCCGCCACCTCCTTGTCCGCCGCACGTGCAGGGCGGAGGAATGCGGCCAACGACTTCCAGGCTGGGGATTCACTCCCACCACTGAGCGCCAGCGCGAGGGCTTCCATGAGCGTCTGCTCCGTCACCGCTCCCCTTCCGCCCGCCTAGTCGCCACACTGCCCACATGTCACATAAGGCAGCAAATTTCAGACAAGAGTGACCCCTGCGGTCTAGCGGCAAGGCCAGGCCTTATGCCATTCTCATGATGACTGAAGTAACTGAGGGAGCAATACCGGCGGGAGGGCGCTGGTGGAGTTCCACATACTTGGCACCGTCGAACTGTGGGACGGGCAGCCCCGTCCCCTGGGCTCGGTCAAAGAACGCATCGTGCTGGCCTCTTTGGCCGTCGACATAGGCCGTCCGGTGCCGATGGACACACTGCTTCACCGACTATGGGAGGACTCCCTCCCGCAGCGCGCCCGGGAGAATCTCCGTACTTACGTCTCACGGCTGCGGCGCAGGATCAGTGTTGACCTCGATGCTCCAACAGTGACACAGCGGGCTCATACATACACCCTCCAGGCCGACCCGCAATCTGTTGACCTCCACCGCTACCTCAGCCTCATTGCCCAGGCACGCTCACTCGTCGACAGCGGCGACGACCAGCGGGCTCTTCGTCACCTCGACGAAGCCGACGAGGTGTGGCAGGGCGAGCCACTCGCCGGGCTATCCGGGTTGTGGCCGCAGCAGGTCCGCGATGCGCTCATCCTTCGGAATCTCGCCGCGGCCATGGTCCGAGCAGGCATCGCACTCCGACGCGGGCACTTCGCCGACCTCGTGGGCCCCCTGTCCTTGCTGACCAGTCAACACCCCAGGGATGAGGCGATAGCCGAGCATCTCATGCTGGCCCTGTATGGCTGCGGGAGAGCGACTGAAGCCCTCCGCATCTATCAGGAGGTCAGACGCGAGCTTGTCGAAGAACTCGGCTCCGAACCCGGCCAGCGGCTCAGGCATGTCCAGCAAAGCATTCTGCGCCAGGTCTCCGTCGGCGACCTGATACCAGGCAGCGCCAACTCTCACCTACAGCTCCATTCCACACCCCCACCCCAGAATTTACCGCGCCGAGTCGAGCTGGTTGGCCGGGACACCGAGATGGAGCTGATACATGCGGTTTTGAAGGCATCACAAAATGACATGCACGGAACAATCGCTTTGGAGGCGATCGATGGCATGTCCGGCGTGGGCAAAACCGCTCTCGCCATCCACGTCGCCTATGAACTGCGCCCCCTCTTCCCCGACGGCCAGGTCTATCTGGACCTGCGGGCACACGGCGGCACCCACAAACCCCTGACGCCCGATGCGGCGCTGCAGGCCCTGCTGCGCATCCTTGGTGTGCCCAGCCAGCGAATCCCGCAAGACATCGACGAATCCACGGCCCTGTGGCGCTCACTCCTCACGCAACGGCGGCTGCTTATCATTCTCGACGATGCTTCAGGCCCCGAACAAGTCCGCCCCCTTCTGCCAGGTGACTCCCCCTCCGTAGTGATAACGACGAGCCGCCGGCGCCTCGTCGGATTACCGGGCCTGCAGCACCTTTCCCTCGATGTACTGCAAGAATCCGACGCGATCGCTCTTTTTCGGCAGCGAGTTGCCGACGAGCGGACGCGAAACACCTCCGAAGTCGCAGAAATAGTACGACTCTGCGGATATCTACCCCTCGCCATCGAAATAATGGCCAGCCGATTGAATTCACACCCCTCCTGGAGCACCTCCGATCTCACTTACCAGCTGGTCTCCAGCAGCCGGCGCCTTGCCGAATTCCGCGACGGATACCGCGCAATCGCCCGGACCTTCGAATTCTCCTACAGGTGGCTGACCACCGAGCAACAGACCGCCTTCCGTCGACTCGGACTCCACACTGGCTCCGAGTTCGGCCTGCACGCCGCAGCATCACTCACCGGACTCAGCCTCGATGAAACCAAACATCTTCTCGAAGATCTTTTGAACCATAATCTCCTTCAAGAGCCCACCCCCCACCGCTATCGCATACATGATCTACTGCGAGAATACGCCCGCACCCTCGCCGATACCGAAGAGCAGGAACATCAGCGCGAGTTGGCCACCGGCCGCCTCATCGACTCCTACCTCTACCTGGCAGACCTCGCCGACCGTCTTGTTTATCCACATCGTCCACGCACGCCCGTGGAGGTGGCCTGCATCCCCGACGCGCCCGCATGGCCCGACCCAGCGGCCGCGCGGAGCTGGTTCACTCTCGAACGCGAAAACCTCCTGGTCACCATAGAGCAGGCCTGGCGAACAGGTCCCCCACATCGGGCAGCACTCTTTGCGCATGCGCTCGGCGGAATGCTGGACGCAGAACGTCACGGCCCCACCGCGGAGACGCAGCACCGCCAAGCAATCACTCACTGGCGCTCGTCCGGCGATCAGCTGGCGGAGGCACGCTCCCTCATCGATCTCAGTCTGACTCACGCTCACGCCGGAGATTACCCCCGGGCCATCAGCTCAGCCACCAGGGCACTTGAATTGGCCCGTGCCGGGAATGACGAGGAGACCGCCGCCGAGGCACTTCATCAGCTTGCCCTTCCCTACAGAAATCAAGGACTGTTCAAGAAGGCACTTGCGCTGCAGCAGGAAGCCCTCGACATTCGTCTCCGCACCGCCGGCCGTCACCAAATAGCGCGCTCACAGAACAATCTAGGTATCACCTATTTACACCTCGGCGACTACGACACAGCCCGCGTTTCCTTCCAAGCCGCCCTGGAGGGATTCCAAGTAAGTGGCGACAGACGCAGTCAAGCCCTCATGTACAACAATTTGGGCGACCTGCATCTCATTACCGAAAACCACGATCAAGCCCGCCGCTCCTATGAGAGAGCGATGGATCTTGCCCGCTCGGATGGTAACGCCGTAGACCGAGCGATCATACAGATGAACCTTGCGGACATCCTCCAAGTATTCGGTGAACTCGATTCTGCTCTCACTCTTTATCGCCAGACCCTGGCCATATTCCGCGATATCGGCGAAAAACGCAGCGAATCCGCGGCACTGAATGGGATCGGGACGGTGCTCCGGACCACCGGGCAACACAATGAAGCCCTTGCTCACCACGGCAGGGCTCTGGAAGTAGCCCAACAGATCGGGGCTACTTCCGAAGAAGTGAAGGCCATGCTTCAACTCGGACTCACAGAGTACCAACTCGGCCGCAAAGATGTCGCCACCGCTCACATCGAGGCCGCTCTCGCCATCGCGCACGACGCTCATGCCGCCACCGAAACAGCCAGCGCGCGGAAGATTCTTGCCGCATTCCGGAATGAGCGTTCGTAGGAACCAGCTCCCACTCCAGGCGAGCATTTAGACGAAATGTCCACTAAGTTCGCCGGATTTGGATCTACGCAACCCTCCCCACTACCCTTTCAGTAACCCTCTACCCGGGGTGCCAATACCCCCCGGGTATTCCATGCGGACACGAAGGATTTTTTGGTGGGGATTTTGCATCGAGTCGCCTTTTATGGCATACCCCTTGCAATTGCTGTAATTTCCGTCTCCGGCGTCGCAATGGACAAAGGCGACTCACACCAGCACCGGCAGGTCCGCCCGGTAGCATATCTAGCCCTCCCGTCGAGCGCCCAATCCGGCCGCGAGGACATGTGCATAGACTCCTGACCGGAGAATTCGACGGCACGGCGTAGCCTACAGACTCCATTGCCCTATTCAGATGGTACCGGGGTTACGCCGCGCCGAGAAACAGTCACCTTGAGCTGACCACGCACCCGACCGCCTCTTGAGGCGTGCGGGCCACGAGGAATCTCGGCCTAAGAGGGCGCGGCTCGAGCGCGGGCAGGACCGCCGCCGCTGTAGCCCCCGTCTGCGTGATCTCCCACTGCGGCTACGCCGGCAGCGTGCGGGGCAGAAATTGGCGAACAGTTCACGGCCTGGCTCGGCCACGACCACGGCCCCCTCATCGCTCGGTCAGCGCCCAGCGGGAAGCCAGCTGGGGGCAAGACCTGGTGGGGCCGTATTCACGTCACACTCCCGCCCGGGCCTCCACCACCTCCAGGTAATGCTGGTTGTACATCACTCCGAGGGTGTTCCCGAACGGGTCGACCACGGACGCGGTGACGAAGCCGGGCCCACGCTCGGTCGGCTTCTCGTGCACCGTGGCCCCCATGGACAGCAGCCGCTCGAAGGTGGTTTGTACATCGTCCACGTGCCAGTAGACCACCACGCCCCCGTCGCCGCCCGACCGGCCGGGCACGGCGAACCGGCGGTCGACGATGCCGAGTTCATGCTGGTAGTCGCCGATGCGGAACTCAACATACGCGGGTGTCCCCTCGACCGGGCGCACGAAGTACGGCTCGATGCCGAGCAGATCGGTGTACCAGCTCCGGGCGGCGGCGACATCGTCGGCAAAAAAGGTGACGGTGGTGAGTCCTCGCAGCATGAGGGTTCTTCTCCTTCGATCAGTGCCTGCTTCGAACGGCGATGTGACCATCCTCCGGCTTAAAGTGCTCACCAATTGAGCACTTTATGGGCGAGGCTGAAGACATGCGCGCCGACCGCCTCATCGCCACCCTCCTGCTCCTCCAGTCCCGCGGCCGGGTGACCGCCGCCGAGCTCGCCGACGAGCTGGAGGTGTCCGTGGCCACCGCCCGCCGCGATCTGGAGGCGCTGTCGGCGGCGGGCGTCCCCGTATACCCCCAGCCCGGACGCGGCGGCGGCTGGTCGCTCGTCGGGGGCGCCCGCACCGATCTCAGCGGGCTTTCGGCCACGGAGGCGCAGGCGTTGTTCCTGCTCGTCGGCCCGGCCGCGGCGGTCTCGGCCGAGGCCAAGGCGGCGCTGCGCAAGCTCGTACGGGCGCTGCCGCAGACCTTCCGCGCCGACGCCGAGGCAGCCGCCGCTGCCACCATGACCGACCCGGTCGGCTGGGGCGAGCGGGATCGCGGCCGGCCCGAGCTGGTGGAGCGGCTGCAGGACACTGTGGTCCGCCGCCGGAAGGTCCGCCTGACCTACGACAACCACGCCCGGGAACGGACGGAAAGGCTGGTCGACCCCTGGGGCCTGGTCGACAAGGACGACACCTGGTACCTGATCGCCGGCACCGAGCGAGGGCAGCGAACCTTCCGGGTCGACCGGATCATCACGGCCGACCCCACCGACCAGCCCGCCGACCGCCCCGACGACTTCACCCTCGCCACCGCGTGGCAACAAGTCGTCGGCGAGGTGGAGCAGCGGCGCTCCCACACCTGGGCCACCGTGCTCATCGAGGCACGGTACGTGGCCGTACTGCGCAACCACTTCGGGCGCCACTGCCACCTTGACACCGAACTCGACGAGGGACGCGCCCGGGTCCGCATCGCCGCGCCGACCCCGCTGGACATCGCCAGACACCTGGCCGGCTGGGGCGCGCTGATCGATGTCCTGGAACCCCCCTCCGTCCAGGCCGAACTGGCCCGGATCGGCGCCGAGCTCGCCAACCGCTATGCGGGCGGCCCGGCCGCTGACGCGTCCTGAACTCAGGGCAGGCGGCTCAGCCACCGGATTCATGCTCGGCCCAAGGTGTGTGCAAGGTCGACAGCGGATGGTCGTCGCGAGGCGGCCCTTCCGGACCGGACCACCGCTCCCTGGCGGCCGCCCGGTTCTCGGCGCAAGCCCCAACATCAGGAGGTAGCTCATGAATCGCTGGAAGGCCCTCACCTGCGCGGCCACGGCAGGCCTTGGCCTCACCATGCTCGCGTCCAGCCCAGCGTCAGCGGCCGCCGGCTTCTCCTTCGAGTTCGAGCGCCCGGGAACGCGCGTGGTCGGTAGTACAGACTGGTCCGGCGGCACCGTGTACGTCAGCGGCACGGTCAAGGACACGCCACCGGGGGATGGTTACTGCGCCTGGGTCCGCGTGGTCTTCCGCTACAGCGACGGAGGCTTCAACCGGATAGAGAGTCGCAAAGCGTGCGGCGCCAACAACCCTGCCGCGAGTTGGGCCTGGCACAGCTCCAGCCCCAACCTTGTGAACGTGAGCGTGCATGCGTGCAGTGGCAGTTCCAGCTCCTACTACAGTTCCACCTGCGACGACGGTGACATCGTCTACCAGCGCGTATGGATGCCACATCGTTGAGGGGTCAGTCGCCATCCCTGCGCCCAGGTCACGGCAGCGTCCAGATCTCCGTCGTCACGAGGTAGAAGACAACGCCCCAGAACACGTTCACCGCGGCGACGATGCCGAGGCCGACGAGGTTGGTCTTCGCCGCCGGTTCGTCCGGTGACGGCTTCAGCCACCGCTTGAGCAGCCGGTTCACGTAGTAGGGCATCGTCAGGAAGCTCATGAGGAAGCTCGAAAGCAGGTTGCCGACCAGCAGCCAGAGCCAGAGCGGCATCTTCAGCGGCGACAGGGCGAGCGTCAGCGGAACTACGGTCGGGTACAGGCCGACCCACACCGCGATGGCGGTTTTGGTCTCCGAAGGCGGCGGCGCTTCCTTGCCGTTCTCTTCGAAGGCGAACCAGCTGCCGAACGAGTCGTCGATCGTGCGCAGTTTGAAGTCGTTGGACTTCCGGCCTTCAGCGAGAATTCTCTGCACGCTCGGGCGACGTCAGCCACGCGTCGAGGTGCTCGGCGTTGTCGAATCGGTACAGCGTGGTCCATTCGTCCTGAAGTCCCTCGATGGGACGGAAAAGCTCGGTTCCGCGATTCGGGCCGCTGCGGTCGAACTTCTCCGGGAAGGACCGGCGCGCGCAGAGATATCGGCTATATCGCCGAACCGGTCGGCCTCGCCAAGCCCGCGCGCAGCCGCTGGGGGAAGGTGGCACCGGTCAGCTCCTCCGACACGGTCCACAGGCGGCGGGCCGTTTCCGGGTCGCTGGCCGCCACGGACCGGCCGACCAGCGTCGGGGCGCCGCGCATTTCGGCGAAGCCGTCCGGTCCGACGTAGGCCGCGCCGGGCAGGTCCTGGACCGCGGCGTACAGCGTCGGCCGCGCGCCCGCCTTGCTGTCCTGGGCGAAGACCCGGTTGCCCACCCGCATGGCCGCGCGGCGCAGGAAGCTGGCGTCGCCGCCCTGCAGGTTGGTCGCGGCCCAGCCGGGATGCGCGGCGAGGGCGCGTACGTGGGAGCCGGCCGCGGTCAGGCGGCGCTGGAGTTCCAGGGTGAAGAGCAGGTTGGCCAGCTTGGACTGGCCGTAGGCGGGCATCGGGGCGTACTCGCCCGTCAGGTTCAGATTCTCGAAGTGGATGTGGTTGTCGCTCGGGATCCGGTGCGCGCCGGAGGAGACGGTCACCACGCGGTCGGTGATATGCGGCAGCAGCAGGTTGGTCAGCGCGAAGTGGCCGAGGTGGTTGGTGCCGAACTGCATCTCGAAGCCGTCCTTGGTGCCGGCCTCCGGGATGTTCATGACGCCGGCGTTGTTGATCAGCAGATCGAGGTCGCCTTGCCAGGAGGAGGCGAACCGGCGGATCGAGGCGAGGTCGGCCAGGTCGAGCGGGCGCACCTCCAGGGTGCCGCGCGCACCGGTCACGGTCGCGGCGGCGGCCTCGCCGCGGCCGGTGTCCCGTACGGCGAGTACGACGTGGGCACCGGCCCGGGCCAGGGCGTCGACGGTGGCGAGGCCGAGGCCGCTGTTGGCCCCGGTGACCACGGCGGTGCGGCCGGTCAGGTCGGGGAGGTGTGTTTCGTTCCAGCGGGGTGGGTTCATGGTCTTCGGCATACGACCAATGTAGACATCGCAAACAATGATGTCAACGACAACAATGTAGACGCTGGTCACACCGTGGATAGACTGCTGGACATGAAGACCCGCCCGTACCACCACGGAGACCTGCGCACCGCGCTGCTGACCCGCGCCGAGCAGACGCTGCGCGACAGGGGCCCGGCCGCCCTGTCGCTGCGGGAGCTGGCCCGTGACATCGGAGTCAGCCATGCCGCGCCCAGCCGCCACTTCAAGGACAAGCAGGCCCTGCTGGACGCGCTGGCCCTGGAGGGATTCGACCGCTTCCTGGGGGCACTGACCGCGGCGCGGGAGTCGGGCGAAGCCTTCGCCGACCGGCTGGACGCGGTCGCACGCGCCTACGTGGGCTTCGCCACGGACAACGCGGCCCTGCTGGAGCTCATGTACTCGGTCAAGCACGAACCGGGTGCGTCCAAGGAGCTGATCGCATGCTCGCAGCGGCTGGCGGCGCTCGCCACGGGACTGATCGAAGAAGGGCAGCGCAGGGACGAGGTGCGCCCAGGGCCGGTGGAGGGCATCATGCTGCCGGTCATGGCCGCGATACACGGCTTCGCCACCCTGGCGGCGAACGGCACGCTCCCCGCTGAAGAGGTCGAGCAGGGCCTGGGCGCCACCATCGCGTTCGCCCTGCGGGGCTGCGCGGCGTAGCCCCCAGGCCCGGTCCTGCCTGTGGTCCGGCGCCTGCCTAGCCGGGCAGTCGGCCGGAGTAGTGGCGGATGTCGCCCTGGTCGCCGCCGAGGCCGACCGCCCACTCGGCCAGTGTCTCCGGCGAGGAGGCGTCCGAGGGGGCGTCCGAGGGGCCGTCGGCCAGCACTGCGGCGGCCAGGGTGGGCGGCGGCCCGGCGCGCTCGATGAGCTCCCGCCACTGCTCCGGGCGCATCGCCAGATACCGCAGGCCCGGTATCCGGGCGGCCACCTCGACGTCGCGCACCGCCGCCCCGGACAGATCCAACCCGTACAGCCGGGGGCAGCCCCGCAGCGGGGCCAGCGACACGGGCTCGGTCGACCGCACCGTCACGGCCGCCAGCGTGGGATGTCCCGCCAGTGGCGACAGCTCCGCGTCGCAGGTCACGTGCGCGTGGTGCACGGGGGGCTCCGAGGCCGCGCCCGCGCCCTCCGTTCCGCCGCCCTCCTCGCCGCCTTCCTCGCCGTCCGCGCCTTCGGCGGTGTCGCCGGGGAGCTCCGGCAGCCCGGCGTCGATCCACAGCTGTTCGGACGCGGCATCGCATCTGTAGTCGCCGCGCTCCAGCGCCGCGAGCTGCAGCCGCAGCAACTCGGTCACCGAGTCGGCCACGTACACGGGGCCGTCGTCATGGTGCAGACCCACCCGGATCACCTGGCCCGGGCGGCCACCTTCGGCCGGATCCATGTCCACGGCCAGGAAGTCACCGCCGGTACTCTCCGCGAAGATGATCCAGCCGGGGCGGTCGGCCGAGGACCGCGCCCTGGCCCGCGGCAGACCATCGGAGCGCACCGAACCGAGCGTGTGGTACTGCCAGGTGTCACCCGCCGCCCACCAGCGGTCCGCGTGGCGGAAGGAGACCAACTGGTCGAGATCGAGCCAGATATGGCGGTCGAAGAGCCGGGAGCCGTCGTCCCCGCCGTCGCCGTCGGCCACGGCGTACAGCGCGCGCAGGTCCTCCGGAAGTGGCGCGCCCAGCTTCCGCTCGTAGTCTTCGATCTCCTCGGCGTTCCAGGGGGCGGGCAGCACGTCCTCGAAGTGTTCGAGGCGGCCCGGCTCCCAGCCGAAGATCTCGGCCCGCTTGCGCAGATACGCCCACAGCAGCCGCACCACCTCCTGCGCATCTCCGGCCTGCGTCGGGTCCACGGGCCCGGGCTGGAGATCGCCGGCGTCGGGTGGCCGGACGTCGGGCCGCAATACGTAGACATGGCCCGGCCCTTGGGGCTGCAGCACGATGGCCCGGCTGGTCAGCGCCTCGAACCGGCCGTCGGGGTACACCACCAGCTCGATGGTCAGTTCGTCGGCCCTGGTGTCGTCCAGCTCGAAAACCCGCTGCAGCTGCTTGGGTGTCCGCATGGATCCGGGGCGTGTTCTGCCGTTCGCCAGAACATTGACCACGCCGTGGCTGCCGATGCCGTGCCGGTCGGCACGAGCGCTGATCGATGCCCGCTGCCACCCTGGAGGCGCCCCCTTGGCCATGCTGTGCGCCACTTGCTGCAGCAGTGCGGTGATCTGCGGGTTCTGCGGGTTCCGCGGGTTCTGCGGGCTGGTCATACGGCTCCCTTGCGGTTGCCCGGTTGCTCGGACTGGGTGTTACTCGGTCTGCGTGTGGGACCCATTCCAGCAGCAGTGACCGACAACTGGGCCCCGTTGCAACGGGATAGGCTCGATGACCCCCGGAAAGGAGACGCGGATACATGGTGGCCGGCTTCCACAGCTTCCATTGGCAAGGCTGCGAACTGCCCGACGCGGAACTGGAGCAGGCGCATGAGGAGCTGATGGCTCCGACCGAGGCGCAGGCGTACCTCCACGCCTTCCGCACCCTGCTCCACAGCGGACACACCGTCGCCGCGGGCATCGCGCTCGACCACTTCCAGTACTCCGGGGCACTGACCCGGTTCGGTGGCGAGAGCGCGGTCGAGCAGTACGGGGCCGACGTACTCGCCGTGGCCCGCGAACTGCTCCGCCAGCCGCCCACCCCCGAGGACGAGGACACCTCCGCGGGCGCCAACCACGCAAGCGCGCTGAACGCGATGATGAACCTCGCCGAAGCCGCCGACGTGGACCTCATCGCCGACGCCCTGGCCCTCGCCACCCATGCGAATGTGCGCTCCACCGCCTGTTCGGCCGCCACCACCGCGCTGGCCGCCGCCGAGACGCCGAGCCCGCGGCTGGTCGCCGCGCTCGGCGCCGTGGCCTTCGACGAAAGCCTCGAGGACATAGAGGAACGCACGGAGGCCCTGCACGCGGTGTTCGAGGCGGACGACCCCGAGGCGACGGCCCTCCTGGTCCGCGCCACCGAGTCGGGCGAGCGCCGGATGCAGGTCTACGGTGCCCTCGGGCTCACCACCAACGGCCGGTTCCATGACCACCGGGAACGTGTCGAGCGGCTGGCGGCCACCTGGCCGCAGGACGCGCAATACCCGGCGAGCCTGGTGCGGGAGGCGCTGACCGGGTTTCACAGCATCTACTGGCTCGGAGCCCGGCTGGACGACGATCCGGAGCTCGAACGCGCCCACGCGGAGCTGATGTTTCCCACCGGCAGCGACGACACGTACCACCGCGCCTTCCGCACCCTGCTCCACAGCGGAAACCCGGTGGCCGTGGGCATCGCGCTCGACTACTTCGAGAGCTGGCAGGGGCTGGGCCACTTCCTGAACTCAAGCGAGATCGAGGCGTACGCACCCGAGGTGGTCGCGCGGGCCTGGGAGGTGTTGGGCGATCCGCCGTCGCCACCCGAGCTGAGCCCGCGTACCGGCGAGGCCGCCAACCACATCAGCGCGTTGAACGCGATCGGCGCCCGCTGGCCGCAACCATCGGACGCGAGGCGGATCGCCGAGGTGCTGGAGCGGGCCACCAGCGACGGGGTGCGCGACAAGGCCCTCTGGGTCGCGTACGGAGTGCTGGACACGGGTGACGCGGATGACGTGGATGACGTGGATGACACGGACGAAGCAGACGACCGCGCGGCCGGGACGACGCCGGACGACCGTACGGCCGAGGCGGCCGACGGACCCGATCGTGAACGACTTGTCGACCTCGTCAGCCGCTTCGTGTTCGACCCGTCCCTGTCCGGCCACCACGAGATCGCACTCCGCGTGCTGGGCGACGCGCTGGGCCCCGAGGCCAACCCGCTGCTGCTGCGGGCCCTGGTCGGCGACGACTGGGACATCCACGTCCAGGCGGCCTGGTGGCTGTCCCGCCCGAAGCGCATCGACGAGCACCGTGAACTGCTCGAAGAGGCGGTGGAGGGCTGGCCGGTTGAGATCATGTCCTCAGCACACGACGCCGAGCTGGTCCGCAAGGCGGTGTTCGGGGGCATGCACAGCATCCACTGGGAAGACCACCGGCTCGCCGACCCCGACCTCTACCGCGCACACCGCGAACTGCGGGCGCCCAGCGGCGAGGAGACGTACCACCACGCGCTCCGCACTCTGCTCGACAGCGGACAGGAGGTGGCGGTGGGCATCGCGCTGGATCACTGGTACCACGACAAGGGCCTCGAAAGTCACTTCGGCGAGCAGGCACGCTCAGTCGACGCGCCGCAGGTGCTGGCCCGCGCCCGCGAGGCGCTGCACCGGCCCCCGGCACCGGCCGGCGCCGGCCACCTGAGCGCGTTGAGCGCGTTGGACGCGCTGCGCGTGGGGCGCTCGTGGGAGCCGGGCGACGCGGCGTTGCTCGCCGGTGTCCTGCGGCAGGCCGGCGACCCCGAGGTGCGCAGCTGCGCCCTGTACACGGTCAGCGGGTTCCTCTACGAAACGAACGCGGCGGACGAGGAGTTGATCAGCACCCTCGGGGCCCTCGCCCGCGACGGCAGCCTTCCCGTATCGCAGCGCACCCACGCGCTGGGATCGCTGCGGGATGCCCCGGGCGACGCGGCGACCGAGGAGTTGATGCGCGCCACCAGGTGCGAGGAACTGGAGGTGCAGGCCGAGGCCGCCCTGGGCCTCACCGACGAGCCCCGGCTGGCGGACCACCGGGCCCTGCTCACCCAACTCGCCGCCTCATGGCCGACGGAGGGGGCGCCCTGGGCCGCCGGTCTAGTACGCGAGAGCCTTGAGGCGCGGGACTGAGCGGGACTGACGCGGGACTGGCACAGGACTGACGCGGGACTGGCACAGGACTGACGCCGGGCTGACGCGCCACCCAGCGGGACCGGGTCCCGGGCCTGGTCAATGGGAAGACCGAGCCCGGGGCACAGGTGTTGCTACCCACCCGGCCCGCCCCTATGGTGGGAGCGCTCCCACAGCCAGAACATGCCCTCTCAGGGAGGCCCCCACATGCGCTTTCAGCGATTATGGCCACGGGTGTGGGCACCCGCGGTCCTCGTGGCCGTCGCAAGCCTGACGGCCACCACCCTCACCACCCAGGCAGGCGCCACCGGCAACCCCGGGACGCCCGCGACACGCATCGCCCCCGGCGTCGAGGACGACGGCGCCGACTGCGCCGTACAAGACCCGGGCTCTTTGACCGCCAACTCCAAGCTCCCCGACCCCTTCACACGGCTCAACGGGACACGCATCACCACCAAGTCCGACTGGCGGTGCAGACGAGCCGAGATCAAGAAGCTGGCGGAGAAGTACGTCTACGGCGAGAAACACGCGAAGCCCGCCAGTGTCACCGGAACGGTCTCGAACACCAACATCACGGTGAACGTGTCGGACCAGGGCAGGAGCTCCAGTTTCTCCGCCAAGGTCGAACTGCCCAGTGGTTCCGGCCCCTTCCCGGCCGTCGTGGTCGTAGGGGGATTCGGCGCGGACACCGCCACCATCAAAGCCTCCGGCGCCGCCGTCATCAGCTATGACCCCCTCGCGGTCGGCCGCGAAGGCACGCCACGGAACAACAAGCAGGGCGCGTACTACAGCATCTACGGCTCGCAGAGCAGCACCGGAGTGCTCATGGCCTGGGCCTGGGGGGTGAGCCGCATCATCGACGTCATCGAGCAGTCGGGCGGCAACATCCTCAAGGCGGACGCGATGGGCGTCACGGGTTGCTCGCGCTACGGCAAGGGTGCCTTCGCCATCGGCGCCTTCGACCAGCGGATCGCGCTGACCATGCCGATCGAGTCGGGCACCGCAGGGGCTCCCATCCTCCGCGGCATTCCCGGAGAGAGCGGTTCACAGCCCCTGAGCAGCGCCTACTCGGAACAGCCGTGGCTGGGTGACGCGTTCGGCTCCTTCACAGGCAACCCGACCACGCTGCCACTGGACACACACGAAATCGTGGCCATGGTGGCGCCGCGCGGGCTGTTCATCATGGAGAACCCGCATATCGACTGGCTGGGCGCCAAGTCCGGGAGCGTGGCGGCGCTCGGCGGGGCCGAGGTCTACAAGGCCCTCGGCGCGGGCGCCAACATCACGTACTGGTCCGACATCCAGGACGGCAACCACTGTGCCGTCAGGTCCGAGTGGAAGACCCCGTTGCAGCAGAACATCCAGAAGTTCCTGCTGAAGACGGGCAACGCCGCCGGCACGATCAGGATCTCGAGCAAGAAGCCGGGCAACCTCTCCGAATGGCGAACCTGGACGACTCCGACCCTCGCCGATTAGCCCAGCGGCGAGTGATTCGAGCGCCCCGGCTCCGTCGGGGCGCTCCGGCATCTCGGGCGCTACTCGGCCACGCCCGCAAAGCCGTAGTACAGCCCGCGGCCCGGGACCGGCAGCCCCACGGGCAACCGGACACCGGTCAGCTCGGGCACGGCGACGTCGTCCCATGACACGGTCGCGTCGACGAGGTGCCTGCGCAGGTCGATCGAGCTCACCTCGGCGCCGTCCACGTACGTGGTGAGCGTGGGGGTGCTGCTGAGCCCGGTCTCCAGCGCGAACCACTCATCGCATGCCCAGCGGATCTCGTCAGCGTCGGACGCGACGATGGTCGTGCCGTACCGCACGCTTCCACTCCATGCATCGTCCTCGAACACGTAGACGCTGTACGCGGCCGCCGCCGCTGATTCGCCGCTCACGCCGAGCAGTACAGCCAACTCGTCCAGTCCGGCCTCGACGGCGTGGCCGAAGGGACCGGCCGCGCGTATCCGGGCGTACAGCTCCTCCGCCTCGATCTGCCGCCGTCTGACGGTGCCCTCGTCCTCCCCGTACTGCTCCATGACGTCGGGGTTCATGTCCAAGACGGCCTCCCAGTACGAGATCTGCTGGGCCAGGCGCCCGGTCAGCAACGTCAGGGCCTCGATGCCATCCGGCCGTGCCTCCACCGCGGCGCGCAGCCAGCGCTCCTCGGGCCAGGTCTGGTCACCGTCGCCGGGAGCCCGCGGTTCCGATGCCGTCAGGCACAACAGTCGCCCCAGCTCCAGCGCGGCGTGGGCATCGCCCGCCATCGCGGTGGTCCGCAGCCGTGTGATCGTTTCCGCAGTGATCGCCATGGGCTGACGCTACTTGAGGCGAAGCGATCTCCGGCTGACAGGATGACGCCATGGCGAAACCCCAACCGATCAACTACGTACGGGTTGCTGAAGTCCTCACCGAACTCGGCATGATCACTCAGGAGACAGCGCAAAACGTCATAGACCAATTCGGCGACCTCGCGTACGGCGAACTGGACCCACGCCATGAGATAGCCAGCTCGCTCGAATCCTTCGGCCTGGCCGTCTGCATCCACGCCGATGACGTCGACTTCGCCGACCACCACTACGCATGGCTCCTGGGAGAGGCGGCAGCCCTCACCGGAGGCAAGGTCACCGTCGACAACTTCCGCTTCGACAAGGATGACCCGGACGACGAGGACGCCGGCCGCGGAACGATGTACTTCGAGCGCAACGGCAAGGAGCTCTCCTTCGACGTGGAGCAGGAGTCGAACGACTACCTCGACATGGGCGCGGCCCAGGCCGCCATCGAAGCGCTCAGCCCCGACGACGACCCCCGAACCTTCCGCTGCGTCGACAGTGGCCCCTACACCCTCGGATACGACGATGTCATGGTCCTGGCCACCGCCGAGCAGCGCGAAGGGCTCTTCCAGCACCTCGGCATCACGTTCCGCGAAGCGTGGTGAGATGCCTACCGGTCTGACGGCAGGGCAGGTTGTCGTACGCCGGTGGAAGGAGCCCACTGCTTTGCCGGGGGCTGGAGATGGCCACTCGCCGTCCGTGCCCGCCTGCGCGGGGGCCGCTGGAGGAGTACGCGGCCGGTTCGATGACCGCTTCGTCAGCCTGGCCCAGCGGCGCGGCTTTCGCGAGTAGCCGACACCGTAGGAACGCGGTTACCGTGCGCAGATGTCGTACCGACTCGACGCTGTCATAAGCGACTTCGACCGCTTACGAAGCTGGGCCGAAGGAGCGACGGAGGCGGTGGTTGCCCCGCTCGCGCAACGTTTGGGGCTGATGCCACTGCCCACCGCGCTCCGCAGTGATCTGCCGCGAACCCTGTGTGCCCTCTCACAGGGCGGACCGGTGGCCCATGTGAAAGCGGACTTCTGGGGCGGCGACGGGCATCAGGCTGCTGCCTTGTGGCGGGCTGGTGTACAGGTATGGGGCCCAGTGCAGACGTCGGAATTCGACGGTCCGCGGGAGGACTGGCCAATCAACGCGGCGCTCGCCCGGCTCGGCGTGGTGTCGGCCGGCCCCGGCGCGCCGGACTATCGCGACCTGTTCGTGGAAGTAGGCCTTGGCCAAGGACGGGACGAGGAGGACTGGCGCTGGGCCGCCCTGAAGGCGTACGACGCGGCCGACTACGACGAGTGGTACGCGAGGGAGCAGGCCAAGCGTGAGTACGAGGAGCGTGCCGCAGCCGAGCGAGCCATTTATGAGCGGCTGCCCGGCATCCCGGTGCCCCTCAACGGCAAGGAAATCATCGCCCTGCTCGGCATACCTCAGGGTCGCACGATAGGGGCGGCCATCCGCCACCTTCAGGAACTCCACGTCGACCGCGGCCCTCTGTCCCGCGAGGTAGCCGAAGCCGCACTGTGCGCCTGGGCAGCAGAGCGAGGCCTGCCCCCTCAACGAACCGGTGAAGACACCGTCCCCACCGGTTCGTAACCCGGCTTCCGCGGACTGCACCGCACCCGATGGAAGGGGAGCGGCTGGCCCGGTGTCCCGGTTCCTTGGCCCGGCGGGAGGCCGAGCTCAGGACAGGCTCCGCTGCGCTCCGCCGCAGCTGCTGCCGCGCGGTGGCCGACCACTCCATTCAGCGCTGCGCTGGACCGGAGGCGCACGAGCGCGACGAACGGGCCGGCGACCGCTGGACGGCATGGTCCGGACGCCGCGTGCGTGCATCGTCTCGCGCCTTCGGCGCAAAACGGCCAGCAGCGGGAAGGGGAGGGGGCGCCGGAGGCATCGTCGCCGTCCATCCCAACGGGTCCTCACCGGCCGACGGGCGGCGGCCGACGGTGGATGGTCGCCCGGAGCGGTGGACGCCGGGCTCTCCCCCCGCCCCCTCTCAAAAAAACACTTGCTCTGCATCAAGTACTGCATCAAGCGATTATTTAAGAAGGGGTGGAGGGAGAGCCGATCCCGCCCGCCGGTGCCCGCCCTCCGTCGCGCTCCCGCACCCCGGCCCGGCGCACCGCTGGACTGACCGGGCAGCCACCGCGCGGCAGCAGCTGCGGCGGAGCGCAGCGGAGCCTCTTTGAGCTCAGCCGCCCGCCGGGCCGAGGAACCAGGACGACAGGCCAGCCGCCCCCCTTCCCCCTTCTCGCCGGCGCTTTGGACCCGGAGGGTCCGAGACGAAACCCGCACCCGCCCGCACCGAATGCCGCGAGACGGCGCACAGGCGCACGCGGAGCGAAGCGAAGCCAACCCGCAGCCAACAGCGCACAGCAGTCAACCCGAACCGAAAACCTCAGTAGCGGTACCAGGGAGCCGAACGGTCGCGGTGCAGCGGGCACTCGCAGGGCGGGAACTGGCTGGACTGCAGGGGTGCGAGCTTGTCCTTGATCATGACGATCACCTTGCCCAACTCCTCCGTGACCGCGCCGGTTTCCGAGGACACGCGATACACGCGCATCGTCATCCGCGGGCCGTCGGGCTCGGCCTGCGTACGGCGGGAAATCCCCTTGCCTCGGGCGGTGACGCGCTCGATAGGTTGATCCATGTCGACCTGCTTCCTACGTCGGGTTGGCCCGCCCCGGGACCGCGCGCACGGTCGCCGGGGCCCTTTCCTTCCATGGCCAATTACGGTGAGTGCACTCATCGTTGCGCTCCGGCACGTATGCTCAAAAGAGGCCAGTGGTCCCGGCGAAATCCACGGGACCAGGAGGGATGGACCGATGACGTTCCAGCCACGCGAGCTCTTCCCCGACCGCTCCGCACGCGACCTGTTCGGCGCGGAGATCCGCCGCCACCGAGAGAAGGCGGACATGTCCCTGCGGCGGCTCTCCGAGGTGCTGAACTACAGCAAGTCGCACCTCGCGCGGATCGAGGCGGCGGAGTGCCTTCCGTACGACGATCTTCCGGCGAAGCTGGATGCGTGTTTCGGGACGGACGGGTTGTTCGCGCGGCTGCACGCGCTCGCGAAGAACGAGCCGTTCCCGGGCAAGTACCGCCGGATGATGGATATCGAGAGGCACGCGGTCGTCATCGAGGAGTACTCCTGCGCCACCATCCCCGGCCTGCTCCAGACCGCTGAGCTGGCAAGGGAATCGCTACGTATCGGCAACCGCCACGCTCCAGACGCGGAAATCGAGGCCATGGTGAAGGCCCGCCTCGACCGGCAGGCACGGCTGGACCGGCCTCAACCCCGGGAATGCTGGTTCATCGTGGACGAAGCGGCGTTGCGCCGCCCGGCGGGAGGCCCCGAGGTGATGTGCCGCCAGATGGAGTCCCTCGTCGAGCGTGGGACACATCCCTACGTAACCATTCAGGTCCTGCCGTTCAGCGCAGGCCAGCACGCCGAGGCGGGCAATTCTCTGATGCTCTTCACCCTGCCGGATGAGCCGATGTTCGCCTACAAGGAGGACAGCCGCTTCGGAACGATCATCGAGGACCAGGGCGTAGTTGCGAAGCTCCGGAAGAACTACGATCTGTTGCGGGCCATGGCCCTCTCGCCCCGTGACTCCGAGGCGATGATCCGAGCCGTGATGAAGGAATGGACCTCATGGGGATCACCCCGGACCTGAGCACCGTTGCCTGGCGCAAGAGCAGCTACAGCAACAACGACGGAGGGGCATGCGTCGAGGTCGCCGACAACCTCCCCGGCGTCGTCCCCGTCCGCGACTCCAAGAACCCCGAGGGCCCCGCCCTCATATTCCCCTCCCGCTCCTGGGCCACGTTCATAGCCACCCTCAAGGCACCCGCCGCCTAGTGTTCCGACCGGACTTCCCGACCCATCGACAGGATTTCCCGCCCCCGCTCGCCGGTGATCATCTCGGCGAGCGCGGGGTCGGCGAACAGCACTACGGGGGCAATGTGGTCCTCATGCAGCGGACGCCATAGCCGTATCGCCTCCTTCAGTTCGGGCCAGGCCGCGTCAATGAGCTGTCGCTGGCGCTCCCGTGCCCGGTCGTATGCGCCGAAGGGGTCGTGCGCTTCGACGTCGGCCGGCACGCCGTCCTCCGATTCCTCGCTGACGAGGACCGTGGAGACCGTCAGGGTTGATATTTCCACGCGCATGACGGGCTGGCCGTCCACCCACGCCTCTTCGTAGGTGGCATTCCGTCGCTGCTCCTCATACGGGTCCGGGACCTGGAACGCGGGGTCGGCGGCCAGTCGGTCCGTGATGTGGTGGACCGCGGCGTTGAATTCGGGGTTGCCGAAGGAGAGCTGGAAATCAGGGGCGGCGCGGCGGGCCTCGTGGTCGGCGATGAGCGACCGCAGCCATTCCGGGCCGTTCTCCTTCGAGAATCGCAGCGTCGACCATCCGTGCGGCAGATCACGAGTGCGGTCTTCCTCGAAGACAAGAGGCATCAATTCGTCTTCGAACAGGGGATGTTGCAGGATACCGGGATGGTGCGCGTAGTTCACGACATGGCTGATCCCGGCCTCGTGCTGACCGACACCGAGCATCGTCAACATCTGGAACCGCAGAAGCAGAGCCCGCTCGTTGCCGAATTCCTCGGCCTCGGTCAGTGCCTTCAACGGGCCGTCGATTTCCCCTTTGAGGGCAGCGAGCCGGGCCTCTTCTACCTTCTCGTCCCAGCGGTCCTTGGTCTCCCCCTCCGGTTTCCGCAAAGCATGGAACGACTTGTACTGGTCATACATCAACTCGTAGAAGGAGTCGAAAGGCTCCAGCCCGTTCCCCGACCACGAAGCGAGCCAGTAAGCGGTCCACTCCCCACGCTCATTCACGTCCCCGGGGTCAAGGAGGATATCCGCCGCGTCACCATCGAGCGATACGAGCAGAGAACGCCTCAGCACCGCTGCCTCGTTGATCACGTCAGCGTCTTCTTCCTCCTCTTCTTCATCCTCGCTCTCTGCGTCGCCCTCCGCGAGTTCGTCATAGATTTCGATCAGGTACGACCGGTCGGAGTCGGTCAGCCACTCCAACTCAGCCGTTCCGGCCAGCCGGTAGATGAAGCAGCCCGCGTCCCGCCACCCGTTGGTAACCGCCAGGAATTCGCGCAGTGACACCGGCAGAGTGCGGCCCAAGCGGGCCTCGGCCGCCGCGATCTCCTCCTCGCTCGCCGGGGCGAAGCCGAGCCAGCGGTCACGCACGACGGCCTCGTCCAGTTCGGCGTCCTTCTCGGGGTCATGGCCGTCGATCCACTCCTCGCTCCACTGCTGGAGGAACGGACGCCACTGCTCGCGGTTCACCGATGTGCTCCCTCATCTCGAGGCCACTACTGCAGGACAAGAACAGCACAGGGGTACGACAACCGCCCGCAACGGATGCCGTGGCTTCCAACGCCACCAAGGTCGGTCACCGCGACGCCCGGGTGCGGGTGAATCGGCCGCCGCGGGGCCAGAAGGCGCCCGAGGCGGGCATCTTCTTCATACGGGCGCAGGTCGGCCAGGGCGAGGCGGTCACCGTTTTGCCGCGTCACCCACCGCGTACACCTCGGGGTGGGGCACCGACCGCTGCGCGGCGTCCATGACGACCCGGCCGCGCTCGTCGACGGTCAGCCCGGCGGCGGCCGCCAGCGGCGAGACCCGCGTACCACTCGTCCACAAGACCACGTCGGCGGCGATGCTCTCCCCGCCCGCCACCTCCACCGCATCCGGCGGCACCTTCGCCACCTCGACCCTCGAGCGCACCTGAACACCCAGCCGCGCACGAACTCCGCACCGGTCCCCTCCAGTAACTCCGGGATGCTCAGCTCCGCGAGCTGCTGCCCGGCCGCCGTCATGTGCAACTGCAGGACATGAGGTCGATGTGGCGCCCAACACAGCCGTGGCGCTAATTTCGCTACCGTCGTTGCGTAAATAGCTCGGATCCCGCTACGGTCGATTTACGAAACGCCAGTAGCGGAAAGGTGGTGAGCGTGGCGATGGCACAACGGGGCCGGCCTCGCGACACGGAGGCGGACGAGCGGATCCTGCACGCGGCGCTGGAACAGCTACTGGCCCACGGCTACGCGGGCTTCGCGGTGGACAAGGTCGCCGAGCAGGCCGGAGTGGCCAAGACGACGCTGTACCGGCGCTGGCCGACCAAGGACCACCTGGCCATCGCCGTGGTCGCCCGGATGCAGGACGACGTGGCCGTGCCGGACACCGGGGACGTACGCGCGGATCTCACCGACTACGCCGAGCAGATCACCCTCGGGCTCAACCGCATGCGACGCGCCGGGCAACACGGAGACGCGGACGACCACTCGGCCGGAGTGGTGGCCGAGCTCGTGGCCGCGGCTGCCCGGCATCCCGATATCGGGGTGCTGGTACGTGAGGTCTTCACCCGGCGCAACCAGCTGGTGCTCGGGCTGATCGAACGTGCCCGGCAGCGCGGCGCCCTCACTGCCGCCACCGACCCGGGCCTGCTGTTCGACCAGCTCGCAGGCGCGCTCTACTACCGGCTCCTGATCACCGGCCGCCCGATCAACCGCGCCTACGCCGAACGCCTCGTCAACGCCGCCCTCACCGGCGTCCTTCCCCACCCGGAGAACCGATGACCATGACCACGACCGCAACGGAAACCGCTGTCCGCCCGCCCCGGAACCGCCCGCCCCGGAACCGTCTGCGCCGCCGTCGGCTGCTCGCCGCGCTCGGAGTGTTCCTCGTCCTGCTGACCACCTACACGATCTGGACCAACGCCCGCCCCTACACCCTGAAAGCCTCGATCGAGATCGAGGCCACCCCCGAGGAGGTCTGGCAGGTCCTCACCGACCTCCCCGCCTACCACGAGTGGAACCCGTTCGTGATCTCCGCCAAGGGCACGGTCAAGAAGGACGCCACGCTGCGCCTGGTGATGCACGACGACACCGGAAACACCACCTTCACCCCCACCGTGCTGGCCGCCGAGCCGGGCAGGGAACTGCGCTGGATAGGCAGGATCGGCCCCGGCTGGATCTTCGACGGCGAACACCGGTTCAGAATCGATCCGCTGGAGGGTGGCCGGGTCCGGGTGACGCAGAGCGAGGACTTCACCGGCGTGGCGGTCCCGTTCTACCAGGGCACGCTGCACGACAACACCTTGCCGCAGTTCAAGGCGATGAATCAGGCCCTCGCCGACCGGATCGCCGCCCTCCGGTCCTCCTGACACGGTGGGCCGGCATGCTGAGGCAGGAGGTGTGCCGACGTCATACAGCCATCGACCGCGGCGCCGGTGCCGGGTCGCCTCGGTCGTGGCCGCCGCCGTACGCCTGCCAGGCCGTCGCCAGGCGACGTACCGCCTCGACCAGGACATCGGGGGTGGCGAGGAAGTGGATGCGAATGAACTCCTTGCTGCCCCCGGAGGCGTCCAGTCCGCTGCCGGGAAGTACGGCGACGCCGTGGCGGAGGGCCGTCTGGTCGAAGGAGTCGCCGTCGCCGTGCGGGAGGCGCGCCCAAAGGGTCTGGCCGCCGGTGACTGGCGGGGCCTGCCACTGTGGCAGTTGTTGTGCCCGTTCCACACGCAGGTGGTCATGGCGGGCCTGGCGGTCTGCCGCCATGTCCTGGCACAGGGTTTCCAGGCGGGGCAGCAGTTCTGCCGCGGCGAGCTGTGCGGGGAAGTTGCCCCCGAGGTCATGGACCGCACGGAGCCGGGCGAGGCGGCCGATGACCGGCCTGGTGGCTCGTATCCAGCCGACGCGCAGCCCGCCCCAGACGCTCTTGCTGAGGGAGCCCATCGTGATGACGGTGTCGCTGTACACCAAGCAGTACGGAAGCTGAAGCGCGCTTCGGTCGTCAGCCCAGTGCCCCGGGCGCCCTCCCGCGGCGCCCGGGGCACTGGCGTATCAGGGCCGCGCGGAGGACGGCTGAGCGGTGGTGGCCGCGCCGCCGAGCCACTTCAGGCCGTCGAGCAGGAATCGGTTCTGGGTCTCGCTCGCGAAGGTGGACGACAGGGGTGTGTTGTTCGCGTAGTCCATCGCGTTGTGGCCGAAGTTCGCGTACAGCATCTTGTACGTGGTGTTCGTCCACAGGATCGGGTAATAGCCGCTGTACCAGCTCTGGTCGGGATCGGTGCCGAGGGGGAAGCTGCTCGGGTCGACGGAGGCCAGGATCTTGATGTTCGGGTTCTGCCGCAGGTCGTTCGACCAGCTGTACCACTCGCTGACCGACGAGGTGAACAGGGCGGGCAGGTTCTTGGTGGCGGGGTGGGTGCGGTCCTCGACCTTCAGTTTGGCCGTGGTCGGGCCCCAGGTGTTGGACTTGAAGTTGCCGCTGCCGAGGAACTGGTTGTGGTACCAGGACCAGTTCTGGGCTTCGGTGGTGAAGGCCGACACATGGAAGCCCATCCAGGCGCCGCCGCCGCGCATGTACCGCTCGAAGCCGGTGCGCTGGGCGGCGGTCTGCGGCAGATCGTCGAGGAAGAGCACGACCTGGTAGCCGTTGACCCCGCCGTCGGCGAGCAGGTTCCAGTTGTTGCTGGCGGTGTAGGTGAAGCCGTTCTGGGCCGCCTGCTTGGGGAACCAGTCGTTGGCCTCGTGGACGAAGTTGATGTGCGCGGCGTCCCAGGTGCCGCTGTAGAGGGCCAGTACCTTGAACGCCGCCCTCGGGGTCTTCGCGGTGTGCGTCGTCGCGTGGGCGGCGGGGGCTGCCGTCAGGCCGAGCAGTACGGCCAGCAGGGCCAGCAGCCGCAGGGCCGCGGACACCGCGCGGGACGGTGTGGTGCGTCGGATGTTGGACACGGGGGCTCCTTCCCGTTGCCGTTACGGATAGGCGACGAGGTTGGCCACGTTGGTGGCGGAGTTGGACGGGCCGCCGCGGTCGTTGACGACGTGGCGGATGGTGCCGGTGCCGCCCAGCGAGACGGTGACCATGTCCTTGAAGCGGACGTTGGGGTTGTTCGGCGCCTCGATGGCGTGCTCGGCGGTGACGCCCGGGTTGACGTTGAAGTAGCAGTAGCTGCCGAAGCCGTAGACCTGGTGGCTGGTGACGGAGTCGGCCACCTTGTAGGCGGCGTAGCCCTGGGTGGAGCCGTTCATCCAGGCCGCCTGGTTGGGCGGGTCGTAGGGCATCTCGTTCTGGTAGAAGTACGTGCGGCCGCCGTTGCCGTTCCAGATCGTCTGGTGTTTCTGGTAGTGCTCGACGAACAGGCCGTACATGGTCACGTCGTCGCCGTTCACGACGAGCCCGGTGTCCGCGGTGTTGCTGGTCCAGCCGACGCCGCTGCCGTGGTCGGCGCGCCAGATCCACATGTGGTCCCCGATGACGTTGTCGCTGTTGACCACGAGGCTGGTGGTGGCCTTGCCGACGCCGCTGCCGCCGACGCGGAAGTACACGTCGTGGAGGGAGGTCGGGTTGGCGGCGTGGGAGGCGGAGGCGCCGGTGGGGCCGACCTCCATCACGGTGCGCGAGTTGGTCGTTCCCGCGTCGAAGAGAAGGCCCGCGATCTTGACTCCGTCGACGTCCGCGACGGTCATGGCGGTGATGCCGTTGTCCGGGACGAAGGTGGCGAGGCCGAGCCCCAGGACGACGGTGTCGGCGCGGGTCACCTTCAGCGTCTCGTTGAGGTGGTAGACGCCGGGGGTGACCAGCAGGTTCTTCCCCGCGGCCAGGGCCGTGTTGATCTGTGCCGCGGTCGCGCCGGGCTTCACGACGTAGAAGTCGTCCAGCGGGAGGGAGGCGCCGGGGGCGTTGCCCGCGGCCCAGCTGGTGGCCGAGGAGTCGGTCCTCGTGGACGGTACGAACACCTTGTAGGCGCCGGAGCCGTCCACGTACAGGAACGGCTTCTCGCGGGACACCGGGGTCCGGTCCACCGTGGTGTACGGGGGGTTGGGGAAGCTGTTGCCCGGTACGCCCTGGCTGCCGACGAAGACCATGTTCCAGTTGGACCCGGTCCAACTGCCGAGTTGCGCGTTACGGGTCAGCCACTGCTGCTGGCTGCCGGACCGCACCTGCCCGTCGATCTTGCTGTCGGCCAGATAGCCGCCGCTGGACCAGCCGCCGTCGTCCAGGGCGAGGTTGCCGCGCAGATGCATCCGTCGGTACGGGGCGGCCTGGGAGACCGCCCACCGGTCCGTGCCGCCGTTGGGGGTGACCGACAGGTTCTCGGCGCCGCGCCAGAAGTTCTGGGTGGCGTTGCCCTGGAACCAGTCGGCCTCGGCGTGGACCGCGCCGTTGATGGTCACCGCGTCGGGTGACTGGCCGAGCCCCAGGACCTGGGTGTAGAAGCCGACGTTGACGTCGTTGCTGTAGGTGCCCGGCTTGAACATCACCGCGTAGCGCTGGGAGCCGAACTGGTTGGTCTCCTGCTGCTGGAAGATGGAGTTCAGCCGGCTCTGGATGGTGGCCGACGGCATGGACGGATCGAAGACGACGACGTTCGGGCCGAGGTCCACATCGCCGCCGGGCGGGGCGGACACGGGCGCCACCTGGAACCGCTGGGCCGCGGTGCCGTTGCAGGTGTACTGGACCAGTTGCACGCTGTCCGCGGTCGAGGCGGAGGGGACGTCCAGGCATTTGCCGCTGTGCCGGTTGACGAAGTGGTAGGCGCCGCCGCCCTCGTCCACGGCCTGCCACTGCTGGTTGTCGCCGCCTCCGTAGGTCCACAGTTGGAGGGGCGCGTTGTCGCCGGTTGACACGTCGGTCACATCGACGACCTGGTTGGCGTCGTTACGGTTGTTGATCCGGACGTATCCGTCGCTCGTCGCGGTGAAACTCCACTGCTGGGCCGTGGAGTTGTTGCAGCCGTACTGCTGCACGGCGGTGCCGTTCGCGGTCGCGGCGGACCGGGCGTCCAGGCATTTGCCACTGCCGCTGTTCACGACGGTGGCCCATTCGGTGGGCAGGGCGGCGGCCGCGGTTGCGGCTGCGGCTGCCCGGGAAGGGGTGGCGGTCAGCAGCGATGCGGCCGAGAACGCGACCAGGGTGGCCGCCATCGAGGCGCGTGTGGCGCGGGCATATCTGTGGCGGCGGCTGCGACTGCCGCTGCCCTCTCTGACCTGACGCACGATTCGGAGCACAGGTCCTCCTGTCGCCGTGGGGGGGCAGTCGGCGGATGGCCGGCGGCGATGGGTGAACCTAAAGGTCTGAACCAAAGACGTCAAGAGGTGAAGCAAGCAAAGGGTTTCCCCCGAGGATCACCCCAAAAGACTTGAACGCGCAGCGGGATCCCGACGATCCCGACGAGATGCCTGCCGGAGAGTGAGTGCGGTGACGACGGTGACCGCCATCGCCCCTGCACCGAGCCAGGCCGCTGTCGTATATCCGGTATCGGTGGGGAAGGTCGCACCGGTCGGAGTCGCGGCCGCCAGAGTCAGCCCGCCGAGGGCGCTGCCGACCGAGAAGCCGACGCTGCGGACCACCTGGTTGAAGCTCATCGCGCTGGAGGTCTCCTCGGTGGGGGTGACGGCGAGGATGGCGGCCGGTATGGCCGCCGAGAAGACACCGACGCCAAGACCCAGCACGCCCATGACCGCGAACGACAGCCACAGCCGGCCCCGGGTCAGGGCGAACAGGATCAGCGCCGCCAGCACGGCCGCGCCCCCGACGGCGAGCACCGTGGCCGGAGCGAGCCGCTTGCGCAGCGGCGGCACCAGCTTTCCGCCCGCGAACCCCAGCGCGGAGAAGGGCACCAGCACCAGGCCCGCGACGAAGACATCGACACCGAACCCGTAGCCCGCCGACCGCGGCGTCTGCACATAGCGGGTGACGAGCGTCAGCAGCAGATACATGCCGATGCCGCCGAGCAGCATGACCGCGTTCGCCCCCGCCACCGCGGGGTTGCGGAGGAGGGCGAGATCCACCAGCGGGGCGGGCGATCGGCGTTCGCGGTGCACCCAGGCGCCGAGCAGCGCCGCCGCCACGGCCAGGAGGGCTGCGGCAAGCGCCGGGTGATCGGTCCATACGGTGGTCCGGCTGATGGTGAGAAGCAGGGCGATCAGGCCGCCGCCCAGCAGCGTCGCGCCCGGCACATCGACCGCCGAGGCGCGGCCGGCCGGCGGCTGCGGTACGGACCACCAGGCGGCGGCGAGCGCCACCGCGGTGATCAGCAGGCCGAGCCCGTACGCCGCGCGCAGCCCGGCCACATCGGTCAGCAACCCGGCCAGCGGATAGCCGACACCGATGCCGACCGTGGAAGCCACCGACAGCAGCGCGATCGTCGGGCCCGAGCGCTCGCCGGGCAGATGGTCGCGGGCGACCCCCATCATCAGCGCCGTGAGCCCCAGCCCGGCCCCCTGGGCCACCCGCCCGGCCAGCAGCCAGCCGAACGACGGCGGCACCACCGTCAGCAGACTGCCCACCACGACCACGGCCAGAGTGGCCAGGATGACCTGGCGGCGGCGCGGGCCGGTGCCCAGCCGGCCGAGTACGGGGGTGGCGACCGCGCCGACCAGCAGCGGGGCGGTGAGCGTCCACTGCGCGGCGGCCAGCGACACATCGAACTCCCCCGCCACCGAGGTGATCAGCGGCGCGCCGAGGCTGCCGACGACGGCGACGACGAGCGCGATGAACATCAGCGCGGGCACCAGCGGCACCATCCGGCGCTGGGGGGTGGCCGCGGGCGTGGTGCCGCTCGCGGTCATCGGTTCGTCTCGGTGGTGAGGTGCGAGAAGAGGCCCGCGTGGATGCGGGTGGTCGCCTGACGCGCCCAGTCGGCGTCGATGTCCGCGGCGGCGAGGGCGGCGTTGGTGTTCAGCAGCATTCCGTACGCCATGAACGTCTTGATCTGCACCGGATCGAGGCCGGTGGCATCGCTGACGGTCTGCCACATCTCGCCGAAGCTCTCCCGCACCGCCTCGCGCACCTCGTCATCACCGCAGGCGGCGAACGCCTGGCGCTGGAGCAGCAGCAGGGTGTGGTCCTTCAGGTTGTCGTTGTAGCGCAGGCCCATCGCCGCCAGCGCGTCGAGACCGGACTCCGAGCCCGCGGCTGTGGTGAGACCGTCCGCCATCGTGGCGAAGGCGCGGCGGACGACCTCCAGGAAGAGCTGCTTCTTGGTGCCGAAGAGGCGGAAGACATAGGCGTGTGTGATGCCCGCCTTACGCGCGATCACCTCGGCCGACACCCCGTGCAGGCCGTGCGCCGCGAACTCCTCCGCGGCGATCTTCAGCACCTGCTCACGGCGGTCGGCGCCGGCCAGCCGCTTGCCACGCCCTGCGGGCACGGCCACCTCCCCGGTAGGAACTAGTAAGTCACCTGTAACTTAACCCTCTCGCTGTCGGCCCGCACGGGTAGGGTCCCGGGTTTATGACAGACACGTACTCGCCCATTCCCGAACTGAACCTGCTCGCGGAGTTCGAAGGCAGCGTCGACGACTTGTATGCCGCCGGGTTCTCGCTGGACACATTCGGACGCGACAACACCTTCCTGAAAGACCCGGAGCTCGAAGCCCGCCTGATCCTCTTCGCCGAGGCCAACGCCAGCGGTTCGCTGTACGCGCTGTGGCGCGTCGACGACCGGACCGACCTGGCCACCCTCCCCGTCGCCATACTCGGCGACGAAGGCGGAATCCATCTCGTCGCCCGCGACATACGGGAATTCCTCCAATTCCTCGCGTCCCTTGAAGAGGAGCCTTGCTGCGACTGGGACGAGCCTCTCGGCTTCCGCGACAGCGAGCCGGTCCCCTGTCGGGACGAGTACCTCGCCTGGCTGGACCGGAACTTCGGCCTGGCCCCACTGGAGGACCCGTACGACAGCGTCGAAGCGGCCCTCATGGAACTGGGGAAGGCGTTCACGACCTGGATATATCCGCTGATCCCGGATGCCGTGTACTCGCCCTGCCATGAGCTGAATCTCCTGTGGGAGTTCGAGGAGAGCCTTGACGGGGACTACGCGGCCGGATTCGGGCTGGCAGTGGAATTCGGGGAGTACGGATATGGCGAGGCCCCGGAGAATCCGGAACTCGCCGAGAGTTTGGTTCCTTTCGCCGTGGCGAACAGCAGTGACGCGCTGTACGTCCTGTGGCGCGTCGACGACCGGACCGACCTGGCCACCCTCCCCGTCGCCATGCTGAGCAGCGAAGGCGAAGTCCATCTCATCGCCCGCGATATGCGGGAATTCCTCCAGTTCCTCGCATCCCTCGACGGCGAACCGTGGAACGACAGCGGCCGTATCGCCTTCCGCGACAGCGAGGAGAGCCCCGGCCGTGAGGCGTACATCGCCTGGCTGGACCGTCACTTCGGGCTGGCCCCGGTGGATGCCCCGGGCACCGTCGTCGAAGCGGCCCAGGCCGAGCTGGGAGAACGGTTCGCGGCCTGGCTCGCTCCGCGCGTCGGCCGCGCCTAACCTGGGCGTCTCACGTGGCCAGCCTTGAGGAGTTGCAGTGAGCCGCCGTCTCGTTTCCCTCGTCACTCCTGTACACGGACCCGCCGTGTCCCTTTTGCCGGAAGCCTACGCGTCGCTCGCTCAGCAGGAGCTTCCCGAGGGCTGGGATTGGGAGTGGTTGGTGCAGGAAGACGGCGAAGGTGTCAACGCCGCCGCGCACCTCCCCGGCGACGACCCCCGAATATCCATCGACTTCTCGCGTCGTGGTGGTCCTCAGGTCGCCCGGACGATGGCGTTCGCCCGCAGCTGCATATCCGGGGAAAGCGAGTTCATCAAGGTTCTGGACGCGGATGACCGCCTGGCGCCGGGCGTGCTCGCCCGGGATATCGACATTCTGACCCGCTATCCGAAGGTGGGGTGGACCACATCGCGCGCGCTGGACCTCCTCCCGGATGGCTCGACCGTGGGTTTCGAGGGAGACCCTGAAAAGGGCGTGCTCCCGGCGGGAAGTGTGTGGCAGTACTGGCAGCTCAACAAGCGGGCCCAGGTCCACCCCGCAACGCTCTGCGCCCGCCGCGATCTCATGCTGGTCCTCGGTGGGTGGATGGCGCTGCCGGCATCAGGCGACACCGGCCTGCTCCTCGGGCTCGACACCCTGGCCGACGGATGGTTCCACGACGAGGTCGGCCTTCTCTACCGCAAGCACCCCGACCAGATCACCCAACATCCGTTCCACTCGCAAGGCCCGGAGTGGGAGGCCCGCATGCGCATCATCGAAGAACACACCCGCGCGCTGCGGGCCATGATGGGCGTCACGAGTCCAGATGGCTCGTGTCACCGAGGCTGACGACCTGGCGATTGTGGAAGAAGTCGTCTTCGCGCAGCACGGTGATACTGCCGGAGGGCGCCCGGAAGCTGACCGAGCCCAGCGACTCGAACGGCATCTTGATCCAGGCGGCCACGACAAACGTCAGCGCGAAACCATGCGTCACGACGATCTGGTGCTCACATGGGCGCCGCAGGGCCTCGTCCATGGCCGCGTACACGCGCCGCGCACACTCCCCTCTGGTCTCGGCACCCCGCAGGCCCTCGTGGTGTCCCATCCGATCCCCGGCCGCAGGCGGGGGGACGAACCGCCGGTCCAACCACTCCCGCGGTCTGCCCTCCGCCTCCCCGTAGGACTTCTCCCGCAGTCTGCGATCCAGGACCGGTTTCGCACCGAACACTTCGGCCACCTCGTCGGCCGTCTGCCGAGCACGCTGTAGATCCGAGGTGATCAGCTCCACCTCCGCGCCGTCGGGGATCACGGCCCGCAGCGCCCGGGCGATACGGGCCGCCGCGCGCCTGCCGGCAGGTGTGAGCTGCGAGTCGTGCCATCCGCCGACCACTCCCTCGATGTGGTGCGTCGCTTCCGGATGTGCGATGACGTAAATGCTGCGCATCAGCCGTGTGCCTCCCTTGTGGTTCCACAACTGTGGTTCTACAACACGGTGGAGTCTCCGCCCACGTAGTGAAAGCCGGGCCGTGGATGCATCAGGAAGTCGTGGTGCGAGATGTTCCACGCGTACGCGCCCGCCAGCGCGAACACCACCCGGTCCCCCACCCGTAGCTCCCCCACCAACGCCCGCCGCGCCAGCACGTCCTTCGGTGTGCAGAGCTGGCCGACCAGGGTCACCGGCTCGTCCCGTACGCCGGGGCGTGGCCACGGGTGGGTCCAGGTGTCGGCTGGGAGCACGGCGAAGGGGTGGTCGTGGCATTTGGCGGCGGGGGTTCGCATGTGGTGGGTGCCGCCGCGCAGGACGGCGAAGGGTTCGCCGCCACTGTGCTTGAGGTCGAGGACTTCGGTGACGTACCAGCCGCAGTAGACGGTCAGCGCCCGGCCCGGCTCGATCCGCAGGGTGAGTTCCGGGTTCCGCTCGGCGATTTCGGCCAGGCCCCTGCCGTACGCGGCCCAGTCGAAGCGGCGGTCGGGGCGGGCGTAGTCGACGCTCATGCCACCGCCCACGTTCACCTCGGTGAGCCGCAGGCCGTGGCGGGCGGAGAGGTCGCGCGTCCAGTCGGTGATTCGGGTGGCGACCGCGAGGAGGGCGGCGGCGTCGAGGCCGCTGGCGAGGTGGGCGTGGATACCGCGCAGGCGAAGGGGGCCGCCCGGCGTCAGCAGGGGGAGGCAGCGCTCTGCGATGTGGTCGGGGTCGAGGCCGAAGGGGCTGGGGCGGCCGCCCATGGCGAGGGCGGCGGCGCCCAGCGCGTCGTCGGCGACGGGGAGGTTGACGCGCAGCAGGATGTCGACCGTGCGGCCCTGTTCGTCGGCGAGGGCGGCCAGTTGGCGCAGCTCGTGCTCGCTCTCGACGTGGAAGCGCTCCACGCCCAGCTTCAGCGCGCGGCGCAGCTCCGCCTCAGTCTTGCCCGGCCCGCCGAAGGCCAGCGGGTGGCCGGAGACGGCCTCGCGGACGTGTGCCGACTCGCCGCCGGAGGACACCTCGTAGCCGGTGACGTGGGGGGCGAGGGCGCGCAGGATCTCGGGGGCCGGGTTGGCCTTCGCCGCGTAGTACAGCTCGACGGCGGGCGGCAGGGCGGCCCGTACGGCCCGGGCGTGTTCGGCGAGGGCGGTGAGGTCGTAGACGTACGCGGGGAGGTCGTCGCCGGGCAGGGTGTCGGCGAGGGCGGCCACGGAGCCCGTGCGGGGTGCAGTGGCGGGCTCGGTGGTCATCGGGGGCTCCCGGGGGCTACGACGCAGGCCGCCTCGGACAGCAGGTCGGAGGCGAGCGGGCTGGCGATGCGGACATAACCCGCGTGGCGGTCGGCCTTGCGGGCCCAGCGGGTGAGGAGGTTGGCCTTGGCCGGCAGCGGGACACCCGCGGTCAGGGCGCGGAGGGCGGGCGGGTCGTCGTGTGCCGCGCCACGCTCGTCCAGGACCCGGCGGACCGCCGACCACAACTCGGGCTCCAGGTGCGGATGGCGGTCGGCGAGGGCGGCCAGCATCTCGGCGAGGTGGTTGACCAGCAGGCAGTACACGACGCGGTCCCAGCCGCGCTCGCGGTCGTACGTCATGGGGCCGGCCAGAGCGGGCGGCAGCGCGGCGAGGGCCGCCGCGTGGTGTTCCGGCAGCAGCTTGGTGCCTTCGAGGTCGCGGAAGAGGACCTGGCGCGGCAGGCCGGAGGGGTCGACGCCGACGACGACGTTCTGGAGGTGGGGTTCGAGGACGACGCCGTGGTCGAAGTAGGCGGCCAGGACGGGCGGTACGAGCAGCGCCAGATACGCCTCCCACCAGGCGAGCGCGTGTCCGGGCCCGGTGTCGCCGAGGAGTTGGGCGACCCGCGCCCCGCCGGGGGCGGGGTACTCGTCGGCGACGGCCGCCGCGAGCAGCCCGGTGAGCCCGGGGCGCAGCCGGGCGGCGAGCCCTTCGCGCACGATCACCCCGAAGCCCTCGATCAACTCCAGTTCGCCGCCCAGGTCCAGCGTCCGGTACGCGGGCTCGCGCAGCAGCGCGGCGCCCGGGAAGCGGGCGGCCAGGTCGGCGGCGACCGGCTCCAGCAGCCGGGTCAGGGCCACCGCCCCGGACAGCTCGTACTCGGCGTTCTTGCGCAGGCAGTTGGTGATCCGGACGTTGAGGCTGAACTTCAGGAAGTCCCGTCCGTCGTAGAGCGTGCGGACGGACGCGGTGGGCGCGAAGTCCGGCCCGCCGGGGCCCAGGTCCAGGACATCGCCGCGGGCGACCGCCGCCCGCAGCGCGGGGTGGTCGCGCAGCATGGCGTACTGCCAGGGGTGCACGGGCAGCAGACGGTAGCCGTCGGGCACGGGGCGCTGCCGGTCGAGGGGTGCGAGGGCCACGGTGGACACTGCCTCCTCGCGTACGTGTTCTCGGCGTACGGCGAGGTGGTGGAGGGGGAAGCGGGCGCCGGTCTCGGGGGCGAAGCGGGCCCAGGATTCGGCGCTGCCGGAGCGGGCCTTGGGGGTGGGGTGGAAGCGGTGGCCGAACAGCAGCGACTGTTCGGAGGCGAGGTAGGTGAGGTGCGGGTCGCCGCCGGTGTGGTGGTGCGGGGCCGCGCCCGTACGCTCCTGGCTCTCCAGGGCCACCGTGACGCCCGCGTGGCTGGAGGCCACCTGCTCCAGGAACTCGTCGTTGCGCACCCCGGTGCGCAGCCGCAGCTCCCGGTGGATGTACTCGGCGAGCGTACGCCAGGACACCTCGGCCCACGCACCGTCCCGCTCCTCGGTGACCGGGCCGGTGAACCGGTGTGCGCCGATGAGGGAGGTGCGGCGCAGCGCGGCGCGCAGCAGCACACCGCAGCGGGGCAGCCGCAGCCGCAGGTGGCCGTCGGCCACGACGGTCTGGTGTTCCGGTCCGGACACCTCGCGGAGCAGGCAGTTGAGGAGGGTGTGGGCGACGACGTGATCGGCACGGGCATCTGTGCGGATGGATGTGGTCATGGGGCGACTCCAGCGGGGGTGGAGGTGGCGGGGGGCGCGGCGCTCATCGGCCGCGGGCAAGGTGGCCCGGGAGGAGGTAGTTGGGCCCGGTGACGTAGTGCTTGTTGATGTCGGCGGCCCCGGAGCGCTGCTTGGTGAACAGGCTGCCCGCGGTGACCATGGCCTTGACCGGCAGCCGCTCCGCGTCCAGGACGAGGGCGCGCAGCACGGCGCCGGGCGCGCCGGGCCGGTCGTTTCCCAGCCGGTCGAGCCGGTCAATGGCTTCGGCGAGCCGGTCGCGTATCAGCCGCAGCAGCGTGTCCAGCGGGGCCCGGCCGAGCCGGGCGAGCTCGAAGGCGAGGACACCGGCGCACAGATGCACGGTGATGGTGGCGAACACATCGGCGACCGGTACGTCGCCGTCGTCGTCGGTCAGGATCCGGTGGTCGTCGAATCCCCCCAGGAGGCGCGCGGCCTCGTCACCGCCGAGGGCGTCCACCAGCCGGGCGGGGTGGACACGCGGGCCGTCGTGGTCCTTGAGCAGCAGCCGTACGCGGGGGCGGCCGTGCTCGGCGTCGAGGACGAGAGAGGTGTTCTGCTGGTGTGACTCCAGCGCGACGCCGTACGCGAAGAGCGTGGTGTGCACGTCGAACAGCAGGGTGAGGTAGGCGTCGAGCAGCGCGAACAGGTCGCCGCCGCAGTAGCGGGCGGCGAGGGTGTCGACGATGAGCCCGGTTCCGGGCGCGGCTCCTGGCGCGGGGCTGAGCAGCGCCGCCAGCGGCACGACCTGGCAGCCGTCGAGGCCGGGCGGGTAGCGCCGTACGAGCGTGGCCAGAAACTCGTGCCCGGCGTGCAGATACGTACCCTCGTCGGCGAGCAGCACGCCCCCCGCCACCCGCGGCTCACGCGCGAGCACCGCCTCCGTGAGCCGCTGCCCCGCGTGGCCGTCGGCGAGTGTTCCTGGCTTGATGGTGCGGCGGTTGCGCGCGCCCAGGGTGGCGGTGGCGAGCGGCAGTTTGAGGTGGATGAGCGGGTCGTCGTTGACGGCGACAGTACGCATGGAGAGCGTGGGCCGTACGTCGAGCCACGCGTCGTCGGCGAGGTGGGCCCGGTCCGTGAGGTGGGTGGCGCGCAGACCGATGGCCGACGCGCGGGGTGCGCTCAGCGGATGAACCGGGAAGGCGAGATGGCTGTCGTCCAGGCCACCCGGCAGGCCCAGCGCCCCGGGTGTCGGCCACCAGTCGGGCAGCCGCGCCGTATCACCGGCCACCGCCTCGCGCGGGAGCGCGGCCCACCGCAGCCGGAAGGAGGGGTGGAACTCGGGCGCGTGAGCGCGTTGTTCGGCGTCGCTCAGGGCGAGGCGGGCGCGGCCGGTGGGGTAGACGGGGTGGTCGCGGAAGGCGGCCAACGTGTCGTACGCCAGCGACCCACGCACCCCCGCCCACTGCCGGGCGGGCTCGCCACCGTAGGCGGCGACAAGCCGCTCGACGACGCGGGGGCGGATGTCGGCGTGCAGCCGCATGGCGTCCAGCGTGCGGCGGCACTCGACGACGAAGGCGTCGTAGAGGCCCCGGTCGTCGGGGTCGGCGGCGTGGCGGAGGCGGGCGAGGACCGCGTCGAGGGTGGTGAGGACGACCACTCGCGGCGGCGCGACGGCGGGATGGGCGGCGCGCGAGGCGCCGGGCCCGACGCCGGGCCGGGCGTCAGGACCGGCCTCAGGACCGGCGTCGGCGCGGGGCGCCGCGCCGCCCGCCTCGTCGGCCGACAACAGCCCGCCGCCGTGGGAGGCGGGCGCGGCCCCTCCGCCCGGCTCTGCCTCCACCAACAACCGGGCCGGCCGCCGGACCCGGATCTCGCACTGGAAGCTGTCCGGTTCGACCGGCAGCAGCACTCCCCCGCCGTCCGTGAGGACGACCCGCAGCCATTCGCCGTCGGCACGCCGTACGGTGTGGGCGCGGCTGCGCAGCCCGTACGCGTCTTCCCTCAGCAGCGTGTCGAGGACACGCGCCAGCAGATCCGCCTCGAAGACGTCAGCGGCGCTCATAGTGTCCGCCGCTTCCTCATCCGCGCGGATCATGGCGCGATCACCCACTCGCCGGCCGCCAGGAACCCGGCCACCGCCTCGTCGATCCGCCGCTGATCGGTCCCCGTGGCGCGGAGTACGCCGAGGAAGTCGCGGTTGGTGCCGTAGAGCGGGTGTTCCTCGCCGATCTCGCGCAGCGGGCGGTAGTCGAGCCGTACGCCGTCGCGGACGTGGACGCTCGCCGCGGGGGCGGTGGCCAGGCGGCCGGGGCGGTCGGCCATGACGTACTCCATGCGGACCCTGCCGTCGGTGCGGGCGCCGAGGTCGGTGGGGAGGGGGGCGCCGAGGTGGGTGCGGAGGATGTGCTCGAAGAGGGGGATGGCGAGGAGTTCGGCGAGTACGAGGTCGCACTGGTCGCCTATGGCGCGGTAGTTGACCTCGATGAGGCGGGCGCGGTCGCCCTGGACCACGTACTCGGTGTGGCAGGCGCCGAACCCCACGCCCAGCGCCCGCAGCTGGTCCAGCACCTGGCCGGTGTGCGGCTCGGGCGGGGCAGGGAGCAGTTCGAGGCGTTCCTCGATGAAGTACGGGGGCGCGGAGATGTCGGTGCGGAAGGCCGCGAGGGTGTGCAGAGTACGGCCGTCCCCGATGGTCTCCAGCGTCTGCAGCGGGCCGTCAAGGAACTCCTCGACCACCAGATACGCCTCGGGCCGCCGCGTACGTATCTCCCGGACGCGTTCGGCCAGTTCGTCCGCGTCGGCGACGAGCACCACGTCCTCGCTGGCCACGCCCTCGCGCGGCTTGAGCACGCAGGGGTAGGGCACGCCGGGGCCGACGAGGCGGGGGTGGTCGGAGGGGTCCTGGTCGGGGGCGAGTTCGGCGCACCAGAGGGTGTCGACGCCGGCGGCGGCGAGGCCGCGGCGCAGCTCGGCCTTGTTCTTGGTGCGCAGGGCGGCGCGCCAGTCCTTGCCGGGCAGGCCGAAGTAGTCGGCGGCGAGGGCGGCTTGGACTTGGAGGTGGTCGCTGTTGGTGAAGATCGCGACGGGGCGGGCCTGGTCGCCGGCCTCCGACATATCAGCGGAGATTCGGCCGATGACCTCGCGGAAGTCCCGGACGTCGCAGTGTGCGATGTCGAGCTCGGGCAGCACGCCCCCGGCCGACGTATGGCGCTCGTACGCGCGCCGGTGCGCGTCGGGCTGGTCGGTGAGGAGGGTGACGGCGAGGCCGAGCCGGGCCGCGGCGGGGAGGAAGCCCTCGGTGACGGAGTCGGTGGGGTTGAGGGCGAGGAGACAGAGGCGCGTCGCGGTCTCTGAGGGCAGGCCGAATGCCCCGTCTAGATCATTCTCGTTCACGACCCGAGATTAGGTTAGGCATGCCTAAGACCGCCAATTCGTCTCACCCGTCTGCTCCTTTTTGAGCCCGACGCGCCGTCAGCTCCGCGGTCAGCGCGGCAGCCCGATGCGCCGGTGCCGCGCCCGGCGGGCGGCCAGCCGCTCGTCCTGGTCCTGGGCACGGAGCGCGGCGAGCTCGGCGCCGAGGGTGTCTCCGAGACGGGCGAGGAAGGAGTCGTACGTGGTCCCCTGCGCCGCCGCGTCCTCCGGCTCCTCTTCCACGATGCGGTCGACGATGCCGTGAGCGAGCAGGTCGGCGGAGCGTACGCCCTGCCGGTCGGCTATCTCGTACGCCCGCTCGGTGGTCCGGTAGAGGATCGCGGAGGCGCCCTCGGGCGGCAGCGGGGACAGCCAGGCGTGGCGCGCCGCGAGGACCCGGTCGGCGGGGAGCAGCGCGAGCGCGGCGCCGCCCGCGCCCTGGCCGAGCAGCAGGCAGAGGGTGGGCGCGGGGAGGGTCACCATATCGGCCAGACAGCGGGCGATCTCCCCGGCGAGACCGCCCTCCTCGGCCTCCCGGCTCAGGGCCGCGCCCGCGGTGTCGACGACCGTGAGCAGCGGAAGCCCGAGCTCGGCGGCGATGCGCATGCCACGCCTCGCGGTGCGCAGTCCGGCGGGGCCGAGCGGCTGTCCCCCGCCGGGCCCGTCGGCCGCCGCGTCCCCGTGGCGCGCGGCCCGGTCGTGCCCGAGGACGACACACGGAGTCCCGCCGACGCGCGCGAGCGCGAGCAGCAGCCCCGGGTCGTGCTCCCCCGCGCCCGTACCGCTGAGGGGACTCACATCCTCGGCAGCGGCGCGCAACAAGTCCCGCACCCCGGGCCGCTCCCCCCGCCGCGACCGCCGAATCGACTCCTCAGCAC
Organism: Streptomyces sp. NPDC020845; assembly: GCF_044334165.1. NCBI lineage: Bacteria > Bacillati > Actinomycetota > Actinomycetes > Kitasatosporales > Streptomycetaceae > Streptomyces > Streptomyces sp. NPDC020845. The sequence continues at coordinate 83,670 of NZ_JBIRSJ010000016.1, read as the reverse complement.
TGGGCCCACCGCGCCCGGGGTCCGCCCCCGCCTCCAGCCCTGTCCCGGCGGCAGGGCCGGACGGCTCTGCCGCCGGGACAGCCCCGTTCGCCACAGCGGCAGCGTCCCCGCACAGAACCCGCAGCACCCGCGCCGCCACCTCCGACAGCCGCTCGGGTGGGAGGACCGCGTCGACCAGGCCGTGGGCCATCAGGTTCTCCGCGACCTGGACGCCCGGCGGGAATTCCTCCCCGTACAGCGCCTCGTGCACCCGCGGCCCCAGGAAGCCGATGAGCGCGCCCGGCTCGGCGGCGGTGACGTGTCCCAGCGAGCCCCAGGAGGCGAGTACTCCGCCCGTCGTGGGGTGGCGCAGATGGACGAGGTAGGGCAGACCGGCGGCCTTGTGGTCGGTGATCGCCGCGGCGACCTTGACCATCTGCAGAAACGCGACCGTGCCCTCCTGCATCCGCGTACCGCCGGACGCGGGCACGGCGAGGAGGGGCAGTTGCTCCGCCGTCGCCCGTTCCACGGCGCGTACCAGCCGCTCCCCCGACGCGACGCCGATCGACCCGGCGAGGAAGCGGAACTCGCAGGCCACGATGGCCACCCGCCGTCCCTCGATACGGCCCTCGCCCGTGATGACGGACTCGTCGAGACCGGTGCGCTCGCGGGCCCGCTCCAGGTCGGCCCGGTAGTCGGGGTCGTCCGTCGTGATGTCGACCGGCTCGTCCCAGCGGCGCCAGCTGCCGGGGTCGACGACGGTCTCGATCAGCTCGAGGGCTGATGTGCGGGGGTTCGTTCCGGTCATGGTCACACCCTGCCACGGGGAACAGGGCTGCCGACAAGGGTGGTCTCAATCATCCTGGGCATGTGCTAACTTTTTTTGGCATGTGCAGGGTTTCGCTATGACTACCTCGGTGCCGAGCGGCGAGCCGCGCGATCTCAGCGGCGACGAACTGGTGCGCGTGCTGGCGACGCTGGCCAATCCGCACCGCCTGCGGGTCGTCGCCGCGCTCTCGCGGGAGCGCATGTATGTGAGCGAGCTGGCCCGCGCGCTGGGCATCAGCCGGGCGCTGCTCCAGGTCCATCTGCGCAAGTTGGAGGCGGCCGGACTGGTGACGGCCCGGGTCGAAGTGTCGGAGGACGGCAAGGCCATGAAGTTCTACGAGGTCAACCGGTTCGCGATCCAGCTGACACCGGAGACCGTCGAGGCCGCGGAGCGGACGCTGACCCCGCCGGGCGACGGCCCGGACGAGCAGAAGACGAAGGGATCGAAGTGATGGATGGACACGACTGGACCGAGGTCGTCGGGGCCTTCGGCCTCTTCGCCCTGGTGACCACGGTGCTCACGACGGTCATCTGGCAGTTCGCGGCGACTCGGCGCGCGAAGGTCCAGGTGGTGCGGGAGCTGGAGTACCGCAAGCTCGCCGAGAGCGCGACCGCCGCGCAGCAGGCTACGGACGAGCGGCTGAAGGAGATCAGCGAGCGGCTGGCGGAGATGCAGGGCCGGATGGATTCGCTGGAGCGCATCCTCCAGACCGTCGAATAGGCAGACCGTCGAATAGGCCATCAAGACATACGACGCGGGTCCTGGGCCGTCGAGCGGCAACTCGACGGCCCAGGTGAAGGAAGAAGCATCACCTCGCCCATGGGCGAGTTCTCACGGATACGTCCCTTCGTGGAAAGGACAGCAGCTCATGCTGCGCAAAAGCAAGTCACGGCAGAGGGCCGACGGACCGGGCGGGGGCCCGGACGGAAGCCCCGATGGGGCATCCGGCCGGGCCGCGCTGGTGGAGCGGGTCGCGGGGTGGTCCGTCCGCCATCGGGCCCTGGCGATCGCGGGCTGGTTCGCGCTGGTGGTCGTGGCGGTCCTGGCGAGCGCGGTCATACCGGGCGATACGGCGGACAGCACCGACCCCGGTGAGTCCGGCCGCGCGGGCCGGGTACTGGACGCGCAGCAGAAGTATCCGCCGCCCCAGGAGAACGTCCTGGTCCAGACCCGCACGCAGGACGCGGTACGGCCCTTCGCCGAGAGCCCGGAGCTGCGCCGCGCCACCCAGGACCTGGTCACGACGCTGCGCCGCACCCCCGGCACGGTCACCGCGGTCCGCTCCCCGCTGGGGCGCGACGGAAGCCGGCTGGTGTCGAAGGACGGCCGTTCCGGTCTGGTCACCTTCACCATGGCGGGGGCCGAGGAGCAGTGGTCCGGGCACTACGAGGCCGCGACCGAGGCGGTGAGGACCGTACAGGCCCGCCACCCCCGGGTACGGCTCGCGCAGGCGGGCGACAGGAGCCTGTCGCGTGTGGTGGACGAGGGCATCAAGGGTGACTTCAAGCGGGCCGAGTTCTTCTCGCTTCCGCTCACCGTGGTGATTCTGCTGGTGGTGTTCGGGTCGCTGATCGCCGCCGCGATCCCGCTGCTGCTGGCGGCCACCACGGTCGTCGCCACCTTCGGCTTCCTCCAGGTGCTCGCCCACTGGGTGCCGGTGAACAGCGCCACGTCCTCCATGGTGCTGCTGATCGGCGTGGCGGTGGGCGTCGACTACTCGCTGTTCTATCTGCGCCGGGCGCGCGAGGAGCGCGCGGCCGGGCACGACGTCGCGGAGGCGCTGCGGATCACGGCGCGCACCTCGGGGCGGGTGGTGGTGGTCTCGGGTCTGACGGTGATGCTGTGTCTGGTCGGGCTGCTGTTCACGGGTCTTGACAACTTCAAGGGGCTGACGACCGGCGCGGTGCTGGTGGTCGGGGTCGCGATGGTCGGCTCGGTGACCGTACTGCCCGCCCTGCTGGCCGCGCTGGGGCACCGGGTGGACAAGGCGCGTCTCCCGTGGGTGGGCCGCCGCCGGACCGCGGCGGACCGGTCCCGGGCCTGGGCGGCGGTGGCCCGCGCGGTGGTGCGGCGCCCGCTGGTGTGGGGCGGCTCGGCGGCGTTGGCGCTGCTGGTGCTCGCGCTGCCCGCGCTGGGGATGCATCTGCAGGACGCGGCGGTGACCGACAGCCTGTCGCGGAAGGTGCCGACGGTGGACGCGGCGGTCCGGATGCAGGAGGCGTTCCCGGGCGCCCCGTCCCCCGCGTCGGTGGTGATCTGGGGGAAGCGGGATCCGGGCGCCGTGGACAGCCCGGCGGTACGGAAGGCCGTGGAGAGCCTGCACCAGCGGGCCGCGGCGAGCGGCGGGGCGCTGAACGAGCCCATCTCGGCCACCAAGGTGGGCCGGGCGCTGGTGGTACGGGTGCCGCTGGCGAGCTTCGGCACCGATGACGTGGCGAACCGGGCGCTGGAGACGCTGCGTAAGCGGACACTGCCCGCCGCGCTGGGCGAGGCGGGCAGAGCTGACAGCGAGACCGACGGCGGAATCGACTTCGCGGTCGCCGGCAAGACGGCCTTCGCGTACGACTTCACCAACCGGATCACCGACCGCACCCCGTACGTCTTCGCCTTCGTGCTGCTGCTGGCCTTCGTGCTGCTGGTCGTCGCGTTCCGCTCGCCGGCCGTCGCGCTGATGTCGATCGTGCTGAACCTGCTGTCGATCGGCGCCGCTTACGGGGTGCTGACCTGGGTGTTCCAGGACGGTCACCTGAGTTCGGCGCTCGACTTCACCTCGTACGGCGGGGTGGTCGGCTGGCTGCCGCTGTTCATGTTCGTCATCCTCTTCGGGCTGAGCATGGACTACCACATCTTTGTGCTCAGCCGGATCCGCGAGCGCCGGCTCGCCGGGGAGGCGACGCGCGAGGCGGTGGTGGGGGGCGTCGCGTCCGGTGCGGGCGTGGTCACCAGCGCGGCCGTCATCATGACCGCGGCCTTCAGCGTCTTCGTCGTGCTGTCCGCGATCGAGTACAAGATGATGGGCGTCGGTCTGGCGGTGGCCGTCCTCATCGACGCGACGCTCGTCCGCGGGGTGCTGCTGCCCGCCGCGATCACGCTGCTCGGGCGGAGGTCGTTCCCGCAGACGTCACTCCAGGCGTCACTCCAGGCGTCACTCCAGGGGCGCGATCGCCTCGCCCGCCACATGCTGGTAGATGATCGAACTGCGGAAGTCGACCACCTCCCGGCGCCCTGAGAAACGGTCCATGAGGAAGGCGTGCAGCCGGTCAACGTCCGGCACCGCGACATGGACGAGGAAGTCGTCGCCGCCCGCGACGACATACACGGACAGCACCTCGGGGAGGGTCATCAGATACGTCTTGAAGCCCTCGATGACCTCCCGGCTCAGCGGCCGGATACGCACCGAGAGCAGCGCCTGCACCGGACGGTTCAGGGCGCGCAGGTCGACCGTCGCGCGATAGCCGGTGATCACCCCGCGCTCCCGCAGGCCGCGCACCCGCTCCAGACAGGTGGAGGGGGCGATGCCGAGGGTGCGGGCGAGGTCGCGGTTGGTCTGCCGTGCGTCGCGCTGCAGTTCGCGGACGATCGCCGTATCAAGTTCGTCCATGGGGCCTCTCCGGACCGGCTAACCGAATTTCATTCGGTTAGCCGGTCAGCTCATCGGTGTTTCGGCTAGCTTCCCGAGCCGTGACCGTACAACGTACTCGTACTTCCGTTCCCCCACGTCCGCCGCGTCCGCCCCGTTCCTCGCGTCCGGCTGCCCGGTCGGGCGGTCGCCGGCTCGGGATCGGCGGCGGCACCGCGCTGTACGCGGGCGCCGTCCTCGGCCCCGGTGTGCTCGCGCTGCCCGCGCTCGCCGCCGCTGCCGCCGGCCCGGCCTCGGTGCTGGCCTGGGTCGCGCTGCTGGCGACCAGCGTCCCGGTCGCCGCCTGCTTCGCCGCCCTCGGCGCCCGGTTCCCCGACGGGGGCGGGGTTGCGACGTATGTCCACCGGGCCTTCGGGCCACGGGCGGCGGCGATCGTCGGATGGTGGTTCTTCGGGGTGGTGCCGGTCGGGGTGGTCGCGGGCGCCTGGATCGGCGGCCAGTACACCGCGGCCGCGGCGGGCCTTGGCGATACGGGCACGGCGGCCGTGGCCGGGCTGGTGCTGGCGGCGGCCTTCGCCGCGAACCTCGGCGGGCTGCATCTGTCCAGCCGGGTACAGCTGCTGTTCGTGGGGCTGCTGGCGGCGCTGCTGCTGGCCGCGGTCCTGGCGGCGGTGCCGCATCTGCGCGCCGCGCACTTCACGCCCTTCATGCCGGGCGGCTGGAGTTCGGTCGGCTCGGCGGCCGGGGTGCTCTTCTTCGCCTTCGTGGGGTGGGAGGCGGCCAGCCATCTGTCCGCCGAGTTCGCCGATCCGCGCCGGGACCTGCCACGGGTCACCGCGCTCACCCTCGCCGTGATCACCGTGCTGTACCTGGGGCTCTCGCTGGCGACGGTCGGCGCGCTCGGCCCCGCCGCCGCGACCACGGACACCCCGCTGACCGAACTGCTGGCGCGGAGCGTGGGCGGCGCGGCCCGGCCGGTGGCCGCGGTCGCGGCCCTGTTCCTCACCTTCGGCGCCGTCAACGCCTACCTGGCGGGCGCGGCCCGGCTCGGCGCCGCCCTCGCCCGCGACGGCGCGGCGCCCCGGTGGCTGGCCCGGGGCGGCGGGCCCGGCGAGGTGCCGCGGCGCAGCCTGGCCGTACTGGCCGGCGCGTGCGCCCCGGTCGGGGCGGTGGCGGCGACGGGCGCGGCCGACCTCGACCGGCTGATGCGCGCCACCTCCACCTGTCTCGCCGCGGTCACGCTGGCGGGGCTGCTGGCGGCGCTTGCGCTGCTTCCGCGCCGAACTCCGCTGTGGGGGGCGGCGGCTGGCAGCGCGGCCGTCGTCTCCACCGTGCTCGCCCTCTCCGGGTCGCTGTTGCTGATCCCGCTGGCGCTGGCCGGCGCCGCGCTCTGCTTCCAGGCCGTCGCCCACCGGCACCGCGCCCGGGGGTGACTGGCGGCCCGCCCGAGGGTGACCGGCATCCCGGCCGAGGGTGGCCGATGGCCCGCCCGAGGGTGATCGGCGGCTCAGCTCTCGGTGCCCGACGCGCCCGCCGCGTCCACCGCGCCCGCCTGCGCGGCGTCGAGCGCCGCCGTCAGCCGCTGCAGCCGGGCGCGCAGATCGACCACGTCCTCCGCGTCCAGGCCGCTGGCCTGGATGATCTGGAGCGGCACGGCCCGGGCGGGCTCCCGCAGCGCCTCCCCCTCGGCCGTCAGCCGGATCGAGACCGAGCGCTCGTCGTGGAGGCTGCGCTCACGCTGGACGAAGCCCGCCGCCTGGAGGCGCTTGAGGAGCGGCGAGAGGGTACCCGAGTCCAGGCGCAGGAACTCCCCGAGCTTCTTGACCGGCATCTCGCCGTGCTCCCACAGCACCAGCATCACCAGGTACTGCGGATAGGTCAGCTCGATATCGCGCAGGACCCGCCGGTAGACGCTGCCGAAGGCGCGCGAGGCGGCGTGCAGGGCGAAGCAGACCTGCAGGTCCAGACGGAGCAGATCGTCGGCGGCTGCGGTCTCTGTCGGGTTCGGGGCCGGGGCGGGGGCCGGCGCGGGCTGGTGCGACATGTGCCTAGGGTACCTCTTAGTTGTGCACAACTTAATTGTGTGCTCTACTTCCGTCATGACGGAGCGCACGACGGCGCGCCGCAGGATCCGAAAGGGATGGTCTTCATGGACGCGCTCTACACCGCGGTGGCCACGGCCAACGGACGCGACGGCCGGGCGGTGAGCTCCGACAAGCAGCTCGACCTGGCGCTGGCCATGCCCCCGGAGCTGGGCGGAAGCGGCCAGGGCACCAACCCCGAGCAGCTGTTCGCCGCGGGCTACGCGGCCTGCTTCGCCAGTGCGCTCGGGCTGGTCGGCCGCCAGGCGAAGGTCGACACCAAGGACATCTCCGTCACCGCCGAGGTCGGCATCGGCAAGGACGAGTCGGACGGCGGTTTCGGGCTGAAGGTCACCCTGCGCGTCGAGCTGCCCGAGGAGCTTGAGGGCGAGACCGGCCGCAGCCTGGTCGAGCAGGCGCACCAGGTGTGCCCGTACTCGAAGGCGACCCGGGGCAACATCGCCGTCGAGCTGATCGCCGAGTAGCCGTAGCCGTCAGTCCGGGCGCCTACGCGGACGCCCTCGTCCGCAAGGGCACGGGGGCGTTCCAGGCCGACGCTGCGGTGCTGTTCAAGGCAGACATGCATCAGCGAGGTCCGCGGCGGGCGGCCAGGGCAAGCGGCAGGAGCGCGGTCAGCAGGGCGAGGGCGGCAAAGCCGAGCGGGGTGATCAGGCCGGTGCCGACGCCTATCAGGACAGCGGCTGTCAGGAGCCCTGTCACGCCGGGCAGCAGGGCGGCGCAGGCCAGGCCGCACGCGGTCACGGCGAGCCCCGCGGCCAGTCCGCCGCGGGCGGTCAGCCGCCCCTCGTCCAGCGCGCGCCCGGCCCACGGCTGAACGACGGCCGCGCACGCTGCCAGGGCCGAGACGGCGGCCCCGGTGGCGACCGGCGGCAGGCCGTCGGCTGCACCGCACAGGGGCAGGAACCCCACGCCGACGGACAGGGCGGCGGTGGCGGCGGCCAAGGCGGCCACCGGCCGCAGGAAGGCGCCGTCGGTCAGCCGACGGGCCAGGCCCAGGAGGGTCTGGCGGCTCTTGGGCGGGGGCGGCACGGCGGGCACCGCGAGCGCGGCCCACACCGCGACGGCGGCGGCCAGCAGCATCAGGACGGCGAACAGCAGCGTCAGCCCGCCCGCCCACACCAGCACGCCGCCGAGCAGGGGTCCTGCGGTGTAGCCGATGCTCTTGAAGAAGCCGTACGAGCCGAACGCCCGCCCGTGTTCGGCCTGCGGGTTCAGGCGGGCGACCAGCGCGGAGGCGGCGGCCCCCTGCCCCAGCCGGGCAGCCCACAGCCAGCCCGGGTGCAGGCGAGCGAAGACCCGTTCGCTGTAGTCCTCGAACCGCCGCGCGCACTCGGCCAGCTGCCGGTCGGCTTCCTGGGCTCCCGGGGCGCCGAACACGTCCCGGGCCTTCAGGTCGCGGTGCCAGCGGCGCAGCCGCTCCAGCGACTGCTCCTCCTCTTCCAGCTCGGCGAGGGTTAACTTGCCCTTGCCGATCTCCTTGTCCAGCTCGGCGGTGTACTTGCCGCAGTCGGCGGTGAACTCCGCCCAGTCCTCCTCGCGGGCCGCGGTGAACATCGCCTCGAAGCGGGCCGCGTCCTGCGGCCCCCGTCCGGCGGCACGCAGCACCACACTCTCGCCCTGGGCCCGCTCGGCCACCCCCAGGGCCCGCTGCACGCCGTCGGCGAAGACCGGCACGTCCGGCACCGCCCATACGCCCTGGCCGAGCGACAGCGCGCCGACCTTGCGCAGCTCCCGCCACACCGCCACCCGGCGCCGCGACGGCTGCGCCAGGAGCCGCAGGATCAGCACCATCCATTGCATCGCCGGTTCATCATTCACCTTGTGAAAGCAACACGCGTTACATTCCCCTGAGGAGCGGGTGTCACTTTCACTGCCGGGCGTGGGGCCTGTCCGAGGGATCGGTCGGGCGGCTTGCCGTGACGAGCCACGAGGTGCTGCGCAGCCGTACGGTGCCGTCGGCCGCCTCGTGGGCTTGCAGGTGGTCCATCAGGGCGCGGCGGGCACGGGCCTGCGCAGGCGCGTCGACCTGTTCCATCAGGTGGCGACCGGGGCCTGTGCGGAGCAGGAACTCCGCCGCGTCCTCGGCCCCTTGCCCCCATACGCCGTGCGCCTGTGCCTGGCTGACGGTGATGCCGGTGAATCCGGCCGCGGTGAGGACATCATGGATGCGGCCGGGGGCGGCCAGGGAGAACATGCCAGGCAGCCCCGGCTGCCCGAAGTCGCCGACCGGCAGGATGTCGCGCAGCGAGGTCATCGCCACCACCCAGCCGTTGAGCATGGCGTCGGCCGGGCAGATGAACGCCAGGCGACCGCCGGGCGTCAGCGCCCGGCCGACGTTGGCGAAGGCAGCTACGGGGTCGGCGAAGAACATCACCCCGTAGCGGCTGATCGCCGCGTCGAACGCCTCCGCCTCGAAGGGGTACACCTGCGCGTCGCCTTGTTCGAAGGAGGCGTTGGCAATGCCCTCCCGCTGCGCGCCGGCCCGCGCCTCGGCCAACATCGGGCCGGACAGGTCGAGGCCCAGTGCGCGTCCTTGGGGTGCCCTGAGCGCGGCGAGGCGCGTGGTTTGCCCGGAGCCGCAGCCAAGGTCCAGGACCCGATGGACTGTGGTGATTCCGGCGGCATTGAGCAGTGGCTCGTTGAAGCCCTCGTTCACGGCGTTCCAGCGGTCTTGGTTACGGGCCCAGTGGCTGCCTTCGGAACCGTTCCATGCTTGTGCCTGCTCCGTGTTGACGACGTCGGGCACGGGTGCCTCCTGTGGTGGATGAAGGAGAATGGGCGTGTGCCCAAACAGTATGGGCATCTGCCCAAACCCGCAATCTCCACTACCATCAACGGAGTTGCGCGCCTTGCGGGCGACGGAAGCGGAACGGAAGAGAGACCCATGTCACCGCGTGGAGTGGCGACGCCGGACGTATGCGAGCAGCTGTTCGCAGCCGCCGAGCGCGTCGTGGAAAAGCTCGGCCCCGGCGCACTCACCAGCCGGGCCGTCACCACCGAGGCAGGCTGCGCGAAGGGGCTGCTGCATGCACACTTCGCGGGGATGGACGAGTTCGTGGCCGAGCTCTGCCTCAACCGGTTCGCAAGGACCGCCGCGAAGGCGCAGGCGCTGTCCGGACTCGCAGGGCAGAACACGGTGGTGCGGAATCTCGATGCCGTCGCCCTCGCGCTGTTCGACTCCGGCGGCCCGGCCGTATCGGGCCTTGCCATGTCCCGCCCCGGCGCCGCGCTGCGCATCCGCGAGGCCCTGGAAGGCGGGGCGCCCGGCTTCGACGCGATCCAGGAGGCCGTCACCAGCTATGTGCAGGCTGAACAGCGGCTCGGCCGGGTCGCGGAGAACGTCGACCCGAGCACCGTGGCCCTGGCCGTCGTCGGCACCGCCCACCACCTGCTGATGACCAGCTGGCCGGGCACGCCTGACCCCAGGCCTGCCATGACGCGCCTGGTGACCGCGCTGGTAGACGGCCAAGGGCCCTCCGGCGGATCACCGACAGACGCACCGACGGACGCACAGGCGGACGCACAGGCGGATCGCGGCGAAGGCGAAGCTCAAAGCGCCTCGCCCGCAACACCGCCGAGCTGACGAGAGAAGCGGTCGGGCCGCAACGTCGGCACCGAACCATGTCGTCGGCGCTCACCCGAGAGCGTCGACGGCCGAGGTGGCGTCTTCGTGCGTTATGCGGCCCGTGCCGCCCCCTCGATGTTCTCCGCCATGCGGCGGAGCACGCTCACCGCGGCGAGGTACTCCTCGTCCGACACCCCGTCGATGATCCGCCGCCGGGCCTCCCCGATCCGTTCGGCCACCGCGGCATGGCCTTCGGCGCCGAGCGGGGTGAGCGCGTACGGGCCCTCGGCGCCCTCCCGGACAACCCAGCCCCGGCGGCCCAGACCGTCCAGGACCTCGTCGAGCGTGATCGCGCCCTCGCCCCAGAAGGGGCGTAGCGCCTCGGTGAGTTCGTCGAGGGGCTTCGGGCCCGTTGACAGGGTGTTCAGGACCTGCCAGTGGCGCCGGGCGAGGCCGCTGTCGCTCAGGGTGCGCTCGAAGTCGGCCTCGATCAGGCCGTCCAGGTGCTTGAGCCAGTATCCGATCGGCTTCATCGCCTTCACCTCCAGAGGTGCATGTAAAATAGCAACTAGTTGTTCTTGATTATGCATGGAGGCGTGATGGCCGACAACAGAGAACCTGTGGACGACATCGAGCGGGCCATGGTCGCCATCCGGCGCAGCCAGAGCAGGCGTTCACTGGCGCGGCTCGCCGGCGGGGAAGACCAGGACTCCCTCAGGGGCGCGGCAGCGAGAGGCGCCGCCTTCGACGTACTGGACGCGATCGAGGCGGCGGAGCAGAGCGGCACGCCCGCCACCGTCTCCGGCGTCGCCGCCGCCCTGGCCGTCGACCAGCCCCGCGCCAGCAAGCTGGTCGCGGGGGCGGTCGAGGCCGGGCTGGTGCGGCGGGAGGCGGATCAGGCGGACGGGCGGCGCGCCCTGCTGGTCATGACCGAGTCGGGGCGCGCCCTGACGGACGAGGTCCGGCGGTTCCGGCGGTCGGTGTTCGCGGAGGCGATGGCCGAATGGCCGGAGACGGATCGCGCCGAATTCGCCCGGCTGCTCACGGACTTCGTCGGCGCGCTCGGCAGGGTCGGAGGCCGGATCGGGGGCCGGATCGGGGGCCGGATCGGGGGTCAGGCGCCGCAGTGAACGGCCCCGGGGATCAAGGGAACCGCGATTGGCTCACCAGCCCCGTCAGCGGGGCCGGCCCGACCGCATCCGCCGCAACTCGGCCGCCCTCCCCACCTTTTCCGTACCGATCGGCGCGGAAGTGCTACGGTCCTCGCCGGCATCGTCGCCCTGATCATCGGCCGGTTCATCCCCGCCGCGTCCCATACCGACAGTGCACCCTCCGTACGGTCGCAGTTCGCGGCGCTGCGCTCGGGCCGCTTCTGGCTCGCATGGGCCGCGGGCGTGCCGCTGCCCGGCCCCACCGCAATACGCGCCACCCGCACCGACACGCCCTCAGTGCTCGCACGCCTTCCCACTGCCCCATTACCTTGACCTCGACAGAGATCTGCACCGCTCGGTACCGGAGGGGTACGATTCATCTGTGCAGACTCAGCGGAAGGCGCCGATCGGCCGGCCACGCGGCTTCGATGCCGAAAAGGCGCTCGAACAGGCCATGCGGGTCTTCTGGAGCCAGGGCTACGAGGGCGCCAGCCTCACCGACCTGACCAACGCCATGGGCATCAGCCGCACCAGCATGTACGCCGCCTTCGGCAACAAGGAAGACCTGTTTCAGAAGGCCCTGCAGCGCTACACCGACGGCCCCGCCGCATACCTCCCTCGGGCTCTGGCGGAGCCGACCGCGCGGCAGGTGGCCACCGCGTTCCTCACCGGCTCCGTTCGGGCCACCACCCGCCCCGACTCTCCCGCCGGATGCCTCGGTGTCCAAGGCTCTCTGGCGGCGGGCGAGCCCGGTCGCGATGCCCGGGACACGTTGGCAGCGTGGCGCAACAACGCCATCTCGCTCCTACAGGAGCGGTTTCAGCGGGCCGTCGACGAGGGCGATCTGCCGGCAGGGACCGATCCCGGCCTGCTCGCCCGATACCTCATGACCGTGAGCAACGGCATCGCCGTTCAGGCCGCCGGCGGCGCCACCCGCGACGACCTCCAAATGGTGGCCGACATGGCCCTGCGGCAGTGGCCGCCCGCCTGAGAGGTCGTTCGAAGCAGGCGGATTGCCCTTTGAACGACGCGCACGGCGCACCGGAGGGCCGGGGCGCCGTGGCGGTTGAGCGAAGAAACGGGATGGGGCGGGGCGTCAGCAGGTCGTGGGGGTGGCGTGTGCTGGATCGAGGGCGTTGACCGCCTCGTGGAAGGCGACCCGGTCGGTCATGGCGATCGTGACATGCTCCGACAGATCGCTCGGGCACAGGTCCTGGACCACGACGTTCTTGACGTCGGAACCGGTGAGGAACTGCGCGCGGTAGGGCGTGGCGACCTCGTCGTACTTGGTGGAGATGACGGTGTAGCGCACGCCGGGGACGGTGTCGCCGCCCTCGTTGAGCCTTGTGAGGAACGCCGACCCGACCACCTGGTCCGTCAGACCGGGTGTGTGCTTGGCGAGCACGTCGGCCGCGCCCGGGAAGTAGTCGAGCAGCTTGGTGAGCCCGGACAGGGTGGTGCCGTGGTTGGTGGGGGCCAGGCCGACCAGGGCATTGACCTTGGCCGCACCGCCGAGGAACTTCAGGTAGTAGCGGGGCATCATCCCGCCCTGGGAGTGGCCGACGATGTCGACCTTGGCGGCCCCGGTGGCGGTGCGCACCCGGTCGACGTACGCGGACAGCTGCTTCGCCGAATCGGCGATCGGGCCGAGGCCGTAGAAGATGGGCACGCCGGGCAGCTGGCCGTAGTCGAGGGAGAAGACGCAGTAGCCGCGGTCGACCAGGTACGGGGCGAAACCGAGCCAGTTGTCGACCGAGTTGCCGAGGGTGCCGTGCACCAGGACGACGGGGCGGGGGTGCTGGGCGGACGGCTTGCACGAATAGTCGTTCCAACCGCTGCTCGTCGCGCTCTGATCGGCGGCGGTTTCGTCGGGCGCGGCGCTCGCGGCGACCGGCGCCATGGCCGCCGCGACCGCCAGGGCCAGGGCGGGCAGTGACCTGCGGAGCGAGCGGATACGCCTCCAGTGCGACATCACATGGACTCCTCGCTGGTGGGGGAGGGTTGCGCAGGACCGTGCGCTCTGCGATCCGGATCACAGGGGTGGTGTGTCGGCCTTAAATTACGCGCCAGTAGCAAGGCCATCCAGCCATCCGTAGGTGAAGAAAACCTCACCCACCCCTCACGCAACGTCCAGGAACACGGCCCTGTCAGAGGGGGGGCGTAGAGTCGGCAGCACGTGATCTCGAGGACGACGGGGGACTCTGATGAGCACAACAGACCTGGTGGAGGTCTCGTCCGAAGCCGAGTTGCGGGAGCTGGTCGGCGAGCCCAATCAGCAGGCGGCCAACAAGTCCCGTCCCGCGCTGCATGGGTTGGACCGGGAGTGGCTGGCGCGGTCGCCGTTCTGTCTGATCGCCACCTCGGACGCCCAGGGGCGGTGCGATGTCTCCCCCAAGGGCGACCCCGCGGGATTCACGCTCGTGCTCGACGACACGACCATCGCGATCCCGGACCGCCCCGGCAACAAGCGGATGGACGGCTTTCGCAATGTGCTCGCCAATCCCCACGTCGGGCTGATCTATCTGCTGCCCGGGCGCAGTGACACGCTCCGGATCAACGGCCGGGCGCGGCTGCTGCGTGACGCCCCGTTCTTCGACGACATGGTGGTCAAGGGCAACCGCCCGCGGCTCGCTCTCCTCGTCGAGATCGAAGAGGTCTTCCACCACTGCGCCAAGGCGTTTCTGCGCTCGGAGCTCTGGAAGCCGGAGACCTGGCGCCCGGACGAGCTGCCGTCCAGGCCCCGGATATGCAAGGCGCTCGAAGCCCCGGACGTCCCCCTGGAGGCGCTGGAGGAGCACTACGGCCCGAAGTACGCGGAGCGGCTTTACAGCTGAGGTGGCCCGGACGGCCAGGATGCCCAGGGCGGCCCGGAAGCCCAGGGCGGCCCGGAAGCCCTGGGCGACCAGGTCACATCAGGCGCCCGGGGCACGTCAAAGAGCGCTTCGGTCACAAGGACGCTTCGGTCACCAGATGTCGAATCCCCCGGCCGGGCGCACCGCCCGCTCGCCGAAGCGGGCCCGTGCCCGGTCGACTGCGGCCTCGATACGGCGGGCCTTGTCGTCCGCGGGGTCGAAGGTCAGCTGGTGGGAGGCCAGTTCGGCGGCGGCCAGCCCCTCGGCGCGCAGCGCGATGGACCGCACCCGGGCCCGCTGCAGGCCGAGCGCGGCGTGCAGGGCGTACGCGGTGGCGATCAGCGCCGGGGTGTGGGCCGTCGGTTCGGCCAGGGTCCGGCTGCGGGTGGTCGTGGAGCGGTCGGCGTAGCGGACGGTGAGCGTGAGGGCGCGGGCGACCTGTCCGCTGGTGCGCAGCCGGGAGCCGAGCCGGTCCGCGAGGGTGAGCAGCGCGCGGCATCTGCGTTCCGGGTCCAGCTCGTCGTGGCCGAAGCGGTGTTCGGCGGCGATGGAGCGGGCCGGGGCGTTCGGGGTGACGGGGACGGGGTCGATCCCGCGCGACCAGTCGTGCACCCGGCGGGCGGTGGCCGGGCCGAGGATCCGGCGCAGGGTGGGCAGCGGCACGGCGGCGATCCGGGCGGCGCTGTCGAGACCGTACGAGCACAGGGTGCGGGCGGTCGCCTGGCCGACGCCGGGCAGGGCGGTGGGGGGCTTGTCCGCGAGGAAGGCGGCGACCGCGTCCGGGTCGTCGGGGACGGTACGGACCGCGGCGGCGTCCTGTGCGGCCATGCGGGCGAGCAGCGGGTTGGTGGCGACGCCGACGGTGCAGTCGACGCCGTACCGGGCCAGCGCCCGGACCCGTACGATCTCCGCCAGTCCGGCCGCGTCCCGGTCGAAGTAGCGCAGCGCGCCGGCGACATCGGCGAGCGCGGCGTCGGGCGGCACTGCCTCGACGACGGGGGTCACCTCGGTGAGCAGGGCGAGCAGGCCCTCGTAGGTGTCCGCGCCCAGGACGGGTCCGGGGCGGCCGGGGCCACGACGGCCGGGACCGGGGCCAGGACCTCGGCCGGGGCCTCGGCCGGGCGTGTCGGGGGCCGTCCCCGCCGTTCCCTCGGCGGGGTGGAAGCGCACGTACAGCACATGCGGTTGCTCATGGGTCTCATGGGTCGGTTGGGGAGTCATCCTGCGCTCCCTGGGCTGGAATGCCACAGCTTGCGGCCGGTGGCGGCCTGTTCGCCCGCGGGCTGTAGGTCGGCCCACGGGTGCATGGCGTAGCCGGTGGGCAGGTGGATGCGGCGCCCGGAGTCACCTCCGGTCCCGCTCCCTGCTTCGTGCCCGGCCTCACTCCCGGCTTCGGCGTCCGCGTCGGCGGGGGCACCGGGCTCGGGCTCCGCCCGGCCCACACCCGCGCCCGCGCCCGCACCCGCACCCGCACCCGCACCCGCACCCGCGAGTTCGGCGGCGACTGCCTCCAGGCCGCCCTCGCGCCGGAGTTCGGCCAGCTCGGCGAGGTTCCAGACCGCCGAACCGACGACGCTGAGGCTGCGCGGCCCGCGCCGCTGAACCACGCCGCGCACCAGCAGCAGCCAGGAGTGGAAGACGGTGTGCGCGCACGCGGCGTGGCTGTCGTCGAAGAAGGCGCAGTCGACCAGCCCCGTGCCGTCGTCGAGCGTGGTGAAGATGACGCGCCGCCCCGAGCGGATCGGCGGGGTCTGGGTGGCGGCCTTGGCCCCGGCGACCAGCACGGTCTCACCGTGCCGCGCATCGCGCAGCCGCTTCGCCGGGACCGCGCCCAGCTCCTCCAGGAAGGCCCGGTGGTCGCCCATGAGGTGGCGCGAGACATCCATGCCGAGGATGCCGAGCTCGGCGCCGAGGCGTTCCTCCGGGTTCAGATCGGGCAGCCCGGCGGGGGCGGGCGGCGCGGTCTCGGCCAGCGGGAGCTGGCCCTCGCCGGTGCCGTCGCGCCGGGCGCCCCGCTGCTGCCGGTGCAGTTCGGCGATCTGCAGCAGCAGATCGCGGCGGCTGGTGCCGAAGGCGTCCAACGCGCCGACCTGGGCGAGCCGTTCGGCGACCGGCCGCCCGGGGTGGGCGCGCCGCCACAGGTCCTGGAGCGAGGAGTACGGCTGCCCGGCCGCGATCCGCTCGGTCTCGGCCTCGCTGATGCCGTGCACATCACTCAGCGCGAGCCGTACCCCGAAGCCCGCGCCCGCGGAGCCGGGGCCCGTGAAGCCCGCACCCGCGGAGCCCGCACCCCTGGAACCCTCGCCTGTAGAGCTCACGCCCATGGGCCCCGTACCCGCCGCCCCGGCTGCTGACGCCCCATCACCAGACACCAGTTCGATTCGATAATCCGCACCCGACCGGTTCACATCCAGCGGCAGAATCGGCACCCCACGCCGCCGCGCGTCCGCCAGCAGCAGCCGCTTCGGGTACATCCCCGGGTCGTGGGTGAGCACCCCGGCATAGAAGGCCGCCGGGTGGTGCGCCTTGAGCCAGGCGGACTGGTAGGTCGGCACCGCGAAGGCCACGGCGTGCGCCTTGCAGAAGCCGTACGACCCGAACGCCTCGACGATCTCCCAGGTGCGCGCCAGCACCTCCGGCCGGTAGCCGCGGTTCGCCGCCTCCGCGTGGAACCAGGCCCGTACCCGCCCTTGCCGCTCGGGGTTGGACAGCGCGCGCCGCGCCTCGTCGGCGAGGTCCCGTTCGCAGCCCGTCATGATCGACAGGATCTTGATGATCTGCTCATGGAAGACGACCACGCCGTACGTCTCGCGCAGCGCGTCCTCCAGGTCCGGATGCGGATAGCGCGGCGGTTTGCGGCCATGCCGCGCCTCGATGAAGGGGCGCACCATGTCGGCCGCGACCGGGCCTGGCCTGAAGAGCGAGATGTCGACCACGAGGTCGTGGAAGGAGGTGGGCTGCAGCCGACCGAGGAGGTCGCGCTGGCCGGGCGATTCGATCTGGAAGCAGCCCAGCGTCTCGGTGGAGCGGATCAGGTCGTAGGTCGCCGGGTCGTTCGGCCGCACCACCTCGGGGTCGTCGAGGTCCAGCGGGCGGCCCGTGACCCGCGCCACCTCCGCGGCCGCGTGCGCCATCGAGGACTGCATCCGCACCCCGAGGACATCGAGCTTGAGCAGCCCCAGGTCCTCGACGTCGTCCTTGTCGAACTGCGACATGGGGAAGCCCTCGCCGCTGGTGGGCACGACGGGCGTACGGGCCCGCAGCCCGGCGTCGGAGAGCAGCACTCCGCACGGGTGCATGGCGATGCCACGGGGCAGCCCGTCCAGCGCCTCGACCAGCTCCCAGAGCCTGCCGTAACGTTTCTGCTCGGCCGCGACCGCGCTCAGCTCGGGCAGTTCGGCGAGCGCCGCGCGGGCGTCGCGGGCGCGGATGTGCGGGAAGGACTTGGCGAGCCGGTCCACCTCGGCCGGGTCCATGCCGAGGGCCGCGCCCACGTCCCGTACGGCGTGGCGCACCCGGTAGGTCTCGGGCATCGAGACAGTCGCGACCCGCTCCGCCCCGAAGCGGTCGAAGATCGTGCGGTAGACCTCCAGACGGCGCGCGGACTCCACGTCGATGTCGATATCGGGCAGCGCGGCCCGCCGCACCGACAGGAACCGCTCCATCAGCAGGCCGTTCGCGACGGGGTCGGCGTGCGCGATGCCGAGCAGGTGGTTGACGAAGGAGCCGGCGCCGGAGCCACGGGCGGCCACCCGGATGCCGAGCGCCCGGGTGTCGTCGACGACCTGGGCGACGGTGAGGAAGTACGAGGCGAAGCCCAGCCGCTCGATGGTGCGCAACTCGTTCTCCAGCCGCCCCCACCGCTCGTGGTCGCGGTCGTAGCCGCGCAGCACCATGGCGGCGGCGCAGCGCGAGCGCAGCACCCGCTCGGCGCTCCGGTGCCCGGCCCCGACCAGATGCGGCTCGGGGAAGTGGATACTGCCGAGGCCGATGTGGTCCTCGGGGTCGACGAGGCATGCGGCGGCGGTGCGCTCGGTCTCCTCAAGCAGCCGGTACGCGGCGTCCTGCCGTCGGCCCGCGGCCTCCGCGATCTTCTCGGCGATCCGCGCCATGTCCCGCGGGCCCTTGAGCCAGCGCTCACCGCTGTCGAGCGCCGCGGGGTCGCGCGGGTCGATCGGCACCAGCCTGCGGGCGGCGTCCAGTACGTCGGCGACCGGGCCCTGCCCCGGGTCGGCGTACCGTACGGCGTTGCTCAGCACGGCCCGTACGCCCTGGTCGGCGGCGAAGCCGACGGTACGGGCGGCGAGCCGCAGCGAACCGGGGCCGGGGCCGGTGCGGCCGTGCCACACGGCCTCCAGGCGCAGCGCGTCGCCGAACAGTTCACGCCAGGGGGCGATCAGGTGCTCGGCCCGGTCGGGCCGCCCGGCGGCCAGGGCCCGGCCGACGTCGGAGTCCGGGCCGAGGAGCACGGTCAGCGGGGCGAGGGCGGTGGTGCCGCCGCCGCTTTCGAGGTCTTCCCAGCGCAGGAGTGGCTGCCCGGCGCCACCCGCGCGGGTTCCCGCATGGGCGGCGGAGACCAGTCCGCACAGCGCGGCCCAGCCGGCCGCGCCGCCCCGCGCCAGGAAGACCGCGCGGGGCGCGGACTCATCGATGAACGCCCCGCCGCGCACCGGCGTGCGCCGACGGACCGTACGCCCCGGCTCCGGGGCCCGCGCCTGTACGGCAAGGTCCACCCCGAAGAGCGGCCGCACCCCTGCGGCCGCGCCCGCCTTGGCGAACCGGACCGCCCCGGCGAGGCTATCGCGGTCGGTCAGCGCGATCGCGTCCATGCCGCGCTCGGCGGCGCACTGGGCCAGCCGCTCCGGGTGGACGGCTCCGTACCGCATGGAGAACCCGGAGGCGGTGTGCAGATGCGTGAACCCTGGCATCCACACCTCCTGCCGCTTGTCGCACCCCCTGCCGTCCCTGCCCGCCACGCGGCGCAGCCCTCGCCCCACCTTAAACCAATTCTCGAACACTCGTGCGAAACGACCCGCCTCCCGCGTGACCTGCGGGAATAACATCTCTCCCCTTCACCATAAGGGATCAAAAACCCTATAACCCCCATAGCGTACGGCGGTACACCCACACCGGCCCGGCAGCCGACCGCGTAAGGTCACCGCCATGACCGACCTCCCCGGCCACTCCCCTGAATCCGACGACGCCGGCCTGCTCGGCCTGCTGCGCGAGCAGCGCACCGGCGCGCTCGTCACCCTCAAACGCGACGGCCGCCCCCAGTTGTCCAACGTCGCCTTCGCCTACGACCCCACGGCGCGCCTCATCCGCATCTCGGTCACCGACGGCCGCGCCAAGACCCGTAATCTGCGCCGCGATCCGCGCGCGAGCTTCTACGTCACCAGCGGCGACCGCTACTCCTACCTGGTCGCCGAGGGAAACGCCGAGCTGACCCCGGTCGCGGCCGATCCCCACGACGCCACCGCCGACGAGTTGGTCGAGGTCTACCGGGCCGTGGCGGGCGAGCACCCGGACTGGGAGGAGTTCCGCGCCGCGATGGTCGCCGAAGGGCGGCTGGTGGTGCGGCTGCGGGCCGAGCGGGCGTACGGGTGGGGGCGGGAGAGCGGCGCGCTGAGCGGCCCGCTCGACGGTTAGGCCGCGGCTGGGCCGCGGCCGGTCCACGGCTGGGCTACGACTGGGCCCTGGCCGGCCCAGGTCAGATCAGTTCAGTTCAGCAGTGCGGCCGTGAACACCCCGCGGTGGGCCGCCGGCCAGGACCGCATACGGTCCCAGCGCCCCCATCCGCCACGCTCGGCCCACGCCTGGACGAAACCGGGGTCACCGTCGGCCACCCGGTCCGCGACGAAGGCCCGGCAGGTCTCGGTGGCCTGCTCGATGACCCCGGGCAGCTCGGCTCGTTCCCGCCGCGAGAGGCCGTGGCCGTCGGCGAGGGTCCCCAGCCGCGCGGGGCGTCCAGCGCGACGGGGTGCAGGGTGGTCGCGGACGCGGGATCGATCATGGGCACCCAGTAACGGGCCGTCATGGCGACGTCCCAGATGGGGCGGCCCGGGGCGGCGAAATCGAAATCGATCAAGGCGGCGGGACGGCCGTCACGGAACACGACGTTCTCCGGGCACACATCGTTATGGCACAGGATCGTTCCGCGCCCCGGACCTTCCGGGTCGGCCAGGTCCCGGGGCCACTCGGCACGACCGTCCACCCCGACGGCCAAGCTTCATGGCTTCACGGCTTCATACGGGGTACACATCGGGGTTGGTCCAACGGCTCCGTCCTCGCCGTCGATGTGATCCGGGTACCCCCGACGAGATCGTGCCGCGCCCCTCCGCCGCTCCCCTCCGCCGCTCCCCCGACCGGCGCAGCCGCGGGTGCATTCCGGTCGAGCCGGTCCGGCTGGGGGCGGACCGTCGCCTTGCGGTCCCGGCCAGGTCGCCGCCGCGTGCTCCCGGGGAACGCGCTTTCCTCGCGCAACAATGAGCCACCGAATGATTACGTGTTGCGACCGGAAGTGATCGATCAACATGCGTTCCTGACATGCATCGCGTAAGACTCCGTCCGGTATCTGCAACCACGAGCAAGGGAGTGTTCGAAATGCGGAAAACCGCAGGGGCGATCGCTCTGGGCGCCGCCTTGACCTTGAGCAGCGTGGTGGGGACAGGAGCAGGCGGCGTGGCGAGCGCCGCGCCCGCGCAGCCGAGGAGTCTGTACCCGGCCTCGGCGCTGGTGCTCAGCTACGGAGAGGGGGAGGGCGCGGGCTCGGCCGCGGTGCGGCGCGCGGTGACGCTGAGCTGTCGTCCCACCTCGACCGGCACCCACCCGACGCCCGACAGAGCCTGCGCCGAACTGCGTGCGGTCGACGGGGAGTTCGGGACGCTGACGGCCAGAACGGAGCACGGTCGAGCCTGTACGAAGGAGTGGCGCCCGGTCACCGTCACCGCCGAGGGGGTCTGGGAGG
The DNA here is from genome assembly GCF_044334165.1 of Streptomyces sp. NPDC020845. Classification (NCBI taxonomy): domain Bacteria; kingdom Bacillati; phylum Actinomycetota; class Actinomycetes; order Kitasatosporales; family Streptomycetaceae; genus Streptomyces; species Streptomyces sp. NPDC020845. Next base: position 62,645 of record NZ_JBIRSJ010000016.1, on the reverse strand, counting down.
GCCGCCGGGTCTGGTACGAGCACACCTTCCCGAACCCCTGCCTCAAGAACAACGTCCGGAGCCAGGTGTTCGACTTCTGAGCGCCTGAGCGCCTGAGCGCCTGAGCGCGTTGAGTGCCCAAGCGCTTTGAGCGACTGAGCGCGCTGACCGGCAGGACCCCTGAGGCCCTGCCGGTCGGCGCGTCAACCAGTCACCTCTCAGCCGATCTCGGCGCCGTACGCCTGAAGCGCCTCAGGCACCGGCTGGAAGAAGGTTTCGCCACCCGAGGAGCAGTCGCCGCTGCCGCCCGAGGTCAGCCCCAGCGCGGTGTCGTCCGCGAAGAGCGAACCGCCGCTGTCGCCGGGCTCGGCGCACACGGTGGTCTGGATCAGCCCCTCGACCGTGCCCTCCTGGTAGTTGACGGTCGCGTTGAGGCCGGTGACCTCACCGTCGTGCACCTTGGTCGTGCTGCCGCTGCGCTGCACCTTCTGGCCGACCGTCGCATCGCCGGCCTTGGTGATGGACTGCGTGCCGCCGTAGAGGTTCACCTCGCTGGGGTGTGCGGTGTCGCCGGTGTACTTGACCAGCCCGTAGTCGTTGCCGGGGAAGCTGCTGCCCGCGTTCTTGCCGATCTCCGGGCCGCCCTGGGACTCGGACCAGCTGCTGATCGCCTCGGTGCAGTGACCGGCGGTCAGGAAGTACGGCTCGCCGCCCTTGACGACGTTGAAGCCCAACGAGCAGCGCCCGCCCTGGCCCCAGATGGCGTCGCCGCCCGCGATGAAGGTACGGAACGTCCCGGCCGAGCGGCGCACCTCGACCTTGTCGCCGAGCCCGTCGGCCACCTTGTTCAGCCGGTCGAGCCGGGTTCCCTCGACCGTGCTGTCGGCCGTGACGACGACCTTGTCGGTCCTCGGGTCGACCGACCACGAGGTGCCGGGGATGGTCGCCTTGTCCTTCAGTACCGCACGCGCCGCGCCGAGCTGCGCCAGCGAGTACTTGACCACCTTGGCCTCGGCCCCGGCCTCACGCACCTGGTCGGCGGCTGCCTGGTCCAGGACGTTGACCACCAGCTTCTTGGCCTCGGCGTCGTAGTACGCCCCGGCCGCGCCGTCCTTGAGGTCGGCGATCAGGGCGGCCGCCGTCTGCCCGGCCTCGGCGGCCGAGAGGGAGGGGGGCGGCGGCGGGGTGGGGGCCGCGTTCGCGGTCTGCAGGGAGAGGACCCCTGCGGTCAGGGCCACGGCGGCGCCGGTGACGGCCATACGCCGGGATATGCGTCGGTGCTTCAACTCAAGCCTCCTGTGGGGGGTTGGGCCCGGCGATGAGGTACGTCGGACCCGGAGGGCTCTTGGCACAGGCGCACCTGCCCAGCAGGGGGCGCGTCCATGCCAAATTGCGCCGACGAGTATTCCGGGGTGCGCGGGGCGCATACAAGGTCGCGTACACGTCGCACGGAAGATCACGAAAATGCGCCCCGTCGCGCCGGGCACGGCCGTGCGGACGTACGGGCGTACGGGCGTACGGGCGTACGGGCGTACGGGCGTACGGCAGTTCGGCGCAGCGCTACCGCCGAGGGCCTTACCCCTGCAGACCGATGAGGGCGTTGTACGCCTCTTGGACAAGGGCGTTGCCGGGGCCGGGGGCGGCGTTGGCCAGGGCTACCAGGGCCGTTGCATGGCGCGGGTTGAAGCCGGCGAAGGCCGTGAAACCGCGGGTGGCGCCCGAGTGGTGGTACAGGTCGGAGCCGTCGGGGCGTCGGCGGATGTTCCACACCAGGGACAGGCCGCGGCCGTTCGGCAGCCGGACCCGGGGGCGGGTGACATCGCGCAGAGCGGTCCGCAGCGCGGCGGGGACGGCGGTCGAGGCGGCAGCCGGGGCGGGAGCCTCGACGGGGTCGAGGATGGTCTCGACGAGGGCGAGCAGATCACGCGCGCTGGTGCGGAGGGCTCCCGCGGCAGGCAGGCCGGGGATACGGAAAGCGGGCCGGGCTCGGCCGTACCAGTAGCCGGTGGCCTGCGCGCCCCCTTCGGCCGCCGAGAGGGCGCAGCCGGTGTCCCGCAGCCCGAGCGGCCGCAGCACGCGGGCGTCGAGGAGCGCGGGGTACGGAGTGCCGTCGGCCGCACCGGTCAGGGCGTGGCCCAGCAGGCCGAGGCCGAAGTTGGAGTAGCGCACACGGGTGCCCGGGGCGGCCCGCAGCCTGGTGCGGGCCAGCGCGCGCAGCACATCGTCGGGGGTGAAGGCGGCGTAGGGGTTGGTGAAGAGGAGTGGGGCCGCCGAGCGGAGCAGTCCGGGTGGGAGACGCGGCAGTCCGGAGGTGTGGGTGGCGAGATGGGTCAGGGTGATGGCGGTGCCGCCCGTGGGCAGGCGGGTGGCGGCGGGGAGGTGACGGACGAGGGGGTCGTGGTGGCCCAGGTCGCCGCGGGCCGCCTGTTCGGCCAGCAGCAGGGCCGTGAACGTCTTGGTGAGGGATCCGGCCTCGAAGCGGGTGTCCGCGTCGGCCGGCACATGGCTGTGGTGGGCGATATGGCCGCGTACCACCAGGGCGCGACGGCCTTCGCGGTGCAGCCCGACCGCGATCGCGCTGGCCCCGGGCGCCGCGGACAGCAGCATGCCGGTCGCCCGGCGCACCACGGCGGGGGCGAGCAGGTGGTCCGCGCCGTGGTGCGCCGGGCCGGCCACGAGGGCGCCGGTGGAGGTGTGGGTGGTCATGGTGTGGGGCTGTCAGGTGTGCTGGTTGCGGGGGTGCCGATGGCAGGGGCGCCGGCTGCGGGGGTGTCCAGGGCGCGGGCCAGGGCGACGGAGGCGGCGATGGCGGCCACGATGGTGGTGTGCTGGTGGTCGTGGAAGCGGGTGACGGCGTCGTCGTCGACGGGCTGGTCGTCGCGGGGCAGCAGGCCGTCGGCGTGCTGGAGTTCCGCCAGCCGCCGCCAGTCGTCCGGCTCGGCGTACGGCGCGGGGAGGCAGCTGCCGACGAGCAGCAACTCGCCGACCAGGTCCCACTGGCAGGTCTCGGTCCAGATGTCCGTCCACACCGGAAGCCAGCGGGTGAGGTAGGCGGCCATATCGCCGGGCAGCCCGCCCGGCCACCGGCCCCAGTCGGTGAGGTGGAAGACGGTGTGGGTGACGTGGTACCCGGTCATCCAGTCGATGTACCAGGGCGCCGGGGTGCCGCCGAGCCAGGTGGCCCGGGCCGACGTCTGCCAGTCGGGCGCCCCCGCGCCGCCGTCGTGGCCGGTGAGGCGCAGGGCGTTGGCGACGGCGAGCCGGCGGTTGGGCACATGCTCGACGACATGGGCGGCGCCCAGCGCGGCGTGGTGGGGGATCAGCCGCTCCAGGCCGGGGTGGCGGTAGCCGGCCCGGGCGAAGTGGGCGTATCCCTCGATGGTGTCGGTGGCCAGGGGGTGGCGCAGCAGCCGCTCGTACAGCAGAGCGCCCTCCTTCAACTGGGCCCAACTGAAGTCCAGCAGTTCGCGGGCGAGGGTGGCCTCGCGGCTGCCGGCGGTGCCGTCGCGCAGGACCAGGGAGGCGGCCAGCCCGGTCTCCGCGAGTGCCTTGTAGCCGTCCGTGTTCCCGGTGATGTCCCCGCCGTCCAGCGCGCCCAGTTGGCGGTGGGTGTGCAGCCAGCCCAGAGCGCGGGAACGGATGTCATGGGCGACCCCGGCCAGGGCCGTGCTCATGCCCCTCCCTCCCGCTCAGTCCCGGCGCGCTCCAACGCGCGAGCTTCCCTCGTCACTGCTCGCTCCTCCGTCGCCGCACGGCTCCTCAGTCCAGCCCGCACAGCGCACCAAGACACGCACCCCTCCCCCCACTCAGTCCCGGCGCGCTCCAACGCGCGAGCTTCCCTCGTCACTGCTCGCTCCTCCGTCGCCGCACGGCTCCTCAGTCCAGCCCGCACAGCGCGCCAGGACACGCACCCCTCCCCCCGCTCAGTCCCGGCGCGCTCCAACGCGCGAGCTTCCCTCGTCACTGCTCGCTCCTCCGTCGCTGCGCGGCTCCTCAGTCCAGCCCGCACAGCGCGCCAGGACACGCTCATACCGCCACCTCCACGCCGAGCAGCCGGCGGGCGATCGCCGCGTCCAGCAGACAGCGGTCGTCGCCGCCGCGCAGCGCGATGTCCTCGGCCAGCAGGGCCACATCCAGCGGGAGGGCGACTCCGTCGGCGGCCAGCCAGGCCAGCCAGCGGGTGATACGCGCCGCGGTGGCGAAGTCCCGCCGCAGCAGCGCGCGGGTGGCTCCGCGGGACAGGGCCAGGACGCCGGAGCGCGCGGCCTGGTGCACGGGCCCGTCCAGACCGGGCAGCGCCAGCGACGCCAACTGCCCCATCCGCAGCGACCAGGGCGCCCAGCCCTCCCCCAGGCCCTGGCCATCGGCCGGGTCGGCGGCCGAGCGGTGGCGGGGCGCGCCGTCGTCACACGGCGGCGGCCCCTGCGGCACCGGTGCCGCGACACACCACGGGTCGGGGTCGAGCCGGGCCGCCACGGCGACCAGCCCCCAGTCGATCCAGGCCCGGAGCCACGGCCGCTCCCGCCCGCCTGGTGGCGCGGCGGGCGGGCGGCGTACGGGAGGCAGCGCCGAAAGGCTGAGGCGTACGGCGGCCGACTCCTCCGGCAGCAGGGCCCGGCCGGTCAGCACATACGGGGCCAGCGCATCGGCCCCCAGAACGCGCACGGCGCCCACCGCGACCGCCGCGCTCGATGTCGCCGCCGCGCCGCCTCCCTCGCCGCCTACGTCGCCGCCTCCGTCGCCGGCTACGGACGGCTCGCGATGCGCCGCCTGAGAATCCGCCGCCCGGAGATGCGCCGCCACGACAGCCGTGCCCCCGACGCCCCGCAGGGCATCGAGGGCACAGCGCGCCAAGAGCTCGGCCGATGCGCTGACAGCAGCGCGTGACCGCTCGGTGATCACCGGCGCCGAGGCTCCTTCGGGGCCCTCGGCTCCTTCGGCTCCTTCGCCGAAAGCACCATCATGACCAGGGATGTCATGGCCGGGGTGTGCAGCGGAGCGCCGCTCACCGGCGCCTCAGGCCGTGCCATCAGCCCCTCCAGCAACTCCGCGTGCAGGGTCAGGCCGTCTTGCCGTTGTCTTTCGACCAGCATCGTCACTCCCGGTGAAGAGCGCCAACATTACGTGGATGCCTCCCTATCAAATCTTTTGAAAGAGCCACAAGCACGACGCGCCAGCCCAAAAGGGGAAATAGTTAGTCATAACGGCGCACAACAGAGCCAGCGGTCCGCCGATGCGGACCGCTGGCTCTGCTGTGCCGCTGGTGCGGGGATCAGCTCCTCCGGCGGGTCACGGTCTCGGGGCTCGTCTCCGTCCGCACTTCACGGCGCGGACGGGGCTCGGCACGGGGCTCGGTCGGCTCGACCAGTTCGGGCATGCCGGCGGATGCCGCGGCGGCCGGCCGATCCGCGGGCCGATCCGTCGGCCGATCCGTCGGCCGATCCGCGGGCCGGGGCTCCGGGGCGGCCCGGGTGCCGTCGGGGTGGGGCGCCTCCTGCTGGCCCCTCTCAAGGAAGCGCAGCAGCTCCACGGGGATGGGCAGCACCAGCGTGGAGTTCTTCTCGGCGGCCACCGCCATCACGGTCTGCAGCAGCCGCAGCTGCAGCGCGGACGGCGTCTCGGCCATCTGCGCGGCCGCCTCCGCCAGCTTCTTCGATGCCTGCAGCTCCGCGTCCGCGTTGATGACGCGGGCCCGCCGCTCCCGGTCGGCCTCGGCCTGGCGGGCCATGGAGCGCTTCATGGTCTCCGGCAGCGAGACGTCCTTGATCTCCACCCGGTCGATATGCACGCCCCACCCCACGGCCGGGCTGTCGATCATCAGCTCCAGGCCCTGGTTGAGCTTTTCGCGGTTGGACAGCAGATCATCCAGGTCGCTCTTGCCGATGATCGAACGCAGCGAGGTCTGGGCCATCTGGGAGACCGCGAAGCGGTAGTCCTCGACCTGGATGATCGCGTCCGCCGGGTCCACGACCTTGAAGTAGACGACCGCATCGACCCGCACGGTCACATTGTCCCGGGTGATGCCCTCCTGGGCGGGCACGGGCATGGTCACGATCTGCATGTTCACCTTGCGGAGCCGGTCGAAGCCCGGAGCGATCATCGTGAACCCCGGGGGCCGGATCGCCGACCGCAGCCGGCCGAGCCGGAGGACCACGCCCCGCTCGTACTGCTTGATCACGCGCGCCGCCGCCATCGCGTAGACGGCCCCGCACGAGAGCACGACCGCGCCTGCTGTCACAAGCTCCTGGACCATCACGGCCACCTGCCGTCCGTATCGCGAGCGATGCCCCATATGGGGCGCTGTTGTCCACGATAGTCCCGCCCCGACGCACCGGGGCGGGTCAAGACAGGAACCCCCGCCCGGAGGACCGGGCGGGGGTCACGGGGCTCGGCCGGGCAGCCAGGCCGTGGGTCGGTACGGCCGTGGGGATCCGTACCGGCCGTGGATCGGGTGGATCAGCAGTGGATCAGCGGATCAGCGATCGACCAGCAGATCGGCGGTGGATCAGCGGATCAGCGGTGGATCAGCGGATCAGTAGACGCTCACGCCGTACGCGTTCAGCGCCTCGACGACCGGCTGGAAGAAGGTCGTACCGCCGGAGGTGCAGTTTCCGCTGCCGCCGGAGGTGAGGCCGAGGGCGGTGCTGCCGGCGTACAGCGGGCCGCCGCTGTCGCCGGGCTCGGCGCAGACGGTGGTCTGGATCATGCCGTAGACGATGTCACCGTTGCCGTAGTTCACCGTGGCGTTCAGCGCGGTGACCCGGCCGCTGTGGATGCCGGTGGTGGAGCCGCGGCGGGTGACCGTCTGGCCGACGGTGGGGTTGGCGGCGCTGGTGATGTCCTGGCTGCCGACGGTGCCGGAGGGGGTCACCGAGCCGCTGTACCGGACCAGACCGTAGTCGTTGGTCGGGAAGCTGGAGCCGGCGGTGGGGCCGATGGTCGTGGTGTGGCCGGAGTTGCTCCACCAGGTGCCCGCGCCGTCGGTGCAGTGACCGGCGGTGACGAAGTAGTTGGCGCCACTGCTGTTGCGCACGTTGAAGCCGAGGGAGCAGCGCCAGCTATCCGCGTAGATAGCGTCGCCGCCGGAGATCAGTTTGTTTATCTTGCCCGGGGTGCGCTTGATCTCGATCGCGTCGGCGTTCGCGCCGGCGGTGCTCTTGATCTTGGATATCTCGGCCTGCGAGACGGTGCTGTCGGCGGTGACCACAAGGGTGTTGGTCGCCTTGTCGACATACCAGGCGGTGCCCGCGACATCGGCCTCGAGCACGGCGCTACCGGCCGCCTTGGCCTCGGCCGCGGTGGTCTTGGGAGTCGCGTCGTTTCCGGCGTAGGCGGGGGCGGCGAGCGCCGTCCCGGCCACCAGGGCCGAGGTGGCGGCGACCAGGGCGAGACGTCTCGCGTGCTTGCTGTGGGGGGCGTTGCGCTTGATCCTCAACTCTTCCTCCGGGGGAATCGGGGGTCCGCTTGGGTGGGCAGGCCCGTGAGGCGCAGTCAATGAGCACACGAACGGGAACGCCGCGGTCGTTTCCGGCGTGCTCCTGACAAGCGCTCCCGGAAGTATTCGTGGAGTCAACCAAGGTGCGCAAGAGGTCAATTAAAAAAGTCGTCGGCGCAAGTCACATGGCCCCGGCGGCTTCCGGCCACCGGGGCTGTGCACCCATCCCCTCGGGTACCTGGTTGGACGAGTCAGCGGGGGATCAGGTTCCGCCCTCTGCCGACGACTTCGCCCCGGGCCGTGAAAGACCGAGATGTTCGCGCAGCGTTCTCCCCTCGTACCGGGTCCGGAACGCACCGCGCTCCTGGAGCAGCGGCACCACCCGGTCGACGAACTCGTCGAGCCCGCCGGGGGTCAGATGCGGTACGAGGATGAAGCCGTCGGCGGCCCCGGCCCGTACGAAAGCGGCCATCTCCTCGGCGACCGCCTCCGGTGTGCCGATGAAGGACTGCCGTCCGGTCGCCTCGATGACGGTCTGCCGGATGGACAGCCCCTTCTCCTCCGACAGCGCCCGCCACTTGGCGGCCAGGGCGCCCGGATCACCATGCCGCACCCGGCCCTGGACCCGTTGGGAGTCGGGGTCCGGGTCGATGTCCGGAAGCGGCCCGTCCGGGTCGTAGCCGGACAGGTCGACGCCCCAGATCTGCTCCAGGGTGAGGATCGCGGTCTGCGGGGAGACCTGCTGCCGACGGATCTCGGCGGCCTTCTCCTGCGCCTCGGCCGCGGTGTCCCCCAGCACGAAGGTCACCCCGGGCATGATCTTCAGATCCTGCGGAGCACGACCGTAGTCGGCCAGCCGCCGCTTGACGTCGGCGTAGAAGGCGCGGCCCGACTCCAGCGTGCCGTGCCGGGTGAAGATGATGTCGGCGGCGGACGCGGCGAACTCGCGCCCCTCGTCGGAGTCCCCGGCCTGGATGATCACGGGGTGGCCCTGCGGGCTCCGCGGCACGCCGAACCGCCCCGAGATCCGGAACTGCGGCCCGGTGTGGTCGAAGGTGCCGGGGGCGCCGCCGTCCGGCCAGGAGTCCCACAACTCGCGCGCCGTGGCGACGAACTCCGCGGCCCGGGTGTAGCGGTCGGCCCGGTCGAGATAGCCGCCGCGCCGGAAGTTCTCGCCGGTGAAGGCGTCGGAGGAGGTGACCACGTTCCAGGCCGCGCGACCGCCGCTGAGGTGGTCCAGCGAGGCCAGCCGGCGGGCGAGTTCGTACGGCTCGTTGAAGGTCGCGTTGACCGTGGCGGCCAGGCCCAGCCGCTCGGTGACGGCGGCCAGCGCGTTCAGCACCGTGATCGACTCCGGTCGGCCGACCACGTCGAGGTCGTGGATGCGGCCGTTGTGCTCGCGCAGCCGCAGCCCCTCGGCGAGGAAGAAGAAGTCGAACAGACCGCGCTCGGCGGTGCGCGCGAGGTGTTCGAAGGACGAGAACTCGATCTGGCTCCCGAAGGAGGGGCTGCGCGTAGCGCTTCGGCCAGGGGTGGTGGTCGGGCTGGCGGGCGGGCCGGCCCAGACGGTGGTGTTGTTGACCCCTGGGAAGTGCGCTGCCAGGTGCATCGTCTTCCTCGTCCCCTCGCTCATTGGACAGTCTCCCTCGGCTGCGCGTTCGGCTGCGCGTATCGGTTGGCCGGGCGGGTCAGGCCCAGGTGGTCGCGGAGTGTGGTGCCGGGGTAGAAGGTGCGGAAGAGCCCGCGGTGCTGGAGCAGCGCCACCGTGCCGTTGACGAAACGTTCCAGGTCATGGCGCGGTACGACGGGCGTGATGTGGAAGCCGTCCACGGCCCCCGCCTGGTGCCAGCGCGCGATCAGCTCCGCGAGATCGACCGGGCCGCCGCGGTACAGCGGGAGTCCGTCGGCCCGTGCCGTCAGCGGGCCGCTGGGCGGCGGGAGTTCGGAGGCCGGTTCGCCCTCGCACAGGTCGACCGCGAGGGCGGCGAGCACGGTGAGCGCGTCCTCGTCGCGGCCGTACGCCACCGCGCGCCGCCGCAGCTCGTCGCGGATCGCGCCGGCCGCCTTGGGCGTGGCGGCCCGTACGTACGCCACATCGGCGTGGCGGGCCGCGGTCCGCCGGGCGACCGGGTCGGTGGCGTCGACCACGACGACCGGGTGGCCCTGGGGCGGCCTGGGCACGATGGACGGGCCGCGCACGCTGAACCGGGCGGACTCGAAGTCGACATAGTGCAGCTTGTCGCGGTCGACGAAGCGGCCCGTGGCCTCATCGCGGATCTCGGCGTCGTCCTCCCAGCTGTCCCACAGCCGGGCCGCGACGTCCGCGACCTCCCCGGCCTCCGCCCACAGCTCCTCGGCGGGGGCGGCGGTGCGGCGGCCGATCAGCCGGGCCTCCGCCTCGGTCGGCGACACCTCGGCCCGCCAGCCCGCCCGGCCGTGGCTGACCCAGTCCAAGGTGGCCACGGCGCAGGAGAGGTGGAACGGTTCTGTGTGGGTGGTGGTGACGGTCGGCACCAGGCCGATCCGCCCGGTGCCGGGCGCCACGCGCGAGAGCACCGCGAGCGCGTCGAGCCTGCCCTGCCCCTCCCCGGGCGGGCCCAGGGAGTCGTCCAGGGTGATGAAGTCGAGCATGCCGCGCTCGGCGAGGCGCGCGAGCTCGACGAAGTACGGCGCCTGGTAATGCCCGGTGCCGTCGATGGCGGCGGCCAGGTGGAGCAGACGGGGCCGGGGCGCGGGGCGGGCCCCGTGGGGGTACGGGGCGCGGCGGTGCGGGGCGGGAGGAGGCTGGGATTCGGCCATGGGTCAGGGGCCTTCCTGGTGAGGGGTCGACGGTTCAGCGGGCCTGGGCTCGGACAGTGAGCGAGGCGCCTTGGGCGCGCGGGGCCTGCGGGGCACGCGGGGCACGCGGGGCACGCGGGGACATGGAACGGAGCAGCGACAGCAGGGCGCGCGCCGTCGCGTCGTTCTGGCGGAAGACGGGCGCGTTCGTACGGGGCCGGGCGAACCCCCCGGAGCCGCGGGCGTCGGTGTGCGGGCCGAGCGCGAAGCGGCACGGGTGGGGGCGGCCGGCCCGGTCCAGGATCCGGCCGTCGTCGGGGCTGACGGCGAGCAGCCCGGCGGGGGTGGCGGCGGCGCCGTCCTGGTGCAGCGAGTGCAGCAGCGCGTCGCGGGTGTGTGCCACGGTCGGCTCGGGCAGCCGGGCCTCGACCAGTGCACGGGCCTCCACCGCCGGGCCCGCTACTTCGGCGCCGCTCGCCCGGAAGACCTTGCGCAGCGGATCGGCGACCACCCGCAGTTCCGGGCCGAGGAAGCGCACCACACCGGCGCGGGAGAGCGCGAGCAGTTGGCGCAACCGGGGGCCGGGCGGGCCGGAGGCGAGGTAGCTGAAGAAGCCGTGCCACTGGCCGCCGATGTCGCCGAGCCGCGTCAGCTGGCCGTATACGGACAGCAGGGCGAGGAAGACCGCGAGGTCGGGGCTGTGGCCGGGGTCGTGGCGGCGGGCGAGATCGGCCTCGATATGCGCGCGCAGGCCCTGCTCCAGCGCCTCGTGGCTCGCGAACCGCCGCCCGGCCAGGGGCCGGTCGAGGGCGTCGAGGTCGAGCCGGTCCGCCGGGTCGGGGACGGCGGCCGCGACCAGGGCGCGCAGTTCGGGGCCGCCGGGCGGGCAGGCGGCGTAGCGCTCCTCGAAGTCCGGCCAGGGCATGGCCGTACGGTCGGCATGGGCCGTGAACAGCCGGTGGTAGTGGGCGAAGCCGAGCTCCTTGGCGATCAGCGGCCAGATGTCGCGGCGGTAGTCGGGCCGGCCGGGGCGCCGCAGCAACTCCTCGACCTGGGCCGGTCCGAAGAAGCGGGGCAGCGGTGGACGTTCGCCCCGCCATCCGTAGCCGATCTTGGCGCGGTACGGGACGCCGCGCCGCGAGCCGACGTGGAGCACGGGCTCGCGGCCGGAGGGCCGGTACGTCAGCTCCCCGGCGCCGGTCTCCTCATAAGCCCCGCCGCGCCCCTCGGTGAGCAGGACCATCAGGTCCACGAAGGCGAGCCCGAAGCCGCGCACGATCACCGGCTCGCCGGGGCGCAGTCGGCTCAAATCGCTGTCGGCGGTGAACTCCGGCGGCAGGTGCACGAGTCCGTGTTCGGCTGCGAAGGCGGCCAGCGCCCGCTGTTCTTGGTCGGGTTCGGCGTCGAGGTGACCGAGGGCGAGCACGACGGCGTCGGCGGCCAGCGGGGTGGCCCGCCCCTCCAGCCACACCTGCTGCACCCCGTCGCGCGGGCCGGTGATCCGTACGGCGCGGCGGCGGTGCCGGTGGACCGTGACGGTGGGCGGCAGGGCGGCCACCGCGCGCTGGTGCACCCAGGCCAGATACGCGCTCTGCAGCCGTCGGCTGGCGAAGCCACGGCCGGTCAGCGCGGCGGCTTCGGCGGCGAGTTCGGGGGAAAGGTCAGGCGAAAGCTCGGGGGGAAACTCGGGCGCGGGGCCGTCGGGGAGCGCCCCGGCGCGGGCGCGCTCCGCCCACTCGGCGAGAGAGGGGCCGGGGCGGACCGGGCCGTCCTGCTCGACGGTCTCGTCCGAGAACACGGTGACGTCCTCGGCCATGGAGTTCATCCACAGCAGCGGGGACTGGTCCGGGCGCCAGATCCGGCCGCCGCCGGGCGGATGCGGATCGACCAGGTGCAGATCGAGGGGGGCGGCCTCGCCGTACAGCTCGGGGGCGTTGGCGGCGATGCGCTCCACGAGGCCGGTGCCGCGGGGGCCCGCGCCGACGATCACAAGGGCGGGGGGTCGGGAGGGAAGGTCCGGTCGCACGGACATGCGGAAGGCTCCGTCGGTTCGTCACCGAACACGCCAGTGGCCTTCACACCCGGCCGCGCCCCTCAGCACGGCCTGTTGCCGAGGCTAAGCCGTCCCCACGACCCGTTGTCAAGGTTGTCCGAACTGTGGGCGGCGCGTCTCATGGCCAGTTGACGCGGAACCGCAAGGCTGTTCCACTTGGGCCATGCAGCCACGTCAGCGACTGATCACGCGCGGACACATCGACTTCGGTCGGGTGTGGTCCGCGTCCTGTTCGGGTTCCTGTACGGGCTGACCGCCGCCTCCGCCGCCCAGGCGTCCCGAGGCTTTCTCATCTGCTCCGGCTGCCCGCCGCCCGCTGTCCGGGTTCGGCGCGGCCGTCCCTGTTCCGCGCAGTCCGCGCAGTTCCCGTATTCACGTAGTTCACGCAGCACGCGCCTTCACCCACGCTTCAGCGCTCTCCCCCTCCCCTCGCGCTTCCAACTCCCCGCCTAACAATCGCAGCTGCAGTCACAGCAGTCGCAGCTACAGCAGTTTCCACAGCAATCGCCACAGTCACAGCAGTCACAGCAGTCGCTGCAGTCATCGCACTTATGGCACCAGCCCTCGCGCGGCTCGCCGGTCCACGGGTCGTCGTACGGGTTCTTACAGCACACCTGACAGGTGCAGAAGAGCCCGGCCCACACCGCGCATCCGGCTATCAGCCCGCGCCGCCTGCGGTTCGGAGGCTCGGGCGGGGCGCCCCCGGGGCCGCCCGGGCCGGGCCCGTACGGGTTGTTGATCCAGGGCGACTGCGGCGGCGGCGCACCCTGCGCGGCGTACGGGGCGTGCGGGGCGTTCCCGGTGGATGGCCCGTGCGAACAGGACGTGGTGCCGAACGCCCGGTCCACCGCGCGCCGCAGCTCATGCGCCAGCAGCACATGGGCGAGCTTGCCGTTCTCGAACTCCGCCTCGCGCAGCGCGAGACGCACCCCGTGCACCGCGTCGTCGCACAGCCTGCGCACCTCGGCCAGGTCCGTACCGGTGGCCGTGATCGGGTTCCAGGCTCCGGCCGCGGTGTCCTCGGCCAGGTCCTCCACCGCGTCCAGCAGATGCGCGAGCCGGCCGAACAGCCGCCCCGCCTCCTCAAGCGGCGCCCGGTTGCCGGGCCGCTCGGCCAGTACGGCGGTGTGTCCGAAGGCCGCGGCGGTCGCGGTCTCGGTCGGCTCGGTGACGGCCAGCAGCGGGGTGCCGAGGCCCGCCGCCCGCTCTATCCCCTCCTGACGGCCGACCGCGTCCAGCAGCACGGCCGTATCGAAGCCGAGCTCCGCACCGCTGCGGGCGCCCGCCCGGTCCCATCCGGCGGCGACCCGGCGGGCGGCCACGGCGACCGGCCGGCGCGCCAACGCCCCGTCACCGTCGGCCACATGGTCGCGTATCTTCGCCGAGGCCAGCACCAGGGAGACGGTGGCCGCCAGCCGCGCACCCTCGCCCTGGGCGACCGGCGCGCTCCGCATTCCGCGCAGCGGACAGGGCCCGGCGGTGCGCCGCCATCCCTCCGTACGCCGCGACTGGGCCTCCACGAGCACCGAGACGACCAGTCCGTCGTAATTGGTGGCGACCCGCGCGAACTGGCCACGGGCTCCGCGCAACGCGAGGCACAACCCGCACAGATGCGCCATCCACTCGGTGCGCAGGTTTTCCGACAGCCTGTGCCGACAAGGGCGGATAATGCCAAACAACTTTCTCCCCGTTCACCCATACGTCCCCGGCGTCACCCGTCCGGCCCGGCGGAGTCTACCCATCGCCTCGTCAGGGCCTGCTAGCAGGAGGAACTCTGATTCGTCGCCATACGTTGTGCACCAGTACCGTCACGAATCCCCTGTGCGGCCGCAATCCACGTGGCACACCTTCTGCATCATGGACGACGATAGAGGGGGCAGGTGCAGTACAGAGAGCGGCAGTGAAAGGAGGCGTCCATGGGATCGGTGCGCAAGGCGAGTGCTTGGCTTGGCCTCGTCGACGACAGCGATGACGAGCGCTACTACGACGACGACTACGCCGAGGGACCCGAGCCCGGCGACGCCTGGGTGACCGACCCGCGGGTGCGGGTGGCCGACCAGGCCGCGCGGGACGAGGGCACCCGTATCGCCACGGTCACCCCCGAGAGCTTCCGGGACGCGCGCGGCATCGGCGAGATGTTCCGGGAGGGCGTGCCGGTCATCGTCAATCTGACGACCATGGAGCCCGCCGACGCCAAGCGCGTCGTCGACTTCGCGGCTGGGCTGATCTTCGGGCTGCGCGGCTCGATCGACCGCGTGGCCAACCGCGTCTTCCTGCTGACGCCGCCGGACTACGAAGTCCTCAGCGCCAACAGACACCACGCCACCGGCTTCTTCAACCAGAGCTAGGCAAGGCCGCTCACCGGAACGCATCCAGTCCGGTGAGCGCCTTGCCGAGCACCAGTTGGTGCATTTCGACGGTGCCCTCATAGGTGAGCACCGATTCCAGATTCGTCGCGTGCCGCATCACCGGGTACTCCAAGGAGATCCCGTTGGCGCCCAGGATCGTCCGGGCCGTACGGCAGATCTCGATCGCCTCCCGCACATTGTTGAGCTTGCCGAAGCTGACCTGCTCGGGGCGGAGCGTTCCGGCGTCCATACGCATTCCCAGGTGATGGGCCAGCAGCACGCCCTTGTGCAGCTCGACCGCCATATCGGCGAGCTTGGCCTGGGTGAGCTGGAAGCCGCCGATGGGCCGGCCGAACTGCTCGCGGGACCCCGCGTACTCCAGCGCCGCCTCGAAACACGCCCGGGCCGCGCCCATCGATCCCCAGACGATGCCGTAGCGGGCGTGGCTGAGACAGCTGAGCGGGCCGCGCAACCCGGTGACCTCCGGCAGCACGGCGTCGGCGGGCAGCCGCACCTCGTCCATCACCAGCTCGCTGGTCACCGAGGCGCGCAGCGACCACTTGTGCCGGATCTCGGGGGCCGAGAAGCCGGGGGTGTCCGTCGGCACGACGAATCCCCGGATCCCCTCGTCCGTACGGGCCCAGACCACGGCGACCCCGGCCACCGAGCCGTTGGTGATCCACATCTTGCGGCCGGTGAGCACCCAGTCGGAGCCGTCCCGCTTGGCGTAGGTGCGCATCCCGGCCGGGTCCGAGCCGTGGTCGGGCTCGGTCAGCCCGAAGCAGCCGATGGTCTCGCCCGCGGCCATCGGGGGCAGCCACCGCTCCTTCTGCTCCTCCGAGCCGAAGCGGTGGATGGCGTACATGGCGAGGGAGCCCTGTACGGACACCAGGGAGCGGATCCCGGAGTCGGCGGCCTCCAGCTCCAGGCAGGCCAGCCCGTACTGGACGGCGCTCGCGCCCGTACAGCCGTATCCCGTGAGCGACATGCCGAGCGCCCCGAGGGAGCCGAGCTCGCGGGCCAGCTCCCGGATGCCGGGCAGTTCGCCGCGCTCGTACCAGTCGGCGATATCCGGCAGGACGCGGGTGGCGGCCCACTGGCGGACGGTGGTGCGGACGGCGAGGTCGTCCGGGGCGAGCAGGTCGTCGATCCCGAGCGGGTCGGCGGGGTCGAACGGCGGCAGCTTGCGGGTGGCGCCCTCGGACATGGTTCGGCCTCCGGTTCCGGTGCGGTTCGGTTCGGCTGCGTTGGGCTGCGTTGAGCTGCGTCGGGGTGCGGTCTCGGTGCCGCCGGGGTGATCGTTCCGGTCGGATCCGACGCTACGGCCGGGTAATCCCCGGCGTCCAGACCGCGCCCGGCCGCCCGGCGGCGCGGATGCGGGGCCGGAGGGAACCGCCGTCAGCCGGAAGTCTCCGCGCCGACCGCCGCACGGTCGGCGCGGTCGGGGCCGACGCGGTCGGGGCGGTTCGGGCGGGGCACGCGCGCGGTGCCCGTGTCCTGCGCCGCGTCGCGGGCGGTGTCCGGGGCGGGGGCCGGCTCCAGGTCATGCCCGGCGCCGGCGTTCGTCGTATCCCCGGCATCGGTACCGCGTCCGGTATCCGCACCGCACCCGGTGTCCGTACCGCGTCCGGTGTCCGTACCGTCCTCGTCGGGCGCGCACTCCATCGACTTCGGCAGCCGCAGCGCCGCCAGCGCCCCCACCAGCAGCAGACCGGCGCTGACCGCCAGCGTGACATGCAGACCGTGGACGAAGGACTCACGCGCCACCGCGCGCAGCGACTCGCCCTCCTTGCCGCCGAGCCGGTCGGAGACCTTGTAGGCCGCGCCGAGCGACGAGCTCGCGGCCTCGCTCGCGGACTCCGGGACGCCCGCGGCGTGGGAGACGCCGGGCGCGTAGGTGGCGTTCATGACGCTGCCCAGGAGGGCGATACCGATCCCGGCGCCGAGTTGGTACGAGGTCTCGCCGATCGCGGCCGCGCCGCCCGCGGACTTGACCGACGCCTCGTTGAGCATCGACTCGTATGCGCCGAAGAGCGTGGTCTCCAGGCCGAAGCCGAGGAAGAGGAAGGCGCCGACCAGGACCGCGGGCCGGTCGGACTGGCCCATGACGACCAGCGAGAGGACGGCCGCCGCGGTGAGCGAGAAGCCGAAGGCGACCATGGTGCGGGGGCCGAGCCGCTGCAGCATCCGGGACCCGGCGAGCCCGGCGGCCATCGCGGCGAGGGTGAGCGGCAGCAGCCGCATGCCCGTCTCGAGCGGCGTGAGGCCGAGGACGAGCTGCAGATACTGGGCGGCTATGAGCTCCAGGCCGACGAGCGCCAGCAGGGCGAGCACGATGCAGCCGACGGAGATGGAGAACGCGGGCCGGGTGAACAGCCGCAGATCGACCAGCGGATGCTTGCGGCGGCGCTGCCGGCGTACGAAGAGCACCAGCAGGACCACGCCGAACAGGGCGGGCGCGGCGGTGAGGGGATCCAGCGGGGCCGCGCCGCTGCCCACCCGCTTGACGCCGAAGACCAGACAGAACAGCCCGCAGGCGGCCATGATCGCGCCCAGCACGTCCCAGGGGCCGTCGCGGTCGCCGGTGGACTCCGGCAGCAGCCAGCGGCCGACGGGCAGGGCGACCGCCATCAGCGGGATGTTGATGAGGAAGACCGAGCCCCACCAGAAGTGCTCCAGCAGGAAGCCACCGAGCAGCGGCCCGACGGCCGCGCCCACGGCGGCCACCGCGCTCCAGACGCCGATGGCCAGGGCGCGCTCGCGGCGGTCCGGGAAGACCTGGCGCAGGATCGACAGCGTCGCGGGCATGATCATCGCGCCGCCGACGCCCAGCAGGGCGCGGGCCACGATGAGGACCTTCGGATTGCCTGCCTCGGCGGCCAGGGCCGAGGCCACGCCGAAGAGGCCGTAGCCGAGCAGCAGCACCCGGCGGCGGCCGACCCGGTCGCCGAGCGTGCCGAACAGGATCAGCAGGGAGGCGCAGACCAGCGGGTACGCGTCGACTATCCACAGCAGCTCGATGGAGCCCGGCCGCAGGTCCTCGGTGACGGCGGGCACCGCGACATGCAGCACGGTCGCGTCGACGGCGACCAGCAGCAAGCTGACGCAGAGCACGAGGAGCACGATCCAGCGGTGGGCTCCGCCGTCCGCGCCGGTGCCGCGCCACTGCCGGGGGACGCCCGTCGTCCGTCGATTGCCGGCCGTGGTCGTCCCGGACATAAACCGCACCTCCCTGTCGTGCGCTCGCGACCCCTCGGGAGCGGGACGTCGCAGGCTGAGGACGTCCGGCGACCCGGCGGCGAGGGCGAGTGAATGGTCAGCGTACGCGAGTCGTCACGCGGGTCGTGTGGCCCATCCCATGTTGAGACCCACGTCGCAGGGGTGAACGAAGGCGTACGTTCCGGTGTCCCCCATTTGTCCCTCCCGTTTTTCCTCTGTGCCCCGTCCCCATCGTCTAGCCCTCCACACCTCGTCCCGCGCCGCACCGCCCCTTCGGCGCCGGTCGGCCGACCAGGTCGCATGGGCAGGGCGCATGGCTGGGCGCCTGGATAATCGGGTCCGTGACCGGACTCGCCCAAACCGACCCCCCGGCCGGAAAACACGACGACCGGACGGGCCGCGCGGTTCCCGCCACGCTGCGCCGGGCCGCTCCTGCGCTCCTGGCATATACGGGGACGCGGCTGCTGGGCGTCGTGGTTCTCGCGATCTGGTCGTCGGCGACGGGCAAGAGCTGGCACACGCTGCTCTCCGGGCGCTGGGACGCCGTCTGGTACTCGCGCATCGCCGAGGAGGGCTATGGCTACACGCTCCGGCTGCCCGACGGCTCGGTCCACTCCGATCTGGCCTTCTTCCCGCTGCTGCCCTGGCTGGAGCGGCTGATCTCGGCCCTCACCCCGCTGGACGCCGCCGCCGCGGGCCTGGCGGTGAGCTGGCTCGCATCGCTGTTCGCCGCATGGGGGATCTTCGCGATCGGTGACCGGCTGCGCGGGCGGCGCGTGGGCACGGCGCTGGTGGCGCTGTGGGCGGTGCTGCCCGTCAGCATCGTGCAGTCGATGGCGTACTCCGAATCGCTGTTCACCGCGCTGGCCGCCTGGGCGGTGTACGCGCTGCTCACCGGCCGGTGGGTATGGGCCGGGTCACTGGCGGCACTGGCCGGGCTGACCCGGCCGGTGGGGGCGGCGGTGATCGCTGCGGTGTGGATCACGGCGGCCGCGGCCCTGCTGCCCGCCGGGCGGCGGCTCGCAGGGCGCCCGGAGCACCGGCGGGTGCTGCTCGGTGTGGCCCTCGCACCGCTCGGCTGGCTGGGCTATGTGGTGTGGGTGGGGGTGCGGACCGGCAGCGTCACCGGCTATCTCGACGTACAGAGCGGCTGGCGGAACGGATTCGACGGCGGTGCGGCCTTCGCGCGCTTCACATGGGACCTGCTGGCGGGGCCGGGCTTCGCGGCCGGGCTGGCGATGCTGATCGGCGTGGCCCTGCTGATCTGGGTGTTCATCCGGTGCGTACGGCGGCGCGACCCGCTGCCGCTGCTGGTGTACGCCGGGGTGGTGCTGACCCTCGCGCTGACCGCGAAGGGCTACTTCGGCTCCAAGCCGCGGCTGCTGCTCCCCGCCTTCCCGATCCTGCTGCCGCTCGCGGCCGCCCTCGCACGCCTGCGTACGGCCAGGGCCGCGCTGATCCTGGGGTCGGTGGGGCTCGCCTCGGCGGCGTACGGGGCCTTCTGGCTGAACGGGACGGGGCCGCCGTGAGGGGGGTGGCGGGGCGGCCCGGCGGCCGGGCGACGGCTGGGGAAACTCCGAGGAACGCCCCGGCTAATCGCCGATAAACGACCCTGTAAGAATTCCATAAAGAAGTCGGGGAGCCGCTTCGGGAACGCGGCTCCCGGAAAAGCCGCGACCACCCGGGGATTTCCGCCCGAATGGCGAGTTCAAAAACCCCGGACGAGACACACTCCACATCACATCGTCATCACAAAGCGACGTGATCGACCGAAGCGGCCTGTCACGCAATGTAACGTCGATTGAGTGCGTACCGATGACAAGCTCCCTCAGGTGAAGGGGCGCCCGACCGATCTGGCGCGACCGCGCATGACCCGAACACGCCGCTGGCTGCTCGGGTCCACCCTCGCTGTGTACGCGGCGACGGTGATCGGGGTGCTCACCACCTCGTGGCTGGTGCGGCTCGACTGGCAGGTCATGCTGTTCCGGCCGTACAAACACTGGCCGGAGATCCACACCTTCCTGGACTACTTCGTGGTCATGGGCCAGCGCGGCCCCACCGCGGTGGCGGTGACCGCCTGGATCGGATGGTGCTGCTACCAGCAGCGCACCCTGCGCCCGCTGATCGTGCTGGGGACCTCCCTGCTGCTGCTCAACATCACCGTCGGGTCCGTCAAGCTCGGCCTCGGCAGGCTCGGTCCGCACTACGCGACCAGCGTCGGCTCCAATGAGATGTGGGGCAACGGCGATATATTTCCTTCGGGTCACACCGCGAACGCGGTGGTCACCTGGGGTGTGCTGGCCTATCTGGCGACCACTCCCCACGCCCGCAGGATCGCCTCGGTCATCGCCGCGGTCTTCGCCTTCGGCGTCGGCATGACCACCGTCTACCTCGGCACTCACTGGGTCAGCGATGTGGTGCTCGGCTGGGCCGCCGGGGTGCTGGTGCTGCTGGCGCTGCCGTGGCTGGAGCCGGCGATGGCGCGCGCCGAGGTGCTGCTGCGTGCCCTGTACCGCAAGGTGCGCGAGTACCGGGACCGGGCGTCGGCGCCGCGGCCGCTGTCGCGGCCGGTGGCCGGTTCGGCCCTGGCCACCCCGCGTACGGCGCACGACGACGAGCTGCCGGCCCGCGAGGCGGTGGGGGTCGGCGGCCGGCCGAGCGGTGTCGCGGCGCATATGTCCGAGGCCCGCCCGCACCACCCGCTGCGCCCGCATCCGATCCGCACCGAGCGGGCCGGCGCCCCGGGCGGCAGCCGCCGCCCGCCGCACGCCGACCGGGTGCCGCGCGCCACGGCGCCGCTGGGTCCGACCGCGGGCCGCGGGCGCGCGGCCAGCACCGGCGGCTGATCCGCCGCCGGTACGGCAGCCGGGCCCGCGGGGACGGTACGCACGCCTCTCCCCCAGCCCCGCCGCCCACCGGTCGCGCTGAGCCGAACGCACCACGGCCCCGGACGCTCCTGCCGAGCGTCCGGGGCCGTCGCCGTATCGGCCGCCTCGACCGGCTCGGCCGCCTCAGCGTGTGCGCCCTGCCGTCACCCCTTCCAGCAGCGCTTCACGGCGTCGTCGGCCACCTCGAAGTTGATCCTCCCCCGCAGATACTCCATGGTGATGATCGCGCCCGTCGGAAGTGTGCGCACGGTGCTCCAACCCCGCTCACGAGCGCGCTCCTGGGCGGTCCGGGCGTTGAGGCCCACATAGCTGTCGAGATCGTCGTCGGGTTCGGCGGAGGGCGTCGGTACAGGTGCCATAACGCCACCGTATGCGCCGCGACTCGGCGGTGGAACCCGACTCTCCCCGACCGCTGACACATACTCACCCGTACCGCGTCCCTCACTCGTCACACTTGTGTCACAGAAAACACGCCCGGGTTTGTTTCCTTCTCTGTCACTCGTCCGTGTTCCGTGTTGACGGCACAAAGGTGACGGCGAGTTTCCGCCGGTTTCCCCGGCAAATCTCTCGCATTGACGCCGCTCTGGTATTGGCGGAGACCGGCTCACAGCAACTTCCGAGTAAATTCCCGAAGCCCGGCGGAAATCGACCGCTCACGCCCACGGAATACACAATTCCGCCACAAACTGACCGAGTAGGGAACCGCGGGTTTCCCCGGCCGATCGGCGGTACCCGGGCGCCCTACCCGGCTGCGGCATGCCGTACTCGGCTGCGGCACCCGGGTGCCGCCGACCGAGTGACGCAAGGGGTGGACCCTCGCGCCCGCCCGCCCGCCGTGCGCATCATGGCCACAGCCCAAATCCCGCCGAAATCACCTAAAGGGAGCGCCGATGGGGACGGAGACCGCACAGGCGGCGGCTGCCGGACCGGCGCGGGTGCCGGGCGTGGGCCAGATCCTGGTGGACTGGCTGACCACCACGGACCACAAGAAGATCGGGCATCTGTATCTGATCACCGCGTTCGGCTTCTTTCTGGTGGCGGGGGCGCTGGCGATGGTGATGCGCGCCGAGTTGGCCAGGCCAGGGCTGCAGCTGATGTCGAACGAGGCGTACAACCAGGCGTTCACCATGCATGGCACGATCATGCTGCTGCTGTTCGCGACGCCGGCCTTCGCGGGGTTCGCCAACGAGATCATGCCGCTTCAGATCGGCGCGCCTGATGTGGCCTTTCCGCGTCTGAACATGCTCTCGTACTGGTTCTTTCTGTTCGGCGGAATCATCGTGCTGTGCGGTCTGGCGCTGCCCGGGGGCGGTCCGGATTACGGCTGGACCGCATATGCCCCGCTCAACAGCGCGGTCCGCTCCCCCGGCGTGGGCGCCGATATGTGGATCATGGGGCTTGCGCTGGCGGGGTTCGGCACGATCCTCGGCGCGGTGAACTTCCTGACGACCATCGTCACGATGCGCGCCCCGGGCATGACGATGTTCCGGATGCCGATCTTCACCTGGAACACCCTCTTCACCTCGATCATGATCCTGATGGCGTTCCCGGTGCTGGCGGCGGCGCTGCTCTGCCTGGAGGCGGACCGGCGGTTCGGGGCGGTGGTCTTCGACGCCCGATTCGGTGGCGCGCTGCTGTGGCAGCATCTGTTCTGGTTCTTCGGCCACCCCGAGGTGTACATCATCGCGCTGCCGTTCTTCGGCATCATCACCGAGATCATTCCGGTCTTCTCCCGTAAGCCGGTGTTCGGTTATGTGACGCTGATCGGCGCGACGATCGCCATCACCGCGCTGTCGATGATGGTGTGGGCGCACCATATGTTCGCGACCGCCGCGGTGCTGCTGCCGTTCTTCTCACTGCTGTCCTTCTTGATCGCGGTGCCGACCGGGGTGAAGTTCTTCAACTGGATCGGCACGATGCTGGGCGGCTCGTTGTCCTTCGAATCACCGATGCTGTGGGCGGTCGGCTTTCTCGTCAGCTTTCTGTTCGGGGGGCTGACCGGGGTGATCCTGGCGTCGCCGCCGATGGACTTCCACGTCACCGACTCCTACTTCGTGGTGGGCCACTTCCACTACGTCGTCTTCGGGACGGTGACCTTCGCGACGTTCGCGGGGTTCTACTTCTGGTGGCCGAAGTTCACCGGCAAACTGCTCGACGAACGGCTCGCCCGGATCCACTTCTGGACGCTGTTCGTCGGCTTCCACACCACCTTCCTGGTGCACCACTGGCTGGGTGCCGAGGGCATGCCGCGCCGCTACGCCGACTATCTGGTGGCCGACGGCTTCACCGCCCTCAACACCGTCTCCTCCATCGGCTCCTTCCTGCTGGGCATGTCGACGCTGCCGTTCCTCTACAACGTCTGGAAGACCAGCAAGCACGGCGCCAAGGTGACGGTCGACGACCCCTGGGGCTTCGGCCGCTCCCTGGAGTGGGCGACCTCCTGCCCGCCGCCCCGGCACAACTTCCTCGCGCTGCCGCGTATCCGCTCCGAGTCCCCCGCCTTCGATCTGCACCACCCGAGGTTCGCCCCGGCCGCGGAGGCGGAGCGGGGGCCGGGGCCGCGGGGCCCGCTCGGCCCGGGGCGCGGCCCGTTCAGTCCAGGGCCCGGGTCAGCCGGTCCCTGAGCTCCTGGATGTGATCGTTCAGCTCGGGCGGCTCCCGCACCTCGAAGTCCAGCCCCAGCAGGGCGATATGGATCACCATGACGTCCAGGCTCCCGGCGCCGGTGTGCAGCAGACAGCTGTGCTCGTCGACCGGCTCCAGCACCCCGGCGGCCGGCGACACCCGCTCGGCCGCGCGCTCGGCGGACACCCGCAGCAGCACGGTGGCCTTCTCGGCGTACACGGTGGTGGACACGCCCTCGCGGACATACGCGGCCAGGTCCTCGGCGGGCGGCCGGCGCGGGGCGAAGCGCGGGCCGTGCGGGGGCGTCGGGGTGATGCGGTCGGCCCGGAACGTACGCCAGTCGCCCCGGTCCAGATCCCAGGCGACGAGGTACCAGTGACGCTGCGCGGCCACCAGCCGGTGCGGCTCGGCAGTACGGCGGCTGACGGCGCCGCCGTGGGCGCGGTACTCGAAGCGCAGCTGACGGCAGTCCCGGCAGGCGTTCGCCAGCTCGGTCAGCACCGCCGGATCGACCGTGGGGCCCTGGAAACCGCCCAGCATGGGCACGGTGAAGGCGCTCAGCGCGCTCACCCGGCGGCGCAGCCGGTCCGGCAGCACCTGTTCCAGCTTGGCGAGGGCGCGTACCGAGGTCTCCTCGATGCCCTCCACCCCGCCGCCCGCCGCCTGGCGCAGCCCGACCGCGACGGCCACCGCCTCCTCGTCGTCGAGCAGCAGTGGCGGCAGCTGGGCGCCCGGGCCGAGCTGATAGCCGCCGGCCGTCCCGGGGCTGGAGTGCACGGGATAGCCGAGTTCGCGCAGCCGGTCGATATCGCGGCGCACGGTGCGCGTGGTCACCCCGAGGCGGTCGGCGAGCTCGCCGCCGGACCACTCGCGGTGGGCCTGCAGCAGGGAGAGCAGGCGGAGCAGGCGTGCGGAGGTCTCCAACATGGCGCCGAGTGTGCCAGCCGCCGAGGACAGGGGGCACCTCCCAGCGGTAGCCGGGGGACGTTGTCCTCGGCGGCTGGGACAGCGGCGTCAGCCGCTGCCGTCACCGCTCACCAGCGGTACCAGTGCGTCCGGTGTCCGCCGGTCGCCCCGGTGCGGTGGAACAGGAAGCCGAGCAGCCAGACCACCAGGACCGCGAGGGCGATCCACCACAGCGCCTTGACGAGGAATCCGACTCCGAACAGGACCACCGCGAGAAGCAGGACCAGAAGGACAGGCATCATCGTTCACACCTCCGCGGTGCGAGTTCCCCTGGTGCACACCCCTTATGTGCACCTTATGCCCAGATTAATACCGGCCTGTCATTAAGGATCCCCGCGCTCGCTAGGCGCCTTCGACGCGCACCGCCAGATCGTTGTTGACGGTGTAGTACGGGCCGGCCTTCGCGGCGCCGTGCGGAGCGGCGATGGCCTGTGCCGGGTAGGTGAAGATCTCCTTCTTGTCCGGGACGTCGTCCAGGATCCGCGCCAGCCGCGCCGGGGCCGCGTCCGGGTCGGCCGGGCGCAGCCACAGGTCCCACGCCTCCTCACCGCCCTTCCAGCCGTCCGCCAACTCCGCGAGCGGCAGCGTGCAGGAGAAGTCCGCGCCGTCCGCGCCGTTGCCGGCGTTCGCACCGTTCACCTCGAGTTGCCCCGTCCACACCCGCGAAGGCTCGGACCGGAAGCGGGCCTCGGCGACCGCGCCGGCCAGCCACTCGGCCGGGTGCGCCACCCGGTACAGCCGGCCGCGCACCACCAGCCCGCCGCCCTCGACCCGTAGCTCCCCCGCCTCCGCGTGCGGGGTGCGGCGCCAGCTGCGCAGCGAGAGGTTGCCGTGCTTGGTCGGGTACGGGATACGGACGGCCAGCGGCGAGGTGCTGGGGCCCGGCTTGCGGTCGACGAGCGAGCGCAGATCGTTCAGGCCCGGCGCGAGCCGCTGCGTTTCGGCCTCGCCGAGGACCATATGGACGTCCCAGCGCCCCTCCGGCAGCGGCACCGTGCTCGGCAGCGCGGCCTGCAGCCTGCCGCCCTCGGTGGGCACCAGCGGCAGCCGCACCTCCCCCTCGGGGCCGGGGTCCGCGCCCCGGCGCACCAGCACCAGCGCGGCGTCCGGGCCGGCGTCCAGCCCGGGACGGGCCCAATCCGCGACCTGGAAGGTGAGCCCGCCGGCGGAGTCCGCCACGCAGTCGGCGCGCGGCGGAGCGAACTCGGCGGCCGTGCTTGCGTCGCTCATGCGGTACGCGCCCTTCCGAACATCGAGTAGCCCACGTCCTTCGTCGCGAACACACCGCTGAGGAGGGTGCCGCGGGCGCGGTGCAGGGCGCCGCGTACGGTGCTGCGCCCCACGAGGTCGGCGAAAAGCGACTCGTAGCGCCCGGCCACCTGGGACGGGTCGAAGCGGGCGGAGCGCTTCAGCGCCTCCCGGCCCATCCGCTGCCGCAGTTCGTCGTCGTTGATGAGGCCCAGGAGGGCCGTGGCGATGGCGTCGACGTCTCCAGTGGGGACCAGACGGCCGTCCACGCCGTCATCGATGATCTCCGCGGGCCCGTGCGGGCAGTCGGTGGAGACCACGGGAAGACCGCAGCGCATCGCCTCGACGATGGTCATCCCGAAGGACTCCATGCTGGAGGTCACGGCGGCGATCGAGCCCTTGGCCCACTCCGGGTCCAGGGGGTTGGCCGGGCCCATCAGATAGATGTGGTTGTACAGGCCGAGCCGGTCTATCAGGGTCCGCAGCTTGGCCCGCTGGTCGCCGCCGCCGTAGATCCGCAGCCGCCAGTCGGGGCGTTCCGCGCTGACCTTCTCGAACGCCCGTATCAGCAGGTCGTACCGTTTCACCG
Organism: Streptomyces sp. NPDC020845; assembly: GCF_044334165.1. Taxonomy (NCBI): domain Bacteria; kingdom Bacillati; phylum Actinomycetota; class Actinomycetes; order Kitasatosporales; family Streptomycetaceae; genus Streptomyces; species Streptomyces sp. NPDC020845. The sequence goes on along the minus strand of NZ_JBIRSJ010000016.1, from coordinate 36,517 downwards.
GGGCGAGCCTGCCGGCCGCCACGACCCACTTGCCAGTGCCGTCGGCGGGCTCGAGGTCCGGTTCGGGCACGCTGTTGGGCACCGCCTCCAGCCGTACGCCCGGCAGCCGCATCTGACCCCGGTACGTCTCGGCGTCCGCCTGAGTGACGGTGGTGACCGCGTCCAGCCGCGGGTACACACCGCGCAGCGTCCGCTTCAGCGCCTTGGAGTGGGTGCCCAGGGTCAGATGCTCCTGGCCGACGCGCGCGGGCCCGCGGCGGGCCTCGCGGGCTATGTGCACATTCAGACCGGGGCGGGTGCCGACGACGACATCGCAGTCCAGCCGCCTCAGGTGCTCGGCTATCCGCCGGTCGGTGAGCCGGCTGTACTGCTTGTACCGGCCCTCGCTCCTCGGGAAGACCCGCGCGGGGCGGGCGTGCTCGGGGTCGTCACCCTCGTAGGCCGGGCTCTTCTTGCGGATGTCCACAAGGTGGCTGAGCCGCACGTTCGGGCCGGGGTCGAAGACCGGCACGTCACGGTGGCGGAACACCGACACGATCTCCACGTCGTGCTGTTCGCCCAGCGTTCGGGCGAGGTTGTACGTGGTTCGGATCGTCCCGCCGATCCCGTACGCGTTGTGAATCAGGAATGAGATATGCATCCGTCCCGGTATCCAACCGTTTCCCACCGTTTCCCCGCGGACAGCCTCACACGTCCGCCTATCAATGGGTCAGACCCGGGAAACGGTTGCTGGGTTGGTCTCCATAACCGTCTTGTTCTTGAACATATGTCAAATTGGTAGCGAACGTGCGGAACTTTTACCGGTCTTAGCTCATCAGAGCCTCAAGTGCAGTGACCCAGCCGCGGATGGCCCGTTGACTACATGGAGCCGGGAAACCACCCGGTGCCACGGACCGATACCGAGGAGCCACCCGTGCCGCGCATGCTCGACGTCAGCGATGACGTACGCGCCGAGATCGGCGACGAAGAAGCCGACAGGCTGCTGGCCGGCGAGAACGCCCCGGGCAGCTACGACTGCACCTCCTGCCGCACGCCCGGGAACACCGACCAGGAGCGCACCAGCACCGTGCTCTTCGTGGGCCAGGAGACCGCGGTGCTCGCCTTCGCGCATGCCACCTGTGTCCCCTCCCAGGTCGTCCCGGTCTCCGAGGATCAGCTGCGCGGCGCCGTACGGTCCATCACCGCCGAGGAAGCCGTGCCGCCCGCCCCCGAACCGCCGCCCGCCGCCGACACCCAGGCGGTGCTCGGCGTCACCAGCGGGGTGGTCCTGGTGGGCGGCGAGGCCCGGCCCGCGCTCGTCGTCGAGCCGACCGAGCCGATCACCCGGCCCGGTATCGGCGGCGCGGGCGACGACTTCCTGCCCCTCCTGACCGAGCAGGGCTTTCTGCCGGTGTACGACCTCGGCCGGCCGCCGACGCCCATCCCCGGCTGGTCCGTACTGCTGGCCGCGGGTCAGCTGCACGCCGTACTGATGCCGGCCCCGGGCGGCGGCGCGCCCGTGGCGTGGTGGCAGGCCCACCACCCGATGCCGGTCAGCGACGGCTGGCGATCCGCCGTCGGCCGCTCCCAGCAGGTGCTGCTCTACGCCGCCTCGGCCGGCACGATCGGCACCCAGCCGCGCGAGGACCAGCTGCGCACCGCCCTGGACCGGGCCGCCGCACGCGGCGCCCTGGTCGGCGCCGCCATGCCGCTCGCGGGCACCTGATCCCCATGACCGCGCCCGCACCCCGCCGCGCCGACCTCGTACACGCGGCCCATTCACCGCCGATCCCGCATCCGACGGGCGGCCGGGTCGTTGGCACATACGTGCACGCATACGACCCTCCCTCCCGAGCCTCTTCTCCCCCACCCTCCCGAGCCTCTTCTCCCCCACCCTCCCGAGCCCCGTATGACCCGCTTCCCCGGGCTTCGTATCCCCCGCCCGCCCGGGCCCCGTATCCCCCGCCCGCCCGGGCCCTGCAGCACGCCCACATTCCGGCCATGCGCCCGGCGCAGGACATGCTGAGCGATCATCGGTGGCCGTCCGCCACGCCGATCTACGACGCGCTGTACGCGGAGTACCGGAGGCTGTTCCGGGCCCTGCCCGGCGACCGCTCGGACGAGGAGAACCTGGAGTTCACGGCGTTCAGCGCCATCGGGCAGCCCGGCCAGCCCCGCGGGCTGACCAGCGGCGGCCACGGCCACACGGGCGGCTACCCGGGCCATACGGGCGGCCACGGTCCCACGAGCGGGCACGGCCATACGGGAGGCCACGGCCATACAGGGCACACCGGGCACACGGGATACACGGGGCACACGGGCGGCCACGCGGGGGGTCACACCGGGGTCTGGGAGCCCATCGGGCGCCACCACCGCACCTATCTGCCCGCACTGCCGCCCGGACAGCGCGACGGGCGGGGCCACGGGTACTGACCCCGCGCCCCGCCCGTGACTGCTTCCGGACGCTTCCGGACCGTTCCGGCTCGCGGAAGCTACTTCTTGCGGCCGCGCTTCTCGCGCACCCGCACCGAGATCTGCAGCGGAGTCCCCTCGAAGCCGAACTCCTCGCGCAGCCGCCGCTCGACGAACCGTCGGTAGCCCGCCTCCAGGAAGCCCGAGGCGAACAGCACAAAGCGCGGCGGCTTGGTCCCGGCCTGCGTCCCGAAGAGGATGCGGGGCTGCTTGCCGCCGCGGACCGGGTGCGGGTGGGAGGCGACGATCTCACCGAGGAAGGCGTTCAGCCGCCCGGTCGGCACCCGGGTCTCCCACCCGGCCAGCGCGGTCTCGATCGCCGGAACCAGCTTCTCCATATGGCGGCCGGTGCGCGCCGAGACATTGACCCGCGGCGCCCACTGGATCTGCCCCAGCTCGGTCTCGATCTCGCGCTCGAGGTAGTAGCGGCGCTCCTCGTCGAGCGTGTCCCACTTGTTGTACGCCACGACGATCGCGCGCCCGGCCTCGACCGCCATCGAGATGATCCGCTGGTCCTGGACGCTGATCGACTCGCTGGAATCGATCAGGACGACCGCCAGCTCGGCCTTCTCCACGGCGGCGGCGGTGCGCAGCGAGGCGTAGTAGTCCGCGCCCTCCTGGAGGTGCACCCGGCGGCGGATACCGGCCGTGTCCACGAACTTCCAGGTCACCCCGCCGAGTTCGATCAGCTCGTCGACCGGGTCGCGGGTGGTGCCCGCCATCTCGTTGACGACCACCCGCTCCTCGCCCGCCACCTTGTTGAGCAGGGACGACTTACCGACGTTCGGGCGGCCGATGAGCGCGATACGGCGCGGACCGCCGATGGTGGCGCCGAAGGTCTGGGCCGGGGCCTCGGGCAGCGCCTCCAGCACGGCGTCCAGCATGTCGCCGGTGCCGCGGCCGTGCAGCGCGGAGACCGGGTACGGCTCGCCGAGGCCGAGCGACCACAGCATCGCCGCGTCCGCCTCGGCGCTGGGGCCGTCGACCTTGTTGGCGCACAGTACGACGGGCTTCCCGGCCCGGCGCAACAGCTTGACCACGGCCTCGTCGGTGTCGGTGGCGCCGACCGTGGCGTCCACCACGAAGACCACCGCGTCGGCGGCCTCGATGGCGAACTCGGCCTGGGCGGCCACGGACGCGTCGATGCCGAGCACGTCCTGCTCCCAGCCGCCGGTGTCGACCACCTTGAAGCGACGGCCGGACCATTCGGCCTCGTAGGTCACCCGGTCGCGGGTGACGCCCGGGCGGTCCTCCACGACCGCCTCGCGGCGGCCGATGATGCGGTTCACCAGGGTCGACTTGCCGACATTGGGGCGGCCGACGACGGCGAGGACGGGCAGCGGGCCATGCCCTGCCGCGGCCAGGTCGCCCTCGACCTCCTCCAGGTCGAAGCCTTCCTGCGCGGCGAGCTCCATGAACTCCGCGTACTCGGCGTCGCCAAGCTCACCGTGCTGCTGGTCGCCGGTGTGGATCTGGTCGTTCATGAAGTCATTCCTCGTCGTCCTTCGCTGCTGTCCGCAGCTGCCGCGGGCCCGTACGGCCCGCTGGTGTGTCACGTCAATGGGCGGCCGCTATGGATGGTCGGCTCGGCCGGTGAGCCGTCTGGCGTCCGCCAGATGCGCTCCCAGCCGCTTCTGGACGCGCACGGTCGCCTCGTCCAGGGCCGAGCGGGTCCGCCGGCCGCTGCCGTCCCCCGCCTCGAAGGGGTCACCGAAGACCACGTCGATCCTGCTGCGCAGCGGCGGCAGCCCCGGCACCACCCGGCCACGCCGCAACGCGGTGCCCAGCACCGCCACCGGCACGATCGGGGCGCCCGACCGTACGGCGAAGTAGGCGAGCCCGGCGCGCAGCGAGGCGAAGTCGCCGTCGCCGCGGGTGCCCTCCGGGAAGATCCCCAGCACGCCGCCGCGCTCCAGCACGCCAAGAGCGTCCGTGATCGCCGTCCGGTCGGCGTTCGCCCGGTCCACCTTCAGCTGACCGATCCCGCGCAGGAATGGGTCCAGCGGGCCGACGAACGCCTCCTTCTTGACCAGGAAGTGCACCGGCCGCGGCGAGGTGCCGATCAGCATCGGGCCGTCGAGGTTGTGGGAGTGGTTTCCCGCGAGGATGACCGGACCGCTGGCCGGAATCCGCCAGGCGCCCAGCACCCGCGGCTTCCACAGCCCGTACATCAGACCGATGCCGATCCGGCGGCCGACCGCGGCGCCGCTCGCGCTGGGCAGCGCGGCGGCGGCCTTGTCGGCCTTGCCGGTCGTGCTGGGGGTTCGGGTCACGCGGAACGCTTCTCCTCGACGAGGGTCACCACGCACTCGATGACCTGCTCAAGGGTGAGGCTGGTGGTGTCGACCTCGATCGCGTCGTCCGCCTTGGCGAGCGGCGAGGTCTTACGGCCCGAGTCGGCGGCGTCCCGCTTGGCCAGCGCGGCCTGGGTGGCGGCCAGGTCCACGGCCTCCTTGCCCTTGAGCTCCCCGCTGCGGCGGGCGGCCCGCGCCTCGGCGGAGGCGGTCAGGAAGATCTTGACGTCGGCGTCGGGCAGCACGGTGGTGCCGATGTCCCGGCCCTCCACGACGATGCCGCGCGGCGCCTCGGCGGCGATGGACCGCTGCAGCTCGGTGATCTGCGTCCGCACCTCGGGGACCGCGCTGACCGCGCTGACCCTGGAGGTGACCTCCTGGGTGCGGATCGGGCCGGCGACGTCCACGCCGTCCACGGTGATGGTGGGGCCCGCCGGGTCGGTGCCGGAGACGATGACGGGCTTGGCGGCGGCGTCGGCCACGGCGGTGGCGTCGTCGACGTCGATGCCGTTGTTCACCATCCACCACGTGATCGCCCGGTACTGGGCGCCGGTGTCGAGGTAGCCGAGGCCGAGCTTGGCCGCGACCGCCTTGGAGGTGCTGGACTTGCCCGTGCCTGCGGGGCCGTCGATCGCGACAATCACTGCTGCCGGGGCGGTCCGGGCGGCGGTTTCCACGGTGACAGACACCTTTCTTGCGTTTCTTGCGCACGGGCGGTTTCGCAGCCCCACTCAAGGGCCTCGCACAAGGTTACTGCCGGATCGACCAACCTTTTTCCCGCAGTGCGGCCGTGAGGCCCGGCGCGGCGAGGGGTTCGACGAAGAGCTGGATCAGGCCGGCCTGCTGGCCGGTCGCGTGCTCGATCCGTACGTCTTCGATGTTGACCCCGGCGCGGCCCGCGTCGGCGAAGATACGGGCCAGCTCGCCGGGCTGGTCGCCGATGAGCACCGACACCGTCTCGTACGCGGCCGGGGCCGCGCCGTGCTTGCCCGGCACCCGCTCGCGCCCCGCGTTGCCGCGCCGCAGTACGTCCTCGATGCCCTGCGTGCCGTCGCGGCGCTTGGCGTCGTCGGCCGACTGGAGTGCGCGCAGCGCCCGGACGGTCTCGTCGAGGTCGGTGGCGACCGCGGCGAGTATGTCGGCCACCGGGCCCGGGTTGGCGGAGAGGATGTCGACCCACAGCGCGGGGTCGGAGGCGGCGATCCGGGTCACATCGCGGATGCCCTGCCCGCACAGCCGTACCGCCGTCTCGTCCGCGTCCTCCAGCCGCGCCGCGACCATGCTGGAGAGCAGCTGGGGGGTGTGCGAGACCAGCGCGACGGCCCGGTCGTGGGCGTCCGCGTCCATCACCACGGGCACGGCCCGGCACAGCGCGACCAGTTCGAGCGCGAGGTTGAGCACTTCGGTGTCGGTGGCACTGGTCGGCGTGAGCACCCACGGGCGGCCCTCGAAGAGGTCGGCCGTCCCGGCCAGCGGCCCGGAGCGTTCGGCGCCCGCCATGGGGTGGGTGCCGAGGTACCGGGTCAGCGGGCAGCCGAGCGCTTCCAGCTCGCGGCGCGGCCCGCCCTTGACGCTGGCGACGTCCAGGAAGCCGCGCGCGATGCCGCGGCGCATCGCGTCGGCGATGGTCCGGGCCACATGCGCGGGCGGTACGGCGACGACCGCCAGGTCGACCGGGCCCTCCGGCTCGTCCACCGTGCCGCCGCCGAGGGCCGCCGCGGTACGGGCCCGGTCCGGGTCGTGGTCGCTGAGATACACCCGGACCCCGCGGCCCGCCAGGGCGAGCGCCACGGAGGTGCCGATCAGGCCGGTGCCGATGACGAGGGCGGTTCTCACTGGGCGATGTCCTTACGGAGGGCGGCGGCGCCGCCGAGGTAGACATGGGCGAGATCGGACTTGGCCAGGTCGGTCTCGATATGCGCGAGGATGCGGACCACGCGCGGCATGGCCCCGGCGATATCGAGCTCCTGTGCGCAGATCAGCGGCACGTCGGTGATCCCGAGCTTGCGGGCGGCGACGGCCGGGAAGTCGCTGTGCAGATCGGGGGTGGCCGTGAACCACACGCTGATCAGGTCGTCCGGCGTCAGGCCGTTGCGCTCCAGGATGGCGGTGAGCAGCGCGGAAACCTGCTCGTGCATGTGCCCCGGCTCGTCCCGCTCCAGCTGGACGGCCCCGCGGACCGCTCGTACCGCCACGTCTGGGCTCCCTTCCGTACCCGGCGTCCCCCGGTCAGCCTAGCGAGGCGGACCGGGCGCGACGACGCCGCGCCCATCCTGCGGACACCCACCGTCACGGGTGCGGGACGGGATGGGACGGGGCGGGGGAACCGAAGGGAATGCGGTGGTTAGAGGTCGACCTCGCGCATCAGCATGCCCACCTCGGTGTTGGTCAGCCGCCGCAGCCAGCCGGACTTCTGGTCGCCCAGCGCGATCGGGCCGAAGGCCGTACGCACCAGCTTGTCGACCGGGAAGCCGGCCTCGGCGAGCATGCGCCGCACGATGTGCTTGCGCCCCTCGTGCAGGCTCACCTCGACCAGATAGTTCTTGCCGGTGTTCTGCACGACCCTGAAGTGGTCGGCGCGGGCGTAGCCGTCCTCGAGCTGGATGCCGTCCTTGAGCCGCTTGCCGAGGTCGCGCGGGAGGGGGCCCTGGATCGCGGCGAGATAGGTCTTGGTGACGCCGTAACGGGGGTGGGTGAGGCGGTGGGCCAGCTCGCCGTGGTTGGTGAGCAGGATGATGCCCTCGGTCTCGGTGTCGAGGCGGCCGACGTGGAAGAGCCTGGTCTCGCGGTTGGTGACATAGTCGCCCAGGCACTGGCGGCCGTCCGGGTCCTCCATGGTGGAGACGACGCCCGCGGGCTTGTTCAGCGCGAAGAAGAGGTACGACTGGGTGGCGACGGTCAGCCCGTCGACCTTGATCTCGTCCTTCTCCGGGTCGACGCGGAGCCCCTGCTCCGTGACGATCTTGCCGTTGACCTCGACCCGGGCCTGGTCGATGAGCTCTTCACAGGCACGGCGCGAGCCCATGCCGGCGCGGGCGAGGACCTTCTGCAGCCGCTCGCCCTCCTGCTCGGCTCCGGGGAACGTCTTGGGCAGCTTGACCCGCGGCTTGTCGTGCCGGGCGCGATTGCGTTCCTCTATCTGCGCCTCGTACTCGCGCGGGCGGGCCGGGGCGGCGGGCTTGCGGCCGCGGCCACCACCCCTGGGGCCGCCGCCCTGGGCGCCACCGGCCCCGGCACCGGACTTCGGGCCTCCGCTGCCCCGGCCGCCGCCCTTCGGGCCGCCGCTCTTCGCGCCGCCGGGCTGGCCACCGCCCACGTCGTAGCGGCGCTCCTCAGGACGGGGCCGGCCCGCGCGCTTCTGCTTGTCGTCGCGCCCGTTGCCCGCGCCCCGGTAGTTCTGGCTACCGCCGGTGCCCCTGCTGTTCCTGCCGCTGCTTCGCATCAAGATTCCGTCTGAGAGTGGCCGCTGTCGTGGCCCTGGTGGTCATGGCCCTGGTTGTCGTGGGCTCGGTCGTCGTCCTGCGGGTCCGGTGCGTCCGGGTCGAAGGACGGCAGCCCCTCCTGGGACTCGCCCTCGACCGCATCCGCCTCCGGGAGGAACGGGGCGAGCTCGGGAAGCTCGTCCAGGCCGCGCAGGCCCATCCGCTCCAGGAAGTAGTTCGTCGTCCTGTACAGGATCGCACCTGTTTCAGGTTCTGTTCCCGCCTCCTCCACCAGACCGCGCTGCAGGAGGGTCCGCATCACACCGTCGCAGTTCACGCCGCGTACGGCCGAAACGCGGGAACGGCTGACCGGCTGACGGTACGCGACCACGGCGAGGGTTTCCAAAGCGGCCTGGGTGAGCCGGGCCTGCTGACCGTCCAGGACGAAGCGCTCGACAGCCGCGGAGTAGGCGGGGCTGGTGTAGAAGCGCCAGCCGCCCGCGACCAGCCTCAGCTCGAAGCCGCGGCCCTGCGCGGTGTACTCGTCGGCCAGCTCGCGCAGCGCGCCCCGGACCGCCCGGCGCGGCCGGTCCAGGATCTTGGCCAGGTGTTCCTCGGTGGCAGGTTCGTCGACGACCATGAGCACGGCCTCAAGGGCCGGCTTGAGGTCGAGCTCGGCAAGGTCCGAGGCTTCGGCCGGGGCCTCGGCGGTGCGGGATGGCTGCTGCTCGCTCACGTCTCTGCCTCCTTTTCGGGCCGCGACTGCGGTTCCTGGTCGAACTCGTCGGTCACCAGCGGCTGCCGGCCCTCCGCGCCCGTCCAGCGCACCATGAGCGAGCCGAGCGCCTCTTCCTGGTCCAGCTGCACCGCGCGCTCCCGGTAGAGCTCCAGCAGCGCCAGGAACCGCGCGACGACGGTCAGCACATCGGGCGCGTCCTCGGTGAGCGTCTGAAAGCTCGCCTCCCCCAGCTCCCGCAGCCGCGCCACCACGACCTCGGCCTGCTCCCGGACGCTGACCAGCGGGGCGTGGATGTGGTCGACGTACACCTGCGGCTTGGGCTTGGGCTGCATCGCCTTCACGGCCAGCTTCGCGAAGCCCTCCGCGCCGATGCTGATGACGACTTCGGGAAGGAGGTCCGCGTGGTGCGGCTCCAGGCCCACGGTGCGGGGGTAGCGGCGGGACTCCGCGATCAGCCGGTCGTTGAGGATGTCTGCGATCTGTTTGAACGCGCGGTACTGCAAAAGACGCGCGAAGAGCAGGTCCCGCGCCTCCAGCAGGGCCAGGTCGGCCTCGTCCTCGACCTCGGCCGCGGGCAGCAGCCGGGCGGCCTTGAGATCGAGCAGGGTCGCGGCGACGACCAGGAACTCGGTGGTCTGGTCGAGGTCCCAGTCCGGCCCCATGGCCCGGATATACGCCATGAACTCGTCGGTGACCTTGGAGAGGGCGACCTCGGTGACATCGAGCTTGTGCTTGGAGATCAGCTGGAGCAGCAGATCAAAGGGCCCCTCGAAGTTCGCCAGCCGGACGGTGAACTTCCCTTGCCCATCCCCACGCGCATCCCCGTCGCCGGGGCCCTCCCCCGCGTCCGCGGCAGGGGGCTGCTCGGGCTTCGGGTGAGCCGGGGGCTCGGCGTCCCGCACCGCGTCGTCGGGTGCGGCCTCCGGCGGGGGCTCCGCGACGGGCTCGGCGTCCGTGAGCGCCGCGCCGTTGTCGGTGTCCGTGGGCGCCGCGACGGGCTCGGGAGGCTGCGGCGGCTCAGCGGGCTGCGGCGGCTCGACAGGCTGCGGCGCCTCGGCTGGTGGGGCCTCAGGGGCCGGGGCCTGGTTACCGGGTGCGGTGCCCGTCGCGCGCGGCCCCGTGCCGGGGCCCCGGCCGAGGCTGCGGCGGGGTGAGCGAGGGGGCTGGGCGGGGGTGGGGTTCGTGGGCATCGCGGTCCAGGGGGCGGGGGTCGGGGCAGCTCGGCCCTACAACAAGCGGGCAGGCTATCGCCCGACCCCGTCAGCGACCGCGCAAGCGGCGCACCAGGATGCTCGCGTCGCCGCGCGACTCGAGGTCGGCGAGGACGACCGCGACCGCCTCGCGGACGATCCGGCCGCGGTCGACGGCGAGGCCGTGCTCACCGCGGAGCACCAGGCGGGCGTGCTCGAGGTCCATCAGCTCCTCGGCGGAGACATAGACCGTGATCTTCTCGTCGTGGCGCTCGCGCCCGCTGGGGCGCCGGTTGGCCGCGCGGCCGCGGCGGCGGGCCGGGCCCGCCTGGGCGGGCGCGGACGGGCCGTCCTGCGGCTGGCGGCCGCCCCGCCGCTCCCCGCCGCCCGGCGGGCGGCGGTCGCCGACGGCGTCGGCGCGGGCGGCGGCCTCCCGGCCGCTGTGCTCGGCCGGTCCTGACTGCTCCGCGTCCTCCGTCGCCCGTCGCTCTCCTGGGCCGCCCTCGGCCCCGTCAGCGGCCGTGTCGGGGTCGCCGGCGGGTGCGGGCACCCGCGCCTCGCCGCCGTTCTGACGGCGGGAGGACGCGGGGGAGGACGACTGCAGCGCCGTTCCTCCGGTGGTGCGGAACAGTTCGTCGGCTCCCGGCAGACTCACTCGGCGTGACACCGGGCGAGCACCTCCCTGGCGAGCTGGCGGTAGGCGGCGGCACCGACGGAGTTGGACGCGTACGTGGTGATCGGCTCACCCGCGACCGTGGTCTCGGGGAAGCGGACCGTGCGGCCGATGACCGTGTGGTAGACGTGGTCGTCGAACGCCTCGACCACGCGGGCCAGGACCTCACGGCTGTGCACGGTGCGCGAGTCGTACATCGTGGCGAGGATGCCGTCCAGTTCGAGCTCGGGGTTGAGCCGTTCCTGGACCTTCTCGATCGTCTCCGTGAGCAACGCCACACCGCGCAGGGCGAAGAACTCGCACTCGAGCGGCACGATCACCTTGTGCGCCGCGGTGAGCGCGTTCACGGTGAGCAGGCCGAGCGAGGGCTGGCAGTCGATGACGATGTAGTCGTAGTCCGCCATCAACGGCTTGAGCGCGCGCTGCAGGGTGGACTCCCGGGCGACCTCGCTGACCAGCTGCACCTCGGCGGCCGACAAGTCGATATTGCTGGGCAGCAGGTCCATATTGGGCACGGCCGTCTTGAGCAGCACCTCGTCGGCCGACATGCCCCGCTCCATGAGCAGGTTGTAGACCGTGAGGTCGAGCTCCATCGGGTTGACGCCGAGGCCGACCGACAGGGCGCCCTGCGGGTCGAAGTCGACGAGCAGGACCCGGCGTCCGTATTCGGCGAGGGCCGCGCCGAGGTTGATGGTGGAGGTGGTCTTGCCGACGCCGCCCTTCTGGTTGCACATCGCGATGATCTTCGCGGGGCCGTGGTCGGTCAGCGGTCCGGGGATCGGGAAGTACGGCAGCGGCCGCCCGGTGGGGCCGATGCGTTCGCGTCGCTGGCGGGCCGCGTCGGGCGCGAGTGTGGCCGCGTACTCGGGGTCCGGCTCGTACTCGGCGTCCGGGTCGTAGAAGTGCCCGTCGGGGAGGTCGTCGTAGGCGGCGAAGCGGGCGGGATCCATGCCCCCCTGGTCGCCGGCCATGGCGTTCACGTGATGGCCGTCCATGCTCTGACTCTGGTGGGCTGTCGTCAAGTTCTGGTGCGTGGCGAAGGTGCGGACAGCTACAGAGCCGACAGCCTCGAGCCCCGAGGGACCCTGGCCCCGCGCAGCCGATCCTGGTTGACCACCCCCGGGAGAAAATGTCGACTCATTCACAAGTCGTCCTACCTCCTTGGTGACCAGGAAATTTCTAGATAGGTCAGCGTGACACCATGCCGACGGTTGGCGACTCTATGGCGTGTCGGCGGTTCGCAGCAACACAATCCACCGGACACGGCACGATGTGTCGGCAATCGAACACCGCGCTGTCAAGGGCGTATGGGGGGTGAAGCGAGGATTCCTCGACGGGTAAAGCGTCTGAATAGTTACTTTTAGGGCGAGTTGGCGAAGCGAACTGTCATCCGCGTTACGGGTCGTATCGGACACATCAACGGCCGGACCCCGCCTCACGGCAAGACCCGGCCGGATGCCCGTTATTGACCTGTTGTTGACGGTCGACGTTGACCGCTCGGCCGGTTTCAGCCGATCAGCGAGGTCAGTTCGACGGTCGACAGACCGTGCGCCTCGGCGACCGGACCGTAAACGACCTCGCCCTCATGGACATTGAGCCCCCTGGCCAGCGCGGCGTCCCGGCGCAGCGCGTCCCGCCAGCCGCGGTTGGCCAGCTCCACGATGTACGGCAGCGTGGCGTTGGTGAGCGCGTGGGTGGAGGTGTTGGGCACCGCCCCCGGCATGTTGGCCACGCAGTAGAAGACCGAGTCGTGCACCGTGAAGGTGGGCTCGGCGTGGGTGGTGGGCCGGGAGTCCTCGAAGCAGCCGCCCTGGTCGATCGCGATGTCGACAAGTACACTTCCGGGCTTCATCCGGGAGACCAGCTCGTTGGTGACCAGCTTGGGCGCCTTGGCGCCGGGGATGAGCACCGCGCCGATGACGAGGTCGGCGGCGAGCACGGCCTTCTCCAGCTCGTAGGCGTTGGAGGAGATGGTCTGCACCCGGTTGCCGAAGACCTTGTCGGCCTCGCGCAGCTTGTTGATGTCCCTGTCGAGCAGGGTGACGTGGAAGCCCATGCCGAGGGCGATCTGCGTGGCGTTCCAGCCGGAGACGCCGCCGCCGATGACCACGGCCCGGCCCGCGGCCACGCCCGGCACCCCGCCGGGCAGCACCCCGCGCCCGCCCGCCGACCGCATCAGGTGGTACGCGCCGACCTGCGGCGCGATCCGGCCCGCGACCTCGGACATCGGCGCGAGCAGCGGCAGCGCGCGGTTCGCGGTCTCGACCGTCTCGTAGGCGATGGCGGTGGTGCCGGACTCCAGCAGCGCGTCCGTGCACTCGCGGGAGGCGGCCAGGTGGAGGTAGGTGAAGAGGGTCTGGTCCTTGCGCAGCCGGTGGTACTCCTCCGCGACGGGCTCCTTGACCTTCAGCAGCAGGTCGGCGGTGGCCCATACGTCGTCGGCCGAGCCGAGGATGCTCGCACCGGCGGCGGTGTACTCCTCGTCCGTGATCGAGGAGCCGACGCCGGCCCCCCGCTCCAGGAAGACCTCATGGCCATCGCGGACCAGCTCATGCACACCGGCGGGGGTGATGGCCACGCGGAACTCGTTGTTCTTGACCTCGCGGGGGATACCGACCTTCACGTCGATCACGGTCCTTGAATCTGAGGGATATCCGGGTTTTAAGCAGACAAACCGGAATGCGTCCGCATGCCGGAGACGACCGCAACAATCGCGGTACAGCCAGTCTAATGAAGGATGCCCCGCTGTCTAGCCTTGCATTGCATCAACCTTTTGCCGATCCGCTGCCCCTTTCTTAGGTCACTCTGCCTCTTCGGCTCCATCTGTCCGCACGCCGCCGCCCCCGCGCTGTACTTCCCCCACCCCACTGCCACCCTGTACTTCCCCCACCCCACTGCCACCCTGTACTCCCCCCACCCCACTGCCACCCCGTTGTCGCGCCGCCAGCCGCCGCGCGGCGCGCCGGTGCGCATCCGCGGCCGCCGGGTCGCCGAGCCGGTCCAGGGCGTCCGCGGCCCGCAGCGCGCCCTGCGGATTGCCCGCCCGGCGGAACGCGGCCCCCGCCGCCCGCCAGGCCCGCAGCGCCTCGCCCCACTGGCCGGTGCGGGCCTGGACCGTGCCCAGCCGCTCGTACAGCAGCGCCTCGCCGATCCGGTCGCCGCGGGACAGCCGCAGCTGAAGCGCCCGCCCGTACCAGTCGGCCGCCCGGTGCCAGTCCCCCAGGTCCTCGTACGTGCCGCCGATGGACTCCAGCGAACGCCCCGTGGTGTACGGGTCGCCCGCGTCCCGGGCCGCCTCCAGCGCGTGCTTGTAGCGGACCAGCGCCTCCTCCACCCGGCCCGCCCGCGCGTCCAGGTCGCCCAGGTTCAGCAGCGCCGCCGCCTCCTCCACCGGCAGATCGCGGCGGCGGGCCACATCGAGCACCAGCCGGTGCAGCCCGTACAGCTCCGGGGCGGCCTCCTCGGCGCTGCGGTGGGCGCCGAGGGCATGCGTCAGACCGGCCACCAGCCGGCGCGCCAGCGTGTCGAGCCCGCCGTCCTCGACGGCCAGCCGGGCGATCTCCAGCAGCACCGGCAGCCGCGACTCCAGCCAGACCGACGCTGCCCCGGACGAGGTGAACCTCAGCGGCCTCGGCATCGCGGCCAGCTTCTTGCGGGCGGGCGAGCCCGGCGGCTGGGCGGCCAGACGGCAGGCGTGCAGCTGGCGTACGGTCCGCTCCAGCATCCGGGCACCGGCCAGCTGCACCTCGGCCGGGCGCTCGGTGGCCCGCAGCGCCGCCCGCAGCATCGGGTCGAGGCAGCCGGGCACCTGGTACCGGCGCTCGGCCAGCGGGCGCAGCAGCCCGTGCGCGACAAACCCCTCCAGCGCGGCCTCGGCGTCCGCCACCGAGCAGCCGGCCAGCGCGGACGCTATCTGGGCGTCCGCCCAGCCGCCGGGCGCGAGCACCAGCAGCCGCAGCAGCCGTGCGGCTGCGGGCGGCAGCGCCTCGTACGCCAGCCGGAAGGCGCGGGCCAGCGGGCGCCCGCCCCGGTCCTGGTCACCGGCGGTCGGCGGCAGTTCGCGCAGCCGCTGCACCGCGTCGGCGACGGACGCCTGGGGGCGCGCCGCGAGCCAGCCGCCGACCAGCACCAGCGCGGCGGGCTGGCCGCCGCACTCCTCGACCAGGGACTGCGCGGCCACCGGGTCGCAGGTGATACGGGTGGTCCCGGCGTACTGCGCGAGCAGCCCGATGGCCGCGCTCACATCGAGCCCGCCGAGCGTGCACGGCCGTACGTCCGGCACCCCCGTCAGCGGGCCGCGCGAGACGGCGACGACGAGGCTGTCCGGGGCGTCCGGCAGTAACGCGTCCACCTGCTCGGCGCCGGTCGCGTCGTCGAACAGCAGCAGCGCGCGCTTCCCCGCCAGGGCGTCGCGCAGCGCCTCGCAGAGCTCGTCCTCGTCCGCCCCGGCCGGGACGGACACCCCGAGCACAGCCAGCAGTTCGCGGGCGGTCCGCTCGATGGGTACGGGATCGCCCCCGGACGTGGCCAGCCGTGCGCGCAGGGTCCCGTCGGGGTAGTCGTCGGCGAGCCGCCGCACCAGCTCCTCGGCCAGCGCGGTGCGGCCGGAACCGGGGCGGCCCGCGATCAGCAGCACCCGGCTGCGGGGGGCCTTGCGGCCGGCGAGGGTGTCCAGACCGGCCCGGTCGATATCGGCGCGCAGCGCCAGCAGTTCGCGCCGCCGCCCCGCGAAGCCGCGCCCCACGGACGCCGCCGCCGCGAACAACACGGCCCGCGTCGCGCCGCTCCACAGCCCGCCGGCGTCGTCCTGCGGCCTGGCGGGAGACTCGGCGCGCCCGGCGACGGGTTCGGCGCGCCCGGGTTCATGGCCCTCGGCGCCCTCGGCCGAAGATCCCGCGCGCCCGTCCGCGGCAGACGGTTCCGCGCGCCCTACGGTCCGGGGCGGCGGGGCGGCGGCGCGACGAGGCGCGAGGGCAGGCGCGGGACGGGGCTGGGGTTCGGCGGCAGGCGGCGGCAGCCGCTTCCGGGGGGTCGGCCCCCCATCGGTGTCGACCGCCTGCTCCGCCACTGGGCCCCATCCCCGTCCACCTGCGCGTACGAGCCCGCCGCGGGTGCGGTCGGGTAGTCCGAGCGTAGTTCACCGCGCGTCAGCGCTTCGGCACTCCCGGCCGATACGGCGGGGAGAAAATCACCTGATCGGATGCACGGATGTTCGGATTTGGGGTCCGTGAAGAGCCGTCCTGCGGCGGGAGGGCCCTCAGGCCTCGAAGGGCCGGGCCGGCCAGGGGGCGTCCGCCGGGCGCAGGGACTCGAAGCCGGCGCCGGTCTGTGCGGCGTGGGCCGCCAGGACGCCGGCCACCAGGCAGGTGTTGTGCAGCTCGCCCGCGAGGACGCCGGCGATCAGCTCGTCGAGGGGGATACGGGCGAGCTCCATGTCCGCCTCCTCGTGATCCCCCTCGTACCGCTCGCCCTCGGCCTCCGAGACCCCCCGGGCCAGGAAGATCCGTACGGCCTCGTCGGAGCCGCCCGGCGAGGTGTAGATGTCGGTCAGCACCCGCCAGTCCTCGGCCTTGACGTGTGCCTCCTCGTACAGCTCGCGCTGCGCCGCGTGCAGCGGGTTCTCGCCGGGGATGTCGAGGAGGCCGGCCGGGATCTCCCACAGCCGCTGCCGCACCGGGTGGCGGTACTGGCGCACCACGATGACGCGGCCTTCGCCGTCGAGGGCGAGGATGGCGACCGACCCGGGGTGGACCTGGTAGTCGCGGGTGGTCCGGGAGCCGTCGGGCATGACGACCTCGTCGGTGCGCACGCCGGTCTTGTTGCCGGTGAACGGCGTGGTGGTGGCGGTGATCCGCCACTCCTCGGGGGTGTCCTTGATGCGCATGCTCGACTCAGCGTCCTCTCGTCAACGAACGGCCCGCAGCCGAAACGGGGCCCGGGCGGGGCGGCACAAACCGCTCCCGCCCAGGTCAACCGTATCCCTCAGGCCTTGGCGCGCTGTCCGGTCGCCGCGCCCGGCTGTCCGGCCACCGCGCCCGCCTGAGCGCCCGACCGCGCCGCCGGGGCCGCCTCGGCCGCAGGCTGCCCCGACTGCGCGGACTGCCCCGTCTCCCCCGACTGCCGGGCCACCGCGGCCTTCACCAGGCCCGCGAAGAGCGGGTGCGGGCGGGTGGGCCGGGAGCGCAGCTCCGGGTGGGCCTGGGTGCCGACCAGGTACGGGTGCACCTCGCGCGGGTACTCGACGTACTCGACCAGCTTGTTGTCGGGCGAGGTGCCCGAGAAGACCAGGCCGGCCTTCTTCTCCAGCTCTCCGCGGTAGGCGTTGTTGACCTCGTAGCGGTGGCGGTGGCGCTCCTCGACGTACGGCTGGTCGCCGTAGACCTCGCGGACGATGGTGCCCTCGCCGAGCTTCGCCGGGTACATGCCCAGCCGCATCGTGCCGCCCATATCGCCCTCGCCCGCGACGATGTCGAGCTGCTCGGCCATGGTGGAGATGACCGGGTCGCTGGTGGCGGGCTCGAACTCGGTGGAGTTGGCGCCCTCGATGCCCGCCAGGTTCCGCGAGGCCTCGATGACGATGCACTGCAGGCCCAGACAGAGGCCCAGCAGCGGGATCTTGTTCTCGCGGGCGTAGGTGATCGCGCCGACCTTGCCGTTGACGCCGCGGTCGCCGAAGCCGCCCGGGACACAGATCGCGTCGACGTCGCCGAGCTGCTGCCGGGCACCGGCGGCGGTGCGGCAGTCGTCCGAGGTCACCCACTTGATCTTGACGCGGGCGTTGTTGGCGAAGCCGCCCGCGCGCAGCGCCTCGGTGACCGACAGATAGGCGTCGGGCAGGTCGATGTACTTGCCGACCAGGGCGACGGTGACCTCGTGGTCGGGCTGGTGGACCCGCTTGAGCAGATCGTCCCACTGGGTCCACTCCACATCCCGGAAGGGCAGGTCGAGGCGGCGCACCACATAGGCGTCCAGGCCCTCGGAGTGCAGCACCTTGGGGATGTCGTAGATCGACTTGGCGTCGATGGCGGCGACCACGGCCGCCTCGTCGACGTCGCACATCAGCGAGACCTTGCGCTTGATGGAGGTCGGGACCTCACGGTCGGCGCGCAGCACGATCGCGTCGGGCTGGATACCGATGTTGCGCAGGGCGGCGACCGAGTGCTGGGTGGGCTTGGTCTTGAGCTCGCCGGAGGGGCCGATGTACGGCAGCAGGGAGATGTGCACGACGAAGACGTTGTCCCGGCCGACCTCGTGGCGGACCTGGCGCACGGACTCCAGGAAAGGCAGCGACTCGATGTCGCCGACGGTGCCGCCGACCTCGGTGATCACGACGTCCACGTCGTCCGTCGCCATCCGCCGGATACGGTGCTTGATCTCGTTGGTGATATGCGGGATGACCTGCACGGTGTCGCCCAGGTACTCGCCGCGCCGCTCCTTGGCGATCACGGTGGAGTAGACCTGGCCGGTGGTGACGTTGGCGGAGCCGTCGAGGTCGACGTCGAGGAACCGCTCGTAGTGGCCGATGTCCAGGTCGGTCTCGGCGCCGTCGTTGGTGACGAACACCTCGCCGTGCTGGAACGGGTTCATGGTGCCCGGGTCCACGTTGAGGTACGGGTCCAGCTTCTGCATCGTCACGCGCAGACCGCGCGCCTTGAGCAGGGCACCGAGGCTGGAGGCGGTCAGGCCCTTGCCGAGTGAGGAAGCGACACCCCCGGTGACGAAGATGTGCTTGGTCGTCGTGGGCTTAGCGGCAATGGCCAAAACGGGGCTCCCGTGGTCGCGAGGTGAGGGTGCGGGGTCCGGCGACCGCCCCGGTATTCCGGGGGCGCCGTTGGTGAGGTTCGGGGGTTTTGCGCCCACCGCTCCACGGGCTACCAGGGTATCAGTGCCCTCCCCCGGCTACGGCTGGGCAGGGTGCGCCTCCCGGGAGAAGCCGGGCGAGCCGGGGAGCATCCCGCGGCCGCCGGGGGTACGGATCCGCTACCGCTCGAACACCATGCGTGACCTGGCCACCCGATCGGCCGCCGGGTCCAAGCCACGATGTGGGACGACTCAAGCGGATCACTGTTCTCCGTCGTATCCTGCTCGGACGCAATGCTGCGAGCCGGCCGGCAAGGGACCACCAGCACGTCCCCGGAACAAGCGCTCGTCGAGAACTTCCAAGACCGTGGACAATAGCCTTCCGGGGCACCGCGGCCGTTCGAATGGGGATAGTACGTGGCCGGGCGTATCGAGGATTACGCACTGATCGGGGATATGCAGACCGCCGCCCTGGTCTGCAGAGATGGCACGGTCGACTGGCTTTGTCTGCCGCGCTTCGATTCGCATGCCGTCTTCGCCGGGCTGCTGGGCACCGAAGAGCATGGCTTCTGGCACCTGGGGCCCGCGCAGGCCGCGGGCGCCACTCCCGCGGCCGCCGACCGCCGCCGCTACCGCGGCGACTCGCTGGTCCTCGAATCGGAATGGGACACCCCGCGCGGCACGGTCCGCGTGATCGACTTCATGCCGCCCCGTGACGGGGCCCCTCAGCTGGTGCGGATCGTCGAGGGCGTGAGCGGCCGGGTGCCGATGCGCTCGGCGCTGCGGATGCGCTTCTCGTACGGCTGGGTCGTGCCGTGGGTGCACAAGATCGACGGGCGGACGGTCGCGGTCGCCGGACCCGATTCGGTGTGGCTGGACACCGAGATCGACACCTACGGCAAGGACCTGACGACCTACTCGGACTTCACCGTCGCCCCCGGCGACCGGAT
The DNA here is from genome assembly GCF_044334165.1 of Streptomyces sp. NPDC020845. NCBI lineage: Bacteria > Bacillati > Actinomycetota > Actinomycetes > Kitasatosporales > Streptomycetaceae > Streptomyces > Streptomyces sp. NPDC020845. Next base: position 16,998 of record NZ_JBIRSJ010000016.1, on the reverse strand, counting down.
CGCCTTCACCATCAGCTGGCAGCCCTCCCACAAGGAGCCGCCCGCGCTCCCCGACCCGGAGGGCGCGCTCGAGGCGACCGAGGTCTTCTGGCGCGAATGGGTCGAGCACTGCACGTACCACGGCCCCTACCGGGACGCGGTGGTCCGCTCGCTGATCACCCTCAAGGCGCTCACCTACGCCCCCACCGGCGGCATCGTCGCCGCGCCCACCACCTCGCTGCCCGAGGAGATCGGCGGCGTCCGGAACTGGGACTACCGCTACACCTGGCTGCGGGACGCGGCGATCACCCTGTCCTCGCTGCTGCGCACCGGCTACCGCGAGGAGGCGCGCGCCTGGCGCGAGTGGCTGCTGCGCGCGGTCGCGGGCGACCCGGAGAACCTCCAGATCATGTACGGCATCGCGGGTGAGCGCGAGCTGGGCGAGGCCGAGCTGCCCTGGCTCCCCGGCTACGAGGGCTCCCAGCCGGTCCGGGTCGGCAACGGCGCGGCCGGGCAGCTCCAGCTGGATGTGTACGGAGAGGTCACCGAGGCGCTGCACCTGGCGCATATGACCGGCCTGGCCCGCAACGACTACGCGAGCATCCTGCAGCTCAAGCTGATCCGCTACCTCGAGGAGCACTGGGACGAGCCGGACGAGGGCATCTGGGAGGTGCGCGGACCGCGCCGGCACTTCGTGCACTCCAAGGTGATGGCCTGGGTCGCGGTGGACCGCACCGTCAAGCTCATCGAATCGGGCGACGTGGACGGGCCGTTGGAGCGCTGGCGCGAGCTGCGCGACGAGATCCACCGGGATGTGTGCGAGAAGGGCTACGACCCCGAGCGCAACACCTTCACCCAGTCCTACGGCTCGCGGGAGCTGGACGCCTCGCTGCTGCTGATCCCGCAGATGGGCTTTCTGCCGCCGGACGACAAACGGGTCATCGGGACCATCGAGGCCATCCAGCGCGAGCTGTCGACCACCGACGGCTTTGTGCTGCGCTACCCGACGGCCGGCGAGGACGCGGGCGTGGACGGTCTCGAGGGCGACGAAGGGGCCTTCCTGGCCTGCTCGTTCTGGCTCGCCGACGACCTGGCGATGATCGGCCGGGTCGACGAGGCGCGCAAGCTCTTCGAGAAGCTGCTCTCGCTCCGCAACGACCTGGGGCTGCTGGCGGAGGAGTGGGACCCGCGCCTCCAGCGGCAGGTGGGCAACTTCCCGCAGGCCTTCAGCCATGTGCCGCTGATCGACACGGCGCTGCGGCTGACCGCGTCCGGGGCGTACGGAGGGTAGCCCGGCAGGCCCGGTCACACCGGCCGAAGTCACAGGAAGACACAGGAAGACGCAGGAGCCCGGGCTCATACGGCCCGGGCTCCTGTGACGCGTTTACGCGTTTTCGCGTTCAGAAGGCGGTCAGGGTCAGCGTGACGCCCGTCGGGGCGGTGTCCTGGATGTACGACGCGAAGTCGGCGACGTCGTCGAAGGCGAAGCCGTACGCCTTGCCGTCCGCGGTCGCCGCGTGCATGGCCTTGGCGTAGTGGTTGGTGACCTGCGGGGTGTAGAAGGCGGCCGGGTCGGTGGTCGGCTGGGCGGGTGTGTTGTGCAGGGTGGTGCGGTTGAAGCCCGCGCCGAGGATGGCCGCGACCGGGCCCGTGGTCCCGTCGTTGGGCGCGGCGAGCGCACCGTCACAGAAGAGCACGTCCCTGGTGGAGGGCTTGTTGAAGGCCACGGAGGCGGGGCCGGTGAAGGACAGCCGCCCGCCGCTCACCCGGCCGGTGAAAGTGCCCGCGTTGGTGGTGACCTTCAGGTCCTTCGCGGCGTAGGCCGCCCAGACGTCGTCGATATAGGCGGCGAGGTAGTCCTTGCCGAACAGCCCGGCGTCGAGGCCGTGTCCCGGGGCGATGACCCTCAGCTTGTCGCCGAGGACCAGGGGCGCGAAGGCGTCGACCGCGGCGAGGTCGGAGAAGACCTTGGCGCGGGCGCCGCTCTTGAGCGTGCCGGTGGTCTGGTCCTTGGCCCCGGTGAGGCGGATCGACAGCGGGACGCTGAACATGTCGACCATGGTGGTGTTGCAGAACATCCCGGCGGAGTTGAAGGTGAACTCCGCGCAGTCGTGCAGGATGTTGTAGTTGGGGTCGCTGGACACCCAGCCCGCCGGGTACTGCAGGGCCGCGTTGCCCGCGCCGTCGGTGACCGCCTTGAACTTGAGCTTGGAGCCGAGGGCGACATAGATCCGGCCGGACATGTTGGGCAGGGTCAGTTTGGTGTCCCCGCTCGCGGTGAGCGGGATGGCGTAGTCGGTCCAGCCGTCCGGTCCGTTGTCGGACAGCGCGATGGGCGCGACCTTGCCGTCCGGGGTGACGCGGACCTGACGACCGCCCTCATTGCCGACGATGTAGATCCATATCGATGAATTGCCGAACTGACCTGTGTTGTTGACGACCGTCAGCGGCATCGTGGCGGCGCGCTCCGCGCCATTGGCCCGGCCGCCCGCGAGGGTGAGGCCCGAACCTGCGGCGGCAGCGGCGGCGAGGCCGCCGAGCAGCGTCCTGCGGCTGATCGTCCCGTTCTTCATCCTGCTCATGACATCTACTCCTCGGCGTTGTGGGGGATTTGCCGGGATGTTGGAGAGGGGTGGGGGGTGACGGGAACCGTCTCCGTGAGAGCGCTCTCTCCCGCTCCTAGCCCAGCACCCTGCCCATCGGCCGCCCCCTGCGTCAAGGACTTGGGCCGACTTGGATCAGATTAGGTCTGGACCAATTCGTCGTAGATGCTGAGGACATGGGCGACCGTGTCGTCCTCCGTCGGCCAGCCCGCGGTCCGCGCCCGCCCCGCCGCGGCCAGCTCCACCCGGCGCACCGGATCCGCGAGCAGCCGGATCACCGCGCCCGCCAGGTCCTCCGGCGCCCCGTACGGCACCAGTTCGGCCGCCTCCCCCACCAGCTCCGGCACCCCGCCGACCGCCGTGGCCACCAGCGGCACGCCCGCGTGCAACGCCTCCTGCGCCAGCAGCGACCGCGCCTCCCACCGGCTGGAGAGCACCGCGACATCGGCGGCGGCCAGCAGCGCGGGCACATCGTCCCGGCGGCCGAGCAGCCGCACCGGCAGCCCCTCCGCGTCGATCCTGCGCTGCAGCGCCGCCCGGTCCGGCCCCTCCCCCGCGACCGCCAGCAGCGGCTGGGGGTCCAGCGCACGCCACACCCGGGCCGCGTCCAGCAGCGGCCCGAAGCCCCGGTCCAGCACCAGCCGCCCCACCGCGAGCAGCAACGGCCGCTCCACGGCGCCCAGTTCGGCCCGTGCCTTCTGCCGCCACCCGTCCTCCCTGGGCGGCGTGGAGCGCGGCGCGGGCACCGCGACCGGCGCGAGCCGGGCATCGCGAGCCCCTCGCGCACGAGCCCGCTCCACCAGATCCGACGACGCGCCCAGCACGATCGCGGCATGGCGCGCCACCCTGCGCTCTATGAGGCGTACGGCTTGAGCTCGGGCGCCCTCGGCATGCGGTTTGCTGTGCCAGGTGACGATCAGCGGCACGCCCCGGCCGTGCAGCGCCAGCACGGCCAGCAGCCCGGACCGCAGCCCGTGCGCATGCACCAGACCCGCCCCGGCGCCGGCCGCCCGCAGCGTCGCGACGGCCCCCGCGTTCGTACGGGCGTCCAGTCCGGCGAACCACGCGCCCGCCTGAGTGAACCCGTACCCCCGCTCCGACCGCCACGGCCCGCACACCGTCACCCGCAGCCCGCGCGCCACCAACCCGGCCGTCAGCGACCGGACATGCACCCCGCTGCCGGAACTGCCGCCGCCGAGCACTTGGAGGGCGTGCAGGGGCGGCTGCCCGTGCGGATTCCCGTGCGGCGGGGCCGGTGTGCTGCTCACGGTGCTGCTCACGCGGGAAGGGCTCCTGAGAGGACGGCGTTCGGGCGTGGGGTCGTCGGCGCGCGGCGGTACGGGTGCGCTCCGCCCAGGATGCCAGTCTTCAGGCCGCCCCCACCGCCACGGCCCCGCACCGGGCCCGCCGTCGGCTCGCCCGTACGTCCGCGGATTCACCCGTACGGAGGACAGCACCGAACACCGGAACGCCCTAGGGCCGCTGCGGCCCGGGCGGCCCGGGCGGCCCGGCCCGGGCTCACGGCCACCGGTCCACGGCGGCGGCGGACCCGCGACCGACAGTCAGCGCGTCGCCCGCGCCGTCTCCAGAAGCTCTTCCGCGTGGGCGCGGGCGAGTTCGGAGTCCTCCTGGCCCGCCAGCATGCGCGACAGCTCCCGTACCCGGTCCTCGCCCTCCATCGCCTTCACACCGCTGCGCGTGACCGCCCCGTCGTTGGTCTTCTCCACCACCAAGTGCCGGTCGGCGAAGGCCGCGACCTGGGGCAGATGGGTGACGACCACGACCTGCGCGGTCTGGGCGAGCTTGGCCAGCCGTCGGCCGACCTCGACCGCCGCCTTGCCGCCGACGCCCTGGTCCACCTCGTCGAAGAGATAAGTCGGCACGGGGTCGGAGCCCGCGAAGACCACCTCCACCGCGAGCATCACCCGGGACAGCTCACCGCCGGACGCCCCCTTGGCGATCGGCCGGGGCGGGGCGCCCGGGTGGGGGGCGAGCAGCAGCTCGACCTCGTCGGCTCCATGCGGCCCGAACAGCACCGCACGGCCGCCCACCTCGATGCCCGCCGTCTCCTCCGCGGCCTCGCTCTGGCTGATCGCGAAGGTCACCCGGGCGTGTGGCATCGCAAGCGAGGCCAGCTCCGCGGTGACCGCGTCGGCGAAGCGCGCCGCCGCCTCCGTACGGGCGTCGGTGAGCGCCTGCGCGAGTTCGCCCAGTTCGGCGCGGAGCGCGTCGCGCTCGGCGGTCAGCTCGCCGATACGGTCGTCGTCGCCGTCCAGTTCGGCCAGCCGCGCCGCGCCCTGCTCCGCCCAGGCCAGCACATCCGCGATGCCCTGGCCGTACTTACGGGTCAGATGGGACAGCGCGGCCCGGCGCTCCTCGACGACCGCCAGCCGCCGCGGATCGGCGTCCAGATCGTCCGCGTAGCCCGCGAGCTCACCGGCCACATCGGACATCAGGATGCCGACCTCGGCGATCCGGTCGGCGAGGGCGGCGAGCTTCGGATCGTGGGAGCGCACGCCCTCCAGCGCCCGGTGCGCGCCCGCGACCAGGCTGGCCGCGTCCACGCCCTCGGGGTCCTCCGGGTGCCCGGCCAGCGCGGCGTGCGCGGCGGTGGCGGCGGAGGCGAGGGCTTCGGCGTGGCCCAGGCGCTCCGCCTCGGCGGCGAGCTCGGTGTCCTCGCCGGGCAGCGGTTCGGCCGCGGCGATCTCCTCGAGGCCGAAGCGCAGCAGATCGGCCTCCTGCGCCCGCTCCCGCGCCCGGGTGGTCAGCTCGTCCAGCTCGGCCGCGACCGCACGCAGCCGCCGGTAGGCGGCCCCGTACTTCTCCAGCGGCCCGGCGACCGCGGCTCCCGCGTACCGGTCCAGGGCCTGCCGCTGCCGGGCAGGGCGGAGCAGCCCCTGCTGATCGGTCTGGCCGTGCACGGCCACCAGGTCGTCCGCCAGCTCGCCCAGCAGCCCCACGGGCACCGAGCGGCCGCCCACATGGGCGCGGGAACGGCCTTCGGCGGAGACCGTACGGCTGATCAGCAGCGCGCCGTCGTCGAGTTCGGCGCCCGCCTCCTCGGCCCGGACGGCCACCGTCGACCGCCCGTCGACGGTGATCCGGCCCTCGACGACCGCCGCCTTGGCGCCGATCCGCACCAGGGCCGCGTCGGCCCGCCCGCCCAGCAGCAGGCCGAGACTGGTGACGACCATGGTCTTACCCGCTCCGGTCTCACCGGTCACCGCGGTGAAGCCGGGCGACAGTTCGACGACGGCGTCGTCGATGACGCCCAGCGCACGTATCCGCATCTCCTCCAGCACGCCCACGACCATACGAGGTTTCGCGGCCTCGATGCGACGGCGGGTTCCCTCTGTGGGGCGCCCGGTCCGGGCTGAGCCCGCCCCCGGCGCCCCGTCGGGGGGGGTAGGGCCTGTCGTCAAAGGGGGCGCCCTGCTCCCGACGCCGCAGTGACATCAGCCGCTACCGCGGCGGGCGGCGCCTCGCCGCGTTGTCGCACCGCCCGGCCACGCCGCGTCAGCGGCATATCGACCGCAGCGCCCAGTACGAGGGCGACGCTCCGCCTTGCGATCCTCCCCCAGCCACCGCTGGGAGGTGCCCCCTGCACCAGACGCCGCTCGCGGCCGGACGCCCCCCTTGACGACAGACCCTAGTGCGGCGCGCCGCGCCAGCCCGCGACCGGGAGGGCGAACTTCGCCACCAGCCGGTCCGTGAACGACGCGTGGTGCAGCCGCGCCAGCCGCACCGGCACCGCCCCCCGCCGCACCTCCACCCGCGCGCCCGCGGGCAGTTCGACGGTGCGCCGCCCGTCGCACCACAGCACCCCGTGCGGGGTCTGCGGCTGCACCTCCACGGCGAGCACCGAGCGCGGCGAGGTGACCAGCGGCTTGGCGAAGAGGGCGTGCGCGCTGATGGGGACCATCAGCAGCGCCTCGACCTCGGGCCACACCACAGGCCCGCCTGCCGAGAAGGCGTACGCCGTCGAGCCGGTCGGGGTCGCGCAGACGACGCCGTCGCCGCCGAAGCGGGAGACGGGGCGGCCGTCGACCTCGGTGACGACCTCCAGCAGGCGTTCGCGCGCGGCCTTCTCGACCGACGCCTCGTTCAGCGCCCAGTCGGTGTGCACGATCTGCCCGTCGGTGCGGACCAGCACATCGATGGTCATCCGCTCTTCGACCTCGTAGCTGCGGGTCACGACCCGGTCCACGACCTTGTCCAGGTCGTCCCGCTCGGCCTCGGCCAGGAAGCCGACCCGGCCCAGGTTGACGCCGAGCATCGGCACCCCGGAGATCCGCGAGAACTCCGCGCCGCGCAGCAGCGTGCCGTCACCGCCGAGGACGATCAGCAGCTCGCAGCCGTCCAGGACGTCCGCGCCCGCGTCGACCAGCTCGACCGCGGCCGGAAGCGGCAGGTCCGCGGCCTCCGCGGCCAGCACCCGCACCCCGATGCCGCAGCGCAGCAGTCCTTGGACGACCAGCTCGGCACTGCGGATGGCCGCGGGGCGGCCGGTGTGTGCCAGCAGGAATACGGTGCGCTCCGCTGCTGCCGAGGCTGCTGCTGAAGCTTCTGAAGTGGTCAACTGGGCCCCTCCGCCACTGCACGGTCGACATCGGCCGGGTCAAGTGCCGGCGCCCCGGCGCGCATCCACAGAAAGTACTCGACGTTGCCGGCCGGGCCGGGCAACGGGCTCGCGGTGACCCCCAGGACTCCAAGCCCAAGACCCGCCGCCTGCTCCGCGACCGTACGGACGGCCTCGGCACGCAGCCGCGCGCTACGGACCACCCCGCCGCTGCCCAGCCGCTCCTTGCCGACCTCGAACTGGGGCTTGACCATCAGCACCAGGTCGGCCCCGGGCGCGGCACAGCGCACCAGGGCGGGCAGCACCAGCCCCAGAGGGATGAAGGACAGGTCACCGACGACCAGGTCCACGGGGTCACCGCCGATCTGCTCGAGCGTCAATTCACGTACATTCGTACGGTCCATGACGGTCACGCGTTCATCGCTCTGCAAGGACCACGCGAGTTGTCCGTATCCGACGTCGACGGCGAGGACATGGGCGGCGCCGGCGCGCAGCAGGACATCGGTGAAGCCTCCGGTGGACGCCCCCGCGTCCAGGGCGCGCCGCCCCGCGACCTTCAGACCGCCGCCGCTCGCCGTGCCATCTGTGACGACGCCCGCGCCCGCGCCCTGGCGGTACTCCTCGCTGAAGGCCAGCAGCGCGCCAGCGAGCTTGTGCCCGCCGCGCGAGACGTAGTCCGGGTCGCTGTCGTCCGCCCTGACCACGAGCGCCGCGCTGGTCTCCACCTGGGTGGCGGGCTTGGTCGCGACCTGCCCGCCGACGGTCACCCGGCCCGCGGCGATCAGCTGGCTGGCGTGCTCGCGCGAGCGGGCCAGCTCGCGGCGCACCAGCTCCGCGTCGAGTCGTGCGCGTCGTGGGCGGGTCACAGCCACGGGTGGTTCAGCTCCTGTCGTCTGTCGTCATACGAGACGAGGTCGTCTACGGGGAGGAGGGTCGGCTACGGGACGGGTCGTCTTACGAGGCGGGGTCGTCTTACGAAGGCGGGGTCGGTCGTCTTACGAAGGCGGGGCCGGCCTACGAGGCCGGCACCGGCGGTGCGGGGGCCGGCGGGCCGGGCCGCCGGTCCAGAGCGGTCAGCACGTCGCGCAGGCCCCGGTGCACATCCTCGTACACCTCCAGATGGCCGCTCGCGGCGAGGTGGTCGGCGTCGGCCAGCCGGTCCAGCTGCGCGTCGATCTCGGCGACGCCGGTGGGCGTACGGGTGACGCCGAGCGGCGCGGGATCCGCCGGACGCGCCGACTCCGCGGAAAGCTCCGAAGAAGGCCCCGAGGGAGCCTCCGAAGACGGTTCGGAAGACGGCCCCGCCGTCGGCGCGGCCATGGACTCCGCGGCCGCCGCCTCGGCGGCTGCCACCCCGGGATCAGGCTCCGGCCCGGGCCGCGCACCCTCGATCGGCTCACTCATGGTCTCGACGCTACCGCGAACCACACATTCTCCGACGTACGGGACCTGGGGTACCGTCTGTCGCGATGGCGACCATGGAGGAGTGCCGCAGCGCACTCGACAAGCTGGCGGAGAACCTGGCGGGCGCGAACGGGGACCTCCGCAGCGCCGCCGCGCTCGATCGCTCGGTGAGCTGCCGTATCACCGACCTCGACATCACCTTCTTCGGACGTCTCACCGATGGCCGCATAGAGGACGTGACGGCCGTGCCCGGCCCGCCCGCCGAGCGCGCCGAGATCCGGCTGACGATGTCCGGTGACGACCTGGTGGCCCTGGTCGACGGCGAGCTGCACTTCGCGCGCGCCTGGGGCAGCGGCCGGGTCAAGCTGGAGGCCGGCTTCCGCGATCTTCTGCGGCTGCGGAAGCTGCTGTAGCCGCGGCCATCTCCGTCGCGGGCGCCTCCGTCCCGCCCGGGGCCGTAGCCTTCGCGGGCACCGCTTCCGCCCGCGTACGGGATCGCCGGGCGGCGGGCACCACCAGCGGGGTGCCGGTCTCGGGGTCGTCGATCACCTGGCAGCGCAGCCCGAAGACCCGCTCCACCAGCTCGGCCGTCACCACCTCCCCGGGCGCGCCCTCGGCGACGACCTCCCCGCCGCGCATCGCCATCAGGTGGGTGGCGTAGCGGGCGGCGTGGTTGAGGTCGTGGAGGACGGCGACGAGGGTGCGGCCCTGCTCCTCGTGGAGCTGCGCGCACAGGTTGAGCACATCGATCTGGTGCTGGATGTCCAGGTAGGTGGTCGGCTCGTCGAGAAGCAGCAGCGGGGTCTGCTGGGCGATGGCCATGGCGATCCACACCCGCTGCCGCTGACCACCGGACAATTCGTCGACATAGCGATCCGCGAGCTCGGCCACGCCGGTCGCCGCCATCGACTCGCCGACAATCCGCTCGTCCGTCTCCGACCACTGCCGCAGCAGCCCCTGGTGCGGATAGCGGCCGCGGGCGACCAGGTCCGCGACGGTGATGCCGTCCGGCGCGATCGAGGACTGCGGCAGCAGCCCGAGGGTGCGGGCGACCTTCTTGGCGGGCATAGAGCCGATCGCCTGCCCGTCCAGCAACACCGACCCGGCGGTCGGCTTGAGCATCCGGGACAGCGCGCGCAGCAGGGTGGACTTGCCGCAGGCGTTGGGCCCGACGATCACCGTGAAGGAGTGGTCGGGGATGGCGACGGTCAGGCCCTCGGCCACCGTGCGCCGGTCGTAGGCGAGGGTGAGCCCTTCGGCGGTCAGCCGCTGCGACCGGGCACCCTTACCGCCTGTACCGCCTATTCCACTGACGCCGCTCATATCACCCATACCGTCGTTGCCGTCCCTACCGTCCACGTCGCCTCGTCACATCCGCACCGTCCCTCGTCATATCCGCCCCGCCCGGCGCTCGGTGATCAACAGCCCCAGCAGATAACAGCCGCCCAGCACCCCGGTGACCACCCCCACCGGCAGTTGGTCCGCCCCGAAGAGCCGCTGCGCGGACCAGTCGGCGCTGATCAGCAGGGCCGCGCCCATCAGGGCCGCGGGGACCAGGTTGGGCCCGGTCGCGCGGGTGAGCCTGCGGGCCAGCTGTGGCGCGACGAGTGCGACGAAGGCCACGGGCCCGGCGGCGGACGTGGCGACCGCGGTCAGCAGGACGGCCGAGAGGACCAGCACCAGCCGCGTCCGCTCGACCCGCACCCCGAGGGCGTACGCGCTGTCGTCGCCCATCTCCAGCATCCGCAGGCCCCGGGCGTGCCCGAGCACCACCGGCACCAGCACCGCGCAGGTGCAGGCCAGCGGCCAGACCTGCGCCCAGTCCCGTCCGTTCAGCGAGCCGGTCAGCCACACCATGGCGCGCGCCGCGTCCTCCTGATGGCCCTGGGTGAGCAGATAGCCGTTGACGGCGGTGAGCGTCGAGGACGCGCCGATGCCCACCAGCACCAGCCGGTAGCCGTGTACGCCCCGCCGCCAGGCCAGCGCGTACACGCCGAGCCCGGTCAGCAGGCCGCCGGCGACGGCCCCGGCCGCGACCTGGTTGGGGTCGCCCTTGAACAGCACGAGGACGGTGAGCGCCCCGGCCGCCGATCCCTGCCCGAAGCCGACCACGTCGGGGCTGCCCAGCGGATTGCGGGACACGCTCTGGAACAATGCGCCCGCCAGGCCCAGGGCCGCGCCGACGAGCAGCCCGACCAGGACGCGCGGCAGCCGCACCTCGTTGACGATGAAGTGCTCGATCGGGGTGCCGCCGCCGAAGAGGGTGCGTACGACGTCGCCGGGCGGGATCGAGAAGTCGCCGGTGCCGATCAGCACCACGCTCATGGTCAGCGCCACGGCGGCCAGCAGCAGCCCTGTCAGCGCCGCGCGGATGTCCACCCGGACCGAGAGCCCGCCCCGGGTCCGCAGCGTGGCCCCGCGCGCCCTTTCGCCGCCGTTCCCGACCTCGACCTTGTCGCTCGCGCTCGCGTTCACAGCTGGGCCATCCTTCGGCGCCGGACGAGGTAGATGAAGACGGGCCCGCCGATGAGCGTGGTGACGACCCCGGCCTGCAGCTCCGAGGGCCGCGACACGACCCGGCCGATCACATCGGCGCCCAGCAGCAGCACCGGCGAGAGCACCGCGGCGTACGGCAGGATCCAGCGCAGATCGGGCCCGGTGAGCGCCCGTACGACATGCGGCACCATCAGGCCGACGAACGCGATCGGCCCGCAGGCGGCCGTCGCGGCCCCGCACAGCAGGGTGACGGCGGCCATGGCGAGCGCGCGGGTGCGGGTGAGGTTGGTGCCGAGGGCGCGCGCCGTGTCGTCGCCGAGCGCCACGGCGTTCAGCGCCCGGCCGAGCGCCAGGGCGAGGACCACGCCGACTGCGATGAACGGCGCGACCTGCTTGACGACCGTCATGTTCGCGGAGGCGAGCGAACCGACCGTCCAGAAGCGCATCTTGTCCAGGGCGGCCGTGTCCAGCAGCTCAACGGCGTTGAGATAGCCGTAGAGCGCCGCGTACACGGCCGTACCGGCGAGCGCCAGCCGCACTGGCGTGGCCTCTCGGCTGCCGCCGAGCGCGAAGACGAGCACGGACGCGACGGCAGTACCGAGGAAGGCGAACCACACATAGCCGGTCAGGGAGGTGACGCCGAGAAAGCTGATGGCCGTGACGACGGCGGCGGACGCGCCCGCGTTCAGCCCGAGCAGCCCCGGGTCTGCCAGCGGGTTGCGGGTGAGCGCCTGGATCACCGCGCCCGCGAGCCCGAGCGCGGCGCCCACCAGCAGCCCGAGCACGGTACGCGGCACCCGCACATCCCGGACCACCACATCGGTGTCGCTGCCGCTGTAGTGGAACAGCCCGTGCCACACGTCGCCGAGCGGAGTCGGCTTGGCACCGATCGCGACGCTGGCGGCCACGACCACCAGCAGGACCCCCAGGGAGGCGACGAGCCCGACCGCGCGGCGCGCGGCCTGCCGCCGGGGTGGCGCGGTCGCTGTTTCGGTCCCGGCTCTCGCCGGACTGAGCAGGGTCACGCGGAACTCCACCTCGCAGCAAGGCCGACCACAATTGAGGTTAGGTTAACCTAACCTTTCTTGTCACGCCTCGGGAGGGGCGGGTTCGTCACAACCCCAGCCGCGCCAGCGCCTTCCCCGCATCCGCGGCGCAAGCCCCGTCCCCGGCCTCGGTCCACGCCGCCGCGCACAGCGCCCGCAGCCCGTCCATCGGGTCGCCGCCGTCCCCCTCCAGCACCAGTGCGCCCTGGCGCACCCGAGCCAGCCAGCCCCCGCACCGAAAGCCGCCGTCGTCCCCCGCCCCGGCAGGCTCCACCGCCGCCTGGGGCGTCAGCAGGCCCCGCAAGTCACGGTCCACATACGTCGGCCGGTGCTCGGGCTCGGCGGCCAGCAGCTGCGCGGGGGTGGTCACCCCGGTCAGGACCAGCAGCGAGTCGACGCCGCCCGCATGCGCGCCCTCGATATCGGTGTCCATCCGGTCCCCGACCACCAGCGGCCGCTCCGCGCCGGTCCGCAGGATCGTCTCCCGGTGCATCGGGGGCAGCGGCTTCCCGGCGATCTGCGGGGAGCGGCCCGTGACGATGCGTACGACCTCCACCGCCGCGCCATTGCCCGGCGCGATGCCCCGCCCGCTCGGAATCGTCAGATCCCCGTTGGAGGCGTACCACGGCACGCCGCGCCCCACCGCGTACCCGGCCTCCGCCAGCCGCCCCCAGGGCATCTCGGGCCCGCCGTACCCCTGGACCACCGCCGCCGGGTCGTCGTCCGCCGAATCCACCGGCACCAGGCCCCGCTCGCGCAGCGCCACCCGCAGCCCCTCGCCGCCGATCGCCAGCACCCTGGCCCCGGCCGGGACCTGCTCGGCGATCAGCCGGGCCACCGCCTGCGCCGAGGTGATCACGTCCTCGGGCTGCGCGGGCACCCCGAGCCGGGTCAGATGCTCCGCCACCGCCTCCGGCGTGCGCAGGGCGTTGTTGGTCACATACGCCAGCCGCATCCCGCCGCCCCGCACGGTGCCCAGCGACTCCACCGCGTGCTCAACGGCCTCGCCGCCCGCGTACACCACCCCGTCGAGGTCCAGCAGGGCGGTGTCGTACGCCGCGCTCAGCGGCCGTTCGCTGGCCGCGGGCCGGGTCCGGACGTTCTGGGTCACGGGGGGATTCATCGGGGGACACGCTCCTCGCATACATGTGCGTCTGTCCCCCGATCATCGCTCATCGCGTCGAACGGCATAGCATTCACTGATGAGCACTCCAGGGCCTGTCGGGCAAGGTCTGCAGCTCGCCCCGTTCCGGGGATTGCGCTATGTCGCGGAGCGGGTCGGCAGCCTGGCCGCCGTGACCTCGCCTCCGTACGACGTCGTGGTGCGCCCCGAGGGTCTGCGTGCGCTCGAGACGGCGGACCCGTACAACATCGTCCGCCTCATCCTCCCCCAGGCCGACACCCCCGCCGACCGCCACCGGCAGGCCGCCGAGACGCTGCGCCGCTGGCAGGCCGACGGGATACTCGCCCCCGACCCCGAGCCCGCGCTCTACGTCTACGAGCAGCGCGACGGCCATGTGCTCCAGCGTGGGATCATCGGCGCCCTGCGGCTGAGCCCGCGCGAGGAGGGTGTGGTCCTCCCGCACGAGGAGGTCATGCCGCATGTGGTCGAGGACCGCGCCGCCCTGATGCGCGCCACGGACGCCAACCTGGAGCCGCTGCTCCTCGCCTACCGCAGCGACGGCTCGGTGACCGGCGCGGCGGCCGTCCTCGAACGCGCCGTCCAGGGCCGCCCGTTGCTCTCCACGCCCACCGAGGACGGCTTCAGCCACCACCTGTGGCGGGTGACCGACCCCGCCGACCTCGCACAGATCGCCGCCGACCTGCGCCACCGGCAGGCCCTCATCGCCGACGGGCACCACCGCTGGGCCACCTACCTGCGGCTGCGCGAGGAGCGGACGGAGCCCGGCCCCTGGGACTTCGGCCTGGTCCTGCTCGTCGACACCGCCCGATACCCGCTGCGGGTCAGGGCCATCCACCGGCTGCTGCACCAGCTGTCCCCGGCCGAAGCACTGGCCGCCCTGGGCGCCCCGGACGCGCACCGTACGCCTCCTGGCCCGCCCGGCTCGGGGAGCGCAGCCTTCCGTGTACGGCCGGTCGACGGTCCGCTCCCGCAGGCGCTGGCCACGCTCGCGAAGGCCGCCGACGAGCCGGGGGCCGGCAACGCCTTCCTCCTCGCCGGGCACGGCGGCTTCCTCCTCCTGGACCGCCCCGATCCGGCGCTCCTGGCCCGTACGATCCCCGCCGACCGGCCGGAGGCATGGCGCACCCTCGACGCGACGGTCCTGCACTCCGTGCTGCTCGAGCACATCTGGGAGGTCCCTGACACTCCAAGCCACATCGGCTACATCCATGACGCGGCGGCGGCCGTGGAACAGGCGGAGCGGCACGGCGGTACGGCGGTGCTGATGCACCCGGTGCGGGAGGGGGTCGTCCACGACCTGGCCCGGGAGGGGATCCCCATGCCGCACAAGTCGACCTCCTTCGGGCCGAAGCCGGCGTCCGGGCTGGTCCTGCGGAGTCTCGCGCTCGGCTGACGAGAAGCTGACGAGAAAGGGCGGAACCCCTGGCCCGGGGTTCCGCCCTCACTGTCTCTCGCTGTCTGCGGCCGTCAGCGACCGTCGCCCTCGTCAACTTCCTTCTTCAGGTCGTCCGACTCGAGGTCGTCCGACTCGGCTGATGCCTCGGGCTCGCCCGCGGGCTCGTCCTCAACATCCGACTCGTCCTCGACCAGCTCCGGCTCGTCCTCGACCTCGACCTCGGGCTCGGGCTCGGGCTCCCGCTCGGGCTCCCGCTCGGGCTCGGGCTCCGGCTCGTCCTCAGGCTCCTCGGGGGCGAGCGCGTCCACGAACTCCACACCGTCCAGCTCCGCAAGCCGGTCGGAGGCGTCCGTGGTCCCGCCCTGATCAGCCTCCAGGGCCTTCGCGAACCACTCCCGGGCCTCGTCCTCACGCCCGACGGCCAGCAGCGCGTCGGCATACGCGTAGCGCAGCCGCGCGGTCCACGGCTGTACGGACTGGGAGGCCAGCTCGGGGCTCTGCAGCGTCACCACGGCGGCGTCCGTCTGCCCCATATCGCGCCGGGCACCCGCCGCGACCAGCCGCATCTCGACCTGCCCGGCCCGGTCCAGCTTCTGCACCTCGGGCTCACCGGCCATCGCCAGCGCCCGCTCCGGGCGGCCCATACCGCGCTCGCAGTCGGCCATCACGGGCCACAGGTCCGCGCTGCCGGTCATCCGCCGCGCCGCGCGGAACTCCGCCAGCGCCTCCGCGTACTTCGCGACGCCGTACGAGGCGAAGCCCGCCGCCTCGCGCACGGCCGCGACGCGGGAGGCGAGCCGCAGCGCGACGCGCGAGTACTCGTACGCCCGCTCGGGCTCGTCGTCCAGCAGCTTGGCGACCATGACGAGGTTCTTCGCCACGTCGTCGGCGAGCGTCTTCGGCAGGCTCATGAGCTCCTGCCGCACACTCTTGTCGATCTCGTCCCCGGTCACATCCTCGGGGATCGGCAGCCGCTTGACCGGCTCGCGGTCACGGTCGCGGTCACGGGGGCGCTCGTCCCGGCGACCGTAGCCACCGGACCGGTCGTCACGGCGCTTGTAGCCACCGCCGGGACGCTCGTCGCGCCCACGGCCCTGCCCACCGCCATACGGCCGACGCGGCCCGCGGTCGTCACGGCCCCGGTAACCGCCCTCGCGGTCGTCCCGGCGCGGGGCTCGGGGCCTGTCGTCACGACGGTCGTCACGGCGATCATCACGCCGATCGTCACGGCGCTCATACCCACCGACGCGGCCACCACGGTCCCGGTCGTCGCGACGCGGCCCACGAGGCCGGTCATCACGGCGCTCACCACGACGGAAACCGCCACGGTCGTCGTCCCGGCGGTACGAAGGCCGGTCATCCCGCCGGTCATCCCGCCGGTCGTCACGGCGCCGGTCATCCCTGCGGTCATCACGACGATCGTCGCGGCGGTAGCCACCACGATCGTCGTCGCGCCGGAACCCACCACGGTCGTCGTCCCGGCGGAACCCACCGCGGTCGTCATCGCGGCGGTAGCCGCCACGGTCGTCATCGCGCCGGAACCCCGGCCGGTCATCGCGGTCCCGGTCACGACGGAACCCACCCTGGCGGTAGCCACCGTCACGGTCATCGCGCCGGGGCCCGCGGGGGCGGTCATCACGCCGGTCGTCACGACGATCATCGCGGCGGTCGTCGCGGCGGTCGTCACGCCGGTCGTCGCGCCGGAAACCGCCACGGTCGTCACGCCGGTCGAACCCACCACCGGGCCGGCCACCGCGGTCGTCCCGACGCACATACCCTCCGGGCCGGCCACCATGGTCATCGTCACGGCGCGGCCCACGCGGCCGGTCATCACGGCGCTCACCACGGCGGTCGTCGCGCCGGTCGTCGCGCCGGTAACCACCACGATCGTCATCGCGGCGGTAGCCGCCACGGTCGTCGTCGCGCCGGTGGCCACCGCGGTCATCATCCCGACGGAACCCACCGCGGTCGTCATCACGCCGCGGACGGTACGGGCGGTCGTCCCGCCCCTGCCGGAACCCGCCACGATCACCGTCGCGTCGCGGTCCGGACTCACGGAAGTCGCGCCGATCACCGCCGTCCCGGCGCCGCGGCTCCCGGTTCGGCCGATCGTCGGGGGAGTTGGTGGACATCGACGTGACTCCTGTCTTGAGGTACTGCAGCCATTCTCGCGCATCGGCCTCGCCAACGCGTTTCAGTAAAAACAAAAGGACCCCTGGTCCCAGCATGAACGCTGGGACCAGGGGTCCTCCAAAGATTGTTCGGCGGCGTCCTACTCTCCCACAGGGTCCCCCCTGCAGTACCATCGGCGCTGAAAGGCTTAGCTTCCGGGTTCGGAATGTAACCGGGCG
>NZ_JBIRSJ010000015.1:0-360270 GCF_044334165.1 Streptomyces sp. NPDC020845 | reverse complement strand
AACCTCACGAGCCATCCAACCCAGCGTCCTACGGCACGCTACGAGCGGCCAACCCGACCGCGCACCGCTACAGCCAATACAAGTCGGGAACCTCACTTCTCCTGTCAAGCCTGTGAAGCCGTCCGTGCTTGTTCCCTGGGCAATCAGCTCAACGCAGTTGTTGTAGCCCTGCGACGGGCGATCGATAACAGTTCAAGGCCCTGCCGACCAGTTCGGCAGGGCCCTAGCTATGAGTGCAACAGCAGTCATAGCGCGGTGAGATTAGAAGGTTGCCCGGCCGTTGAGGCGGCCATGATCACCTTGGCTGGCCGCGTCGCTCAGGGCGTCGCCGACGCGGTCGAAGGCGGAGCGTTGCGAGTCGAGCCGGACGAAGGTGTAGATGTCCATGGTCACGCGGATCGAGCTGTGTCCGAGGACTTCCATGATCATCCGTGCGTCGGCCCCGTTCTCGTGTAGCAGCGACGCGCAGGTGTGCCTTAGGTCGTGGAAGCGGACGCGCCGCACCCCGGCCTTGTCGCACAGGAGGGTGAAGGCGCGGTTCAGATTGCGCGGCTCGATCGGCGTTCCGTACCGGGTGGTGAAGACAAGATCGTTGCCGTCAGCCCTCCACGTGTCGCCCGCCGCGAGCCTGTCTCCGTGCTGCTGGGCCCGACGAGCCCGGAGGGCCGTCGCGCATTCAGCGGGCAGCGCTATCCGCCGGGCCGAGCGCTGAGTCTTCGGGGCGGCGATCAGCAGTTGTCCGCCCACGCGCTGGATCGTCTGGCGGATGGTGACCGAGCCGTCCGCAAGGTCCACGTCCTTCCACCGGAGGCCCAGGACTTCACCGCGCCGCAGGCCGATCCGTACGGCCAGCTCGTACGCCGTCCAGAGCCGGTCACCACGCGCGGCGGCGAGGAGCTGACGCCCTTCCTTCACCGTCAGCGGTTCTATCTCGCGCTTGGTGCCCGTGCTCAGCTCGACGTTCTTGGCGACGTTGCGCGGTAGCTCGTCCTCACGCACCGCGTGTTCCAGCGCGGCCCGCAGCAGCACCAGGAGGACGCGCACGGTCCGATCAGAGGGATACCTCGCAGCACTCGCCGAGCGCGCAGCAGCGGCGTTTCTTCTCCGGACGCGCCTTGTCCTTGCCCTGAGCGCAGCACTGGCACGTACGAGCTGTGGCGGTGAGGAAGGCACGGATGTCCCGGGCGGTGAGCCGCGTCAGCTTCTTCTTCCCGAGGCCCGGAGCGAGGTAGTTCCGTACGAGGGATTCATAGGCGGCGTAGGTGGTCGGACGGACCTTGATGCGTGCGACGTTGGTCAGCCAGTAGGTCAGGAAGTCGCACAGGCTCAACTTGCTCGTGACGATGGGGATCCCGCTTTGCGAATCCGCCTTGAGCCGGGTGAGCTTGTCGTGCACTTCATCCCACGTCTTGCCGTAGACGAAGCGCCGCTTGTACGTCCCGTCGGGAGTGAGGACGTACGCGGCTGCGTGCCAACGGCCGCCCTTCCGCTGGACGATCGTGCCTTCACCATCCACGTTCCTCTTTGCCATCAGGCGGCCTCTCGTTCGGTCTGTCGGGTGATGTAGTCGTGCAGGGCGGTTTCGGTGATGCGGCGACAGCGGCCGATGGTCATCGAGGCCAGCTCCCGCGCGAGCGGATGAGGTTGTAGACCGTCCAGCGGCTGACCTGGAGTCGAGCGGCGACCTGGTCCACGTTGAGCAAGGCCGTCACAGCCACGGGGCTCCTTCTGTCTTGAGGCGTTCGGCTTGGGTGAGGTCGTGGCGTACTTGGGCGGCGATGAGTTCTTCGCCGGGGCTGTAGCCGGAGGCGAGGTATTGCCAGTGGGAGAGGACGAGGGTGGTTTCCTCGCTCGTCTCGGTCCGGTCGTCCGCCGCGCGGGCTTGCTCGGCGCGCCATGCCCGACGCACGTCGCGGAGTGCGCCGAGGGTGGTGGAGTAGCGGCGGGATTTGCTGGAGAAGTGGCCCCGGAAGCCGAGCATGTGAGCCCACTTCCAGAGCTTGAGGTCGGCGAATTCGGGGAGGTGGCGACAGGCCCTGATCGACGCGAAGGTTTCCCGCGTCCTGATGGCCGTTATGGACCCCACCTCTCGCGGAGAAGGTGGCGCGGCGGTACTGGAACATGCCGGCATCGAGGTGGAGCGGGGTGTACTGGAGCAGGAAGCGTCGCTTGTTCTCGGCTCGTGGCTGCATTCGCTGCGTATAGGAAGGCCGTTCATCACCTGGGCCTACACCGTCGGTGCAAATGGCTTCGACGAGGACGGCGCGGGCATCGCCGGGCTACGCTGCACACACGATCTTGTGATCCGGCGGACCGGGGAGATCGAGGAAGGCGCGCCAGGGGGCCACGGGGCGGATGTGTTCAGCGTGCTTAGCGGACCGATCGGAGACGTCCCCAGCAAGGCTCTGGCCACCTTGGCAGAGGCAGGCGCACGCTCGGTGCTGATCGAGGGCAGCACAAACGAAGTGGCGCAGTTGCTTGCCGATGCTGTTGACCGCGTGATCATCGATGTGCCGGGAACCCCACCGTCATCGAGGCCGACCACAGCGAGTGCGACGGGGCCGGAGTTGGTCCCCAGTGGGTTCTGGCTGGTTGGTGTGCAGCCGCATGGTCCGTACGTGCGTCTCATGGCAGAGCAGGCGATTGCCGATCAGTAGCCGGGTCCGGGGCTACGAGTCGCCCGCTTGCTACTCATCCCGGCTGCGTATGGCTGCCGGACTCGGTTGGCCCTGGCTGGCTTCATGCGGGACGACGACGATTTGGTACTCGTCCTCGTAGACGATCCTTCCTGGATCTGACGATCGCATCATGCGGCACCCGATCCCATGAGCAGCAAGGATCTCCAGGTAGCCGTCTACTCGCTTGATCAGGTCCTGCGACGTGGACTTGAACCAGGCCGCTGCCCCGGGGTGAAGCTCGCGGTCGTAGACCGTCGGATCGACGGAGGAGGGGTCAGGATAGGCCACGTTGTACCAGTCATTGTTGGCCCGTCTGAAGCGCTCCTGCTCATCGGTCAGCTTCCCGTCCCGCGCCAGCCCGTTGACCAGTCCGAACACTCCGGTGAAGTATCCGCGCTCATTTCGGACCGTGCTCTGGAACCGTACGTATGGCGCTTCGTCCACAAGCCCTCTTGCTTCGCCGATCTCCACGGCGAAGATGCTAGAGCTCCGGTTGACCACGTGTCCCAGGGACAGCGTAGGAGCCACGCCGATGGCTGGCGGATCTGACAGCGGACGGTGACGGCAACGCTGACGGCAACGACGGCGTACGACGCCCGCCAACGGCCCGCCGCGAGCACCAGGCCGGACCGTCGGCGAGACCCGCACCAGGCCCCTGCCCGAACCTATGGATCAAGAGGTTGCAGGTTCGAATCCTGCCGAGCGCGCCCCAGTTCAGAGGCCCCTTCCGATCATCGGAAGGGGCCTCTGACGTGTGTGCTGACATCAGTCCCGCAGAGCGGTGAGTCTGGGCTTGTGCGGGGCTGGATCAGCCCCGCACAAGTGGGTCAGGGTCGGCTCAGCAGGTTCAGGGTGTTGGTTGCGTCGTTGACGAAGTAGACCCGGTCGGGGTCTTCGGCGATCGCGAGGCCGAACAGTGCGCCCGCGCCCGGCGGGGTGCCGCTGGTGTCGAGGGTGCGGACGGCCACCTGATGGCCGCGGGGGGTGGTCTCCACGATGTTGCCGTCGCCGCCGTTGACGGTGAGGATGTTGCCCTTCGGGGTGATCGCCATTCCGAGCGGGCCGTTGAGGTGCTGGTCGGTGGTGACCACTCGGCCGGTGCCGGCGCTGGTGTGGCGGGTCAGGGCGTCCGGGATGGCGGTGATGCGGTTGTCGACGGTGTCCGCCACGTAGAGCGTGCCGTCGCGCAGGCCGACACCTGTCGGTCCGATCACGAGGGCTGCCGGGTCGGTCTTCTCGGCGAAGCCTGAACCGATCTTGGTTGTGGCGATCCGGGTCGGCGGCCGGTTGCCGTGGGTGCGCAGGGAGATCCGCAGCACGGTGCCGCGCCGCACGATGTCGCCGCCGCCGGCGACTGTGCCGTTGAGCACGTTGGTGACGAACAGATCGGTTTTCTCGCCGTGGCTCTTCGCGGTCATGTCCCAGGGACCGTTGATCCCATGGCCGCTGAAGGTCTCCCGGACCTTTCCGTGCCTGTCCAGCACGAGCAGGCACCCGGCCTGCGCCGTGTCGGATGTGCCGTCGGCTGTGGGCAGGCTGCCTACGACCACCCAGCCGCCCGGCAGGATGGACAGTGCGGTGGTCAGCCCCACGCCGCCCGGGCACGGTCCTGGGAGGTTCTCCGGGTCGATCTGGGCGAACAGTCTGGTCGTGCCTTTGGGGCTGATCTGCACGAGAGTGGTGCCCGTGCCCTGCTGGTTCGCGGCGTTGTTGAAATTACTGACCAGTACGTTGCCGCGCCGCAGGTCACCGATGCTCTTCTTGACCAGGGCAGTGCCGTACGGGTTGAGGTCGCCGTTGGCCGGAACCGTCGAAGCGACGGTCGAGACGGTGTGCAGCGGCCCGAGGAACGGTCTTCCGTCCCTGTCCGCCGGCCAGGCGGACGCCGTCTGGCTCACCGTCATGATCGCTGTCGCTGCGGCCACGGCCACTGCCGCGAGACGCGAAGCGGAAACAAGCCTCATCAGGTCGTACCTCCTCGGCGTCCGACGTGCGGCCGTCCTGCGGCCTCACGACGGTCACAGAAAGTTGCCAGCTATTACGAAACCGGACCAAATGAGGCTGCGCACGTCAGACAGAGCCGGATGCGTGACTCGGCCATGCAGTCACCGTGAGATGTCACTGAGGCTGGACTGGCGGGCAGTAGCCGGTCTCCTCGCCGATGGAGTTGATGTCGGCGTTGGACCTGGGGTCCCCCGCGTAGTTGATCTGATCCGTGCACTTCGTGTCGGGCTTCTTGGGGGTGCCCGACGGGGTGCCTTTGGTGGGGTCCGTGGTGGAGTCCGTGGTGGAGTCCTGGGCGGGCTTGGCTGTGGACGTGGGGGACTGCGGGGCGCTCGCGGAGGCGGATGGTGAGGATGAGGTGCTGGTGTCGCCGTCCTGGCAGGCGGTGAGCCCGAACGCGGCGACGGCGATCAACATGGCGGCGGCGGCCTTGCGGGCGTGGCGGAGGGTGGTGCGGTGCGACATGCTCTTCCCCGTTTCTCGACGTGGTGCTTCAGGTGCGTGAGAACAAGGCTGTCTGCCGCCGCTGATGATCTGCCGCTGTATGACTAACGCCCCCCTAACGTCCGAGGTCAGACCGCCTCCGAGCGCGTCCCAGCCCAGAGGCCCCTTCCGGTCATCGGAAGGGGCCTCTGGGCTGGGTGAAGTCGCGGCAGAATGTCGGTCAGCGTGACGCGGGCGGGATGCTCTGCTCGTATTGGAAGACGTTGTGCGGGTCGTACTTCGCCTTGATCTTGCGCAGTCGGTCGAAGTTGGATCCCCAGTAGGCGGTTTCCCAATCCTGCATTCCGATGTTCGGCACGTTGACGTAGGCGCCGTTCACGTAGGGCCGCAGCGCCTGGCTGAACTCGGCGATCCATGCCTGGGCCACCGGGGTGAGCTTGTCGCCGCTGCCCGGCTCTCCACGAGTTCCCCAGCCCGCACCGGGCTCGGAATAGAAAAGTGCGTTGCGGTGCGGGAACGCCGTGCCGCCACGGGGCTCTTTCTTCACCGCTCCGCCGAATGCCTGGGTGAAGAAGTTGCTGTCATCCGTGGGGGCGTCGCGCATGAATGAGCAAATCAGGCTGATCGCCTTCTTCGGGAACGGCTCGGTGGTGAACTGCGAGAAGAACTTCCAGTTGGCGGGCTCGTCCTCGGTCGGAATCTGGAATCCCGCATATACGTCACCCCAGTTACCGACCTGCACCGAGACCTCGGGCTTGCCGATCTTCAGGATCGGAGCCAGCAGCTCCTTCGCCTTTGCCGCCGAACCGTCCGCGAGAACCCCGAACAGCAGGATCTGGTTCCTGTGGATCTCGAGCTGGGTTCCGAGGCGGTTGTCGGCGCTCGGTCCCGTACGCTGCCATGCGTCGAAGACCCTCTGCAGGTCCTTGAGGCCGTCCCATGTTGCCGTCACATAAGCGACGCTCTTCAGCGTAGCCACCTTATAGGTGAGTGAGGTGACGATCCCGAAGTTGCCGTTTCCCGCCCCGCGGAGTGCCCAGAGGAGATCCGAGTGGTTGTGCAAGTCCGCGTGGATCACCTTGGCGCACTCGGAACCCGACGGGACAACGATCTCAGCCCCCATCAGGCTGTCACAGGCCATGCCGAGATAGCGGGTGAGGAAGCCGAAGCCGCCGCCGAGCGTCGCGCCGGCCAGGCCCACGCTGCCCTCCGTTCCGGTCGTTACGGCGAGGTCCTTCTTCGCGAGCGTGGTCACCGCTTCCAACTGGTTGAGCCCGGCGCCGACGGTCGCGGTACAAGAACCGGTATCGATGTGGGTCGACTTCAACTCGCTGACGTCGATCACGATGCCGTTGTCCACATTCGACCAGCCCTCAAGGCTGTGGCCGCCGCTCCGCACCCGCAGCGCGACGTCGTGCTGGCGCGCCCATGTGAGGGCGTTGACCACGTCCTGGGTGTTCTGGGCGTAGACGATGACCAGCGGATAGTGAACGAAGAGCTCGTCCCAGCCGAGGCTCGCATCGGCGTACCCGGGGTCGTTGGGGCGGACGATGCGGCCGGTGAGTTTAGCGGGCTTGCATTTCGTGCCTGTGATTCCTTTGGCTGCGGCGCTCGCGCTCGGGGCTTCTGCGGTCGTAATGCCTGGAAGAACGACAGCGCCGACGCCAGCGGCCGCCGTCGCCTTGAGAAGTCCGCGACGAGGAAAATCCTGCACAGTCCGTGTCCTCCCGACCCGGGGCACGCCAGCATTCAGCCAAGGCAAATCTTGTCTGCCATCTGGCGCATTCAATCATTTATGGGCGATCTCTGGGAGCCGCAGAGTAACAGGAGGGTGACCTTGGCGGCGTTGCCCGACACGCTAATCGAGTGCAATGGCGATTTACTGAAAGAGGATAGGTGCGAGTGGGCATGAATTAGCCCAGCCGGGTGGATCGGGGCGACAGGGGGCGGCGCATGGGAAGTGTCTTGAAAGGGGTTTCGGGGGTCCGCCGGGGGGAATTGAGCGATGCACAGCAGAGGCCCGCCGTCGGTATTCCGTCGTTGCTCTCACGGATTGCGTACGGAGGTGAAGACACCGCCCGTCTCGCGATCGACGAACTCGGTTACCTCGTCTGTGCTTTGAGGTTCGTCGTGGGTGAGGCGACGGCCGCGCCCTTCCAGGAGCTTTGAGTCGGGCGGGTGCGGACGAGGTCCGGCTCGGGGGAAAGGAACCGCCGAGCCGGACCTTGGGTCAGCGGCCTTGGCTCAGGTGGGCGGCGGGGCGTTCGGCCATGCCGCCGGCGCCGGTGCGTACGCCGCCGTGCGGGGTCCGTGTGCCGTGGCCGTCGGATTCGAACTTGCCGTCCTCCAGCTCGAAGTGCTGGGGCAGTGAGCAGCCGACCGCCGGGGTGATCAGCAGGCTGGTGGTGATGGGCGCGGGGTTGGTGCTCGCCGTTGAGAACTCGCAGATCGCGTGCGGGCCGGTGACCGGGAACCAGAACCAGCCGTCCACCTCACCGACCCGTACCTCGTCCGACAGCACGAGTTGGCCGTGCTCCCGGACGAACGCCTTCAGACGGACGGAGGCCCTTAGCGGGTCCTTGGTGGACCGGATCGCGGTCAGGGTGAACTTGATGTTCTCGTCCGCGTCCAGGACCGAGGACGCGATCTGCTTGGTCTCGGCTTCCTTTCCGCCGCCTGTCCCCCCTCCGTGGGCTCCGGCTTCGGTGGTTTGGGCAGGGGTGGCCAGCATGGCGACGGTCGCCGCGGCGGTGGCCAGGACGGCGCCGCCGCGCACGAGTGCGCTCGCGTGTATCGGCATCTTTCCTCCCTGGTGCTCATGCGTCTTTTTCGCGCATGAATGCCACCTTTTTCCTTCCACCTGACAACGGGAAAACCACCTGAATCACCCGTTTGCGCGCGGCGTCACCCGGTCGGGCCGCGCCCCAATGGGTTCCTGCTGTCGGGGGTGGGGATGGAGGTGTGGGTGAGCCGTTTCGGTTCCCAGGGGCGTCTGATGAGGGAGTGAGCCGTATGAATGTGAACTACAACGACCACTACCACCCGCTGCTGCTGAAACAAGTGCCCAGTGGGGCGCGGGCGGCGCTGGATGTCGGGTGTGGGACGGGGCGGTTCGCGCGGTCGCTCGCAAAGAGGGGGCTGGACGTCGAGGGGGTGGACGCCGACGCACATGTCGTCGAGGCGGCGCGGGCGGCCGGGGGTGGGCCGTGGTATCGGCAGGTCGATGTGCGCGAGGCGCAATTACCCGAGGCGCGTTACGACTTCATCTCGTGCATCGCCAGCCTCCACCACATGCCGTTCGACTCCGTGCTGACGTTACGGAAGGCCCTTGCGCCCGGGGGTGTGCTGGCGGTGCTGGGGCTCTATCCGATCAGGTCGGCGGCCGACGCCGTATGGGCCTTTCCCGCGATGTCCATCCTCAAGGTGAACCGACTCCTCGACAGGCGCCACCCCGCCCCGTCCGTGCAGATCCCGATGGTCTGGCCGCCCCCGCTGACGTACGCCGAGACCCGCCGCGAATCCGCCCGCCTGCTGCCGGGTTCAACGCTGCGCCGGCTGCTGTTCTGGCGGTATCTGCTGGTGTATCGGGCTCAGTGAGGCCGCGCGCTCGCGCGCGGGGCGCTCGAACGCGACGTCGGCGGCGTGCGGGACGATCTCGACCTCGTCGCCCAAGGCCCATTCGGCGACCCGCGACACCATCGCGGCCGGAACCACATCGCTGATGCCCGCCGCCGCCGGGATGTCGTACGTCGCATGGGCGTCGTGCGGGAGGACCACGCGGTATCCCAGCGCCAGCGCCGTACGCGCGGTCGCGCTGACGCACATCTCCGACATCACCCCGCATACGGCCAGGGCTTGTATCCCCATGCCGATGAGCAGTTCGCCGAGGTGTGTGTCCTCGAAGCCGTCGTCCTCCGACTTGCGGATCACGACTTCCCGTTGGTTCTCGCGGACCGGCAGATACAGCTCCCAGCCCGGTGCCATCGGCTCGTCGGCCGCGCCTGCCGGTCCGTCGTTCTGAAGGTGGACGACGAGCGCGCCCGCCGTACGCGCCCTGGCTGTCAGGTCCTCGATGCGCCCAAGCACCCGCGGCGCGTCAGGCACCGCGGCCGGGCCTGAGACGAAGGCCGATTGGACATCTACGACGATCAGGGCCTGGGTGGGCGGCGCTAGGGCGGTCATGCGGGGATTATCCCGGGGGATGGGGGGATTAGCGGATCGGCGTGGTGCGCGGGTCAAGGGCGTGGCGCGGCGTCCAGGGCGGCCGTGGCCAAGGTGTGGAGGCTTGCGGTGAGGCGGTGGCCTTCGCCCCGGCGCAGGAGGGCCAGGATCGGGTCGCTGTGCAGGGCGCTCAGGAGGATGTGGGCCAGGAGTTCGGCGTCCAGGTCGGGGCGTTCCTCGGCGATGAGGGTGCTGATGTGGCGGTGCCAGGCGGTGTAGACGGGGTGCGCGTCCTGGGCGGCCGGGGAGTCCTCGGCGGGCTTGGGTGCGGTGGTCATGGCGTGGTCGAGCGCGGCGATGAGGCCCTTGTTACGGGTGACGACGTCGACCATGGCGTCGAGGAAGGCCAGCAGGCGCTCGCGCGGGGGCGCGCCCGGGCCCAGGGGCGGCGGGCCTGTGGCGACGGACTCGCCGAGGGTGAGGGCGCGTTCCTCCATGAGGGCGCGCATGAGGCCCATGCGGTTGCCGAATCGGTGGAACACGGTGCCTTTGCCGACGCCCGCCGCGGCGGCCACCTGCTCCATGGAGATCTGCTCGGGCCGGTACCGGTCCAGCAGCTCTTCGGTCGCGCACAGGATGGCCCGCCGGTTCCGTGCGGCGTCGGCGCGTTCACGACGGCCCCCGGTCATTGAGTCCTCTCCTCTCGCACGGCCGTGTTTCCGGCCTGTCCCGCATGGTGTCACGGGTCCCGCGTGGACAACTGGACCGATGGTCCAGTACGGTCGCGACGCTGGGATAAGTTGACCAGCGGTCCAGTTCTCTGGGGAGGGCTTCAGCATGCGACGTGTGCGTTATTACGAGTACGGCGGTCCCGAGGTGCTGCGGATCGAGGAAGCGGACACTCCCGCTCCGGGTGAGGGGCAGGTGCTCATCCGCGCGGAGGCGATCGGTGCCAACTTCGTCGACACCAAGTTCCGGCGCGGAGGAGAGGGGATCTTCACGTGGCCGCTGCCCGGCACGGTCACCGGGGATGTGGTGGGCAGGGTCGAGGCCGTGGGGCCCGGGGTCGACGAGGGGCGGGTGGGGGAGCGGGTGGCGACGCTCGTCGAGGACGCGTTCGCGGAGCAGGTCGTCGCCGACGCGGCCTGGCTGGCCCCGGTGCCCGAGGGGCTTGATGCGGGGGCGGCCAGCATGCTGCCGATGGGGGCGCCGGTGGCCCTGCGGGTGTTGCGCCTGGGACGGCTCGCGGAGGGCGAGAGCGTGCTGGTGCACTCGGCCGCCGGCGGCATCGGCCATCTCGCCGTACAGCTCGCGCGGGTGCTGGGGGCGGGCACGGTCGTGGCCACCGTGGGCTCACCCGCCAAATTCGACTTCGTCCGGGAGCTGGGCGCCGATGTCGTCGTCGACTACACCGACGACGACTGGCCGGACCAGGTGCGGAAGGCCGTACCGGGCGGTGTGGACCTGGCCGTGGGCTCGGTCGGCGGGCCGATCCTGCATCAGACCGTCGAGCTGCTGGCCCCGTTGGGCCGGGACGTCGAATACGGGGCGGCGAGCGGGGATCTGGGGGAGGTCGGGGTCATGGCGCTGGTCGCGCTGAAGCAGGTGGCCGGGTTCTCCCTGCTGGCCTGGCGGGCGGCCCGCCCCGAACTGGCGCGTGAGGACATGGCGGAGGTGGCCGAACACTTCGCGGCGGGGCGGCTGCGCACCGTCGTACACGCCCAATTCCCGCTCGCCGAGGCGGCCGCGGCCCACCGGATGATCGAGGAGCGGGCTCAGCTCGGCCGGGTGCTGATGGTGCCTTGATACCCCTGGCGCCCGTGACGCGTGGGAGGGCTGGTTCCGGTGTCCGGAGCCGGCCCTCCCACGGGTTCGGAGTTGCTGCGCCCGTCAGTCCTCCTTCGCCCTCCAGAACACCGGCTCCTTGTCGAAGTCGCCCGTGTACGAGACGACCGACGGCGTCTCACCCGAGGGCAGCAGGAAGACCTTGCAGAGCGTGGCGGTGTCGTTCGCGTTGAAGTCGTCCGGGTCCTCGCCGGGGCACTTGGTGACGTCGCCGTCCAGGGTGACGAGGGACTTCCCGTCCTCGCCGCGGCTGTCACGCAGGTTGGTGGGGCTGATCAGGAAGGGGTAGTGGATCGAGTCCTTGCCGATGTTCTTGAAGCTCATCGTCACGTAGTACGGCTGCAGCTCCCGCTCCTCGGCCTTGAGGGCGACCTTGTCCAGGTCGGACTGGGCGCCCTTCACCACGCTCTTCGCCGTGATCCTCAAGGTGCCCGTCTTGTCCGAGCGCTTGTACGTGATGGGGGTGGACTCCCCGAGGGCGAGGGTCTTGCCCGCGTCGGAGTCGAGCGCCTTGCTGGCGGAGGCGGATGGCTTCGCCGGGGCCTTGGAGGGTGTTTCGGTGCTGCCGCCGTCCTGGGCGAGGTTGTCGTTGCAGCCGGTCGCGACGAGAGCGAAGCCGGCCGCACACAGAGCGGCGACGGCGGTGCGGTTACGCGTGGATCGGATACGCATAAATCGGTCCCCGTTGAGTTGAAATCGTCTGAGTTCGTCTGAGCTGATGTCGTCGTGGCGGGCCGGATGCGCCGGGCCCTCGGTGTGCCGTGCACACATCATGACCGTGACAAAGCACCAGGCCAGAGGTGATGATCCACTCGAAGCGAGGCTGAGACCACGTCGTTGCAAAGTAACCGGGGGAGGTAATGGATTTCCCTGGCCGCTCGGAATGACGTAGAGTTACACCTACCGACGCGGGGTGGAGCAGCTCGGTAGCTCGCTGGGCTCATAACCCAGAGGTCGCAGGTTCAAATCCTGTCCCCGCTACTCATACGAGGGCCCGGCACATCAGTGCCGGGCCCTCGGCCGTTCACGACCGAGCGGATGACCGCGGGACCTTCCAGGACGCCGGCCTCTCGGTGCCGTCCCCCGTGGCGTACGTGACGGTGGCCGGGGTGGCGCCCTTGGGCAGCAGGAAGACCTTGCACAGGGTCGCGGTGTCGCCCGTCCCGAAGTCGTCGGGGTCCTTGCCGGAGCACCGCCTCACGCCGTCGTCCTCGGTGATCAGGACCTCCTGGGACGCGCCGCCGCTGTCCTCCAGGCTGGTGGGGGTGTTCAGGAAGGGGTAGTGGATGGAGGCGTCGCCGATGTTCTTGAAGGTCATGGTCACGTAGTACGGCTGGAGTTGCCGCTCCGCGCCCTGGAGCGAAGCCTTGGGCAGATCCGCCCGGGAGCCCTTCACCACGCTTTCCGCCGCGACCTTCAGGGTGCCCCGGACGTTGTCCGAGCCGCCCTTGTACGTGATCGCGGTGGCCCTGCCGAGCGCGAGGGCCCTGCCGCTGTCGCCGTTCAGCGCCCCGTCCGCCGAGGCCGCGGGTCCCGGCCCGCGGCCGGCCTCCCCGGAGGCATCGTCGTCCTCGCAGCCGATGGCGAGGAGGGCGAGGCCGGCCGCGCAGGCGAGGGCGGCGAGGCGGGGTAGGGCGGAGCGGTTGAGCACGTGGACGGTCCCTTTGCGGTGGTCGATTGCCGGCCGCGGTTCGTCGTCGAGAAGAACGCGGTGATCTTGTATTGCAGATCATCATGGTCGCGACAAAAGACGTCTTGGGTGCCGATACCAACCCGCAGCAAGCCTGAGACGGGGCCGTGACGCGCCGCCCGGTGCCCGGCCTTGGGAGCGGTGAAGTCGCAGGTCGGGGCGATTGTCAGTGGCGGGTGCGATGCTGCTTGCACAGTGGTCGTCACTGACCCGGCGGCGGGGGGGGCGGGCCCGACGGGGGTGGGCCCGCCCCCGCCGTGAAACCCGACCGTGTGCCCGGCCGGGGCGGGCTTCAGCCGCCGTGGCCGAGCGGCAGGGCCTCGGCCAGGGTGCGCCACTCGGCCAGTGGGATGTTGTTCAGAGGGTCGTCGGTCACGACCTGGACCGCCAGGTGGTCGGCGCCCGCCGCCAGGTACTCGTCGACGCGGCGGCGGATCGTCTCGGCGTCGCCCAGGGCGAAGACGGACGAGACGAGGTGGTCGCTTCCGCCGTCGCGGAAGTCGTCCTCGGTGAAGCCCAAGCGAAGGAGGTTATTGGTGTAGTTGGGCATCGGGAGGTAGTGGGAGAGATACGCACGGGCGGTGGCGCGGGCGCGGTCGAGGTCCGGTTCGAGGACGACCTTGAGATCCGGGGCGAGGAGGGGGCCGTCGCCCAGGATTTCGCGGGCCTCGGCGGTGAACTCGGGTGTGACCAGGTACGGATGGGCGCCGGCCGCGCGGTCGCGGGACAGCCTCAGCATCTTCGGGCCGAGGGCGGCCAGCACCCGTCGGGAGGCGGGGACCGGGATCGGCGCGGCGTCGAGGGCGTCCAGGTACTCCCGCATCGCCGTGTACGGGCGGGCGTACTGCTTGACCATGTGACCGTGGCTCACCCCGAGGCCGAGCAGGAAGCGGCCGCCGTGAGCCGCGTCGAGGGCGGCGTGGCGCTCGGCCACATAGGCCGCCTCGTGGCCCCAGATGCTGAGGATGCCGGTCGCGACCGTGGTCCGGGAGGTCGCCTCCAGGAGGAAGGCGGCCTGGTCGGGCGAGGGGCTGCCGCCGAGCCACAGCGCTCCGTACCCCAGCTCGTCCACCTCGGCCGCGGCGTCCCTGATCGCGCCGTGGTCGGCGGGGTCGGTGGTGCGGAGGGCGCCGGTCCAGATGCCCGTCCTGCCCAGTGTGGTGGCGAGCGTCCTGCCGGGCGTCCCGGGCGTGGTGCTGGGCGGCGTGCTGGACGTCGTCCCGGGCGTATTGCCTTGTGCGTCGTGAGAGGCCATGGAGGCATTCAACCGGAGGTAGCATCCGGTTGTTCCTCGCCGCGCGGCCGTGCGTCGATTCGGCACGGGATTCTCACCTGGGCGGGTCTGATGCGGCTACATCGGCCGTACGGGGACCCCACAGGATTCTCAGGCTATTCACAGACAGCCGAAAGGGAGCTCTCAGGCGCCAGCCCGAAGGTGAGAACCATGAAGGCGACCTCGCCCCATGGGCGTTCCGAACTGCTCCGACCCGACGGGAGCCCCGTCCGGGTGCTGGTTGTGGACGACGAGTCGGCCCTCGCCGACCTGCTCTCGATGGCGCTGCGCTATGAGGGCTGGGAGGTGCGGACGGCCGGGAACGGCGCGGAGGCGCTGCGGATCACCCGCGAGCTGCGCCCGGACGCCGTCCTCCTGGACATCATGCTGCCCGACATGGACGGGCTCACGCTGCTGGGGCGGGTCCGCAACGAGCTTCCCGAGGTGCCGGTGCTCTTCCTGACCGCGAAGGACGCGGTCGAGGACCGGATCGCCGGGCTGACCGCGGGTGGTGACGACTACGTCACCAAGCCCTTCAGCCTGGAGGAGGTCGTCGCCCGGCTGCGCGGTCTGCTGCGCAGGTCGGGGGCCGCGGCGGCGCGCAGCGAGTCGCTGCTGACCGTCGGCGACCTGGTCCTGGACGAGGACAGCCACGAGGTCTCGCGGGCCGGTCAGGAGATCCATCTGACCGCGACCGAGTTCGAGCTGCTGCGCTATCTGATGCGCAATCCGCGCCGTGTGCTCAGCAAGGCCCAGATCCTCGACCGGGTGTGGAGCTATGACTTCGGTGGCCAGGCCAACGTCGTCGAGCTCTATATCTCCTATCTGCGCCGGAAGATCGACGCGGGGCGCAGCCCGATGATCCACACCCGGCGCGGCGCGGGGTATCTGATCAAGCCGGGCGAGTAGGCGAGCCGGATCGTGGCGTTCTCCCCTGCCGCCGGTGTGCCCGCCGTGCCTCAGCCGTCCCCTGTGTCTCAGCCGTCCCCCGCGTCTCCCTCGCCCGGCAGGCGGTCCGCGCGCCGTCGCCGCAGGCCGTGGTCGCTGCGCACCCGGCTGGTCGTCTCCGCGGTCGGGCTGATCGCCGTCGTCTGCGCCGTCATCGGCGCGGTCACCACGATCGCCCTCCACACCTATCTGTACGACCAGGTGGACAAGCAGCTCTCCGGCGTCGCCATGCGCGTAGCCGGCCCGCCCTTCGACGACATCAAGGGTCCGCGCCTCGGCGGCCAGGGGCGGGAGGACATCCGCGATGTCGTCGCCGGGCCGGGCCAGCCGATGGGGACCGTCGCCGCGGAGGTCGAGGGCGGCGTCCTGAGCGACGGCGCGATCAGCCGTCAGCACGAGTCGAGCACGGGCGAGCCCAAGATCACCGGCAGCTATCTGACGGCCGCTCAACTGAGGGCGCTGGGTGAGGTCCCGCGGGACGGGGGCGAGCACACCGTCGACATCCCCGGCAAGGGCGAGTACCGCGTCAAGTACGTCATCGGAGGCCACGGCGACTTCCTCGTCGGCATTTCGACGGCCGAGGCGCAGAACACCGTCGACACCCTCATCCTCGCCGAGATCTGCGTCACCGCCGCCGGGCTGGTCGCCGCCGGGATCGCCGGCGCCGCCATGGTCGGCATCTCGCTGCGCCCGCTGCGCCGGGTGGCGGCCACCGCCACCCGCGTCTCCGAACTTCCGCTGCACAGCGGCGAGGTGACCCTGCACGAACGGGTGCCGACGTCCGAGGCCGATCCGCGCACCGAGGTCGGCCAGGTCGGCGCGGCCCTGAACCGCATGCTCGGGCACGTCGAGTCGGCGCTCGCGGCCCGCCAGGAGAGCGAGACGCGGGTACGCCAGTTCGTCGCCGACGCCAGCCATGAGCTGCGCACCCCGCTCGCCTCGATCCGCGGCTACGCCGAGCTGACCAGACGCGGCCGCGAGGAGATCGGGCCCGACACCCGCCACGCCCTCGGCCGGGTCGAGTCCGAGGCGGCGCGGATGACCGGCCTGGTCGAGGACCTGCTGCTGCTGGCGCGCCTCGACGCGGGCCGTCCCGTCGAGCGCGCGGAGGTGGATCTGTCGCCCGTGGTCGTCGATGCGGTCAGCGATGCCCGGGCGGCCGGGCCGGACCACAAGTGGCGCCTGGAGCTGCCCGACGACCCCGCGGTCGTATACGGCGACGACGCCAGGCTGCGCCAGGTCCTGGTCAACCTGCTCGCCAACGCCCGTACGCACACTCCCCCCGGGACGATGGTCACCGCGCGCGTGCTGTGGCGCGGCCCGTACGGAGCGGGGCACGGGGCGCCGTATGCGGCGGCCGCGTACCCGGCCCCGTATTCCGCGCCCTGTGTGTCCCTGGAGATCGAGGACGACGGACCGGGCATTCCGCCGCACCTCCTCCCGCATGTCTTCGAACGCTTCGCCCGCGGCGACGCCTCGCGTTCACGCGCCGCCGGGAGTACGGGGCTCGGCCTCGCCATCGTGCATGCCGTGGTCACGGCGCACGGCGGCCAGGTGACGGTGGACAGCGTGCCGGGCCGCACCGTCTTCGGCGTCCACCTGCCCGTCGATCCGCCCGTCGGCAAGGCCGTCAACCAGGCCGTCAACCAGGCCGTCAACCAGGCCGTCAACCAGGCCGTCAACCAGTCCGGCCCCCAGTCCGGCCCCCAGCCCGTTCACCACTCCGTAACCCACTCACAGCCACGGCACAGGCTGACCACACAGCCATGACAGCGCCGCTCGCGAATGTCGTCCCCATGCGAACTCACACACCTCTCGAGGCACCGCCCGAGACCCCCCTGCAGACCTTGCCCGCTCGCGCGCATGTGACGGTCGGCCGGAGCCAGCCGGTGCTCGACGTCGTGGTCCCCGTGTACAACGAGGAGGCCGACCTCGAGCGGTGCGTGCGGCGGCTGCACGACCACCTGGCCCGTACCTTCCCCTACGCCTTCCGCATCACCATCGCGGACAACGCCAGTACGGACCGCACCCCGGAGATCTCCGCCTACCTCGACGACGCGATCGACGAGGTCATCGCGGTCCGGCTGGAGCAGAAGGGCCGCGGGCGCGCGCTGCGCACGGTCTGGTCGATGTCGCAGGCGCCGGTGCTGGCGTACATGGACGTCGATCTGTCCACGGACCTGAACGCGCTGCTGCCGCTGGTGGCCCCGCTCATCTCCGGCCACTCCGACCTGGCCATCGGCTCGCGGCTGGCGCGCAGCTCGCGCGTGGTGCGCGGCCCCAAGCGGGAGTTCATCTCGCGCGCGTACAACCTCATCCTGCGTGGCAGCCTGGCCGCCCGCTTCTCCGACGCCCAGTGCGGCTTCAAGGCGATCCGCAAGGACGTCGCCGAGCGGCTGCTGCCGCTGGTCGAGGACACCGGGTGGTTCTTCGACACCGAGATGCTGGTGCTGGCCGAACGGGCCGGGCTGCGCATCCACGAGGTGCCGGTGGACTGGGTCGACGACCCCAACAGCACGGTCCACATCGTGAAGACGGCCACCGAAGACCTCAAGGGCGTCTGGCGGGTGGGGCGCGCGCTGGCCACCGGCGCGCTGCCGCTGGACCGGCTGCGCCGCCCCTTCGGGGACGATCCGCGCGACCGCGGGCTGAGCGGGGTCCCGGGCGGACTGGCCCGGCAGCTGGTCGGCTTCTGCGTGGTGGGCGCGCTCAGCACGCTCGTCTATCTGCTGCTCTACTCCCTCTTCCGGCTGGGCACGGGCCCCCAGATCGCCAATGCGCTGGCCCTGCTGCTGTCGGCGCTCGGCAACACCGCGGCCAACCGGAGGCTCACCTTCGGCGTACGCGGCCGGGACCGGGCGATGCGTCACCAGGCCCAGGGGCTGGTGGTGTTCGGCATCGGCCTCGCCCTGACCAGCGGCTCCCTGGCGGCGCTGGACGCCGCCTCCGGCACCCCGGCGCACAGCACCGAACTCGCCGTCCTGATCGCGGCCAACCTCGCCGCGACCGTCCTGCGCTTCCTGCTCTTCCGGGCCTGGGTCTTCCCGTCGGAAAGCCAGCAGAACGGGACCGCCACCGACCTCGCCCTGAGCGACCTCAACCTGACCGACCACGACTCTAGGAACACCCGATGACGACGTACGACCAGGGCTTCCGCGCAGCGGGGCCGCCCCCGGCTCCCCCGGCCGCGACCCCCGCGCGGCCGGCGGCCCCGGAGGGCTCGCGCCTGGCCCGGGCGTGGCGCGGCCGGCCCGAGGACCCGCGCTGGGCGAGGCCCGCCCTATGGGGTCTGCTGGCCGTCACCACCGTGCTCTATCTGTGGAGCCTGGGCGCGTCCGGCTATGCGAACCAGTTCTACTCGGCCGCCGTGCAGGCGGGCAGCGAGAGCTGGAAGGCGTTCTTCTTCGGCTCCTCCGACGCCGGGAACTCCATCACCGTCGACAAGCCCCCGGCCGCGCTCTGGCCGATGGCCCTGTCGGTGCGGGTGTTCGGCCTCAGCTCCTGGGCGATCCTGGTCCCCGAGGCGCTGATGGGCGTGGCGACGGTCGGCGTGCTCTACGCGGCGGTACGGCGCCGGTTCAGCGCGGCCGCCGGTCTCATCGCGGCGGCGACGCTGGCGGTGACCCCGGTCGCGGCGCTGATGTTCCGGTTCAACAACCCCGACGCGCTGCTCTGCCTGCTGATGGTCTCGGCGGTCTACTGCGTGCTGCGCGCGCTGGAGGACGCCCGCACCAAGTGGCTGGTGCTGGCCGGAGTCTGGTTCGGGCTCGGGTTTCTGACCAAGACGCTGCAGGCGTGGCTGATCCTGCCGCCGCTGGCGCTGGTGTACGCGGTGTGCGCGCCCGCGAAGCTCGGGAAGCGGATCGGCCAACTGCTGCTCGGCGGGCTCGCGATGGTCGTCGCCGGCGGCTGGTGGGTGGCGATCGTCGAGCTGTGGCCGAAGTCCTCGCGCCCGTACATCGGCGGTTCGCAGGACAACAGCTTCCTGGAGCTGACCTTCGGCTACAACGGCCTGGGCCGGATCAACGGCAACGAGACCGGCAGCGTCGGCGGTGGTGGCGGCCGGAACGGCGGCGGCCAGTGGGGCGAGACCGGCATCGACCGGCTCTTCAGCTCCGATATGGGCGGTCAGATCGCCTGGCTGCTGCCCGCGGCCTTCATCCTGCTGCTCGCGGGGATCTGGCTGACCTGGCGGGCCAAGCGCACGGACACCCAGCGTTCGGCGTTCCTGGTGTGGGGCGGGGCGCTGCTGATGACCTTCGCCACCTTCAGCTTCATGTCCGGGATCTTCCACCAGTACTACAACATCGCGCTCGCGCCGTATATCGCGGCCATCGTGGGCATGGGCGCGGCGATGCTGTGGGAGCGGCGGTCCACCGCCTCGGCGTCGATGGTGCTCGCCACCACGGTCGCGGTGACGGCCATCTGGTCGTACGTGCTGCTGAACCGCTCCTCCGACTGGCACCCCTGGCTGCGCTGGGCGGTGCTGATCGCCGGGCTCGCGGCGGCGGCCGGGCTGCTGGTCGCGTCGCGGCTGGGCGGGCGGCTGGCGCTGGGCGTGGCGGGCCTCGGCCTCGCGGCGTCGCTGGCCGGGCCCATCGCGTACACGCTCAACACGGTCGACACACCGCACGGCGGCTCGATCGTCACGGCCGGTCCCGCGGTGTCGGGCGGCATGGGCGGTCCCGGCGGCGGCCGTCCGGGCGGCTTCCCGGGCGGCGCCAACGGCGGCCCGCCGGGGATGCGGAACGGCAACACCCAGGGCCAGAACGGTACGGGTACGGGGCAGACCGGCCAGGGCCAGAACGGCCAGCAGGGCATGATCCCCGGCGGCGGCCAGCAGGGCGGCCAGAACGGCGGCTTCCCCGGAGGTGGCTTCCCGGGTGGCGGTCAGTCCCAGCAGAACGGCGGCGGCCAGGGCCAGAACGGCCAGACCGGCCAAGGCCAGACCGGCCAGGGTCAGCAGGGCAACCGGCAGGGCATGATGCCCGGCGGCATGGGCGAAGGCGGTCGGCGCGGCGGCGGTATGGGCGGTCTGCTGGACGGCCCGAGCGTCAGCTCCAAGGTCAAGGCCGCGCTGGAGAAGAACGCCGGCGCGTACACCTGGGTGGCCGCGGCGATCGGCTCGCAGAACGCCGCGGGTTACCAACTCGCCACCGAGGACCCGGTGATGGCCATCGGCGGCTTCAACGGCAGCGACCCGTCCCCGACCCTCGCGCAGTTCAAGGCCTATGTGAAGCAGGGGAAGATCCACTACTTCATCAGCTCGGGCGGTATGGGCGGTATGGGCGGCGGCCCCGGTGGCGGGAACGGCACCTCGTCCAAGATCAGCTCGTGGGTCCAGGCCAACTTCAAGAAGGTCACGGTCGACGGCACCACCCTCTACGACCTGACCCAGAAGGCGTCGAAGTGACCCAGGTACCCAGATGATCAGCTGAACGTCGCAGGTCAACGGGCCGGTGGCGGAGGGATTCCCTCCGCCGTCGGCCCGTTCGCGTTCGCCTCCGGAAATCTCCTGTACGCCGTAGGGGAAGCGCTGTACGGTGTACGACGCCCCGGGCCCGTACACCGTATAAGCGCGCAAGGAGAGTCATGACGGCGCAGACCGCCGACCCCACGTCCGATACCCCGCCCAGCCGGCAGACCGGCGGGCACCCCCAGCGCTGGCTGATTCTCGGCGTCATCTGCCTCGCCCAGCTCACCGTGCTCCTCGACAACACCATCCTCAACGTCGCGATCCCCTCCCTCACCGAGGAGATGGACGCCTCCACGGCCGACATCCAGTGGATGATCAACGCCTATTCGCTCGTCCAGTCCGGGCTGCTGCTCACCGCGGGCAACGCCGCCGACCGCTACGGCCGGAAGAAGATGCTCGTCGCGGGGCTCGCCCTGTTCGGGATCGGCTCGCTGGCCGGTTCGCTGGCGCAGGGGCCGCAGCAGCTGATCGCCGCCCGCGCGGGCATGGGGATCGGCGGGGCGCTGCTGATGACCACCACGCTCGCCGTGGTCGTGCAGGTCTTCGACGAGGGCGAACGCCCCAAGGCCATCGGCGTATGGGGCGCGGTCAGCTCGCTCGGCTTCGCCGCGGGCCCGCTGATCGGCGGCACGCTCCTCGAACACTTCTGGTGGGGCTCGATCTTCCTGATCAACCTCCCGGTGGCGCTGCTCGGCCTCGCCGCGGTCGTCTGGCTGGTGCCGGAGTCGAAGAACCCGACCGGCGACCGGCCCGATCTGCTCGGCGCGCTGCTGTCCACGATCGGCATGACCGGCGTCGTCTTCGCGATCATCTCGGGGCCCGAGCACGGCTGGACGTCCCAGCGGGTGCTGCTGTCGGCCTTCGTGGGCGTGGTGGTGCTGACCGGCTTCGCGCTGTGGGAGCGCCGGATCCCGTACCCGATGCTGGATATGCACTTCTTCCGCGACCGCCGCTTCGTGGGGGCCGTCGGGGGCGGCATCCTCGTCGCCTTCGGAATGGGCGGCTCGCTCTTTCTGCTCACCCAGCATCTGCAGTTCGTGCTCGGATACGACGCGTTGGGCGCGGGCCTGCGCACCGCCCCGCTCGCGGTGGTGGTCGTCGTGCTGAACCTCTCGGGCGTCGGCGCCCGGCTGCTGACCAAGCTCGGCACCCCGGCCACCATCCTCTGCGGAATGGGTCTGCTGGCGGTGGGGCTGGCTCTCATCGCGACGCTCGGCGCGGACGGCTACGGCGGGATGTTCCTCGGACTGATCGTGATGGGGGCGGGCATCGCGGTCTCCATGCCCGCGATGGCCACGGCCATCATGTCGGCGATCCCGCCGGAGAAGGCGGGGGTCGGCGCGGGCGTCAACGGCACGCTCACCGAGTTCGGCAACGGCCTGGGCGTGGCCGTCCTCGGCGCCATCCTCAACTCCCGGTTCGGCGCCCTGCTGCCCGCGGCCGCCGCCGGGGCCGGCTCACTCCCGGCCGCCTACGCCGCCGCGCGCACCGAAGCGGACCGGGCCTCCGTCGCGGACGCCTTCGCCTCCGGTGTGCAGACCAGCCAGCTGGTCGGCTCGGCGGCCGTGCTGGCGGGCGGTGTGCTGACGGCGGTGCTGCTGCGCCGGGCCGAACGATCACAGGAGGCGGGGGCGGCGGCATAGCATCGGGTACGTAAGACGCCACCGGCCGCGCGTCTGACGCCGCGCGGCCCTGGCGCAGGGAAGAAGGAGAGCGCGCCATGGCAACAGGCAGCCGTGTCATCCGTCCGCGGACCAGCATCTGGCTCTCCGAACGCAAGGCCCAGAAGCGCAAGGCGGAGCAGCAGCCGGCCGGGCTCGACCATGTGAAGATCGTCGCGGCCACGGTTCGGCTGCTGGACGCCGAGGGGCTGGCCGGGTTCTCGATGCGCCGGCTGGCGGCCGAGCTGGAGGTCACCGCCATGTCGGTCTACTGGTACGTCGAGACCAAGGACCATCTCCTCGAACTCGCCCTCGACGCGGCGATGGGCGAGATGTCGCTCCCCGCGGGGATCCTCGGCCCCGTCGAGGGCTATGAGCACCTGGACGTCGAGGGCTATGAGCACCTGGAGACCGGAGCACGGGACTGGCGCGATCAGCTGCGCCAGATCGCTTCCGAATACCGCAGGCTGCTGGTCGCCCACCCCTGGCTGTCCCCGCTGATGGGCGAGTACATGAACATCGGGCCGAACGCCATGGTCTTCTCCACCGCCGTGCAGCGCGTGGTGCGCGACAGCGGCCTGCCCGCGTCACAGGTGCCGGGCGCGCTGGCCCTCGTCTTCCAGTTCGTCTACGGCTTCAGCACCATCGAGGGCCGCTTCGCCGCCCGCTCCCGGGCCGTGGGCATGAGCCAGGACGAGCTCTTCGCCGAGACGATGGCGGCCATCGAGGGCCGCCCGGAGTTCGACGAATCACGGGCGCTCATGGAGGCCCGATGCGGCGGCACCGTCCAGGAGATGCGCGAGCGGGACTTCACCTTCGCCCTGGACTGTGCGATCGCCGGCATCGAGGCCCTCCGCGACGGCAGAGACGGCAGAGACGGCAGAGACGGCAAGGACTGAGGGAGCCGCCTCAGGCGCTCGGCAGCTCCGTGCCCTGTACGGCCTGGCCCCCTTGAATTGCTTGTATGTCGAGCTCCACCCGCAGCGTCGTGCCGATGGCGGCGATGCCCGCCGCGACCACCTGGTTGTAGTTCATCGCGAAGTCCTCGCGCCGCAGCTGCGCCGTCGCGCGGAAGGCCGCCCGCACCCCGCCCCATGGGTCGGGGCCCGTCCCCAGATACGTCAGGTCCAGGTCGACCTCCCGTATCACGCCGTGCAGGGACAGCTTGCCGTGCACCGTCCAGCGGTCGGCGCCGGCCGGGGTCAGCCCCGTGCTCTGGTACGTCAGGACCGGGAAGCGCTCCACATCCAGGAAGTCGGCCGACTTCAGATGGCCGTCCCGCATACCGTTTCCCGTGTCGATGCTCGCGGCCTGGATGACCGCCTCGACGCCGGACTTCTCGATGTCCTCGGCTATGTCGATACGCCCGCTGAACTCCGTGAACCGGCCGTGCACGCTGGAGATGCCCAGATGCTGTGCGACGGCCCCCACCGTCGAATGCGCCGGGTCGATCGTCCATGCGCCGGGCGGCGGCAGCTCCACCCCGCCCTGCCGGGCCAGCACCA
The DNA here is from genome assembly GCF_044334165.1 of Streptomyces sp. NPDC020845. NCBI lineage: Bacteria > Bacillati > Actinomycetota > Actinomycetes > Kitasatosporales > Streptomycetaceae > Streptomyces > Streptomyces sp. NPDC020845. The sequence continues at coordinate 336,585 of NZ_JBIRSJ010000015.1, read as the reverse complement.
CCGTGCCGAGCTCGACGCGCCCCGAGGCCGTGACGATCGCGGTCGAGGCGGCGGGGGCATAGCCCACGGCGGTGGCGATAACCGTGTACGGCCCGGGCGCCAGCGGCTCGTGGGTGCGCACCGAGCCGTCCTCGTCGGCCTGGGCGCGCAGCACCTGAGCGCCCGTCATATCCGTGACGGTCAGAACGGCGTGCTGCACCGCCCAGCCGTCGCGCGTACGGATCCGGGCGCGCAGCCCTCCGCTCGCGCTTCCGCCCGTTTCTGCTGCAGTGGTCGTCATGCCGCCTCTCGCTCTCGCTCCCGCTCCCGCTTCTGTCGGGGCTGTCTTGTCTGTGCCGTCTGCGTTTGTGGCTTGTGTGTCCTGTGCTCGTGCGCCGGACCCCGGACGGCGGTGCCAGGCCGTCCCCTGCCTGGCAGGCTCGCTCTCACCTGCTATACACCGCCGCCGGGATCCGGGTTCCGGGACCGGCGCTCCGGCGCCGTCCCGGCCGGGGCCGGGGCGCGTCTCCGCTCTGCCGCGCCCCGGCCCCGGGGGTCTTTCTTCCAGGCCCCCTCAGGCCCTCTAGTCGACAGGATGGGCGAGCTCGACGTCGTGTCCGTCGACCCCCTGCCCCTGGACCGTCAGCGCGCCCGCGACCGGCGGGTAGCCGCTCGCGATGACCGTGTAGTCGCCCGCGTTCAGGTCGGTGAAGGCGTACGCCCCGTCCTCCCCGGTGGTCGCGGTAGCGACCACGTTCCCGGCGGCGTCCACCAGCGTGACCCGCGCGTCCGGCAGCGGCCGCCGGTCGGCCCCGGCCCGCACCACGCCCTGCACCCGCGCACCGGCCTGCAGCGCGATCTCGACCCGGGTCAGACCCTGGGCGCCGACCTCGACGGGCAGCGCGGCGGGCCGGAAGCCGGCGGCGTTCACCGCGACCGTGAAGGTCCCGGGGACCAGCTCCTCGAAGCTGAAGTCGCCCTGCTCACCGGTCTTCCCGGTGGCCAGCACCTCGCCGCGGACATCGGTGACCACGACCATCGCCGCCTCGACCGGCAGCCCGTCGGCGGCGCTGCGCACGCTGCCCGCCAGGCCGCTGGTCGCCGCCAGTACGACGTCGAAGGCGAGCGGTTCGTCGCCGACCACCACGGTCGACGCCTGCGGCTGGTGGCCGTCGGCGGCCGCGATCAGGACGTAGGTGCCGGAGCCCGGCGCGTCCAGGGCGTACGAGCCGTCCACGTGGGCCACGGAACGGCCCAGCTGCCGCCCGTTCAGCGAGATCAGCGTGACCGCGGCGCGCGGGACCGCGCTGCGGTCGGCGTTCCGGACAAAGCCGTGCACGCCCTGCCGCGGGTGGCGGCCGGCGCCGCCGTCTCCGGCGGAGGCGTACGCGGCGAGCCGCTGGGTGGCGGACGCGTCCGCCAGGGCGTACTCCGACGCGGTGCCGGACGAGTCGGCGGCCGGTGCGCCCACGAGCGCGGGCTCGAGCTGCTCCGTGGCGGCTGTGGCGGCCGTGGCGGCTGTGGCTGCCGCGGGGCTTGTGGCGCTCGCGGCGCTCGCCGCCAGGTCCTGGTCCGCCGGGGCCGCGGCCTGGGCGGCCTCGTCGGAAGAAGCCTGGGCACCCGACCGGGTCTTCAGCGGGACCTCCTTGATGAACAGCGTGACGAGGAAGGCCAGCAGCGCGGCCCCCGAGGCGTACAGGAAGACATCCGCGATGCCGTGTCCGTACGCGCTCTCCATGATGGTGCGCAGCGGCTCCGGGAGCTTGTCCGGGTCGGGGATCGAGCCGCCACCGGCGCCGTTCCGGGCCAGTGCCTCGCCCTTGGGGCCGAGCTCGGTCAGGCCGTCCTTGACGTAGTCGGTGACGCGGTTGCCGAGCACCGCGCCGAGCGCCGAGACGCCGACCGCACCGCCCAGGGAGCGGAAGAAGGTGACGACGGCGCTGGCCGAGCCCAGGTCCTGCGGGGCCACCTGGTTCTGGGTGGCCAGGACCAGGTTCTGCATCATCATGCCGATGCCGAGGCCCATGAGCGCCATGAAGATGGCCAGGTGCCAGTAGGGCGTGTCGTACCGCATGGTGCCCAGCAGCCCCAGGCCCGCGGTGACCAGGACACCGCCGGTGACCAGCCAGGCCTTCCAGCGGCCTGTCTTGGTGATGACCTGGCCCGAGACGGTCGAGGAGACGAACAGACCACCGATCATCGGGATGGTCAGCACACCGGACATGGTCGGCGTCTTGTCCCGCGCCAGCTGGAAGTACTGGCTGAAGAAGACGGTCCCGGCGAACATCGCGATACCGACGAACAGCGAGGCGATCGACGCCAGGGCGATCGTCTTGTTGCGGAACAGCCGCAGCGGAATGATCGGCTCGCTGGCCTTGCTCTCGATCAGGATGAAGATCAGTCCGAGGGCGATCGAGCCGCCGACCATGGCGTAGGTCTGCCAGGACAGCCAGTCGTACTTGTCACCCGCGAAGGTCACCCAGATCAGCAGCAGCGAGACCGCGGCGCTGATGAAGAAGGCACCGCCCCAGTCGACCTTGACCTCACGCTTGACGACCGGCAGCTTCAGGGTCTTCTGCAGCACGACCAGCGCGATGACGGCGAACGGCACACCGACGTAGAAGCACCAGCGCCAGCCGAGCCAGGAGGTGTCGGTGATCACGCCGCCCAGCAGCGGGCCGCCGACGGTCGCCACCGCGAAGGTCGCGCCGAGGTAGCCGCTGTAGCGGCCGCGCTCGCGCGGGGAGATCATCGCGGCCATCACGATCTGGGCGAGGGCCGACAGACCGCCCACTCCGATGCCCTGCACCACACGGCAGGCGATCAGCATGCCCGCGCTCTGCGAGAGTCCGGCGACCACGGAGCCGGCCACATAGATGACCAGCGATATCTGGACGAGGAGCTTCTTGCTGAACAGGTCGGAGAGCTTGCCCCACAGCGGGGTGGTGGCGGTCATCGACAGCAGGGCGGCGGTGACCACCCAGGTGTACGAGGACTGGCTGCCGTGCAGGTCGGCGATGATCTCCGGGAGGGCGTTCGAGACGATCGTCGAGGAGAGGATCGCGACGAACATGCCGAGCAGCAGCCCGGACAGCGCCTCCATGATCTGCCGGTGGGTCATCGGAGCCGTCGAGTCGGAGCCGTGGCCGTGGTGACCGCGGTGGCCGCCGCCTCCAGGCTTGGCATGGGCGGGGTGCCCCGCGGGTCCCCGCACACCGCCGTCCGGTGTGGTCGTTGCCATGGAGTTCCTATCGTTGCGTTGGTGTACGGGTGGTGCTCTCGTCCAAGAGCTGGGGAACCCGGGACCTGGTGTCGCCGAAGCTCGTCCGCAGCCGGGCGAGTAGTTCGTTGAGGCGGCCGACGTCGTCGTCGGACCAGTCGCTCAGACAGGCGGCGAGGGCCTGCGTATAGCGCTCGGACACCTCGTTGAGCAGCTTCTCGCCGCTGGCGTTGAGGCTCAGCAGCCGGGACCGCCGGTCCTGTGGATCCGGCTTCCGGTCGATCCAGCCGCGCTCGGCGGCGTGTGCGACATGGCGGCTCGTGACCGACATATCGATGTCGAGCAGCTCGGCCAGTTTGCTCATGCGCATTTCGCCGAAGCGGTTGAGCAGCATCAGGACGATGGCCGAGCCGGCCGCGCAGTCAGGGGGGAGGACGCGCGACAGCCCTCGTTTGACGGTGCCGATGGCGCTGAGTTGCCGTGCCAGCTCCTCGTACTGACTCTGTGCGGCCATGGCGACTCCAGGGACTGTCGGGGACTATCAGTTGCTTAGGGCAACCATAGGGGTGGTTAGTTGCTGCAGGCAAATTAAATCGGGCTTCGCAGAGTAAATTGCCCGCAAAGGCTCACCCAGTGGGCGGTCAAGCGGCCTGCCAGTGGTGCGGGCGGGGTGTTCGGGAGCGGTGGGGCCCGGGGGTGTGCGGGAATGCGCTCATTCGCTAGGGTCCTGGGCCATGGCGAACAACCCCCAAGGTCCTGAGGGCAACTACGACCCGGCCGGCTCGACCCAGATGTTCCGGGCCTTTGTCGATGACGACGGCGGGCGGCAGCAGCAGCGAGCGGCCGCTCCCTCTTCCTCCGGCGGCCCGCGCATCGGCGTGATCGTCGGTGTGATCGTCGCGATCGCCGTCGTCGCCGGGGTCGCCTGGCTGGCCCTGGCCTAATTCTCGGACTGGTCCCTGGCCTGGTCCCCGGCTTGGTTCGTGGGCCAGATCACGGAGGCGTCCTGGGTCTCGATGTGCATGCCGAGCGGCACCCGCCAGTCGTCCACGCACACTTCCCAGGTCTTCTCCTTCTTCGCGCCCGCCAGAATCGGCACCGGCAGGCTGCGCTTCGACTCGATCGTCGCCCAGTCGATGCCGAGGACGTCGATGATGTGGGTCGCGAAGGTGATCGTTCCCGAGGTCACGGGGGTGCCCCCGGTGTTGCGGAACTCGACGGTCACCTTCTCGCACCAGCGGTCGTCGGCCGCCGCGCGCACCAGATCGCCGATCTTCAGCACGGCGGGGCCGCTCGGGGTGGGCGAGCCAGGCGTGGACTGAGGGTCGTCCGTACTTCCCGAACCGCCGGAGCCGTCGGCGGGCCCGGAGCCGCCTGGGCCGCTTCCGCCGCCGGTGCCGTCATGGGCGCCGCCGGTCTGGTCGCCGCCGTCGTCGGCGCCCGTCCGCCCCGGCGTTCTTCCCGGGGACTTGCCGGGCCTACCCGTCGCGGCGGCCCCGTCCCGCCCGGACGAGGCGTCCGGCGCGCCCGAGGACTTCGTATCCCCGGACCCGGAGGAGCGCCCCTTCCCGTCGCGGCCGGAGCCCTTTCCCTTGCCGTCTGCCGTGCCATCGCCGTCGCCGTCGAGCGGCACCAGCTTCACACCGCCCCCGGGCGGTGCGGCCGTGGCGCTGGGTTCGTTCGGCCCGGCCGCTTCGGCCGCGAGATATCCGTCGTCGCCGCCGGCGCAGCCGCTGAGCAGCGCGCCCAGGCACAGCGCGGCCGCCGAGGAGGCGATCGCCGTGCCCCGGCGGCCCGTTGTCCGGCTCCACGCGTATCGCATCGGGCCAGTGTGGCTGACGACCCATCAGGTGTACAGGGTCGTGCGGCAGCCGGGCACCGGCCCGATGACGGCGCGTCAGCGGTGCGTCACCGCTGACGCGTTACCGGCGTCTCAGTCGGCGATGAGCCCTTCCCGCAGCTGCGCCAGAGTCCGCGTCAGCAGCCGTGAGACATGCATCTGGGAGATCCCGACCTCTTCGCCGATTTGCGACTGCGTCATATTGGCGAAGAAGCGGAGCATGATGATCTGGCGCTCGCGCGGCGGGAGTTTGGCCAGCAGCGGCTTCAGGGACTCCCGGTACTCCACGCCCTCGAGCGCGCTGTCCTCGTAGCCGAGCCGGTCGGCCAGCGACCCCTCGCCGCCGTCGTCCTCGGGGGACGGGGAGTCGAGCGAGGAGGCGGTGTAGGCGTTGCCCACCGCCAGCCCGTCGACCACGTCCTCCTCCGAGACGCCGAGCGCGGTGGCGAGTTCGGTGACGGTCGGGGAGCGGTCGAGCTTCTGGGACAGCTCGTCGCTGGTCTTGGTGAGGGCGAGGCGCAGCTCCTGGAGCCGCCGCGGCACCCGCACCGACCAGCTGGTGTCGCGGAAGAAGCGCTTGATCTCGCCCACGACGGTCGGCATGGCGAAGGTCGGGAACTCCACGCCCCGCTCGCAGTCGAACCGGTCGATCGCCTTGATCAGACCGATCGTGCCGACCTGGACGATGTCCTCCATCGGCTCGTTGCGGCTGCGGAAGCGGGCCGCCGCATAGCGCACCAGCGGGAGGTTCAGCTCGATGAGGGTGTCACGTACGTAGGTGCGCTCCGCGCTGTCCCGGTCGAGCGCGGCGAGCCGCAGAAACAGGGAGCGGGAGAGGGTGCGGGTGTCGATGGCGTCGCCGTCGTCGAGCACGTGCGGTGCGTCGTTGGTGAGCACCTTCGAGCTGCCCAGTTCTACGGACATGCCACCCCCTTTGGGTCGCGGACGGATCCCGGCTGCGCTCGTCGCGTCGAACGCAGCCTCCCCCTGAATACCGGAGGTGAGGCCGCGGCAAACGCGGTTTCTGCAGAATGTCACATGTCGGCAACACGCTGTAGCGCCATGTCGACATTACTGCCCGGAAGGAGTGCGGGAAGGGTCCCCCGTCCCGGTTATGACTCGATCCGGTTTGCGGACCTGAGCCTGGCAAAGCTGCGGGACAGCAGCCGGGAGACATGCATCTGCGAGACGCCGAGCTCGGCGCTGATCTGAGATTGAGTCAGATTGCTGTAGTAACGGAGCAAAAGGATGCGCTGCTCGCGCTCCGGCAGTTGGACGAGGAGGTGCCGCACCAGATCGCGGTGTTCGACTCCGGCGAGCGCCGGATCCTCGTAGCCGAGCCGGTCGACCAGCCCCGGCAGCCCGTCGCCCTCCTGGGCCGCCTCCAGTGAGGTCGCGTGGTACGAGCGCCCGGCCTCGATGCAGGCCAGCACCTCGTCCTCGCCGAGCCCGAGCCGTTCCGCGATCTCGGCCGTGGTGGGGGATCTGCCGTGCAGCACCGTCAGATCCTCGGTCGCGCCGTTGACCTGCACCCACAGCTCATGCAGCCGGCGCGGCACATGGACGGTGCGGACGTTGTCGCGGAAGTAGCGCTTGATCTCGCCGACCACGGTCGGCATGGCGAAGGTCGGGAACTGCACGCCGCGCTCCGGGTCGAACCGGTCGATCGCGTTGATCAGGCCGATCGTGCCGACCTGCACCACGTCCTCCATCGGCTCATTGCGGCTGCGGAACCGGGCCGCGGCGTAGCGCACCAGCGGCAGATTGGCCTCGATCAGCGCGTCCCGTACGCGCGCATGTTCGGGGGTGCCGGGCGTCAGGCAGGAGAGCTCGGCGAACAGCACCTGGGTGAGCGCCCTGGCGTCCGCCCCGCGGCTTCTGCCGCTGTCGCTGCCGCCGTCCCCCTGGGGCGGCGTTCTGGGCGCGGTACGGGCTGACACGGTCACGCCACCCCTTCACGATGTACTCACCCGGCAAAGCGGTCATAGCATCACAAGACATGTGCACTGTGTGCAAGCACCGCATTACTACGTGTTGGTGGTGGGGTTGCCGGGTGTTCGAAGGGTGGGGTGGGTGTGGGGGTGTGCGCCGGGGCGTACGCGGATATACGACGACCCCCGGCGGGGCGGGCCAGGGGTCTGGGGTCTGAGGCCGGGGGGCCTGGGTGGATCCGTCGGTCAGTTGACCAGTTCTGTCATGAACTCGCCGACACTCTTGGCGGCATCCGATATCCCCTCAAAACCCACCTGGACCAGGTCGGCCGCGCGCGCCGGGCTGTTGATGATCGTATACAGCACGAAGACGATGAGCATGTAGAGCGCGACTTTCTTCGCCTGTGCCATCTCGTGCTGCCTCCCCTGCGGCCCCTGTGCAGTCGCGTGAGTCTATCCACACGTTTGGCGCAGTGGTCTCATCAGTCCTACTAATCGATTCGTGTCTCCGGCATAAAGGTGGATTCTGGAAAGAGAGGCGCAGCGAAGGGGCGTCGATCGGGCGAGCGGTCGGAAGGGGGCTCAGATGCATGGGGCTCAGATGCGGGTCGGTGTGCTGACCGGAGGTGGCGACTGCCCGGGCCTCAACGCGGCGATCCGCGCGATCGTCCGCAAGGGCGTACAGGAGTGCGGCTTCGAATTCGTCGGCGTACGGGACGGCTGGCGCGGCGCCCTGGAGGGCGGGATCGTGCCGCTGGACATCCCCGCCGTACGCGGCATCCTCCCGCGCGGCGGGACCATTCTCGGCTCCTCCCGGACCAACCCGCTGGCGAGCGAGGACGGGGTGGCCCGGGTGCGGGAGAACCTGGAGGCGTACGGGGTCGACGCGCTCATCGCGATCGGCGGCGAGGACACGCTCGGGGTCGGCGCGGTGCTGGCGGGCGAGGGGATCGACGTGGTCGGCGTGCCCAAGACCATCGACAACGACGTCGCCGGCACCGACTGCACCTTCGGCTTCGACACCGCGGTCAACATCGCGACCGAGGCCATCGACCGGCTGCACACCACGGCCGAGTCGCACACCCGGACGCTGGTCGTCGAGGTCATGGGCCGGCACGCGGGCTGGATCGCGCTGCACTCGGGCATCGCGGGCGGCGCCAACGTCATCCTCATCCCCGAGCAGCCGTTCGACGTGAACCAGGTCTGCGAATGGGTGGAGAGCCGCTTCAAGATCCGGTACGCCCCGATCGTCGTGGTGGCCGAGGGCGCGGTCCCGAAGGAGGGGCAGATGGTGGTGAAGGACTCCTCGCTCGACGAGTTCGGCCATGTGCGGCTGTCCGGCATCGGGGAGTGGCTGGCGCGGGAGATCTCCGACCGCACGGGCAAGGAGGCCCGCACCACGGTCCTCGGACACATCCAGCGCGGCGGCACCCCGAGCGCCTTCGACCGCTGGCTGGCGACGCGGTTCGGGCTGCGCGCGGTCGACGCGGTGTACGAGCGGGACTTCGGCACGATGGTCGCGCTGCGCGGCACGGACATCGTGCGCGTGCCGCTGTCCGAGGTCACGGTGGGGACCAAGGGCGTGGATCCGGCCCTCTATGCGGAGTTCGGCGTCTTCTTCGGCTGATGCCGACGTTCGGTCCGGCCCCCGGCAGGGGGCACCTCCCAGCGGTAGCTGGGGGAGAACCGAGCCCTCAAAAAAGGGGATGCGGGACCACCGCGACCGGACAGTGGGCGTGGTGCAGTACCGCGTGGGCGATCGGCCCCAGGTGCCGCTCGGCGACCCGGTCGGCCGTACGGCGGCCGACGATCAGCAGCAGCGCCCGCGCGGACGATCTGACCAGCGCCTGGGCCGGGTTGAGCAGAACGATGTCCGGGAAGACCTCGACCTGCGGATATCTCGTACGCCAGGGCCGCAGGGCGTCGGACATCGCCTGGTTCTCCTGGTCCTCCCACATGCCGCGGTCCTCTTCGAGGACGCCGATCATCCAGGCGGAGGGGGCGGCGGCGGGCAGTGCCCACGCATGCACCACGCGCAGCCGGGCCTTGTGCGCCAGGGCGGCGCGGAAGGCGAAGTCGGCGGTTTCGGCCAACCGGCCCTGTACGTCGAGGGCGGCCACGACCTCCGCTTCCCGGTCTGTTTCCCTGTCCGTGGGACCCTCCCGAACCGTCACCACCGGGCAGTCGGCGGCCGTCGCCACCCGCAGCGCCACGGACCCCACCGCAAGCCCGTCGAAGCCGCCCCAGCCGCGCGCCCCCACGACCATGAGCCCGGCGCTCCCCGCCGCCGTGAGCAGGGCCTCGTCCGCGGCCGTGGCGACGTGCTCACCGGTCACCTCCAGGCCCGGATGGCGCTCGGCGAGGTCCGCCGCGGCCTGCCGGATCATCTGCTCGCCGACGTATCCCCAGGCGTCCTCGCCCGGCACCGGGGAGATCCGGGGCGGAAGCGGCGGGGAGGCGTGCAGAAGCAGCAGCGGAACCGCTCGGTCCAGCGCTTCCCGGGCGGCCCACTCCGCCGCCGCCAGACTGGGCTCGGAACCGTCGACTCCGACCACAACGGGGCCGCCGCCACTCATCGGGACTCCTTCCTGCTACCTCACTTAGTCTAGATATGAGGCAAATGTTCGTAGTAGTGGACCGAGAAGGGAAGGTGACCGGGGATGAGCGTGCCCGTACGACGAGGACGAGCCGGTTTGCCGGTCGAACATCGGCTCTCCAGATGGCGCAACCCGATGGCGGAGTTCGACGAGCTCTTCGACCAGATGGGCACGCTGCTGGAATCCACCGTCGGTGGTGCCGCGCTGCCCGCCGCGGCGGAACGGGCGTGGATGCCGCCGGTCGCGGTGGCCGAGGGCGGCGATGCCTACACGGTCGAGCTCGAGCTGCCCGGCGCCCGCCGGGAGGACATCGACATCCAGGTCCGCGAGCGGGAGCTGACCGTCTCCGGTGAGCTGAAGGAGCCGGAGCGCCCCGGGGTGCTGCGCCGCAGCACGCGCCGCACCGGGCGGTTCGAGTTCCGTATGGCGCTGCCCGGCGATGTGAACACCGGCAAGGCGAGCGCCAAGCTGGCCGACGGAATCCTCGGCCTGACCGTCCCGAAGGCGGAGGCCGTCAAGCCCCGCCACGTCGAGATCACCGGCGGCGAATCGTAAGCAGCGAGCCGTAGGCAGGGAGCCGCTGTTTCTCTTGCTGGTTGATGCCTTACTCCGTACCCTCCAGCTGACGGACCGTCAGATGAGTGGGTGTCCGGTCCCGCCCGGACACCAGGGGAGAGGACGGCATGACTGGCGAGACGAACGGCGCAACCGAACTGCCCATGGTCATCAGCGTGGACGACCATGTGATCGAGCCCGCGCACCTCTTCGACACCTGGCTGCCCGCCAAGTACCGGGACCGCGGCCCCAAGCCCATGACCGCCGGAATCGGCGAGCTGGCCTACATCGGCGGCAAGTACCGGATCACCACCGACCCGGACGGCCCGCCGACAGACTGGTGGCAGTACGAGGGGCTGCTCTTCCCGTACAAGCGGATCATCGCGGCGGTCGGCTTCTCGCGCGACGAGATGACCCTCGAAGGCATCACCCGCGACCAGATGCGGCGCGGCTGCTGGGACCCCAAGGCCAGGCTCGCGGACATGGAGATGAACCATGTCGAGGCCTCGCTGTGCTTCCCGACCTTCCCGCGCTTCTGCGGCCAGACCTTCGCCGAGGCCGAGGACAAGGAGGTCGGCCTGGCCTGCGTCCGGGCGTACAACGACTGGATGGTGGAGGAGTGGTGCGGGGACAGCGGCGGGCGGCTGATCCCGCTGTGCCTGATCCCGCTGTGGGACGTGGAGCTGGCGGTCCAGGAGATCCGCCGGAACGCAGGCCGTGGCGTGCGCGCCGTGACGTTCAGCGAGATCCCCACGTACCTGGGGCTGCCGAGCATCCACAGCGGCTACTGGGACCCGTTCTTCGCCGAGTGCGAGGCGACGGGCACGGTCGTGTGCATGCACATCGGATCGTCCTCCCAGATGCCCGCCGCCTCACCGGACGCACCGCCGGCCGTCCAGGCGGCGCTGAGCTTCAACAACGCCATGGCGTCGATGATGGACTTCCTCTTCAGCGGCGTCCTGGTGCGCTTCCCGCGGCTGAAGCTCGCATACGCCGAGGGCCAGATGGGCTGGATTCCGTACGCCCTGGAGCGCGCGGACGACGTCTGGGAGGAGCACCGGGCCTGGGGCGGGGTGCGCGATCTGATCCCGGAGCCGCCGTCCACGTACTACTACCGGCAGATCTTCTGCTGCTTCTTCCGCGACAAGCACGGCGTCGCCTCGCTGGACACCGTCGGCGTGGACAACGCGACCTTCGAGACCGACTATCCGCACGTCGACTCGACCTGGCCGCACACCAAGCGGGTCGCGGCCGACCATGTGGCCGGGCTGCCGCCGGAGACCGTCTACAAGATCCTGCGGGGCAACGCGATCCGGATGCTCGACCTGGACTTCGACAAGGACCGGGCCCGGGTGGGCTAACGCTCCTGGGGTTCGAGGGACGGCGGGACGGCCCGGTGATCAGCGCGTGCCGGGGCCGGCCCGCGCCAGGCGCGGTGGCCGAGCAGGCCGAGGACGGCGGGCAGCATCAGGGCCCGTACGACCAGCACGTCCAGGGCGATGGCCAGGACGAGACCGATGCCGATCATCTTCAGGAACGTGATCGAGGAGAACGCGAATCCGCCGACCACGACGGCGAGCAGCAGCCCGGCGCCGGCGATGGTCCCGGCGGTGCGCTGCAGGGCGGTGGCGGTGGCCTCGGCCGGGTCGCCGGTGGCCAGATAGCGTTCGCGGACCCGGGAGAGCAGGAAGACCTGGTAGTCCATGGCCAGTCCGAAGGCGATGGCGACGATGAGGACGGGGAAGTTCGCGTCCACGGCGCCGATCGCCTCGAAGCCGAGCGGCCCGGCTCCCACGCCGTACTGGAAGATCAAGGTGATCACCCCGAAGGCGGCGAGCAGCGACAGGGCGCTCATGGCCACCGTGATGAGGGGGACGGCCAGCGAGCGGAACGCCAGGAACAGCACGAGGGCCGAGACGACGGCCACGAACAGCCCCATCCACAGGGCCCGCTCGCCGATCATGTCGACGATGTCGACCCGCGAGACGGGCATACCGGTGAACCGCGCCTCGGCCCCGGGGGGCGGGGTCTGCGCCCGTAGCTCCTCCACCATGGCGCGTGCCTTACGGGACATCGGGTCCGGGGCGTAGCGGAGGGTGATCCGGGCGAGCCCGCCACGGGTGGCGGTGACGGCGGCGTCCTTGACGCCCTCGACCGCGCCCAGCCGCTCCGCGTAGCCGGCCAACTCTCCGGAGCGGTCCGCCGCGCTGCCGCGCAGTTCGACGACGGCGGTGACGACCTTGGTGGGGTCGTGGTCGAAGCGGTCGCCCAACTGCCGGGCGACTTGGCGGGCGTCGGCGCCGGCGGGCAGCACCCAGTCGGCGGGGCGCGCCCAGTTGACGCCGAGCGCCGGTCCGGCGAGCCCCAGGAGGGAGAGGGCGAGCAGGGCGGTGGTGAGCAGCGGGCGGCGCATGACCGTATGGGCCAGCCGGTACCAGCGGCCCCGTTCGTCGCCGCCCGGGCCGTGCGTACCCGTCGTACGCCTTGTACGGCGCAGGCCGCGGGGCAGGGGCAGCCGTCCGGCGTCGATGCGGTGCCCGGCGAAGCGCAGCAGGGCGGGCAGCAGCGTCAGCGAACCGATGACGGCGAAGACCACGACCGCGACCGCCGCGTACCCCATGGAGCTGAGGAAGCGGGAGGGGAACAGGGTGAGGCCGGTGAAGGAGATGGCTACGGCCAGACCGGAGAAGGCCACGGTGCGCCCGGCGGTGGCGGTGGTGCGCTCCACCGCCTCGTCCACCTCGGCTCCGGCGGCCAGCTCCTCGCGGAACCGGCCGACCATGAAGAGCGCGTAGTCGATCGCGAGCCCCAGGCCCAGGATCGTGATCACATTGATCACGGAGCTGGACAGGTCCGTGAACAGGGACACAGCGCGCAGGACCACCAGTGAACCGAGCGCCACCAGGACGCCCACGGCCAGCGGCAGCGAGGCCGCGACGACGCTGCCGAAGACCACCAGCAGCAGCACCATCAGGATCGGCAGGGACAGCATCTCCGCGCGTCCGATATCGGCCCCGGTACGGGCGTTGACCTGCTCGGTCATGGCCGCGGTGCCGCCGAACCGCACGGTGACTCCGGAGGCGGCGGGCACCGCGAACCGGTCCTCGATCTCGTGCAGGGCCGCGACCTGGTCCTGGTCGCCGTCGGCGGTGAACTGGACGGTGGCGTAGGTGGCGTGATGGTCCCGGGAGATGAACTCCCGGGCCCGGGAACCGTCTTCCTTCTTCACCGACCAGTACGTCTCCAGGTGCGCGACGCCCGCGCGGGGTACGCCGTCCAGGGCCTTGCGGACCGGGTCGGCGAAGGCCGGGTCGTCCACCGTGTGCTTCTCGCTGGTGTAGAGCACCACCACATCGGCCGACTGGCGGCCCAGCGGACCGGCGAGCATCCGGTCGGCCCGCACCGACTCGCTGTGCGGATCGTCGAATCCGGCGCCGCCGGTCAGCGTTCCGAAGGTGCCCGTTCCCCAGACACCACCCAACACGGCCAGCAGCGCCGCCGCGACCACGACCCACCAGCGATGCCGTGCCGTGAGCCGCCCCAGAGAGGACAGCATGAGCCCACCCCTTGAATAGATAGTAGATAGCTCCACTTCCGATAGTGGGACTATCTATCATGGGGATGGGAGAGTGCAAGAGGAGTCAAGAGCCGGAGGGTCATCGATGCGCGTCGGGGAGCTCAGCAGCCTCAGCGGCGTACCCACGCCAACGATCAAGTACTACCTGCGGGAGGGGCTGCTGCCGCCCGGCGAGCGCACCAGCCGCAACCAGGCCCACTACGACGACCGCCACCTGCGGAGACTGCGCCTGATCCGCGCCCTCCTCGATGTCGGCGGCCTGTCAGTCGCCGTGGCGCGCGATGTCATCGCCGCCCTCGACAGCCCCGACACCGGCACCCACAAAGTCCTCGGCGCGGCCCAGCAGACCGTCATCCGCACCGCCGCCTACTGCGACGACGACGCCCGCGAGGACGCGACGGCCGAAGTCCTCGACCTCGTCCGGCGCCAAGGCTGGAAGGTCACCACGGACAGCCCCTCGGTCGCCGCGACCGCCGAAGTCCTCGGCGCCCTGCGCCAACTGGGCCTGCACGAATTTGTCGACCGGCTCGACGACTACGCCCGCGCCGCCGACGCCATCGCCGCGACCGACCTGGACCTCGTCCGCCGCCGCCCCGATACCGACGGCATGGCCGAGGCCGTGATCCTCGGCAACATCCTTGGCGACGCGCTCCTCGCCGCGCTCCGCCGTCTGGCCCAGGTCCACCACTCCGCCGAACTCTTCACCGACGTCCAGGCACCACAAGGCGACCAGGCACCACAAGACGACCCACACGGCTGATCCTCACCCGCCCGGGCCACCCGCCCGCCGGGCCCGAGGTGCGGACGGCTCCGGTCATGGCGACGCTGGACCTATGGAGGACAAGACCAGGGACCGGCCCCGGGTGGTGGTGGACGAGCCGCTCGACGGGCGCCGCCGCGTCATGATCGACGGCGAGGACGTCGGGGTCGTCGTCAGCGCAGATGAGCTGCGCGGCGTACTGAGCCGTGCGGGCCTGATGACCGAGGACGCCCCGATCGACGACCCGCAGCTCATCGAGTGGCACGGCGGCGGCCCCGACGACTGGCCGGCGGCGTAGGACCCGGTCGCGCTGCCGCCTTGGGGCCGTCCGGGGCCCGCCGCCTTGGGGCCGTCCGAGGGCAGGGCGTCGCCTAATACTCCGGCTGACCGCGCCGCCGCACCGCACCGCCGAGCCGGGTGAGCGCGGCGCGGACCTGCCAGGCGCTGGTGACCGTGACGCCACCCAGCCGGTCGGCCAGCGACCTCCGGGAGCCCACGAGCGCCAGCGCCGCGTTGAGCGCGAAGAAGGCCACGGCGACGACCCAGCACAGCACCGAGAGCGCGACCATGCCGCCGGCCAGCAGGCAGCAGGCCAGCGCGTACCAGCCGACATCGACCAGCGCGGTCACGGCGGCGCGTACCCCGGCCTGGCCCCGCCCGGGCCGCCCGCCGCCACGGCGCCGGACAACGCACAGGGCCGTCAGCGCCTGGCCCGGGGTGCGGCCCAGCAGGGCCAGCGAGAGGAAGTGGTAGGCGAAGGTGAACACGACCAGCGCGGCGAAGCCCTGTTGGACGGCCGTCACCGCATGCCGCCACAGCGACTCCCCGACGTCCTGACCCGCCCCAGCCAAGTCGCCGTCCGAGGTGATGACCTGCCAAGCGCTGGTTTCGGCAAGGCTCGTCACGTCGCTCACTTCGGCGCTGATCCGGTGGAAGGTGAACCAGCCGAGCAGCACGGCCACTGCCACGACCAGGGCGAAATCCAACGCCCAGGCGAACAGTCGGCGCGTCCGTGGGGGGCGGGCAGGCGCCGCCCCCTCTTCAGTAATCCCAGGTGTCAGTACCGCTCGTCGGAGCATCAGTTCCCCCCAGAAGCGTGATGTGGCGGTGGCCACAGCGTAGGAGGAGACACCCCGTCGCGGCCGGAGAACGGCTCGCGGGGCCCGGACTGGGACGGTAATGGGACGGTATTGGGACGGAAAACGAGACGGAGCGCGACAAGGGCCCCGACCTGATCAGGTCGGGGCCCTTGTCTTTGCACTTCAGAGCGGTAGCGGTGGGATTTGAACCCACGGAGGAGTTGCCCCCTCACACGCTTTCGAGGCGTGCTCCTTAGGCCGCTCGGACACGCTACCGAGAGAGAGCTTAGCGGACGGTTGGCCGTGCTCCGAAATCGGTTAGGGGCGAGGGGCGCGGAAGAAGGCGGTGAGGAGGGCGGCGCACTGGTCTGCGAGGACGCCGGGGACGACCTCGGGACGGTGGTTGAGGCGGCGGTCGCGGACGACGTCCCAGAGGGAGCCGACGGCGCCCGCCTTGTCGTCGGTGGCGCCGTAGACCACGCGGTCCACGCGGGACAGGACGATCGCGCCCGCGCACATGGTGCAGGGCTCGAGGGTGACCACGAGGGTGCAGCCGGTCAGGCGCCAGCTGCCGAGGCGGCCGGCGGCGTCGCGGAGCGCGAGGACCTCGGCGTGAGCTGTGGGGTCGCCGTGGGCCTCGCGCTCGTTGCGGCCGTGACCGAGGGGGGAGCCGTCCGGGCCCAGCACGACGGCGCCGACCGGCACGTCGCCCGTCTCCGGCGCCCGCGCCGCCTCCTCCAGCGCGAGGCGCATCGGTGCGCGCCAGGGGTCGCGGAGGGGGTCGGGGGCGGGACCGGAGAGGAGGCCGGACAGCGGATCGGTCATGGCACCAGTGTGGGCGACGGAGCGATCAGCGCACCGCCTCCAGCCCCTCCATGCTGCAGCCCAGCATGTCGGCGATGGATTCGAGCGCGTCCCCGTCCAGGGCCTTCAGCTCCTTCTCGTCCATGCCGAGGTCGGCGAGGATGTCGGCGTCGCCGAGCGGGCCCGCCGGGACCGGCGCGTCCGGGTCGGCGTCCTCGTCGTCGTTCGCGTCGGGCTCACCGTCCTCGGTGCCGTCCAGGTCGACGAGGCTGTCCAGGTCCTCGTCGGCGCCCCGGCCGAGCAGCTCGTCGGTGAGCATCTGGCCGTACGAGCTGCGGGCGGCCGCGGCGGCGTCCGATACATAGATGTGCGGGTCCTCCTCGCCGTCCACACGGACGACGCCGAACCACGCGTCTTCGTGCTCGATGAAGGCCAGCACAGTGTCGTCGTCTGAGGCCTCACGGGCCAGTTCGATCAGATCTGTCAGGGTCTCCACGTCATCGAGCTCTGTGTCGCTCGCTTCCCACCCTTCTGCGGTGCGCGCGAGCAATGCGGCGAAGTACACCGTGACTCTCCCACTGGTCATAGGCGTGCTGGGGCGGGCGGGACAGTGCCCCACCCCAATCGGCATCGTGACAGAAACCATCGCTTCGCGAGAGGTCTTCCGCGCTGCGTCGTGCGCCAGTCCAAAGAGATGTAACTCACGCGGACCGAAACGGACCGGTAGGGGGACCGTTACGGGCCTCACCAGCGGAACGTCCGACGGCGCGGCACCTGGCGCATCCGGGTTGTCCGACATGCCGCCGGGAGGGCCGGAAGGGCGGCCGGGCGGCGTGGGTGTCGGGGCGCTCGGTTACTGTCGATGCCATGCGGATCCATGTCGTCGACCACCCGCTGGTGGCGCACAAACTCACCACGCTGCGCGACAAGCGCACCGATTCCCCCACCTTCCGGCGGCTCGCCGACGAACTGGTCACCCTGCTCGCCTACGAGGCGACCCGGGACGTGCGCACCGACCAGGTCGACATCGAGACCCCGGTGACGGCGACGACCGGGGTGCGGCTGTCCTATCCGCGCCCCATGGTGGTGCCGATCCTGCGGGCGGGCCTGGGGATGCTGGACGGCATGGTGCGGCTGCTGCCGACCGCCGAGGTCGGCTTCCTGGGCATGATCCGCGACGAGGAGACGCTGCAGGCGTCGACGTATGCGACGCGGATGCCCGAGGACCTCTCCGGCCGTCAGGTGTATGTGCTGGACCCGATGCTGGCGACCGGCGGGACGCTCGTCGCGGCGATCCGGGAGCTGATATCCCGTGGCGCCGACGATGTCACCGCCCTGTGTCTGCTGGCCGCGCCCGAGGGCGTGGAGACCATGGAGCGCGAGCTGGCGGGCGCGCCCGTCACGGTGGTCACCGCGTCGGTCGACGAGCGGCTGAACGAGAGCGGGTACATCGTCCCCGGGCTCGGCGACGCCGGGGACCGGATGTACGGGACGGCCGGCTGAGCGGCCTCACCGGCCTCAGTGGTCTGAGCGGCGCGGCCCGCCGATGAGCCTTTTGAGCGGCGGGCCGGGAGGCGTCAGCAGGTCGGGGCGGAGGACGACGGCTTCGGCGTGGTCAGGGCGGCCATCGCCTTGACGGCGTCCTTCTCCTTGACCAGGTCCTTGAACGCGGTCCCGATGATCAGGTCGACGTCCTTGCCCGAGCGCGCGTCGTTCTTGGTCTGGGCGCCGGCGAGCTGTGTGGCGAGTACGTCGAATGCCCCGAGCTTGCTGCTGGCCGCCGGAGCGCCGAGCAGTATGCCGGGGGCCTTGACCTTCTTGTCGTACGCGGCGGGCGCGTTGCCCACCTTGCCGATTTTGAAGCCTCGTTTCCGCAGCTCGTCGGCAGTGTCCTTGGCCAGCCCGGTGCGCGGGGTGGCGTTGTACACGTTGACGGTGATCTCGGCGGGCTTGGGCAGCGACTTCGGGGCCTGCTGGGCCGTACGCGCGGCCTTGCCGGTCTTGTCGGCCTTGTTCTGGCCCTGGCCCTTGGCGGGCTCGCGTTTGCAGTCCGCCGTGCCCCGCGCCGCGCGCACCGTCTTGTCGTCGTCGCCGCCCGAGAACACGTCGATGAGCTGGAACGTTCCCCAGCCGACCAGGCCGAGGGCGACGACCGTACCCATCGCGGCGAATACGAGCCGACGGCGGCCTCGGGGTCGGCGCATACGCGGGTAACGGTTGCCCGTGATGCGGTACTTTCCGCCCATGCCGGGAGGGGTGAGCATGCTCATAGCCGCAGCGTAGTGCGGCTTGGTGACGATGCCTACTAAATGATCAATGGTTGCCACACAGCCCAACCCGAAAGGGCCAACGGGCCCGTCGGACAGGTGTGCGGCGAGCGGGCGGCGTCGTCCGGTCGTCGGCCGGTCAGCCGAGCTCCAGGACGCGCGCGTGCAGCACCTGGCGCTGCTGGAGCGCGGCGCGCACGGCGCGGTGCAGCCCGTCCTCGAGATACAGATCGCCCTGCCACTTCACGACATGGGCGAAGAGGTCCCCGTAGAACGTCGAGTCCTCCGCGAGCAGCGTCTCGAGGTCGAGCTGCTGCTTCGTGGTGACCAGTTGGTCAAGACGTACCGGGCGTGGGGCGACATCCGCCCACTGGCGGGTGCTTTCCCGGCCGTGGTCGGGGTACGGCCGACCGTTTCCGATGCGCTTGAAGATCACACGGAAAGCCTACCGGGCAAGCGGCACCCGGCGCAGCCAAGGCGCGGGAGTGCCGGGCCCGTTCCTGGGGCCGCCCCGAGGGGGCAGTGAAGCGAAAAAGTCGGCAAATAAGGAAAAAATGTTTGAACGGGACTAGTCGTGCAGAAGGTGCGGGAGTAACGTAAATAACAGCCTGCGGGGCGAGCGAGGGAGCTCGACCGGAGACACGTTCGGGAAAGAGGACGTCGGTACTCCAGGAAGAAGGACTTCGGTTCTTCGGAACGGAGAGGTTCTCCGGAGAGGACGCGTCCTAGATGGTCGGGCTGAGAGGCCGGAAGGTCGGGGAGACCGGAAGGCGACCTCCAAAACCTGATCCGGACAATGCCGGCGAAGGGAGCCCACCTCGCAGGTTTTGTCCTGCCCGGGTCCGGCTGTCCCGGGTCTGGCTGGATGAGAAGCGTCAGCGGACCGGGCGCCTGCCGCTGTGGCGCAGCTGTGTGCCGAGGAAGACCATGTCGGCGAGGAAGACGACCGCGCCGATGATCAGCAGGTAGAGCAGCCCGCTGACGACCGCGCCGGTGATCCCCAGGGCGACGGCCGCCAGGAGCAGCAGCAGGAACAGCGCCATCTCATCCTCTCCTGCTCGAAGTGCGCAGAGTGCGGCCAGAGTGCTCAGGGGCGGGCCAGCCGCCGCTCACCGCCGGCGCCCGGCTGATAGCTCAGCTCGTAGTGTTTGAAGACCGCCTCTTCCTCGGTGGCGGGCAGCACGTCATCGGTTCCGATGGACGGGGCGTCCCGCACCAGGTTCTTGGGATACGTGACCTTGAGGTAGTCCGGGCCCACCTTCGCGCCGTCGAGCGGTACGAACACCAGTCGCCGTCGGGTCGGCATGCCGACCGTGATCGTCGCGAACGCGGGTTCATCGGTGGCGGTGTCCACGTAAATCGACTCCAACGTGCCGATCTTGCGGCTGGAGCTGTCCACCACGTCATGGTCGCGCCATTTTCGGATGTCGTCGGCCTCGAACACCGTGCCCTCCAAACATCGCTTGCTCTCATCCTCCGACGGCCTTCGGCGGGCGGCCACTCCACGCGCCCGGCGGTTGCGCCGCCCGGTGGAGGCCCGGAGCATGGCTTGGGGGAGGCCATGGAGCCGCGCAGCCGCGCGGTCATCGGTTACCGGTCACGGAGTCTTGCAGTCACGGAGTCCGGCATGGCAGATCACCGCAATCTCGACCCGTCGTCCGCGTCGTCCGCGTCGTCCCCGTCATCCCCGCCGCCGCGCTGCCTGGTCACCGGGGCGACCGGCTACATCGGCAGCAGACTGGTGCCCGAACTGCTGGCGGCCGGGCATCCGGTGCGCTGCCTGGTCCGCTCGCCCGACAAGCTGCGTCGGCAGCCCTGGGCGGAGCGGGTGGGGCAGGCGCGCGGGGACGTCCTGGACGCGCGGTCCGTACGGGCGGCGATGGAGGGCGTGGACGTCGCGTACTACCTGGTGCACTCGCTCGGGACCGGCCCCGGCTTCGAGGAGACCGACCGCCGGGCGGCCCGGAACTTCGGGGAACAGGCGCGCGCCGCCGGGGTCCGGCGGATCGTCTACCTCGGCGGGCTGACCCCGTCCGGGGTGCCCGAGCGCGATCTGTCGCCCCATCTGCGCTCGCGGGCCGAGGTGGGCCGCGTGCTGCTGGCGTCGGGGGTGCCCACGGCCGCACTGCGGGCCGGTGTGATCATCGGCTCGGGTTCGGCTTCGTTCGAGATGCTGCGCCATCTGACCGAACGGCTCCCGGTGATGGTCACCCCGCGCTGGGTGCGCACCCGGACCCAGCCGATCGCCGTCCGCGACGTGCTCCGGCTGCTGGTGGGCTGCGCCCGACTGCCGTACGAGGTGAACCGCGCCTTCGACATCGGCGGGCCGGACGTGGTCACCTACCGCGACATGATGCGGCGGTACGCGGCCGTCGCCGGGCTGCCGCGGCGGCTGGTGATCCCCGTGCCGGTGCTCACCCCACGCCTCTCCAGCCTGTGGGTCGGCCTGGTCACGCCCGTACCGGGCGCCCTCGCCCGCCCGCTGGTGGAGTCGCTGCGGCATGAAGTGGTCTGCGGGGAGGGGGACATCGCTCGCTATGTGCCGATGCCTTCGGAGGGTTCTTCGGACGGTGCCCTGAACGGTTCCCCGGACGGCCCACTCCCCCTGGACCAGGCGCTACGGCTGGCACTGCGGTCGCATGCGGCGCAGCCCGAGCCGATGCCCGAGCCGAGCGATCCGCTGCCGACGGACCCGCCCTGGGCGGGCGGCAGCCGCCGCGTCGACCACCGCGAGCGGGTGGTGGACGCGGCGCCGGAGGAACTTTGGCAGGCGGTGGAGGGGATCGCGCGCGGGGAGCGCTGGCAGTCCCTGCCGCCCGCCTGGGCGCTGCGCGGCTGGCTGGACACGGTGGTCGGCCGGGTGGGTCTGCACCTGGGCCGCCGGGAGGCCGCGCCGCTGCGGGCCGGGGACCGGCTGCGCTTCTGGCGGGTGGAGGAGGTGGAGCCGCGGCGGCGGCTGCGGCTGCGGTCCGAGCTGCCGCTGCCCGGACCGGCCTGGCTGGAGATCTCGGTGGGCGAGGACGGGGCGGGCGGCGCGGTGTACCGGCAGCACGCCGTCTTCGAGCCGCACGGGCTGACCGGCCGACTCTGCGGCTGGGGCGGCGCGGCCTGCGGCGGTCTGGTCTTCGACGGCATGGCCCGGAACGTCGCCGCCCGGGCCGAGGCGCACGCGGCCGTGCCCGGCTGAGCGGCCGGTTGAGCGGGGTGGTGAGTGCCGGTGCGTGTGAGCGTCGCCCTGTTCACCGCGGATCTGCGGGTGCACGACAACCCAGTGCTGGACGGCGCGCTGCGGGAGGCGGAGAGCGTGGTGCCGCTGTTCGTCGTCGATTCCGGGATACGGGACGCGGATTTCGTCGTGCCCAACAGGGTCGCCTTTCTCGCCGACTGCCTCGCCGACCTCGACGCGGCGCTGCGGGCGCGCGGTGGACGGCTGGTGGTCCAGCGGGGCGAGGTGGTCCAGGAGACCTGCCGGGTCGCGGCGCGCGTCGGGGCCGGGGCGGTGCACGTGGCGGGCGGCGCGAGCGGTTACGCGGCGCGGCGCGAGGCGCGGCTGCGCGCGGCGCTGGCGCGCGAGCGGCGAGAGCTACGGGTCCACGAGGGCGCGGTGACGGTGGTCGCGCCCGGTGTGCTCGTGCCTTCGGGCAGCGGCCGCGGTGCGTCGGGCGTTGGGCGCGGCGAGTCGGGCGAGGGGGGTCGCCTGCCGGGCGATGGCCGGGGTGAGTCGGCCGAGGACCACGGCACCTCGGGCGGAACCCTGCGCAAGGACCACTTCGCGGTGTTCACCCCGTACTACCGCCGCTGGCGGAGCGAGCCGTGGCGCGCCCCGCTCCGGGCGCCGCGTGTGGTTCGAGTGCCCTCGGTCCGGTCCGTCGCCCTGCCCACCGCGGCGTCCCTGGCCCCGGGCGCGGCCTCACCCGATCTGCCCGCCGGGGGTGAGACGGCGGCCCGTCGCAGGTTGCGGCGGTGGGCGGCGGGGCCGCTGGCGGACTACGCCGGGCGGCAGGACGACCTGGCCGGGGACGCCACGTCCCGGCTCTCCCCCTATCTGCACTTCGGCTGTCTGTCGCCGGTGGAGGTGGCGCGCCGGGCGCTGGATGCGGGGGGTCCGGGGGCCGAGGCGTTCGTACGTCAGCTGGCCTGGCGGGACTTCCACTACCAGGTGCTGGCCGCGCGCCCGGACGCCGCCCACCGCGACTACCGCCCGCGGTACGACCGCTGGCGCCACGACGCGGACGAGGTCGCGGCCTGGTGCGCGGGGCTGACCGGCTATCCGGTTGTGGACGCGGCGATGCGCCAGCTGATGCAGGAGGGCTGGATGCCGGGCCGGGCGCGGCTGGTGGCGGCGAGCTTTCTGGCGAAGACCCTGTACATCGACTGGCGCACCGGAGCGCGGCATTTCCTCGCGCTGCTGGTGGACGGCGATATCGCGAACAACCAGCTCAACTGGCAGTGGGTGGCCGGCACCGGCACCGACACCCGCCCCAACCGGATTCTCAACCCGCTGACCCAGGCGCTGCGCCACGACCCCGAAGGGGAGTACGTACGCCGCTGGGTGCCCGAACTCGCCGCCGTCGAGGGCCCGGCCGTGCACCGCCCCTGGCGGCTGCCCGGCCCGGTCCGCGCCGCCCTCGCCTACCCCGACCCGATCGTGGACCTCGCCGAGGCGGCGGACCGCTTCAGACGCGGCCGTGGCTGAAGCGCATGCGCCAGCGCCGCGTTCAGGGTTCCCGGGCCGGGCGTACGCCGTCGAATCCGACGGGCAGGTGGCGCGGGCCGCGCAGCACCGCGTTGTGGCGGTACGGGGGCGGGTCCTCCAGGAGCCGGGGGTTCTCCAGCCGGCGGGCGAGTTCGGCCAGCGCGATCTGGCCTTCCAGCCGGGCCAGCGGCGCGCCGTAGCAGATGTGGATGCCGCTGCCGAAGCCCAGGTGCTGGTTGTCCTTGCGGTCCGGGTCGAACCGGTCGGGGTCGGGGAAGCGCTTCGGGTCGCGGTTGCCGGAGGCCAGGACCAGCCAGATGGCCGCCCCCTTGGGGATGGTGACGCCCGCGATGTCGATATCGGTGAGCGGGGTGCGCTGCGGCAGCAGTTGGACCGGGGGGTCGTAGCGCAGCACCTCTTCCACCAGCGGGACGGCCAGGCGTGAGTCGTCGTGCAGCCGCTTGAGGACGTCCTGGTGGCGCAGCAGGGTCAGCATTCCGTTGGCGATCAGGTTGACGGTCGTCTCGTGCCCGGCGATCAGCAGCAGTACGGCGGTGCTGACCAGTTCGGCGTGGCTCATCCGGCCGTCCGGGCCGTCCCCGTGGATGAGTGAGGAGAGCATGTCCTCGCCCGGTGCGCGGCGGCGGTCCTCGATCAGCTCGGACAGGTACATGCCCAGCTCGACACGGGCCTGCCGGACGGCCCGGCGCCGGTCGGCGATGTTCGCGTCCGCGGCGGCGGGGTCGAGGCTGGTGAGCATGGTGTCGGCCCAGGCGTGGAAGAGCGGTTCGTCGGCGCGGGGCACCCCCAGCAGCCGGCAGATCACGGTCACCGGGAAGGGGTACGCGAAGTCGTCGACCAGGTCGGCCCGGTCCCGGCCCTCGAAGTCGTCGATGAGGTCGGTGACGATCCGGGCGAGCTCGCCGCGCATGTCGTGGATCCGCCGCGGGGTGTGCGGCGGCCCGAAGGAGTACGTCGCGATCCGGCGCAGCCGGTCGTGCTCGGGCGGGTCGAGCCGCAGAAAGCTCGGCGGCAGGGTCGGATCGTCCGCCTCCTCGGTCACGGCGAGCGCGGCGGCGGCGTCCGGGTCGAGGTTACGGGGGTCGGAGCTGATCCGCGGGTCGTGCAGCAGGCCGTGGATCTCCCAGTACGTGCTGACGAGGTACGGGCCGCCCTCGTCCCGCAGCACGGGCGTCTTCCGCAGTTCGGCGTAGAGGGGGTAGGGGTCGGCGCGGTTGGCGGGGTCGGTGATCTTCCGCAGATATGTGCCGTACGTCATGACGGAGGGTCCTTCCGGGTGGCGGGCCCGTCAGGCCCGGGCGGGGGTGAAGACGATCCGCCGTTCGGTCGGCGAGTAGCCGCTGAGGGTCACGGTCGGGCCGTGGGACGGCAGGGAGGGGTCGGGGAATCCGGCGGGCACCGGACGCAGTCCGTCGGGCCGGCGGTCCACGGAGCGGAAGGGCGGCGGGAAGGGCGCGGCCGTCTCGATCTGCTGCCGGTAGAAGTCCAGCCACTTGGCCTGGTCGAAGGTGACGGCGGCGACGACGCGGCCCTGGCAGCCGTAGACGCCGGCGAAGCTGTGCTCGGCCAGCGACCCCTGGGCGATGAGGATTTCCTCGCCCATCGAGGGCACCCCGACCGACTTGATGTTCACCCCGAACTGCGACGACCAGAAGGCGGGGACCCACAGGTGGGGGCGGCGGTCCGGGCCGGGGCTGATCATGTTGTGCGCCGCGACCTCGGCCTGCGCGACGGCGTTGCCCCAGTGGTCGAGGGACAGGAACTGATAGCCGAAGAGCGGATGCGGGGCCCGGGCGACGTCCCCGGCCGCGAACACGTCGTCGGTGACCAGGCCCCGGACGTCGAACGCCCGGCACCCGGCGTCGCATGCGACGCCCCGGGGCCCGGCGCCGAGCCCCGACCCGTCCAGCCACTCGGTGTTGCGGACGGCGCCGAGCGCGACCACGGCCAGGTCCGCGTCGAGGGCGGTGCCGTCGGACAGATGGGCGCGTCGCAGCCGCCCCGCCGCGTCGCCCTCCAGCGCGGTGACCATGACCGAGCAGCGCAGATCGACGCCGTGCTCCCGCTGCAGCTCCGCCGCGACCTGGCCGATCACCCCGCCCAGGGCGCCCACCAGCGGTGCCGGGCCGCGTTCGGCGACGGTGACGGGCAGCCCCAACTCCCGGCAGGCGGACGCGATCTCCGAACCGGTGAATCCCGCGCCGATGACCAGCACCCGCCGGGGCCCGGCCATCAGCCGCCGCCCCAGCCGTTCCGCGTCCCGGCGGGTACGCAGGACGAAGACGCCGTCGAGTTCGGCTTCGGCGGGGTGCGGCCAGGGGCGGGAGCGGGCGCCGGTGGTGATCAGCAGCCGGTCGTACGGCACCTCGTCGCCGTCGGCCAGGCGCACCCGGCGGGCCGTCAGGTCCAGCCCGGTGGCGGCGGTCCGCAGGCGCCAGTGGGCCCGGATCGCCCGGCGCCGGGGCAGCGTGGTGCGGTCCGCGGCCGCGCCGCCCACCAGCACCTGCTTGGACAGCGGCGGGCGGTCGTACGGCCGGTCGGGCTCGTCGCCGATGATCGTGAGCGAACCGGCGAAGCCCTCCTCGCGCAGGGTCTCCGCGGCCCGCAGCCCGGCCAGGGAGGCGCCGACGATGACGATCCGCCCCTCGCGCCGCAGCCGCGCCAGGCTGTCGTCGGGGCGGCGGGCGCTGCTCGCGCCGCGTTCGTCAGTGGTGGACATCGAAGGCTGCCGGGAGCGGGGCGCCCGTCATGTCGTCGGCCACGTCGTCCATTGCGTCGTCGATCACGTCGTCTGTTCGGTCGTCCAGCAGAATCGCCTGGACCGGGCAGGCGGCCACCGCGGCGGCCACCTGCTCACGGCGCGCGTCGTCGACGTAAGGGGTGTACCGCAGTGCCTCCTCCCCTTTCAGGGAGAACACGTCCGGCGCCAGAAAGACGCACTGCGCGTACCCCTGGCAACGGTTGAGATCGACGACAAGCCTCATCGGGCCCCGTCCTTCCACACCTGTCCTTCCTCACCGGCTCAGCGGTCTTCTCCCCGGCCAGCATGGGTGAGGCGGCCCGGCGCCGCGCGCACAGCGGGCCAAAGGGGTGGCTGTCCGTCATACCGGACCGTTACAGCGCGCGGTCGACGAGGAACGGCAGCAGGGCCAGGAGTTCGGCGGCCGCGGTCGGGGCCAGCGGGACGGAGGCCAGCTGGGCGCGGGCGGCGTCCAGGTGGTGGTGGGCCTCGGCGAGGGTGGCGGCCCGCCCGCACGCCTCTTCGACGAGTTCGGCGGCGCGGTGGACGGCCGCGTCGTCCGGGATGGTGTCCGGCGCGTCGGCGTCCGGGGAGGCGCTGAGGAGCGCGGCGAGTTCGCGGGCGGCCGGGCCGTCGGCGGCCAGGGCAGCCAGCACGGGCAGCGTCTTCTTCCTCCGGCGCAGATCGCCGTGCACGGGCTTGCCCGTGACGCGCGGATCGCCCCATATGCCGAGCAGATCGTCCACGGCCTGGAAGGCCACCCCGACGTGGCGCCCGGCCCGGTCCAGCGCGGTGACGACCGGCTCCGGAGCGCCCGCGAGCTGGGCGCCGAGCGCCGCGGCGCAGCCCAGCAGCGCCCCGGTCTTGCCCTCGGCCATCGCACGGTATTCGGCGGTGCGGACCGCGTCGGGGCCGGTCCAGGGGCGGGACTCGAACAGCAGATCCTCCGCCTGGCCGCGCACCAGGTCGCCCAGCGCCCCCGACAGCTGCCGGATCGCCGCGCCGCCGTGCGGGCTCTGCGACTCGGCGAGCGTCTGCACCGCGAGGGCGAACAGCGCGTCCCCGGCCAGAACGGCCGGGCCGGTGCCGTACGCCTTCCATACGGAAGCGCGCCGGCGCCGGGTCTCGTCGCCGTCCATGATGTCGTCGTGCAGAAGTGAGAAGGCGTGGACCAGCTCCACGGCGACCGCCCCGGCGACCGCGGTCGCCCCGGGCGCGCCCGCCGCCTCCGCGCCGAGCACGGCCAGGGCCTGGCGTACGCCCTTGCCGCCGCTCTTGCCGCCACCGGGCCGTCCGGCGGCCGGGGTGCCGCCCACCTCACACCAGCCGAAGGAGAAGGCGGCCATCTCGCCCGGGTACGGATGGAGCCGTTCCACGGCCGCGGTCAGCGCGGGGAGTACGAGGCTCCGGCAGCGGGCGAGGGTGTGCGACGCGGAAGCGGGGGCGAGGGCGGGTGGGGTGGTGGTCGGGTGCGGGAGCGGGGGCGCGGGTGCGGTGAGGGGCGCGGTCATCGGACGGCCACCGCCTCTTGGACCTCTCGTGCGCTGGGTATGGCGGGTGCGCCGGGCGTGGCGGGTGCGCCGGGCGTGGCGGCGGTGGGTGCGGGGTGCGTGGTGAGCCGCGCTATGCCCAGCTCCTCGTAGGCCGCGTCGACCATCTCGCGGGCGTGCCGCAGCCCGATGCGGTCCAGTTCCCGCCGCAGGTCGTCCAGTTCCGCGGCGGTGAGCGCCGGGTCCTGCCCCAGCCGGGCGAGCGTCTTGGCCAGCCCCAGGCGGGACAGCGCCGTGCCGCGCGGCTCGCTCATGGCGCGGAACTCGGCCAGCGCCGTCTCGTAGCACTCCCGGGCGGGCACGTAACGGCCGGCGCGGAAGAGGACGTTGCCGCGCATCTTGAGGTTGTAGGCCAGCGCGCTGGTCAGCTTCATCTCGCGGCAGACGAGCTCCGCCTCGGACAGCAGTGCCAGGGCCCGGTCCACGTCCTTGTCCCGCAGGGACACGATGTCGGCCATGCCGCGCAGCGCCCACGCCCGGCCGCGCTGGTCGTCGGCCTGCGCGGCGATGGCGGCGGCCTCCTCGAACATCGCGAAGGCAGTGTCGTACGAGCCGGTGTTCCGGTGGATCTGGGCGATGCCCTCCAACGCCCAGACGGTGTGCCGGGCCTCGCCGCGCTTGCGGGCCTCGGCGAGCAGCTGCTCGTGGAGGGCGTGCACGGCCTCGTAGTCGCCCTGGATGCGGCCGGTCTCCGCGAGCCCGGCCAGCGAGTAGCCCCGGGCCACCACGTCGTCGCCGCGCTTGCCCAGCTCGGCGGCGAGGGCGAGCAGCCGGCGGGCCAGGGCGAGCGAGCCCCGCTGCCGGGCGAGGGTGCCGCCGCTCCACACCGCCCATGCCATCGCACCGACGTCACCGGCCGAGCGGGCGGCGCGGTAGCTCGCCTTCCAGGCGCGGTCGGCCTCCTCGACATGGCCCAGACGGCGGTGCGCCTCCGCCACGGCGAGCCCCGAGCGCGCGGCCTCCCGCTGGGAGCCCGCCTGTTCGGCGGCGCGCAGCCGGTCGGTCCCCTCGGCGAGGACGTCGGTCAGGGAGGAGTTCACCGAGAGGGAACTGAGGGCGCCTTGGTATTCGGGAGCCAATGCCTTGGCGTACATGGACGAGCCTTTCTGACGTGCCGGCAGTGCCGGGTGGTCTTGAACGGCTCGGACTATACACGGCATGTATAAACACGGTGTATAGATGGCTCTGAGGGCGGATCTGCCTTCGCCCAGTGCGCGAGGTACTCAAACGCGGTGCGTCACCCGCGTCCAGCGCGCCCTGCACAACGGCGGGCGTATCGCCGAGCAGAACAGCCTGTGCCGGGAGGACCTGGGCACGTTTGAGAGCGGTACGCACCAGCTCCGGTCGTCCGTCGGCATCCTCCCCGAAGGCACCGATCGTGAGGTCCAAGTGGCGGTGGAGGCCGAAGGCGGCCAACTTGACCTCGGCGGCGCGGATATTGCCTGTCACCACCGTCTGCATGATGCCGTCACGTGCCCCCGAGGGCAGCGAGCAACGTCGGCGCGCCGGGGAGGGCGTGCCTACGCTTGCGAAGTTTGTCAGCGCGTCGTATGTGTGCTGTGCCGAGGGGCTGGGCGAAGCGGTCGAATTGACTGCGGTCGTCTTGCAGTCCGTGCAGTTGCAACGTCTCGCGGAGGATGACCGACTCGGTGGACCCGTCGATCTTCGCCTGCTCACGCATGGGCTGGACGCGCTCAGTCCCGAGCAGCGCCCTCCGGCCAGATCACGCGAGTACGGACACCCGTGCGCTCCGCGTAAGCCACGACGTCGGCCGTACCGCCGTACCCGCGGGCCGGCTGCCCGTCCCACACGGCGATCAGCTCATCCACGACGCCCACCAGGATCTCGCTACCAGCCATGTGCGCCTGGGAGTCCGATGCCACCATGCCCGTGCGATGGACTTCCGCCGCTTGGCGCAGGAGCTCGTCATAGGACTGGTGGTGCTCCTCGGGAAGGCCGTCCCGGTACTGCTCTGCGGGCACGACGACCTCCAGCGTTCCCCCAGCTTCCAGGACCATCTCGGCGAACCAGGCGTCAGGGCCGTCGGCGATGCAAGAGACACCGACCAGCGCTTGTGGCGGGTGCCGCTTCACCTCCTCGCGCAAGGCCTCACGGACCAGTTGCTCCGTCTCGGCCGGCAGCCCGCGGTGGCCAGTGATCCCCAGTCGCATATGTCGTTCTCCTTCCACAGTGCTTACAGGTAGATGCCGTGCAGCCGCTCGTCGAAGTCCCTGACAACCCGGGGCGGGGTCGTTGAAGTGCAGGCGCGCCGGAGGCTGCGCGCACGCTCTATGACCCGGCCTGAGCGGTACCGCACCCCCGCTTCAAGTGCTCGCGCAGCCAGCGCGAATGCCCCGTCCAGCCGTCCCTCGGCCATATGCGCCGCGGCTAGGTCAAGCGCAAGCAGGGCACGTTGCTTCTCGTGTCCTGAAGCCAGGGCGGCGGTAGCGGCGTCCTGTGATGCGGAGACCCACTGTGGGATCCCCATTCGCGCGCCACATGTCAATCTGGCCGCCGCCACCTTGCTGGGCGTGAAGCTGAAGACCCAGGGCCAGGGCGGCGGCTGCTCGTCCGGCACGGCCTCCGTATGCCGGGCGGCTTGCTCCAGCACGGCGTCGGCAGTTGCTCGATCCCCTGCTGCCGCGTGCGCGAGTGCTTCGACCGTGCCGAGCCATGCGGAGGCGATGGCCGGTGCATCCTCTCCCAGTTGGCGACGGGCCCGGTGGACGAGGGCGAGCCCCTGGGCAGCGTTCCCGGCGTCGGCCTCGAATCCGGCAAGACTGCCGAGCTGGTATGCGGTGAGCAGCCGATCGCCGGATGCGCGCGCTGCCTCGATGGCTGTGCCGTACCAGGTGCGCGCCGACCCGATGTCGTTCATGTCCCAGGCCAGCCACCCGGCGAGGGAGGCCGCTTCACTGCCCACGGCCGCCAGGCGGGCCCGCTGCTCAGGGGATTCGGCTTCAGCGGTGACGGTCTGGATGAGTCGCAGGTGAGCCAGGACCGGCTCGGAAAGGTGCCGTGATGAGGTGGCGGCGTCCAGGCGCCGGAAGGCTGTAGTGGCAACGCGGAGCGTTGCGGCCTGTCGAGTGTCCGCAGGCTGAGCGTGAAGGGCCGCCAGGGCCGGGGCGGCGGCGATGGCAGCGGTCCCCGCGAGGAAGTTGCGCCGGTGCACGTCGCGCTGTCCGTTCTCGGCGGCATGCGCCGCTGTGTGATCGGCGAGGCCGACCAGACGCGGGGGAATGTGCAGGTGCGTGGCAGCTCTCGCCAGAATGGTCATGTCGTATGAGGCCGTGCCGCGTCCTTCGAGACGAGAGACGGCGGACTGGCTGATTCCGCAGGCGTCGCCGAGCTGACGTTGGGAGACGCGGGCATCACGGCGCGCCAGGCTGACGACCCGCCCGTAGTCGCCTTGGCGGGCGGCGTCCCGAATCCCTTGCGAAGACCAGTTCATATCCACCCCAGTTGGTACCCGAGTCTCACCGTCGCCCGCTGGCTCTATGCGCCAGCCTCATACGCGTATGCGCGTCGCGGGTCAGCATTGGCCGATACAGCATGACGCACGGTTCCGACTCCTCACTACCCGTAACTGGGGAAAGGGGACGTGTGAGTCATGGGTACCGAAGTGCTCCCGTGGACACCGCCGAGCGGCCGCAGTGCACAGCTGCAGCCCGCTGGCCGTTCTTGGGACGTCGTGCGCGTCCCACGCTTCATCGGCGAACCGGTCCTGGAAACGCTCGGCGGAGCCACGGGCGCGGTCATCGAGAACCCCTTCGACGGGGTGCTGTACTGGCTCATCGCTCCCGAGGCGGCCGCCGCATGGGACACGGGCCGACTGCCCAGCATCGAGGTGTGGGGAGCGACTGCCTGCATCGAGGTGCCACCGGTGGCCCGCACGACCGGGCCCGGCGTCCACTGGCGCGTACCGCTCCGGCACGACCGGCACCTCACCGACCCTGCAGCCCTGCTCGCCGCGCTGAAGATCGCGACCAGCGCGGCGCTGGGCCCACGCGAGGAGGCGGTCCGGTGACCGAGTGCTGCTATCGCTGCGACAAGCCCACGCGCGAACCGATCACCGTGCTCCGCGCAGCCGCGTCTGGGCCCGGCTGCCTGCGGCACCTGTGCCCGGACTGCAACCGCCGACAGCCGCACCCGGACGCCGACCTGTACACGGTGCTGGTCACCCTGCAGCGCGAGAGGCACACGACGTGACCGTCCCCGTCGGCACCCGGCGGATGTCCCCGTACTGCTCGCTGTACATCGCCGAGCCCGACACCACGCCTGACGAGATCCACGCATTCTGCAAGGGCCCGGGCGAAGTCCGGTTGACGCCGGTACCGCCTGCCACTCGCGGAGTGCTCATCATGACCGTCCGCTGCGACTGCGACTGCCACAAGGCCGCACCCATCAAGGTCCTGAAGGCAGACGCCCCCTAGACCGGTGGGCTGCTCGGCGGCCCACCCCACAGCCCCTGCCCATCCCAGGCAGGGCCTCGTCCCGGCCTCCCGCTTGCAGGCCACTGGGCCGAGACGAGGACCGCGCAACCAGCGCGGGGACACCCCTGCGCGCACGAACTCACAGGAGGCCCAATTGCGATTACAGCACGCCGTCCGCCGCGACCCGAATGACGGCGACACCATGCCGGACACCGACGCCCCAACACCCGGCGGGCAGACCCCCGGCGACGCGGACGACGGACGCCAGTACGCGAAATAGCCGGCGCCAGGCGCCATAGACAGACGGCGGCCCCGTCCTCAGCCAGCCCCCGCCGCAGGGCGGGGCCGCTCCCCCACGCAGGAGCCCCCTCATGACAGAACCACCCACACCCATGCCCCATCACTGGCACTGCTACCGATGGTCTGGAGAGCGACGTACGTACGACGATGAGTCCACGCGCCGGCCGCCCCATCTCGTCACCCACAACCTCTCGCCTCAGGAGTGGAAGCAGATCGCGGCCGCCAACCCCGCCTTCATGGCGAGCGAGGTACCCCCGCTGGAGGTACCGCACTGGCTGTTGCGCCCTGCCAGAATGATCAAGGCGACCTTCGAGGAGCCGGAGAAAGCCTCGGCCTGGTACCAAGACCAGGTCACCGAATTGACCTCGTCCTTCATGGCCGACCACGACAAGGATCTCGCGCGGCGGGCCGAGCGATTCACAGCCGCGCGGGACCGGCTCGGCTGGGGCGGGGATGTCGTGGGCGGGTGGTATCTGCGGGGTACCGGATTCGCCTCGGTCCAGGTGGTCGCGTGCCGCGCAAATCGGATCCGTCCGACCATCCCGTGCCCTATGCTTCCCCGGCTACCGCTGGGAGGTGCCCCCTGACGCAGCCCTGCAAAAACGCTTGATTTAGAGCAAGCGATTTTTTGGGATGGGGGGATGGCGGCGCCGCAGATCGTGGCCGGGTTCTGGAGGCCGCGTGGAGGTCGGGGGCCCGGCGCTACCCGGGCCCGGCCGACCGGCCGGGCCCCGAGCGCGCCGGAGTGAGATTCCGGCGAACCAGCCCGTCAACAAAACACACCCGCGACGATGGGACGGGTGACGACCACCACCGCAGACCTCTGGCACCACTATGGCCGCGCCCGTGCCGACCGCGACCGGGCCGTCCCCGAGACCTTCCGCTGGATCTGGAGCCATGACACCGGCCCCGGTGCGGAAGTCCTCGGCGACCTGACCGGGCTGTGCGTCGGCGACCTCGGCGCCGGAGCGGCCCGGGATGCCGCGCACCTGGCGACCCGTCATCAGCCCGCCCGGATCGTCGCCGTCGATGGCTCGCCCGCGCAGTGCGCGATGGCCACCGACCTGTACGGCCACCTCGCACCGCGGCTGCGCATCGTGCAGTCCGACGTCGTGACCCATTTGCGCGAGCGGGCCGATACGTATGACGTGCTGTACAGCGTCTTCGGCGCCCTGGACT
Organism: Streptomyces sp. NPDC020845; assembly: GCF_044334165.1. Taxonomy (NCBI): domain Bacteria; kingdom Bacillati; phylum Actinomycetota; class Actinomycetes; order Kitasatosporales; family Streptomycetaceae; genus Streptomyces; species Streptomyces sp. NPDC020845. The sequence goes on along the minus strand of NZ_JBIRSJ010000015.1, from coordinate 303,057 downwards.
TCACCGACCCGCGCGAGCTGCTGCCGGTGGCGGCGGCCGCGCTGCGGCCCGGCGGGCGGCTGGTGTTCTCCACCCTCGCCCACTACGTGGGCGGCGCGCCCGCCCAGCCCGATGTCGTGGCCGCCGACATTCCGGCGAAGACACCACAGGGGGAGGCGGCCACAACGCGCCGCTGGGTGCTTCAGGGGCATGTGTGGACCAAGCTGCTCGACGCGGCCGGGTTCACCCGGACCAGCGTCGACGTACTGCCCGCCACCACCGATGGGCCGCGCGCCGCCGCCACGCTGCTGGTGACCACATACCGCCCGTCCTGAGCGTCGGCCCGGCGCGGAGGCCCGCCGCGGAGGCCGGCCGCGCCCGGAGAACTCAGTGCCGGCCGGTGATCGCGTCCGCCAGCCGCGCGAAGGCCGAGGTGCGCTCGTGGCGGGTGCTGCCCTCGCTGAGGTCGGCGATCCGGTAGAGGCCGTACATCGCGTACGAGCCCAGCCAGCGCAGCGGCTCCGGCTCCCAGCGCGGGGAGGTGCGGCCCGACCACGGCAGGCGGGTGTAGCGGGTGTCCTTGCCGGCGACGAGGTCGGCGAGGGTGCGGCCGGCCAGATACGAGGCCGTCACGCCCTGCCCGACGTAGCCCCCGGCGTGGCCGAGGCCGGTGGCCTGGTCCCAGACCACCGAGGGGGACCAGTCGCGTGGTACGCCCAGCGAGCCGCACCACGCGTGGGCGAGCTCGAAGGGGACATCGGGCCACAGGCCACGCAGGACCCCGTGCAACTGGCCGATGGTCCAGCGGTCGAGGCGGCCGTCGCGGTCGACGCGGGAGCCGAAGCGGTACGGGAGGCCGCGGCCGCCGAGGGCGATGCGGTTGTCGGCGGTGCGCTGGGCGTAGAAGTAGGTGTGCTGGGCGCCGGAAAGGGCCTCGCCGCCGGACCAGCCGATGGTCTTCCAGTCGGCTTCGGACAGCGGCTCGGTGATGACCATCGAGCTGTTCATGGGCAGCATGTCCCGGCGGCGGCCGGGCAGTTGCGCCGTGTATCCCTCGGTCGCGCGCAGGATGTGGCGGGCGGTCACGGTGCCGTGTGCGGTGCGCACCTGCCCGGGGCGGATGTCCAGGGCCGGGGTGCGCTCGGCGATCCGGACGCCGGCGGCCTCGACGGCCGAGGCGAGGCCGGTGACCAGCTTTCCGGGGTGCAGCCGTACGTTGTGCGGGCTGTACAGGGCGCCGAGTACGCCGTCGATGCTGATCCGGTCCGCCGTCTCGGCCGCGGACAGCAGCCGTACGTCGTCCTCGGTCATGCCCCAGTCGCGTTCGGCGGCGACGGCCGCCCGGAGCCGGGCCAGTTCGGAGGGGGTGCGGCCGATCGTCAGATAGCCGCCGCGGACGGCGTCCACGTCCGCGCCGTGGTCGGCCATGATCCCCAGGATCTCGTCGAACGCGTCGATGGCCGCGCGCCGCAGTTCGAGCACCGCCTGCCGGCCCCCGGGGCCCTCGGCCATATGGCGGGAGAGCCCGATCATCTTGCCGGAGAGCCAGCCGCCGTTGCGGCCGGAGGCGCCGTAGCCGGCATGGCGGGCCTCGACGACGAGGATCGAGGCGTCGGGCAGCGCCTGGCGGAGCCAGTACGCCGTCCACAGTCCGGTGTACCCCGCGCCGACGACGCATACGTCGACCGTGGTGTCCCCGTCCAGCGGCGGGCGCTCGGGGCGTGCGGAGGCGGCCGTGTCCTGCATCCAGAAGGAGATCTGACCGTTGATCACGTCAATTGTCCTTAACAGAAAGTCGCTTGTCGGGGACCACTGCCGCTACCGCCGGGTCCCACGTGGCGAAGCCCGTGTCGCCGACGCGCAGCCCGGAGGCGGTGCCGGGGCCCTCGCGGACCAGCCCGGTGGACCCGCCGGGCAGTTCGACGGTCAGCTTTCGCGAATGGCCCAGATAGGACTCGTCGCGCACGGTGACCGGCACCCCGGCCCGGCCCGGGGCCGGTTCCTCGGCCGACAGCCGTAGCCGCTCGGGGCGGATCACCACCACGGCGTCGCCGCGCACCGCGTGCCCGCCCGGCAGCGGGATGCCGTACGCGCCCGCGTGCAGCCGCTTGGGGTCGTCGGGGTGGACGACGCCGCGCAGCAGCGTGGACTCGCCGAGGAACTGGGCGACGAACAGCGACTTCGGCCGCTCGTACAGCTCCTCGGCCGTGCCGACCTGCACGATCCGCCCGTCGTCGTAGACCGCGATCCGGTCCGAGAGGGTAAGCGCCTCCTCCTGGTCATGGGTGACGTAGACGAAGGTGGTGCCGACCTGGCGGTGGATCTCGCGGATCTCCTCTTGCAGGGCCTCGCGGAGCTTTTTGTCCAGCGCGCCCAGCGGCTCGTCCATCAGCAGCACCGGCGGCCGGTAGACGATGGCCCGGGCGAAGGCGACGCGCTGCTGCTGGCCACCGGACAGCTGGGCGGGGCGGCGCCGCTCGAACCCCTCCAGCTGTACGGTCCGCACCGCCGCGCGCACCAGCTCGCGCCGCTCGGCCTTGGGCATCTTCCGCTGCCGCAGCGGGAACTCGATGTTGTCCCACACGCTCAGATGCGGGAACAGCGCGTACCCCTGGAAGACCATGCCCATCTCGCGCCGGTGCGGGGGCACGGCGTTCAGCGGTTCGGCGTCGACCAGGATGTCGCCGGATGTCGGCGGGACAAACCCGGCGATCATGTTGAGCGTGGTGGTCTTGCCCGAGCCGCTGGGGCCCAGGAACGTCATGAACTCGCCCGGCTCGATGGTCAGATCGACGCCGCGTACGGCCTGGCTCGACCCGTACGTCTTGGTCAGGCCGCGCAGTTCGATGGCGGCCCCGCTGCGCTTGAGGTCGGCGGACCCACGGTGTTTGAGGTCAGCTGACACGTCGCCTCCGGGATTGTGCGAGCAGCGCGATCGCGATCAGCGCGCTGGTGAAGCAGATGATGAGGGTGGCCGCGGCGGCGATGGTGGGATCGACGTCGCGCTGGATGCTGCTGTACATCCGCACCGGCAGGGTCTCCAGATAGGGGCTGGAGATGAACATGGACACCACGACCTCGTCGAAGGAGGTCACAAAGGCGAACATGAACCCGGACAGCAGACCGGGCGCGATCACCGGCAGGGTGACGCTGATGAAGGCGCGCGCCCGGCTCGCCCCGCAGATCGCCGCCGCGCGCTCCAGCGTGGTGTCGAACCGCGACAGCACCGAGGACACCGGGATGATCACAAACGGCAGGGCCAGTACGGTGTGCGCGATCAGGAACCCGGTGAACGTCCCCACCAGCCGCAGCTGCAGGAACAGGGCGTAGACGCCCACGCCGAAGACGACCGTGGGCACCAGCATCGGGGCGATCAGCAGCGCGCCCACCGCGCCGCGGCCCCGGAACCGGCCGCGGGTCAGGGCATAGCTCGCGGCCGTGCCCGCCACCGTGGCCAGGACCCCGACGAGGGCGGCGATCTGCAGCGAGTTCAGCAGATCGTCCACCCAGCGGCGGTCCGAGAAGAAGGTCTCGTACCACCGCAGGGACCAGCGCTCGGGCGGAAACGCCAGCGAGCGCTGCCCGGTGAAGCTGAGCGGGATCACCACCAGCGTCGGGGCGACCAGCCAGAGCGCGACCAGCGCGCCGAAGATCTTCAGGGGGATGCGTCTGCTCACAGCTCCAGACCTCCGCACCGCTTCGGACCTCCGCGCCGCTTCGGACCTCCGCACCGCTCCGGACCTCCGCACCGCTCCGGACCTCCGCACCGCTCCAGATCTCTCACCGCTCCAGACCTGCTCACAGCTCAAGACCTCCCGTGACCTGGGCCGACTTACCGGTCACCCGCTTGGACACCCAGGCCGTCACCGCGAGCAGCACCCCGGCGGTCAGCAGCAGCGCCACCGCGAGCGCCCCGCCCCGGCCCCAGTTCAGCAACTCGCTGATCTGCGTGTACAGCGCGTTGGGCAGCAGCTCCTGGCGGGGTGAGCCGAGCACGGCGGGGGTGATGTAGAAGCCGAGCGAGAGGATGAACACCATCAGCGACCCGGCGAACACCCCGGGCAGCGACAGCGGGACGAAGACCCGCCAGAACGCCTTCCAGGGCGGTGCGCCGCAGATCATCCCGGCCTGCACCACCCGCCCGTCGATCGAGCGCATCGCGTTGAACAGCGGCAGCACCATGAACGGCATCAGGATCTGGCACATGCCGATCAGCACGCCCGTGGTGGTCCCGAGCAGCTGCGTCCGGCCCAGGCCCAGCGCGTCCAGGACGGTGTTGAGCACGCCATGGTCCTGAAGGATGATCACCCAGGCGAAGACGCGCACCATCAGGCTGGTCCAGAACGGCATCAGCACGGCCAGCATCAGCAGCCCGCGCAGCGCCGGTCCGGAGACCGTCATCAGATACGCGTACGGATAGCCGAGCACGAGGGTGATCAGCGTGGCCACGGCGGCGACGACCAGGGTCCGGCCCAGTACTTCGAGTGCGGTGGCGTCGTGCAGCAGCCAGGAGAAGTTCTGCAGCCCGGGCTCCGGCTGGGTGACGCTGCGCACCACGATCGTGGCGACCGGGTAGCCGAAACCGGCCAGCACCAGCAGCGCCGTCGGCACGATCAGCAGCCAGCGCCGGGAGCCCGGCGCACGCTCCGCCGCGGTGGCGGAGCGGCGCCGGGCCCGGCCGGCCTGCCGGTCGGCGGGCCGGCCGGGTCTGGTCCCGGGGGAGAGCGCTGTCATCGGTTCAGCCAGTCGGTCCAGGCCGTGGACAGCTTGTCGCGGTTCTGGCCCCAGTAGGTGAAGTCCGGGGTGATGGACTGGTTGAGCACCTTCTCCTGCGTCGGGTCGAGCTTCTGGGCCTGCGGGGACAGGGTGGGCTTGGAGTTGACGTTGACCGGCGCGTAGCTGGTGTACTCCGACTGCCTGGTCTGCTGCTCCTCGCCGAGCGCGTAGTTGATCAGGCCCATCGCGGCCTTGGTGTTCTTCGAGCCCTTGGGCACGGCGAACACGTCGTACAGGGTGAAGCTGTTGTTCCACACCGGGCGGAAGTTCGCGCCGTTGGCATTGGCCTCGTAGATACGGCCGCTCCAGGCCATGATCATGTCCGCCTGGCCGGACTGCGCGATCTGGGTCTGCTGGGCGCCGGTCTTCCAGTACGTGAGGTCGGACTTGATGCCGTCCCATTTGCGCAGCGCCCGCTTGGTGTCCAGCGGATACAGCTTGCTCGGGCCCACGCCGTCGGCCAGCAGGGCCGCCTCGAAGATGCCGGGGGTGGGGGTCGGGCGGCCGTCGACGGCCCGCTTGCCCGGGAACTTCTCGGTGTCGAAGAAGTCCGCCCAGGTGGTGGGCGGGTTGTCGGCGTATTTGTCGGCGTTGTAGTAGAGGCCGTATCCGTAGATCAGGGAGGGGACCATACAGGGGGACTCGGGCGTCTGGTCCGGCAGCTGGCTGGTGTTGATGATCTTGTAGTCGAGCTTCTGGTAGAGCGTCTCGCAGTTGGCCGCGGCGTCCCACGGCGTGGTGTCGACCACGTCCCACAGCACGTTCTTCGAGTTCACCTGGGCCTTGATCTTGGCGGGGTCGGTGGGGCCGTCGGTGAGCACATCGGCGCCGGAGTCCTTGGCGAACGGTTTGACGAACGCCCCTTCCTGGCCGTCCTGCATGCCCCCGCCGTACGACACAAAGGTCATCCGGACGCCGTCGAGCGCATCCTTCTTGACCGTGCCCGCCGGCCGGCCCACGAGATCCGCCGAGTCGGCGTCCTCGCCGGGTCCCCCCTGCGCGCAGCCGGCCGTGAGCAGCACACCGACGGTCGCGAGGGCGGTCCCGGCCATCGCGGGCCGCCGCCTCCGGGCTCTGGGGAGCGTCTGGGTGCCGTGGGACGCTCCGGAGAGTGAGGATCGGGGGGACATCGGCTACTCCTTGTCGCCGGGCTGTGTGGGGCCCAGCACCCAATGAACGACGGACAGAGCATCGGTCTCGTTGACGATGCGGTGCGGCTGCCTGGAGTCGAAGTCCAGGCTGTCTCCCTCGCCGAGTACGAAGCGCTCGGTGTCGAGCTCCACGGTCACCTGGTTGGTCAGGACCACGACGACCTCATGCCACCCGGGGTGGCTGTACTGCTCGTCCCCGGTCGAGCCCCCCGGCGCGAACTCGGCCTCGTACGCCCCGAACCCGGACAGCGGCTCCCGGGTGAGCGAGGTCTTGCGGCCCCCGCCGACCCAGGGGAGCTCCGGCCGGTCCTGCTCGCGCAGCGGCGTGGGGCCGATGGCCGAGGTGTCGAACAGCTCGGCCATGGTGATGCCGAGGGCGGAGGCGATACGCGCCAGCGTCGAGATGGAGGCGCTGCTGCGCCCGCGCTCGAGCTGGCTGAGGAAGCTCCCGCTGACATCGCTGCGCTCCGCGAGGGCGCGCAGCGACATCCGGCGCAGGCGCCGGAACGCATGCACCCGTCGGCCGACGTCCGACTCGGGACGCTCGGCGGGCGATTCAGGGGCGAACTTCGATGCGGGCTTCGATTCGGCGGACACTTGAGCTCCGGGCGGGGTGGGAAGCGGAAGTGATCGACGGGAGATGAATGGAAAGGACAATGACACGCACCAGTGGGCGCGACAAGGGGTACTTAACAAACCTGCGAATGTGTGAAGTAAGCGTGAAGCAGACGTAGTTGAGCTGGTGAAAGACGGTGTTGAGGCGATCGGCGGCGGGGGGTGAACCGGGCGGTGAATCGGGCGGTGAATCGATCAAGGCCGGGGCGAGTGGGACCAGGGGCTCGGGGCGTCGGGCCGATCGGGGTCCGGGCGGCCGCCGCCGGGCCTTGCCTGCCCCGCGCGCCCGGCGCAAGCTGGACTCATGAGCGCTCAGGCGGCCCCTACGCTCATCGCATCCGTGCAGCGGGCCCTCCGCCTGCTGGAGGCCGTCGGCGCGCACGAGGGCGGCGCGCCGGCGAAACAGCTCGCACGCGAGGCCGGGCTGCCCCTGGCCACCACCTACCACCTGCTGCGCACCCTGTGTCACGACGGCTACGCGCGCAAGCTCGACGACGGCGGGTTCGTCATCGGGGACAAGGTCGGCGCCCTGTGCGCGGGAAGCCGTGGCCAGGCGTCGCTGGCCCGGGTGCGCCCCGCGCTCACCGCGCTGCGCGACGACCTGGTGGTCGCCGCGTATCTGACCTTCTACGAGGACGGCGAGATCAGGGTCGCCGATATCGTCGACAGCCCGCGGGCGCCGCGAGTCGACCTCTGGGTGGGGTTCGAGGGGGCGGGACACGCCACGGCCCTGGGCAAATGCGTGCTGCGCGAACTGGACGCCGAGTCCCGCCAGGACTATCTGTCCCGGCATCCGCTGCCCGGCCTCACGCCCCGGACGATCACCCGCAGGGAGGAGCTGGTTCGGCGGCTGGAGACCGCCCCGGAGGGCATGCCCGTTCTCGACCGCGAGGAGTACGCGCTGGGCACGGTCTGTCTCGCGGTGCCCGTCTACAGCGGGGAGACGGTCGGCTCGCTCGGGGTCTCGCTGCGGGTGGCCACGTCCGTGCGCCTGGGGACCACGCGTATCGCGACTTCGCGCATCGACGAGATCCGGGATCGGCTGATTCCGGCGGGGGGCCGTGTGACCAGGGGTCTTTCGCTCAGCGCCTGAAATTCACCCGCTGCTGGAATGTGTCGCGCAGGGATTCCTCTCTCTGGCGCCGCCGGGATTCACTATCTGAAATGCGAACCCTTGTGGCTGCCACCCGGACTCCTGTTAGGTAGAGCACACGGACATCACGGGCATCGCGGACATTCAGGTGTGCGTGTCTGCCACGAGTGGAGAGAGTTCAGACCCGGACATGAGCCAGGCCCGAGACCATCACCATGGCCGTCGGACGAGCCGGCAGCCCATCAGGCGGCCGGACCCCGCATCCTGGGCTGCCTCGCTGGACCAGTCCCGTTGGGGGGCGTATATCGCGGTCGTGGTGACCGCGGTGACCACCTCCCTGGTCGCGCTGCTCGTCGTCCTCGGCGACGCCGGGATGAGCTGGCTTCCGCTGCTCGCCGTGGGACCCGCGCTGGCCGCGGCCACCTGCCGGCCCTGGGGCGTGCTGGGCATCGGCATCCCCGCCACGGGTCTTGGCGCGGTCCTCGGCACCCAGACCGGTGAGCCGCTCCATGAGCTGACGGTCACGCTGGCCGCGCTGAGCGCCGTCACGCTGGCGAGCGCGCTGGCCAGCCTGTTGCGCGGGCGCCGCGAACGGGTGCTGGCGGCCGTTCGCTCGGTCGCCGAGACCGCCCAGAACGCGCTGCTCAGACCGGTTCCCGCGACGGTCGGCCCGTTCCAGGTGGCCGTGCGCTACAGCGCCGCCGCCGCGGAGGCCCGGATCGGCGGCGACCTGTACGCGCTGGTGCCCACCCCGTACGGTGTGCGGCTGATCGTCGGCGATGTGCGCGGCAAAGGGCTGCCCGCGGTCGGCACCACCGCGCTGGTGCTGGGCGTCTTCCGCGAGGCCGCGTACGACGAGCCGGACCTGCTGGACGTCGTCGAGCGGATCGAGCGCAGCCTGACCCGTAACCTCGGCCCCGACGACTTCGTCACCGCCGTGGTCGCCGGATACCCGGAGCCGGGCCGGATGGAGGTCGTCAACTGCGGCCATGCCCCGCCGCTGCTGGTCAGCGGCGCGACCGCCGTCACGGCGATCGAGCCGACCCACCCGGCCCCGCCGCTGGGCCTGCGCTCCCTCGTCGTACGCCGCCCGAGCCTCCAGGTGCTGCCCTTCGCCGACGGCGACCAGCTGCTGCTGTACACCGACGGGGTCACCGAGGCCCGCGACTGCGGCCGGGCGTTCTATCCGCTCGCCGAGCGGGTGGCCCGGCACACCTGCGACGAGCCGTCCCGTACCCTGGCCGCCCTCCACGACGACCTGCTGGAACACGTCGGCGGCCGGCTCCACGACGACGCGGCGCTGCTGCTGCTCCGCAAACCGACCGCCGCGGACCCGGCCGCCGCCGCTCCGCCCGTGGCCGTCGACCCGACGACGAACGCTTCCTGAGGCCGCCCGCTCAGGGCCGGGCGTCGGTGAGGAGCAGTACATCGGGGCCTGTGCCGGGGAACCGGCTCCAGGAGACGGCGACCACGCCGTCCCCGGCGAGCGACGGCTCCAGCTGCTGCGGCTCGCCGCTCCCGCTCCGGTCCAGCTCGGGCAGGCTCATGGAGTACCGGAGCCCACCGCGCTCGGCGTCCAGGACCAGCAGCCGCGACGGGCCGGCCGGGGGTGTCCGGCCCGCCTCCTGCAACGGCTGCTCCACGACGTACACCCGCCCGTCGGCGACCAGTGCCTCCCCGAGCCGGGTGCCCTTCGCCGCCCGGTGGGTCCACTGCCGTCGGCCGTCGTCCAGGGCGTAGCCGCGCAGCGCGCCGGGGCCGTCGTCGGCCTGGGCCACCAGGGTGTGGGCCGTGGTCCCCCGCGCCCTCTCCCTGTCGGGGAACGGCAGGGTACGGGTGGCGGGCCGCCGCCCGGAGACATCGGTCACCGCCATGCCGCCGCCGTCGCGGCGCACCGGGGCGAGGACCACGGTGGTGTCGTTCGCGGGCAGGTAGCGCTGGCTCTGGGCGTCGTGCGGGAACCGCCACCGCACGGCGCCGGTGTCCGCGTCCAGACCGACCTGCGCCATTCGATCGGTGTGCGGATCGGGGGCCACGGCGGGGTCGTCCGGGCAGTCCCCGGCCTCCAGGACGTACACCTCGCGCAGCGTGAGCGGCGCGTCCACGGGGAACCACCGCTCGCAGCCCTTCGGCGGCACGGCCCGCCACCGGCGCTTTCCGTCGGCCGGGGAGAGCGCCCACACCTCCTCCTCCGATTCGGCGAGCACGACCTGGTCCGTGACGCGCAGGTGGGTGGTCAGACTGTGGAGGTCGTCGGGGGCTGTCCGCGGCGCCTCGGCGTGCCAGCGCGGTTCGCCGGTGCGCAGATCGACGGCGGTCAGCCCGCCGTCGTGCCACCACAGGACGGCCAGTTCGTCCCCGATCCCCAGGTCGTACAGGTTCGCTTCGCGCCCGTACTCCCAGTAGGTCCGGTTCGTGCGCAGGTCGACGGCGGTCAGGCGGGTTTCGCCGGCGCGGGTGCGGTCGTCGTACAGCGCCAGGCCGCCGACGACGGCCTCGGGCACCTGGTTCAGCCGCCGCACCATCTCACCGGGTCTGGCCGGGGCAGTCTTCCCCAGCGCGGCGGGGGCCTTGCCGTACGGGCCCTTCGTCCACTCGCGCGGGCCGTCGTCGTCCGTGAACCGGGCGTACGCCTGCCAGCCGCCCGCCCCCAGCGCGAGGACGAGCGCCACGGCGAGCGGCACCCGCAGCCGGGGCCGGGGCGCGAACCAGCGGCCCCAGAGGCTTCGCATGGACATCTTGTGCTCCCTCCCCGCGGCCGGCGCCCCGCTCGGGGGCGCCGACCGCCCGCTGACTATGCCGCGACTAGCCCCTGCGGCACACCTCTACCTCTTTGCTGGGCTGGCTGGCCTGCTGCCACTTGTTGCTGTAGTTCGTCCAGGTGACGCCGATGCTCGACTTGCCGATGGTGATGCCGGTGGCGCTGCTGGACTTCCAGGAGTGGCCGTACTTGGAGAACGCCTGGAGGCCCCAGCAGCCCTTCTTGCTGGCCTTGAAGGAGATGCCCATGAGGCCCTGGTACCCCTGCATGTCGATCTTCTGCTGGTAGATATTCACCTTCCTGGGACCCTCGTTGAAAATGAACCCTGCTCCGTAAGCGTTGGACGTCTGGGCCTGCGTCATCGTCTTCTTGCCGTAGAAGGTCCCATTGCCCCGGTAGACAAGGGAGTGGGCCAGGGGAGTGACCTTCTTGCTGAAGCTGAGCGCGAACGCGTCGTACCCCTTCACGTTCTTGGGGAGCTTCTTCCACTTCCAGCTGGCCGCAGCGATGTAGCGGTCCTTCCCGCTGGTCTTGTAGATGATCGGCTTCCCGAGCTTGATCTCCTGGTCCGGGTTGCCGAGCGTGCTCAGCTCCGAACCGCCCCCGTCCACCCGCTCCAGGCAGTAGTCCGCGGCCAGCTTCGCGTCGATCCGCTCCTGCGAGAGACCCTGGCCTTCCAGTTTCTGGATGAGCGCGGTGACGCGGTCCGTCTGAGCCTTGGCGCTGTCGGGCAGCTTCGAGACACAGCCCCGAGCGGCCGTCGCCCCCGCCGGCGCCGACTGGCCGAAGGCCGTCGACGACGCGCCGACCGGGAGCAGAACCGCCCCCGCCACGGCGGCACCCACCAGTCGCATCTTCGTGTGCATGTGCTTGTTCCCCTCGTTCGCGATGGATGGACGAGGTGTCGCGGTCGGCCCGCGTTGTCCGGCCGGTGCGACCCCGTCTGACCTCGAGTTTTCTGGGCCGGACGTTGTCTGGCAGGCCCCAATCGCCGCGCTGGACAATTAAGTCGGGCCGGGAACGGCCGGTGGCCGCGCGGCGTCCGGTACGGGTGGGAGGCGCGGGCCGGGCGGAACGCCCGGGCCATGAGGGGGAGGGGCATCAGATGGGGCGTCGGGAGAGCCCACTGGATCCGAGTGCCGGGCCGGTGGAGCGATTCGCCCATGAGTTGCGGGCCTTGCGGCGACACGCGGGCGGGTTGACGTATCGGGCGATGGCGCGCAGGACGGAGTACTCCACGGCGACCCTCGCCCAGGCGGCCTCCGGCGACAGACTTCCCTCGCTGCCGGTCGCCCTGGCGTATGTGACCGCGTGCGGCGGGGACCGCGCGGAGTGGGAGCGGCGCTGGCAGCAGGTGACGGACCAGCTGCTGGCCGAGCCGCCCGAGGACGACGACGCCGTTCCGCCGTATCCGGGGCTGCGGCGCTTCCAGCCGGAGGACCGCGAGCGGTTCTTCGGCCGCGACCGGCTGACCGAGGACCTGGTCGGGCTGGTACGGGCGCGGCGGTTCGCGGCCGTGGTCGGTGCGTCGGGCAGCGGGAAGTCCTCGCTGCTGCGCGCCGGGCTCATCCCGGCCCTGCGGGCGGGGGACGGAGGGGCGGTGGCTCGGGCGGGGGATGCGGGGACGGCGTGGGCGGGGGATGCGGGGACGGCGTGGGCGGGGGATGCGGGGACGGCGTGGGCGGGGGATGCGGGGACGGCGGCCCGGGCGGGGGACGGGCGGACGGTGGCGCGGGCCGGAGTCGGAGACCCGGCCCAGGCGCGGCCCGCCGCCCTCCGGATCCTCACCCCGGGCCCGCACCCCGCCCGGAGCCATGCGCACCTCCTCGCCCCGGCCGGGGGCGAGGGCGACACGGTGGTGGTCGTCGACCAGTTCGAGGAGACCTTCACCCTGTGCCATGACCCGGCCGAGCGGGCGGAGTTCATCGACCTGCTGCTGGCCGCCCGCGACCCCGAGCGCCGGTTACGGGTCGTGGTCGCCGTCCGCGCCGACTTCTTCGGCCACTGCGCCGGGCATCGCGCGCTCGCCGACGCGCTGCGGGACGCCACGCTGCTGGTGGCCCCGATGACCCCGGAGGAGCTGCGCGAGGCCATCGTCAGACCGGCCGCCGCCGAGGGGCTGATCGTCGAGCGCACCCTGACCGCGCGGCTCGTCGAGGAGGTCGCCGACGAGCCCGGCGGGCTGCCGCTGCTGTCCCACGTCCTGCTGGAGACCTGGCGGCGCCGCCGTGGCCGCGCGCTGACCATGGCAGCGTACGAGGCGACCGGCGGTATCCACGGCGCGGTCGCCCAGACCGCCGAGGATCTGTACACCCGGCTGCCGCCCGACCAGGCACAAGCCGCCCGGCGGACCCTGCTGCGGCTGGTCACCCCGGGCGAGGGGGCGCCCGACACCCGCCGCCCGGCGGACCGCGCCGAACTGCGGGCCGACGGGCCGGGCGAGGCGGCCGAGGCGGCCACCGTCCTGGAGCGCCTGGCCCGCGCGCGCCTGATCACCCTCGACGACGAGGTCGTCAACCTCGCGCACGAGGCGCTGATCACCGCCTGGCCCCGGCTGCGCGACTGGATCGACGAGGACCGCCACCTGCTGCGCGTCCATCGTCAGCTGACCGAGGACGCCACCGCGTGGGAGCGTCTTGGCCGGGATCCCGGGGCGCTCTACCGGGGCGTACGGCTGGCGGAGGCGGACGAGGCGTTCGGCCCGCCCGAGCGGGCCGCGGACCTCATCCCGGTGGAGGATGCCTTCCTCGCCGAGAGCCGGGCGGGGTTGCGCAAGGAGCGGCGTCGGCTGCGCCAGGTCCTGACCGCGGTCTCCGTGGCGCTGTGCCTGGCCCTGGTCGCCGCGAGTGTCGCCTTCTGGCAGCGGCACACCGCCGTCGGCGAGGAGCGCAAGGCCCAGGCCGCGCGGCAGTTGGCGCAGTCCAGGCAACTGGCCGCCCAGTCCGCCGCACTGCTGGACCAGGAGCCCGACCTGGCCGCGCTGCTGGCCGTACGGGCCTACCGGACCCACCCCACCGCCGAGGCCACCGACAGTCTGTACGCCGCGGCGGCCCTGCCCGCCCAGCAGCGCCTCACCGGGCACAAGGGCGCGGTGTGGTCAGTGGCGTACAGTCCGGACGGCCGCACGTTGGCCACGGGCGGCGACGACGGGACGGTGCGGCTGTGGGACGCCGGGACGGGCCGGGTCCGTAAAACCCTCACCGGCCACGCCGGTTCGGTGACCTCGGTGGCCTTCAGCCCGGACGGCCGTACGCTCGCCGTCGCCGACGGCCGTGAGGTGCGGCTGAGGGACGCGGACACCGGGCGGGTGCGGCGCACCCTCACCCCCCGCGCGGGCGCGATGATGACGCTGGCGTTCAGCCCGGATGGCCGCACGCTGGCCACGGGCCGCTCCGACGGGCTGGTGCGGCTGTGGGACGCCGGGACCGGCCGCCCCCGCGCGACCCTCACCGGCCACGCCGACACGGTCGCCTCGGTGGCGTTCAGCCCGGACGGCCGCACGCTGGCCACGGGCGCCATCGACCGGAAGGTGCGGCTGTGGGACGCCCGGACCGGCCGCGTCCGCACGAGCTTCACCGGCGACTCGGAAGGTGTGCTCGCGGTGGCCTTCAGCCCCGACGGCCGCACGCTCGCCACCGGCGGGGGCGAACGTTCCGTCCGGCTGTGGAACGCGGGTACCGGCGAACTCCGGGACACCCTCCCCGAGCTCGGCCCGGCGCGTTCGCTGGCGTTCAGCCCGGACGGCCGGGCGCTGGCGACCGGGGGCGGCGGCTCTCATGTGCGACTGTGGGACCTCGACGCGGGCCGGGCCCGGGACGCCTTCTCCCTCGGCTACGACGGCCCGGTGTCGTCAGTGGCGTTCAGTCCCGACGGCCGCACGCTGGCCACCGGCGGGGACAGGGGGCTGCTGCGGCAGTGGGACGTGGCGACCGGCCGCGCCAGGGACATCCTGGCCAGGCAGCCCGGCGGTGTGCTGTCGGTGGCGTTCGCCCCCGACGGCCGCACCCTCGCCAGCGGCAACGGCCGCGACGACACGGTGAAGTTGTGGGACGCGGCGACCGGTGAACAACGGCGCTCCCTCACCCTCGGGCCGCGTGAGGCCATACCGTCGCTCGCGTTCAGCCCGGACGGCCTCACCCTGGCGACCGGGCGCTACGACGGGCCGGTCATCCTGTGGAACCCGGACACCGGAACCCGCCGTGGCCTGTACGGTCACACCGACTTCGTACGGTCCGTGGCCTTCAGCCCCGACGGCCGCACGCTGGCGACCGGCAGCAACGACAAGACCGCGCGGCTGTGGGACGTGGCGAGCGGCCGGGCCCGGCAGGTGCTGCGGGGCCATGACAAGGGCGTGCTGTCGGCGGCGTTCAGCCCTGATGGCCGCACCCTCGCCACCACCGGCATCGACCGCACGGTGCGCCTGTGGGACGCGAAGACCGGCCGCGCCCTGCGCACCCTCAAGGGCCACACCGACGCCGTGTGGTCCGCGGCGTTCAGCCGGGACGGCCGCACCCTGGCCACCGGGAGCGCGGACGGCTCGGTGCGGCTGTGGGACGTGGCGAGCGGGCGGGCCCGGGATGTGCTCGACGGGCACACCAAGAGCGTGCAGTCGGTGGCCTTCAGCCCCGACGGGCGCACCCTGGCCAGCGGCGGGGGAGAGACCGTACGGCTCTGGGACGCGGCGAGCGGCGAATCCCGTGGCTCGCTGCGCGGCCACACCGACGGCGTGTGGGCGGTGGCGTTCAGCCCGGACGGCCGCACCCTGGCCACCGGCAGCGACGACGAGACCGTACGGCTGTGGGACGTCGACCTGCGCCGGCCGGCCGAGGCGATCGGCAGGATCTGCGGGATCGTCGACCGGGACCTCACCCGGCGGGAGCGCTCGACCTATCTGCCGGACGAGCCCACGGGCCGGGTGTGTCCGGCGTGACGGTGCTTACGGGGAGTCAGATCACACCCTGCTCGGCCATGGCCTCCGCCACCCGCAGATATCCGGCGACGTTCGCGCCCAGGACGTAGTCGTCGGGGGCCCCGTACTCCTCGGCGGTGGCCCGGCACAGCGCGTGGACGTCGGTCATGACGGCGGCGAGACGGGCCTCGGTCTGTTCGAAGGTCCACCGGTCGCGGGCGGCGTTCTGCCGCATCTCCAGTGCGGAGGTGGCCACTCCGCCGGCGTTGGCGGCCTTGCCGGGGCCGAAGAGCACCCCGGCCTCCCGCAGCACCTCGACGGCCGCCGGGGTGCAGGGCATGTTCGCGCCCTCGGCCACGGCCAGTACGCCGTTCTTCACCAGCGCGACGGCGTGCTCCTCGGTCAGCTCGTTCTGGGTGGCGCAAGGCAGGGCGATATCGCAGTCCACCTCGAACACCGAGCCCTGGTCGGAGAACACCGCACCCGGCCTGGCCCGGGCGTAGTCGCCGATCCGCGCCCGGCGGGCCTCCTTGACCTCCTTGAGCAGGTCCAGGTCGATCCCGTCCCGGTCGACCACATACCCGGTGGAGTCGGAGCAGGCCACCACCCGGCCGCCGAGGGCGTGCACCTTCTCGATGGCGTAGACGGCCACATTGCCGGAGCCGGAGATCACCACATCGCAGCCGTCGAACTGGCGGCCGCGGGTGCGCAGCATCTCCTGTGCGAAGTGGACGGTGCCGTATCCGGTGGCCTCGGTGCGCGCGTGCGAGCCGCCCCAGCCGACCCCCTTGCCGGTGAGCACGCCCGCCTCGAAGCGGTTGGTCAGCCGCTTGTACTGGCCGAACAGATAGCCGATCTCACGCCCGCCCACCCCGATGTCCCCGGCCGGCACATCGGTGTGTTCGCCGATGTGCCGGTGGAGTTCGGTCATGAAGGACTGGCAGAAGCGCATGACCTCAGCCTGGGAGCGCCCCTTGGGGTCGAAGTCCGCGCCGCCCTTGCCGCCGCCGATCGACAGCCCGGTCAGCGCGTTCTTGAAGATCTGCTCGAAGCCGAGGAACTTGACGATGCCCAGGTTGACGCTGGGGTGGAAGCGCAAGCCCCCCTTGTAGGGGCCGAGCGCGCTGTTGAACTCCACCCGGAAGCCACGGTTGACGTGGATGTCCCCCAGGTCGTCGACCCAGGGCACCCGGAAGACGATCTGCCGCTCCGGTTCGCACAGCCGCTCCAGGATCCGGGCGTCGAGATGGTCCGGATGCGCGCGGAGCACGGGCGCGAGGCTGTGCAGCACCTCGCCCGCGGCCTGGTGGAACTCCGCTTCCCCGGGGTTGCGGCGCACGATCTGCGCGTACACGGACTCGATACGAGCGGTGACGTCCATGAGTGGTCTTTCTGTCCTTTCCGTCCATCACGTGAGTTGTTCTGTGAGTGTTTGACGAACCGTCAACTCCGTGAGCCGGGGGTGGGAGAACTGCCCGGCAGCGGAGTGCGCGCCGGCCGCCCGGCGAGTACCTCCAGGACGTTGTCCACGGCGAGGTCCACCATGGCGGCACGGGTGGCCTCGGTGGCCGAACCGATGTGCGGGAGCGTGATCACATGGGGTTCGCCGACCAGCGGTGACAGTTCGGCCCCCATGGGCTCGCGTTCGAAGACGTCCAGGGCCGCCGAGTGGATGACACGGTCCCGTACGGCCTGGAGCAGGGCATCTTCGTCGACGATGCCTCCGCGTGAGGTGTTGACCAGTGTGGCAGTGGACTTCATGGAGGCCAGTTCCGCCGCGCCGATGAGATGGCGGGTCCGCGGGGTGAGCGGGACGTGCAGCGAGACCACGTCGGCCTCGGCGAGGAGGGTGGGCAGGTCCACGGCCCGGGATTCCGGATCGGCCGCGGCGGCGGGCGCGTACGGGTCGTGGTGCAGCAGCCGCATGCCGAATCCCCGTGCGCGCCTGGCCACGGCCCGCCCGATCTGGCCGTAGCCGATCAGACCGAGCGTGCTGCCGTGCACATCCAGACCCAGGTGGTCATCCATCCGGAACAGGTCCCACCGCCCGGCGGCCAGCGCGTCGCGGGCGGCGCCGAGCCGCCTGCGGGCCATGAGGATCAGGGCGAAGGCCAGGTCGGCGGTGGTCTCGGCGAGCACGCCCGGGGTGTGGGTGACCACGACGCCGCGTGTCGCCGCCGCTTCCCGGTCGACCGCGTCGTACCCCATGCTCGCCAGGGCGACGACGCGCAGCGCGGGCCCGGCCGCGTCCAGCAGGGCGGCGTCCACCCGGTCGTTGCCCAGGGCCAGGATCGCGGCCGCGCCCTCGGCCCGTTCGGCCAGTTCCGCCGGGCCGGGCTTGTCCGCGCCGGGCCGTACGACCTCCGCCCCGGACGCCAGGCGGGCGAGACCCTCACCGGGAAGGTCGGCACGGGTGACGAGCACACGCTGTTTCATCTATTTCTCCAGTGCTTCTACCGCGTTTCAAGCGTTTTTCGCGCTGTCCGTTCTTTGTGAATCGGACGATGTCGATGCGCGGAAAAACGTTAGTCAGCGTGCGGTTCGGCAACCAATAGATGTTTTGCGTGACGCGATCGGCGGTCGGAATACCCGGCTCTGATCAGGCAGCGGAGGAAGGGCGGGAATCCCCCTCGCCGAAGGCGGCGATCAGCTCATGAAACAGGTCGTGCACGGCATGGGCGGGTTCCGACAGCGGCTGATGGTCGGAGGTGCAGAGGGACAGTTTGACCTGGATGGCCGGGTTGACTATCCGGCGCACCACCAGGTGCCGTACGTCGAGGATGGCGCGCGCCGCCGACCAGGGCAGTACGGTCGCCCCGAGGTCGGCGCCCACGGCGCTGACCAGCGTCAGCACCGACTCGATCTCGCCCACCACCTTCGGCTGGAGCGAGGCCTGCTGGAACGCGGCCTCGACGACCTGGCGGATGGTGTGGATGCGGCTGGGCAGCAGCAGGCCCACATCGGCCAGCTCCTCGAGGGAGACGTCCTCGCCGTCCTCGCCCCGGGACGCCGGCGCCGCGCCGCCCGGCGCGGCGATCAGATACAGGTCCTCGGTGCGCAGCGGCTCGAACTGCACGCCCCGCAGTGGGCCGGCCCCGTAGATGAAGGCCATGTCCATGCGGCCGGTCATGATCGCTTCGCTGATGACACCGCCGAAGTTCTCGTTGATGTGCAGCAGGATGTCGGGATAGCGCTCGCGCACGGTCCGCAGCAGCGGCAGCGCGAGCGCCGCGCCCATGCTGTACGGGGCCAGGCCCACGGAGACGCTGCCGGCCGGCGCCCGGCCGGACACGTCGACCGCCGAGTGGGCGAGTTCGACCTGGCGCAGGATGAGCTGTGCGTGCCGGTACAGCGCACGTCCCGCCTCGGTCGGCGCCACCCCTCGCTTGCTGCGGATCAGCAATTGCTGTTTGAACTGCGCCTCCAGCATGGAGAGTTGCTGGCTGAGCGCGGGCTGCGCGATATGCAGGATGTCGGCCGCGCGCGTGATGCTCCCGGCATCCACGATCTTCACGAACGAGTAAAGGCGCCTGGTGTCCATGGGCGAGCCTCCAGCCTGGGCGGAGCCTCATGGTAGGCGTCGCCGGGCGGCCCGGACGCCGGTGTGTACGCCGCCGGGTCATATCCAGCGGCGATCACGTCACATCCAACGTGTATTTGCCGCCTCGTGTCACCGGCATTACGTTCTCCCAAACACCGATTCCCTCAGGTCGCTTTCCTCAATTATCCGGAGGACTTCATGATGAATACGGTCGATCTCGTGGCCGACCTCGGCGAGGGATTCGGCGCGTACACCATGGGCGACGACGAAGCGCTGTTGTCCGTGCTCACCTCGGCGAATATCGCATGCGGATTCCATGCCGGCGATCCGAGAATCATGGACGCCACCGTCCGCCACTGCGTCGAGCGCGGCGTCGCCGTGGGCGCCCACCCCAGCTTTCCCGATCTCGTCGGATTCGGCCGCCGCGCGATGGACCTGACGCCGGACGAGGTCCGCACCGACACGCTCTACCAAATGGGCGCGCTCCAGGCGTTCGCCGCCGCGCACGGCACCCGGGTACGGCACGTCGCGCCGCACGGCCGCCTCGGCAACCTGGTCGCGACCCGGCAGGACTACGCGGCGGCGGTTGCCGATGCCGTCGCCTCCTTGGACCGGTCGCTGATCGTGCTGGCGCAGGACGGAGCGCTCGCCGAGGCCGCGCGCGCCCGCGGCCTGCGGGTCGGCATCGTCGGGATCGCCGACCGGGCCTACCGCGACGACGGCACGCTGGTGCCGAGGAGCGAGCCCGGCGCGGTGATCCACGACGGAGGGGAGATCGCCGCGCGGACGGTCCGGATGGTGACCGAGGGCGTGGTGCGCGGCGTCGGCGGCCGTGACATCCCGGTCGCGTGCGACACCGTCCTGCTGCACGGCGACACCCCGGGGGCCATCGCGCTCGCGCACCGCGTCCGGGAGGAACTGCTCGCCGCGGGGGTGAGGATCGCGCCGCTGACCGAGGTGCTGGACGCCAAGGCCGGCGGGGCAGCGGCCCAGCTCGCCGATGGGCGCGTCTGAGATGGAGGGCAGCGTCGTCATCGCGGACTGCGGCGATTCGGCCGTCGTGGCCAAGGCCGTGGGCATGGACAGCGACCGGGCCTGGCGGACCGTCCATGCCCTGGCCGACGCGATCGAGGCGGCCCGGCCCGGCGGGGTGTACGGCATCGTGCCCACCTACGACTCGCTGCTCGTCGAGTTCGACTGCCTGGGCACCGATCACGAGACGGTCCGGCGCGCCCTGCGGCACGAGGCCGACCGGCTCGGCGCGGGCTCCATCCGGCCGCCGGTGGCCAGGCGGTTCGTGGTCCCGGTGGTGTACGGGGGTGAGCACGGCCCCGATCTGCCCGTCGTCGCCGAGCAGCTGGGGCTGTCCGAGCGGGAGGTGGTGGAGCTGCACTCCGGCGCGCCGCTGACGGTCCGCTGCTTCGGCGCCCCGGCGGGCGCCCCGATGACGGACGGCCCGGCGTTCCCGCGGCCGGTCCCCCGGCTGGCCTCGCCGCGGACGAGCGTCCCGCCCGGCTCGATAGCGGTGGCCGGCCGACAGGCCGTGATCTGCCCGATGCGCTCCCCCGGCGGCTGGCCGTTGCTGGGACGCACCCCGCTGCGCGTACTCGACCTCGATGCCGAGCCGCTGACCCCGTACCGGCCCGGCGACACCTTCCGGTTCGTGCCGATCTCCCCCGAGCAGTGGGACGACCACGCCGGCGCGCCCTTGGCGGCGGCCCATGGCTGACACCTTGACCATCCACCGGGCGGGGATCTCGGTGGTGCAGGACCTCGGGCGGTTCGGGCACTCCCGTTACGGCCTGCCGGTCAACGGCGCGCTCGACCAGCACTCCGCCCGCGTCGCCAATGTGCTGGCCGGCAATGGCGAGGGCGCGCCGCTGATCGAGATCACCGCCCTGGACTTCAGCGCCACCCCGCGGACCGACGTGCTCATCGCGGTCACCGGCGCCCCCGCCGATGTGATGGTAGGAGGCGCCCCGCGACCGCAGTGGGAGCCCATCCCGGTCCGGGCCGGCGAGACGATCGGCGTCAGCCGTATCCGGTCCGGGATCCGGGTCTACCTCGCGGTGCTCGGCTCGGTGGAGGCCCCGTCCCTGCTCGGCAGCTGCGCCCCCGACACGATCCTCGGGTTCGGGCGCTCGCTGCGCGACGGCGACGAACTGGTCGTACGGACGCGCTGCCCACCCGTCGACCACCCGGTCTTCCGCATCCCGCTGTTCCGTGTGGGCGCACCCGTACCGCGCTTCGGCGAATTCTGGACGATCGACGTGACCGACGGCCCCGACCTGGGGGAGTTCGGCGACTCCGCTGACCGGCTGTTCCGGTCGGAGTTCACCGTGAGCCCGCGGAGCAACCACATCGGGCTGCGCATGACGGGTGACGTACCGCGGCGGGTGGCGCGCGGCGAGGTGCTGTCCCGGGGAGTGCCGGTCGGCGCGGTCGAGGTCCCCGCGGGCGACGAACTGCTGGTACTGCACCGCGGCCGCGGTGTCACCGCCGGCTACCCGGTGCTCGCGGTGGTGACCGCGACCGGTCTGTCGGCGCTGGGGCAGGTCAGGCCCGGCCAGACCGTGCGATTCCGGCGCAGGACGGTCGCCGACGCGGTGGCCGCCCACCGATCCCAGCGCCACGCCGTCCACGCCCTGCGAACCCGTGTGCGCGCGGTCTTCGACGCCCTGCGCATCCCCACCCCCGCCGCCGGGCCCACCCCCTGAGCCTCCCCTGACCTCCCCCTGAGCCTCCCTGACCTCCCCCTGAACCTCCCCGCAACCTCACCGCCCTCATCCGTCGGCAGAACCCCCCGCACCCGCCCGCAGTACCCCTTCCCCGCAGCACCCCGTCCCCCTCTGCCAGTGCATCTGCGTGTAAAAAGGAGACAGCCATGAGTACCGTGGCCGCTCAAACGGCACCCCACGTCGTCGACCCGAGAACCGCGCGGAAGGTCACCCTCGCGGGCTGCGTCGGCATCTTCGCCGAGCTCTACGACAACGGCATCTTCGGCTTCATGGCGGGCACCCTGGGCGCCGTCTTCTTCCCGGACGCGGCCAACGCCGTCCAGGTCCAGCTCGTCTTCCTGGGCTACGCCGTCTCCTTCTTCTTCCGGCCCCTCGGCGCCGTCATCTGCGGCCACCTCGGTGACCGCATCGGACGGCAGCGCATGCTCGTCTTCGTCATCCTGCTGATCAGCGTCGCGACCGCGGCGATCGGCCTCCTGCCGACGTACGCGAGCATCGGCATCGCGGCTCCCGCCCTGCTCATCCTGCTCCGCGTACTCCAGGGCTTCTCGGTCGGTGGCGAGGCATCCGGTGCGATGAGCTTCCTGGCCGAGCACGCCCCCGAGGGAAAGCGCGGCCTCTACACCAGCTACGCCCAGATCGCCTCCTTCCTCTCCCTGCTCACCGGAACGCTGATCGCCGCCGGAATGACCAGCGGCCTCGGCGCCGAGCGGATGGAGTCCTACGGCTGGCGGATCCCGTTCCTGCTGGCCATTCCCCTGGGCATCACCGGTATCTACATCCGTAAGCGGATCAGCGATACGCCGAACTTCACCCGACTGAAGGAAGAGGGCGGCCTGTCGAAGAACCCGCTCAAGGAGGCGTTCTCCTCCGCCGAGCACCGGCGCGCGATGCTCCTGGCCCTGTTCATCCCGCTCATGAACGGATCCGGCTACTACGTGCTGTTCAGCTACATGCCGACGTTCATGAACACCGAGCTCCATTTCAGCAAGGTGCAGGGCCTGCTCGTCACCGCGACCAGCCTGGTGGCGATCTCCGTCGCCATCCCCTTCATGGGCGCGCTGTCCGACCGGATCGGGCGCAAGAAGGTCCTCGCGGGTGCCGCGGTCGCCATGGCGCTCGCCGGGATCCCGTGTTACCTGCTCATCGGAACCGGCAATGTGGCGCTCGCCATTCTGGGCGCCTGCGTCATGGCGGTCATCTTCGCCGGTCACACGGGCGTCATCCACATCCTGCTCGTCGAACTCTTCCCCACCCGGCTGCGCTACTCCGCATACGGCCTGGGCTACAACATCTCCTCCGCCCTCTTCGGCGGCACCGCGCCCCTGCTGATGACCTACCTCATCAGCCGCACCGGGAACGTCAACATGCCGGCCTTCTACGCGGTCGTCACCGCCCTCGGCACGCTCATCGCGGTCTCGCGGGTGCAGGACAGGGCGCATCTGCCGCTGCGCGACGCGTAGGCCCCCTCCGGGCGGCCCCTCCGGTAGCCGTCTCCGGTAGCCCTCTCCGGGCGAAAAGCACCGACCAGAACCACCCATCTCTCCCCCAGGAGCACATCCCCATGCCCTTCTCCGACTACCGGACCGCCCTGGTGACCGGTGCCTCGACCGGGATCGGCGCGGTCGTCGTCGAGCGACTGACGAAGCAGGGACTCGAGGTCCACGCCGTCGCCCGCGACGCCGGCCGGCTCGACGACCTGGCCCGGCGCACGGGGTGCGTACCGCACGCCGTCGACATCACCGACACCGCCGCGCTCACCGCACTGCTGAGCGGCCTCGACGTGGACGTCCTCGTCAACAACGCCGGGGTCTCCCGCTCCGGCAACATTCTCACCGCCGACGAGTTCGCCGTCGACGAGCAGATCGCGGTCAACATCCAGGCGGTGCTGCACCTGGTACGGCTGATCATGCCGGGGATGGTCGAACGCGACCTCGGGCACATCGTCAACATCAGCTCGATCGCCGCCGTCTACAACTTCGGCGGGAACACCATCTACCACGCCACGAAATCGGCCGTGCACACCCTCTCCCGCCAGCTCCGCGTCGACGGATACGGGCGCCGCATCCGCGTCACCGAGATCTGCCCCGGCCGGGTGGAGACCGAGATCTTCGGCCGGCTCCTCGGTGACATGGAAGCGGCCCGGCGCCAGTACTACGACGGCTACGAATCGCTGAAGCCGGAAGACATCGCCGACGCGATCGAGTTCGCCATTGCCTCGCCCCGCCATGTGAACGTCAGCCACCTGGAGATCCTGCCGACGTTCCAGGTGCCGGGCGGACTCAACTTCGAGAGGCGGGCCGACTGATGCGCACGGCGCGGCGCGTGGCCCGCGTCAAACCGTCGCCCAGCACCGCGGCCGCCCAGCGTGTACGCGAACTGGAGGCCCAGGGCCGCGACATCCTCGACCTCACCGTGGGCGAGCCCGACTTCGACACCCCCGACCACGTCAAGGACGCGGCGATCGCGGCGATCCGGCAGGGCGAGACCAAATACACCCCGGTCAACGGAACCCCACAGCTGCGGGCCGCCATCGCGGACACCTTCGAGCGGCGGCACGGGCTGCGCTACCCCACAGGCCGCATCACCGTGGGCGGCGGCGCGAAGCAGATCATCTTCCTCGCGCTGGCGGCCACCCTGGACGCGGGGGACGAGGTCGTCATTCCCGCCCCGTACTGGGTGTCCTATCCGGACATGGTGCTCGCCAACGACGGCACCCCGGTGATCGTCCCCTGTCCGGAGACGGACGGATTCAAGCTGACCCCCCAGCGGCTGGAATCCGCGATCACCGCCCGGACCCGCTGGGTCATCCTCAACACCCCGGGCAACCCGACAGGCGCCGCCTACACCGCGGGCGAACTCCGCGCGCTCGCCGACGTACTCCTCGCCCACCCCCATGTGCGGGTGCTCACCGACGAGATCTACGACGAGATCTGGTACGAACCGGGCCAGGCCATCAGCCTGGCCGCCGTGGAACCACGGCTGACCGACCGGGTCTTCCTCACCAACGGCGTCTCCAAGGCCTATGCGATGACCGGCTGGCGGATCGGCTACGGCGCGGGCTCCGCCGAACTGGTCACGGCCATCAACACCCTGCAGTCGCAGATCTCCTCCTGCCCGTCGTCCATCAGCCAGGCGGCCGCCACCGCCGCGCTCACCGGCGACCAGGAGTTCGTACGCCGGACCGTCGCCGTCTACCGCGCGCGCCGCGATCTGACGATCAAGCTGCTGGGTGACATCCCGGACCTGCCCTGCACGCCGCCGAGCGGTGGCTTCTACGCCTTCGTGAACTGCGCGGCCCAGCTCGGCAAGCGGACCCCGTCCGGCGACGAGCTCCGCACCGACGAGGACTTCGCGGGCTACCTGCTGGAGTCGCAGCACGTGGCGGTGATCCACGGTGCCGCGTACGGATCTCCGGGGTACTTCCGCGTCTCCTTCGCGACCCGGGACGACGTCCTCACCGAAGCCTGCGACCGCATCGGCCGCGCCTGCGCCGCCCTCTCCTTCCCGTGATTCCGCTGAACGGAGCCCCATGATCCGCGTCAACACCGCATTCGACCGGCCCGACCCGGCGCTGGTCGACCGGCTCGCCGCCTACTCGGCCGCCACGATCCACGAGGCACAGGGCCGCCTCGGCGCCCTCGCCTCGGCGATCAAGCCGGTCGGCCCCGAGATGTCGCTGTGCGGCCCGGCCTTCACCGTCCGCTGCGCCCCCCGCGACAACATCATGCTCCAGGTCGCCATCGCCCACGCCCGCCCCGGCGATGTCATCGTGGTGTCCGCCGGCGACTACACCGAGGCCGGCTCCTTCGGCGACGTCCTGGCCAACGCCTGCGTGGCCAAGGGCCTGGGCGGCCTGATCACCGACACCGGCGTCCGCGACACTCGGGAACTGCGCGCGCTCGGCTTCCCCGTGTTCTCCCGCAGTGTCTCCATCAAGGGCACTGTCAAGGAAACCATCGGCCCGATGGCCGAACCCGTACTGATCGGCGGCGAGCTCGTCCGCCCCGGGGACGTGGTGCGCGCGGACGCCGACGGGGTCGTGGTCGTACGCCGCGAGGACGTGGCGGACGTCGTCCGCACGTCCCAGGAGCGGGTCGACGCCGAAGCGGCGTACATCGCTTCCTACCGCGCCGGGAAGAGCGTCATCGAGGTCAGCGGCCTCGAGGCCGTGCTCAAGGCGAAGGGCCTGGTGATCGACGAGGGGTAGCCGCGGGATGACAAGGGCCCGCCCACGACCGGTGTCCTCCGGTCGCGGGCGGGCCCCAGCGGTGTTCGGGAGTTACTTGGCGAAGCCGTAGTTCAGCAGCTTCTTCGCGTCCGCCGTGCGGTTGTCCACCGAGGAGGAGGCGAGGACCGTGCCGATCACCGTCTTGCTGTTCCGGGTGGCGGCGAAGACCAGGCAGTACTTGGCCTCCGGGCCCGAGCCGGTCTTGACGCCGATGGCGCCCGAGTAGGTGCCCAGCAGCGGGTTGGTGTTCGTCCAGTCCATGTAGCGGTAGCCACCGCTCTTGGTGGTGACCTTCTGCTTCGTCGACTTCGTCTTCACGACCGTACGGAACGTGGAGTACTTCATCGCGCTGCTGGCCAGCTTGGTCAGATCGCGCGGCGTCGAGTAGTTCGCGCCATGCCCTATGCCGTCGAACGAGTCGAAGTGCGTGTTCGTGAGGCCCAGGCTCTTGGCGGTCGAGTTCATCTTGCCGATGAACGACTTCACCCGCGCCGCCCGGGTCGACCCGGTGCCGAACTTGTCGGCCAGCGCGTACGCCGCGTCACAGCCGGACGGCAGCATCAGCCCGTACAGCAGCTGGCGGACGGTGACCTTGTCGCCGACGATGAGCTTGGCCGAGGAGGCCCAGTTGTTGTCGACGATGTAGTCGCTGTACGCCTTCTGGACCGTGACCTTCGCGTCCAGGTTGAGATTCGGCTGGGCGAGTACCACCCGGGCCGTCATGATCTTGGTGGTGGAGCCGGTGGAGAGGCGGGTGTCCGCTGCCTTGGTGTAGAGGGACTTCCCCGTGCCGTTGTTCATCACGAACCCGCCCTTGGCGGTGATCGTGGGGGTCGCGACCGTGGCAGCCTGCACGGGGGCGAGCGCCCCGGCGGACAGAACAGCTCCCGCGGCGATGACGGCCACGGCGGATACGCGACGAATGCCCT
This sequence comes from Streptomyces sp. NPDC020845, assembly GCF_044334165.1. Classification (NCBI taxonomy): domain Bacteria; kingdom Bacillati; phylum Actinomycetota; class Actinomycetes; order Kitasatosporales; family Streptomycetaceae; genus Streptomyces; species Streptomyces sp. NPDC020845. Next base: position 276,334 of record NZ_JBIRSJ010000015.1, on the reverse strand, counting down.
TGATGCCGGTTTTCAAGACTGATACTCCAAATGCCCCTGCGGGGCGGCTATATGAAAGTGCCGCTTGCTCAAGAGACGCATGAGACAGAGAAATGGATGTGCCTCCGTGACAGTAGCCCATCCGCCCGGCACGGGTGGCGCGCGGGCTGGAGCCCGGCGGGGCCGGGCAGTGGCGGCTACGGTGAGAAACGGACCGTTACGTTCGCCCAGCCGTCCGGACTCACTCTGCCATGTGCCAACTTCGTCAGCCGACAGCATCGCGTCGGAGTACAGGGATCCGACGAGGAGTTTCCATGGCTCACCTCTTGCGGCTGTCTCTTCGTCCGACAGATTACGTAGAGACGCCTCGGCCGCCTTGAATATGGCTGTGCGGATATCGAAGTACCGAGCATTGTCGGCTGTTCCTGTGGTGATGCCGGATGCGCTGATGAACGTCCACTCGGCGTACCAGGGTCCGTCTGTCATGCGTGATCCGATCCGGTGTAGTGCGAGGGGCCTGCCCCAGTGACTTTGTGGTGGATATAAGACACGGACACGCCGTGGCGTCGGCATGTCGCTGACTCATACTCACCGCAAACTCGGGTCGCGCAGGGGCTTGGCGCCCGCGCCCCTGCCAGGGGTATCCGTGGGGGAACGGAAAGGCAGGTCACCTGGCGGGGGCAGTGTCTATGCGGGCGCTGTGCCGCGTTGGCGCTGGGTGTGAAGTCGGGCGATGGCCTGCAGCTGCCGCCGCTCGTAGTCGGTTGCGGGGCGCACGGTGGCACAGTGCGTCCGCCATTCGAGGCCGGTGGGGCGGGTGAGGCAGACCATCGGTCCGTCGAAGTCGGTGATGGTCCCGGGCATCTCGTAACGCCGGTCGTAGACCACCATGCCGATCGCGAGACGGGGCAAGATCCTGGTCCAGTCCGCGCTCTTCACTGCTTGCCCCTCTCACGGCATCGGGCGCACGGGAACGGGCAGGGTGGCGCGGCGGCCCCGGGCGGGATGAACACGACGCCGGAACGCACGTCCAGCGCCCCGCCGTACCGCGTCCACCATCCTTCGGGGGAAACTTCGTACGGGGTGCCCGCGAAGGAGGCGGCGGTGTCCGCCCTCTTGGTCCCCTCAGCTGGGCTCAATTCGACCACCTTCCCAGATGCTTGAGGATGGCCTCGCTCAGCTCCGCCGATTGCTGTCGCAGCTCCTCAAACTGGGCCGGTCGTCGCTGCCCTGCTGCTGCCCGCCCTGGCCCTGCTGCCCGTCGCTCTGCCTCTGCTGCGGCGGTGGCGTCGTCGGAGTGGTCATCTACGCCACCACCCGGACGCCGTGAATCCAGCGGGGTCCCACATCCACCCCGTGCACCGCGAGCCACAGCGCCTGCCGACGCCGCCGCCTCAGCCGACGTTCCACGCGTTGCTCCCGCTGTTTCCGCTGCCGTTCGTACGCGACGACGACGTAGGGCCGGGTCAAGCCGACCCCGTGGCCGTCTGGTTGCCAGGAGTGCGCGTGGAACGGGACGTCGGGGGCGTTCACGCACTCCGCTGACGCCGCCATTGCGGGCGCGTGGCGCACGGGCGCCGTACGCGTCGTCGTCTCGTCCTGGGGCCGCACGGCTGGGCGGTCGTCGGCCGCGCGATGGCGGCCATGGCCAGGAAGTAACAACTGCAACCGCTTCTCGAAGATCCTCGCGCTATGTTTGCGCATTGTCGTCAACCTCCATGGGGTTGATGGCCGTCGGCCCCCGGACGCTCCCGCCAAGTCGCGTCGCGGGGGCCTCTTGTGTTGGTGCGCACTACTGGGCCGCCCGCTCCCCGCTATGGGACCCAGTCTTTTGCGCGCACGTTCGACGCGCTGCCAATGAGGCGCGTCCGTAGTCGGCTCGCCACAGTGAGCAACGCTAATGACTAGAGTGCACCCGACGACCATGCATGCGCAAGGAGTGTGAATGCATACCTTGCATGTGCTGTCTCGGCTTGCTGGGCAGCCGGCAAGCGGCCAGAATCGGCCCACCTCGTGTGCAGATGAAAGGTGGGCCGCGGTGCCTCCGAAGCGACAGATCCCCACAGTTCGCCTCCGTCGTCTTGCGGCTGAACTACGGCGGCTGCGGAACGAGTCGGAGTTGACCAGGGAAGACGTGACGGCACGGACGGGCATCAACGAAGCCACGCTGTACCGCGTCGAGACCGCGCGTGTCCGGCCTCAACGGCGGACGCTGATCGCTCTGCTGGACCTGTACCAACTACAAGACCCGCAACGCGGCGAGGTCCTGGCTCTGTCGCAACGTGCGAACGAACAAGGGTGGTTGCGGCCGTATCACAGCGAACTTCCCGAGGAATACACTGCATACATCAGCTTCGAGACCGAAGCGTGGGAAGTTCGCAACTACGAGTCGCTGTTCATTCCTGGCTTGTTGCAGACCGAGGACTACGCACGTGCTGTGATCAGAGGGACCTTGCCCATGGCTGGCTCCGAGGCGGTAGAGCAACGAGTGCAAGCGCGGGTCGAGCGAAAGGCCGTACTCGCCAAGAGCGATCCACTGCGTCTTTGGGCGATCACGGATGAGGCTGCACTGCGCCGGATGGTGGGCGGCCCGATGGTCATGCGCGAGCAGTTGAAGCACTTGGAGCGGGTGGCTGTGGAACCTCATGTGACACTTCAGGTCATTCCGTTCAGTGCCGGGGCGCACGCGGGCATGCCTGGCTCCTTTGTGCTGATGGGCTTTGCGGATGCGGAAGACCCGGAGATCGTCTACCTGGACAGCATGGCCGGAGATCTCTTCCTTGAAGCTGAGATCGACGTGCGCAGGTACGGAGTGATGTTCGACAATCTGCGCGCCCAGGCGCTCAGCCCCGATGGCACGATGAGCCTGATCACTACACTGATCAGCGAGATGCAGTGAGGGGAGGTGCAAGAATGCATGAGGTCGACCTGATAGGCGCGAACTGGTCCAAGAGCTCTTACAGCAGTGGAAATGGCCAGTGCGTCGAGACCGCGTTTCTTCGTGAGGCGGTGGCAACGCGTGACAGCAAGGACCCCCAGGGCCCGGTGTTGGTCTTCTCAGTGAGTGGCTGGTCATCGTTCGTCTCGTCCGTCAAGCGCAGGGAATTCCCCGCCACCTGACTCATGCGGCAACGCTTCCAGGCAGCAGCCCGTCGCGGGTGTCAGGACACCGCGTCAATCCCGACCCTACTGGCTTCCTTTGTGGCGCCGCACTCATCCTGGGGACACGCGTTTATGCGAGAACGTGACTCGATGGCTGGGGTGCTTGAGCGGTGGGCAATACCCTTTGTAGCTTTCTCGGGACAGCCGCAAAGGGGATGAGGGGCGTTGGAGCTGATCAGGATTGCCGGAGGGCCGTGCGGCAACACGTCGGGAGACGGCGACTGTGGCAACGGAGACTGCCCGACGGTGTTCACCACCGACCAACCGGGCATGGTCGCCGTCCAGGGGTACACGGTCGACCACAAGACACCGGAAGGGGAAGGCATGGTCATGATCCCCGAGGAGATTCTGAAGGAGGCAGCGCGTGCCCTCGGTGGCGGTTAGCAAGACACTCGGTGGTGACGAGTGGCAGTCGTATTTCCGAAACTTCAAACACTCTGCCTTCCGGTTGGAAGTGCACCAGGTCTACACGATGCCATTCGAGGCAGAGACGCTGCGAAGTTTCCTTGCCGGAGAAGAAAAGCCGGACGGCTTCAATGCCGACTGGGGTCAGACGATCAGGGGGCATGCGGCGGCTGGTAGGACGTTCCAGCGGGCCAAGCTCGTACGTCTGCCTCTGACGGACTACAGCCGGTACCTCTTCGAGTGGTGCATTCCCGGGAACGTCGAGGCCGGGGAAGACTACCGCATCGTCGACGTAACGAACGACGAGCCAGACCTGCCGAAACAGGATTTCTGGCTTTTTGACGAGTCCACTGTCGTCCACCTGAACTACCGCCCGGACGGAACGCAGATCAACCGGGAGCTACTACAGGACCCGGATATCGGGCAGTACCTCCGATGGCGCGATATCGCAGTGGCGGCGGGCGTCCCATTCGCTGAGTGGAAACGTGCTCGAACCTGAGAAGCAAGTACAAGAGAGAAAAGATCTGGCGGAGGCTCTTCGGGGCCTCCGCCGGGCGTCTGGCCTGAGTGGTGAACGTTTGGCCGTTCGCTGCAATATGAGCCAAACGAAGATCAGTAGAATAGAGACAGGTTGCCTGCTTCCAAGTGTTATCGACGTTGAATGTATCTTGGCGGCTCTCAACGTTCCACCCGATGCCGCCGACGAACTGTTGAAGCTCGCTCGCAGAGCGAACGTTGATTACACCGCATGGCGCACCTATGCTCGCGTGGGGCTGTATCAGAAGCAGTCAGAGCTACGGGCGTTGGAGGGCACTGCCCGCCTGATGCGGCATTTCCTTCCTGCGATCCCCACAGGGCTCCTGCATGTACGTGAGTACGCGGAACAGACACTGTCCAAGACGGTACACAGTGATCCGGCGAGAGATGTACAGCGAGCCGTACAGGCTCGTATGGAACGTCAGGCCATCCTGGATGATCCGGCCCGCTCGTTCGTGTTCTTGCTCACTGAGCAGGCCGTGAGGTGGCGCATAGCTGCTCCTGAAGTTATGGCTGCGCAGGCAAAGCACATGGCACATGTCTCCGAGAGGCCTAACGTAGAGATAGCGATCATTCCGCAATCTGCTCAGGTGCCAGGTATCCCGCTCCACGTGTTCGTCGTCTACGACGACCGACTGGTTACGGTCGAGCTATTTTCTGGCGAGATTGTTCTGAGGGACCCGCGTGACGTGTCCCATCATATTGATCTGTTCTCGTTCTTCTTGGGTCATGCCCTCACTGGAGAGCAAGCAACCACCTTCCTTGACTCCGCAGCAGTCGAGTTCATGCAACAACGTGACTGAAGGGCCTGCGACCTGTTTCCTCCCGCTATCTTGGTTGAGGTCGCGAAGGGAAGGGGAACCATCACAATGACTGTCATGCTCGAAACTCCGAGCAGTACGAAGTACCGTGATACACGCGCGCTGCTGAACGCGGTACGCCCGTACATCAAGGAATGCACCTACAACGTGCTGGAGAGCCCGGGATCTGCGGGCCTCGATATCTGGGACCGCGAGATCGCGCTACTCATGCGTGACAACGTGATGGTGCGCGACATGGCGGAACGCATCCTTGGTGACGCGGTCGCCTACCTGATCACCGCCATGGAGCACCCGGACGTTCATATCGGCGTCGGGAAGATTGTGGACATCGGTGTCCATCAGATCATTCTCGACACCCCTGTGTACCTCGCTTTCTGCGAGCTGTACAACGGCGGGAAGTACAAGCACCACGCGCCGCTGATCGAGCGCAGGCGCGACGGGTTGGTGATCCGTACCGCCGACTTCATCCGCGCGAACGGATTCGACGCGGACGAAGAGCTCTGGGCGATCGACGGGTCGGACTGTTCGCCGTGCGATAACAAAGTGCCCGACAGCCACTGACTCTCGAGAGAGGCATCCGTCCCCGGACCTCCCCGGGGACGGAGGGCTCGCAACTTCAACGATCTGGTAGGGGAATGCCGTTGCCCGCTCAGCACGATTATGACTCAGAGCGTGAACTATGGGACACGTACGCCGAATCAGCAAAGAAGGATATCTTCGATTCCGAGCCCGTGTTCAGGTGGACGCAGTACAGTAATCACGGCCCTGGTACTGAACTTCTGGGCAATCCGGAATCGGTGCTTGAGGTCGGGTGCGGCACCGGAAGAATGCTCGCCTATCTCGCCAAGCAGGGCGTCAAGGCGACAGGAGTTGACCTGTCGCCCGTCATGGTTAAGAGCACGTCGGAGCGTTGGGGTCCGACGGGCGCGCAGTTCGTCTGCGCGGAAGTTCTCGACTTCTTGCGGGACTGTACGGAGATGTATGACGCGGTTTACTCGATCTTCGGGGCCGCGTGGTTCAGCGACCCGAAGAATCTGCTCCCCCTGGTGTACGAGCGGCTGAATGCCGGGGGCGTCTTCGTCTTCTCACAGCCTCCGGCCATTCCGGGGGCGTACGGACCGCAGGGTATGTACAAGGGAGGATTTGCGGGCAAGGCCATGTATACGTACCGGTACAGCTACACGCCCCGCAGGTGGTCGACTTTGCTGGCGAAGAGTGGCTTCACCGATATCGAAGCGTCGGTCTTGGACGCTCCGACGCGCGGCCATATCGGCACTCTGATCGTGCGGGCCATACGGAGCTGAGGGCGTCAGGAGCCCCGGGAGCACGCTGACAGGACGGGCTCGGTGGTTCGGTCCCCATGATGGTGTGGAGAAGTCGTTCCCGAGAGTGTCGAAGGCGTCGTGCCGTACGCCCCGGTCCGGATCGTTCAGGGCCGGGCGCACCGCCCTCAGCAACGCGGCATCGTAGGGGACCCGGGCGCATCGGAGTTGACGAAGGGCCTCGCGAGTGTCGGGCGCGGAGAGCAGTTCGGCACGCGTCCACGCGCCACCCGCGGCGGCGAGGACCCTGTGGGCGAGTCCGGGCCGACGTCCTGCCAGAGGCCGAGCGGCTTCCGTAGCACCAGCCCGGGTTCCCACCAGTATCTGCCGCCCTGGGCCCGGATTTCGATACCAGCGCATTCTCGAAGGGTGTAGCCCGCTACACCCCCGGATCGGGAGCGTGCTCTCTGCCCCCGTTCCCCGCCCGTTCCTAGCCTCGTGAGCGGACGAAGCGAGCAGGCCGATCCAGGCCGATCACTGGGGAGGGCGTACACATGCGCAGGCAGCGGGGCGGTTCGGGGACGGTGAGCGCGGTGGGGGCGGGGCCGGTGGCCGACGCGCTCGCGCTGGACGGGGTGAGCAGGGAGTACCGGCGGGGCACCGTCGCGCTGCACCCCGTCGATCTCGCCGTGCCCCGGGGGCGGTTTCTCGCCGTGATGGGGCCGTCCGGGTCCGGGAAGTCGACCCTGCTCCAGTGCGCCGCCGGGCTCGACCGGCCGACGGCGGGGACGGTGCGCATCGGGGGTACGGAGCTGGCCTCGCTCAAGGAGGCCGCGCTGACGCGGCTGCGGCGGGAGCGGATCGGGTTCGTCTTCCAGGCCCACAACCTCGTGCCGTCGCTGAGCGTCGCGGAGAACGTCGCCCTGCCCCTGATGCTCGGCGGCGTGCCGTCCGACGGGCGGGCCGTGCGGGCGCTGGAGGCGGTGGGGCTCGCCGAGCGGGGCGCGGATCGGCCGGCGGAGCTGTCCGGCGGGCAGGCCCAGCGGGTGGCGATCGCCCGCGCACTGGTCACCGAGCCCGACATCGTCTTCGCCGACGAGCCCACGGGCGCGCTCGACCCGGCCACCGCACACGGCGTGCTCGCACTGCTGCGGCAGGCCGTCGACCGCGACGGCCACACGGTGGTGATGGTCACCCACGACCCGGTCGCGGCCGCCTGGGCGGACGAGGCCCTGTTTCTGGCGCGGGGGCGGGCCGTCGGCCGGCTGGACCGGCCCGGGGCCGATGAAGTGCGCCGCGTGATGCGGGACTTGGGGCGGGGCGCGGCGACCGTACGTGAGGAGGGACAGAGGGCATGAACGTGACCAAGCTGTTGGCCTCCCGTGCCGCCCGTACGCACCGCAAGGCGTGGGCCGCCGTGTTCGCCGCGCTCGCCCTCACCTCCCTGCTGCTCGGCTCCTTCGTGCTCGCCCTCGCCTCGACCGGGCTCGGGCACGCACGGGTGGAGCGGTACGCGGCGGCCGACCTCGTCGTCACCGGCGACCAGGAGACCCGCTTCACCGCCAAGCCGTGGGGCAGCGACCCCCAGACCGCGCGGGCCGGGCTCACCGAGCGGGTGCGGGTGCCGGCGGGTGCGCTGGGTGTGGTGCGGAAGGTGCCCGGTGTACGGGTGGCCGTCGCCGACGATGTGTTGCAGGTCGGGCGTGCGGGTCGGGCCGTCACCGGTCGCGCCTGGGACGCGGCCCGGCTCGCGCCGTACGAGCTGCGCGACGGGCGCGCCCCGCGCCGGGCGGGCGAGGTCGTGGTGGGCGGCGGGGGCCGTATCGGTGAGCGGGTCACGCTGCGCGTGGCCGGTGCCGACGCGGCGTACACCGTCGTCGGCGTCGCCGACGGCCCGGACGCCGCGGTCTACTTCGCGGCGGCCGAGGCGCGGCGCCTGGCCGGGCACCCGGACACCCTGGACGCCATCGGGGTGATCGCCGAATCCGGGGTGGGAACGGGCGAGTTGTCCTCCCGGGTGCGGCACGCGCTGGACGCGGCGGAGCTCCGCAGCGTGGGGCGGCGCGCGGACGGCGACTCGGCCGAGGTCCAGGTACTGACCGGGGACGGGCGCGGCGGCCCCGAGTTCCTGGCCGCCGCGCCGGCCCGCAAGGGCATGCTGGAACTGCTCGCGTCCGTGGCCGCCACCGTCGTACTCATCGCGCTGCTCGTCGTGTCGTCGACCGTCGTACAGGCGCTGCGGCAACGCGCCCACGAAATCGGGCTGTTGCGCGCGGTCGGCGCGACGCCGCGGCAGCTGCGCGGCGCGGTCGGCCGGGAGGTGGGGCGGGTCGCGGCCCGCGCGGCGCTGCTGGGCGCCGTGGCCGCGCTCCCCGCGTACGCAGGGCTGCGCGGACTGCTGGGCGCGCGCGGCGCGCTGCCGCCCGGCCTCGAACTCCCCATCCCGCCCTGGCTGTGGCCCGCGCCCCTGGTCACCGCGGGGGTCACGATCCTGATCGCGCGCATCGCGGCGTGGATCGCCGGCGCCCGGGCCGCGAAGCTCCGCCCCGCGGAGGCGCTGCGCGAATCGGCTCCCGGCACACCGCGCCGGGTCGCCGGGCTTGTGCTGCTGGCCCTGGGCGTGAGCTCGGCGGGGACGGCGGTCCTGCAGTCCGGGCAGGCCGCCGCGATGGCGGCGGGGGCGGCCGCGGTGACGATGGTCATCGGGTGCGCCCTGCTCGGGCCGTGGATCGCCACGGGCGCGATGCGGATCCTCGGCGCTCCGCTGCGCCGCTTCGGCGGGCCCGGCGGCCGCCTCGCCGCCGCCAACTGCACGGCCGCTGCCACCCGCCTGGGCGCGGCCCTCACCCCGATCATCCTGGTCACCGCCTTCACCGCCGTACAGCTCTCGGGCGGCGCCACCCTCACCCATGCCGGCCAGGGCCAGGCCCGCGAGGCGATGCGCGCCGACTTCGCGGTGCGCGCGGACGGCGGACTGCCGAGCGGCGCGGTGGAGCGGATCCGGGACGTGCCCGGGGTGCGGGCGGCCACCGATGTCGTACGCGGCACGGTGGTGCTGGCCCGGCGGGAGACCGGCGAGCCCCGGCTCGACCGGCTGCCGGTCCTCGGCGTCACCCCGGAGGGCCTGCCGCACACCCTCGACCCCAAGCTGCGGAACGGCACCCTGAGCGCTTTGCGTCCCGGCACCGTCGCCGTCGGCGGCGACCGGGCACGCTCCCTCGACGCGCACCCCGGCTCCACGGTGACGCTCCGCTTCGGGGACGGCGTGGAGGCGAAGCTGCGGGTCGTGGCGGTGTACGAACGCTCCCTCGCGCTGGGCGACTTCCTCCTCTCGCGCGATGAACTGCTGGCCCACACCTCGATGCCCGGCGCGGGCCAGGTCCTGGTCACGGCCGCACCCGACACCGACCGCACGGCGCTCGCAAAGGCCCTGGCCGCGGCGGTCCCCGGGGCGCGCGTGGCGCCCGACCCCGCGCCGATCCAGGTCGAGCCGGAGGACCAGGAGCTGGTCGAGGTGGTCACGGTCGCCGCGGTCTCCGCGATCGGGGCCTACACGGTGATCGCCGTCCTCAGCACCCTCTCGCTCATCACGATCGGCCGCCGCCCCGAACTCCGCCTCCTGCGCCTCGCCGGCGCCGGCCGCCGCCAACTGCGGCGCATGCTGCGGCTCGAGGCGGGGGCCACGGCGGTCACGGGCCTGGCCGTGGGCGCGGTGGTGGCGTCGGTGCCGCTGCTCGCGTTCAGCGTGGCGATGGCCCGTACGGTGCCCTATCTGCCGCCGGTCCAGGCGCTGGTGATCGTCGCCGTGGTCGCGGTCACCACAGCCGTGGGCACCCTGCCCCCGGCCCGCGCCGCGCTACGGGGCCGCTACCCGGGGGCGGGCCCGGCGGAGGGCTGAGGGAGGGGTGGCTTCTCCGTCACCCCTTGTTCAGATACGCGAGCACCGCCAGCACCCGGCGGTGCCCGCTGTCGCTCGGCGGCAGGCTCAGCTTCGCGAAGACGTTGCCGATGTGCTTGCTGACCGCGCGGTCGGACACGACCAGCGTCTTCGCGATGGTGGCGTTGTCGCGGCCCTCCGCCATCAGATGCAGCACCTCGCGTTCGCGCGGCGTCAGGGAGTCCAGGGGATCGTTACGGCGCCGGGTCATCAGCTCCGTGACCACCTCCGGGTCCAGCGCCGTGCCGCCCGCCGCGACCCGTTCCAGGGCGTCCAGGAACTCGTCGACCCGGCCCACCCGGTCCTTCAGCAGATAGCCGACCCCGCTCGCGCCCCCGCCCAGCAGCTCCGCGGCGTACGTCTCCTCGACGTACTGGGACAGCACCAGCACCGGCAGATCGGGGATCTCCTTGCGCGCCGCGAGCGCCGCGCGCAGGCCCTCGTCGCGGAAGCCGGGGGGCATGCGCACATCGAGGACGGCGACGTCCGGGCGGTGTTCGAGGAGGGCGGGCAGCACCTCGGGGCCGCTGCCGGCGACCGCGACCACCTCGTGGCCCGCGGAGCTCAGCAGCAGGACCATCCCCTCCCTCAGCAGGGCGTTGTCCTCGGCGATCACCACGCGCACGGCAGCTCCACTTCGATCACGGTCGGCCCTCCGACGGGGCTGTTCACCTCCATGGTCCCGTCAAGTGCCGCCACCCGGCGCCGCATCCCGAGCAATCCGCTGCCGCCCATTCCTCCGCCGGGGGCCGCGGCCGGGGTTTCGGCACCGCCCTGGCCCTCGTCGCGCACCACGATCCGCAGCCGCCCGGCCGTACGGATCAGCTCCACCCGGGCGCGCTGGGATCCGCTGTGCTTCGCGGCGTTGGTCAGCGCCTCCGCGATCACGAAGTACGCGGCGGCCTCGACCGCGGCGGGGGCGCGCGGCAGGTCCTCGCCCTCGACCCCGTCCGCGTCCACGGCCACATCGAGCCCGCTGCTGGCCGCGAGCGCACGCACGGCGCCGACGAGGCCACGGTCGGTGAGGATCGGGGGGTGGATGCCGCGGACGACGTGGCGCAGCTCGGCCAGCGCCTCCTCGGCCTGGTTCTGCGCGTCGTCGAGGAGCCGGCGCGCCGTGTCGGGGTCCTTGTCGTACGCCCGCTTGGCCAGTCCGACCCGCATCGACAGGGCCACCAGCCGCGCCTGGGCGCCGTCGTGCAGATCGCGCTCGATGCGCCGCAGCTCGGCGCCGTGCGCGGCGACGGCGCCCGCACGGGTGACGGTCAGCTCCTCGACACGCTCGGCGAGGTCGGCGCTGCGCCGGGCCTCGGGGGAGGGGGTCAGCAGCGCGGTCGACCAGGATGCGTCGACGTCGGCGAGGCGCGAGAGCAGCGGCAGTACCACGGCGGGGCGCTTGAGCAGCCCGCACCACACCCCGTCGACGAACACCCCCACGGACCAGACGATCAGCGAGACGTAGGCGAGGATGAGGCCGTAGCCGAAGTGCGCGAAGAGCCAGCGCAGATCCTGGTAGGTGCTCGGGTCCCGGGTCGCCGCGCGCACCCGCTCGGACAGCTCGCCGGTGAGCGGCACATACGCCTCGGGGACCGGCTTCCCCGACCAGGCCCCCACCTCCCGCCGCTTGAACCCGGCCATCCTGCGCAGCAGCAGCACCGTCTCCGGCAACACGGCCGCGCCGACCACCAGGACCGTCGTGACGGCGGTGAACAGCAGCAGCGCGATGTAGAGATACGACACCAGGGCCAGCCCGGCCCCCTTCATCAAGAGGGCCGTGGCCCGCCCCGCCTGGTGCACCGTCTCGCGCATGGCCTCAGGCTAGGTGAACGGTCGCAGGGACGCGGGCGATCGGGCTCCCCGGCCGTTGGTGTAGCGCGCTACACCATGACTTCGGGTGGGCGCTCCCTCGAACACCCCATGCGCTGGGCGGCATTGTGGATCACACGAGCTCACCGGAACCGCTCACCGGAATCCCTCACCGAAGGAACTCACCATGAAGTCTCTGCTCTGGGCCCTCCTGACCATCGCCCTCGTCGCCAACGTCTTCACCAGCATCACGCTCAGCGGGGTCACGCAGCTCCTCGTCAGCGTCGGCACGGGCGTCGTGGTGCTCGCGTCGGCCGCGGGCCTGTACGTCCTGCGCGAGAAGCACTCCGGGTGATTCGCGGACGTCTTCCGGTCGGTTTCCGGCAGAGCCGATCAATCCCCTCCTGCGTCCGAGCCTGTGGGCCGATGATGGGCGAAGCCTCGCGAGGCGAAGGGGGACGGGCTCATGCACGAGAAGGACGTCGCGGCGCTACGCGACAGGGCAGAACGGGCCGCGACCGAGGCCCTGGCCTGCACCGCGTCGAACCGCCTCCCCGATGCACCATCGGACTCCGCACCACCCGACCCCGCCCGAGTCGACCGCGTACGGTCCGAACTGGACGCACTCGAAGCGGAGCTGGCCGCCGCCGTCCCGGACACCGACCCGCTGCTGTGCACCGTACGGGCCCGGCTCGGCGGCCTGTACGCCGATCGCTACCAGCGCGCCCCCACGGACGAGGACCGGGCCCGGGGGCTGCGGCTGCTGCGCACGGCCCGCGCCACCGGGACGCTCGGCCCACGGGACCAGACCTTCGCCACCCTCGACCAGACGCAGCTGATGCTGACGCCCGCCATGGTGACCGGGTGGGACGGCACGCTGTCCCAGTTCATGGAGTCCTTGAAGCTGGGCCGCCGGATATCGGCGGGTGACCCGGAACTCACCGGCGACCTCGCGGAGCTGGTCGGACTGCTGACCGAACTGTCGTCGGCGCTCCCCGAGAAGGTCAGCGAGCCCATGTCGTGGATCGCCGAGACCCTTGAGCGGTCCCAAGCCGTCGCGCACTCCGGGGACCTCGAGCAAGTGGCCGACATGGCCCACCAGATGTCGCAGCGGCTGCCGGGCGGCCACTCCGAGCTGCTGCGGACGCTGGGCGACATGGCTGCCGAATTCGCCGCGGACGGAGCGGGCGAGGACGGTGGGACCGAGCCGCCGACGGACTTCACCGAAGAAGAGGCTGCTCTCACGTTCGCCCAATTGGCTCTTGTGATGGAGCTCCAAGTTCCCGGCACCATCCGGTCGGAAGACCTGGGCAGCCTGGTCGATGCGGTGAGCCAGGGCCCGGACGGCGAAGAGGCGGAGACCGCGATGCGGGCCGCGTTGAGCAGCATGGCCCACGGCGTACGCACGGGCGACGCCGACCAACTGGCCCAGGCGGCGGAGCTGATCAACGGGGCGGTGGGCGACGGGGGATCCGGTCGGGTGGGCTGGATGGCCGACCTCATCTCGCCCGGTCTGCTGGCCGCGGCCACCACACTGGGCGGCAACCTCAAGGACCGCGACCAGGCGCGCGCCCAACTCGACCAGCTCTTCGACCCCGCCTCCTCGGTGTTCGACTCGGCACACGCCACCGGGCCAGGCGCGGCGGGGCTGCGGATCTGCAACCAGTGCATGCATGTTCATATGCGTACGAACCAGGCCCTGGACGAGCGGGACAGCGAAAAGCTCGAGGACCTGCTCGGCGAACTGCTCGACCTGCTGGAGGAGACCGACGACCGCGGCGAATGGCGGTTTCTGGTGCTCTTCCTGCTCGGCCAGGTCCAGCTGAGCCTGGCCATGCTGGACGGCGGGGTCACCGCCCTGCGCACCGCCGTCGCCTATCTCGAGGAGGCGACGCGGGACCCGAAGGTCCCGGCCTTCGCCCGGCCCATGATGGACGCGGCCTGGGCCCCCGCACTGACCCTGTTCTCCCTGGTCGAACCCGACCCCGTGCGGGTCCGGGAAGCCGTGGCCAGGGCCCGGCGGGCCCTGGAGGGCCCGGCGTCGACGGCCGACTGGCACGTCCGTATCCGGCAGGCCCTCGTCTACGCCCTGCTGGCCGTCCACAGGTCGACCGGTGATGGCTCCGTCCTGGATGAGGCCATCGGCGAGCTGGAACAGGCCCGCCGCGACCTCACCGACCGCACCAGCCCGGAGGTCGGCCAGAAGGTGCTGTGGGACCTGGCCGAGGCGTACCACCTGCGCGGCGACCAGGAGCGTGACGACCGCGCCGCCGCCGTCACCACCGCACAGGAGTCGCTGCGGATGCTCGCCGAGGACGTCCTGCTGCAACTCGGCGCCGAACACGGCCTCGAAGTGGCCCGGACGGGGGCCAGCCGCGGCCTGCTCGCCGCTCAGTGGGCAGCTGTGGACGGGCGGGTCGCCGAGGCGGTGGAGGCGCTGGAGAACGGACGGGGGCTGGTGCTGCGCGCGGCGGCCGCGGCGGCGGGGGTTCCCGAGCAGTTGGCCGCCCGGGGCGAGGCGGAGCTGGCCGAGCGGTGGCGAAGCGCCGTACAAGACCTCCCGCCCCAGGCAGCACCAGCGTCTGGGGGTGCCGGCACCGGCACTCCGGAAGACGTCCGGACCGCGCTCGCCCGCATCATGCCGGCCACCGAGCCCGCCCCCGGCCTCACCATCCCCAGCACCCTGCGCCGCCGCGCCCTGGACGCACTGCGGCGGCCTGACGGCGGCGGGGCGGAGGGGCTGCGCGGACTGCTCGGCGCCCCTGGGGTCGCGGAGCTGCGGGAGGGCCTGCGGGCCGCCGGGTCCGACGCCCTCGTCTACCTGGTGCCCGGGCAGGACACGGCCGACGGTGTGGCCGTGCTCGTACCGAGTACGGGCCAACCGACGGCGCTGGAGCTGCCGGACCTCGGCGCGCCCGGGCGGGAGCCGTTGGAGCGCTATCTGGATGCGGGTGCGCGGCGTTCGGCCGTGCCCGAGGGCGACTTGGACGCGTACGACGAGGCTCATCGGCAGTGGGAAGCCGCGCTGGAGGGGCTGTGCGACTGGGCGGGCGAGGCCGTGCTCGGTCCGTTGTTGGGCGCACTGGGGGTCCGTACGGCGGAGGGGCCGGATGAGCAGGCCCCCGTCCGGCTCGTGCTCGTGCCGTGCGGCAATCTCGGTGCGGTTCCCTGGCACGCGGCGCGGCTCCCCGCGCCATCGGCGTACAGGTATGTCTGCGAGGGCGTGGTCGTGTCGTATGCCGCGTCGGGTGGAGAGTTTCTTCGGGCGGCGCGGCGTGGTCGCGTGGCGGTCGGTGAGCATGTGGTGTTGGTGGACGATCCCAGTGGGGATTTGATGTGGGCGCAGGACGAGGTGGCGGCTCTGCGGGCCGCGTACTATCCGGACGCTCTGTTGTACGGGTGGCACGAGAGTGTGCCCGAAGGGGCGGGCACGCCCGAGGATGTGCTCTCCCACCTCCCCGGCAGTCCATCGCCCGCCTCGCTGCTGCATCTTGTGGTGCATGGCCTGGCCGGCCTGCGGCCCACCGACTCGGCGCTGCATCTTGCCGAGGGGGCTCAGGGCTCCGGTCGGCTGACGGTCACCCGCATCCTCGACGTACCGGCCGTTTCGGGTGAGGACCGGGCCGACGCCGGGCCGTTGATCGTGCTCAGCGCCTGTGAGACGGACCTCAGCAGCCGTGATCACGACGAGGCGCTGACCCCGACGACGGCGTTGCTGGCGCGTGGGGCCACGGATGTCGTGGGTTCGCGGTGGAAGGTGTCGGACAGCGCGTCCGCCGCGTTGATGGTGGTCTTCCACCACCATCTGACCGTGATGGGGCTGGCCCCGCCGGATGCGTTGCGTGCCGCGCAGCTGTGGATGCTCAACATCGACCGCCGTCCCGTGCCCGGGCTGACGGATGAGTTGCTGGCGGAGACCGAGGGCAATGTGAGGGGCCTGGCCCGGGTCGTGTCCTGGGCCGGGTTCATCCACCAGGGCAACCCCGCGGCCCAGGCCGCCGTGGCGGGAGGACGGGCATGACCACCAACGATCTGATGGAACTGCTGCGCCGGCATCTGCCGGAGATCCGCGCCTCGCTCACCGCCACGCAGTTCGCCCGCTTCCAGGACAGCGTGCGACGGCTCGGGGAGGTCGGGGACGACGGGCGGGCGATGCGCCTCGCGCTGCGCGAGGTGCGGCTGTGTCTGCTGCCCCTGCCGCGCGAGAACGAACTGCGCAGGCGGCTGGACCAGTTCCGCTCGGCGGGTGCCGCCCCCGCGGCGGTGCTGCCGGACGCGGATCAACTGGACGAGCTGATAAGGCTGCTGGAGTCGGTGGACTGGCCGACGCTGGACCCCGCGAGCGCGGAGATCGCCCGGGGGGTCAGACGGCGGCTGCTGACCGCTCCCGCGCGCGGGCCGGAAGAGCTCACGGGCGCCGCCGCCCAGGACCCGGCCAGGGCAGGGCTCATCCGGCTGACCGACCCCGAGCTGGGGGACCGCTACCCGGACTTCCAGTTCGACCCGGATACCGGCGAGCCCCATCCGGTGGTGCAGCGGATCAACAGGCTGCTGCTGTCCGACCAGGACCCCTGGGGCGCGGCGGACTGGTGGCTCGCCGGCAACTCCTGGCTGCGTGACACGCCCGCCGCCCTGGTCGGACGGGTGCCGGACGCGCTGCTCACCGAGGCCGCCGCCGCGTTGGTGGGGGATGGGCGATGGTAGAGCAGGCTCCCTACGAGGACGCGCGGATGAGCCCGACCCTGTTCGCTCTGGAGGCGGGCACCGAGCTGTGGCGGTGCCATGAAACCGCGTACTGCTGCACCGAGTTCAACCCGGTCACCGCGCACTCCCACTTCGGCGGCAGCCGCTTCGACGGCACGGCCGAGGACCCGTATCCGTATCTGTACGCGGCCCTGGAACCGGCCACCACCCTGGCCGAGGTGCTGCTGCGCGACATGGAGTTCACCTGGCCGGCCGGGATGCGTCAGGTGCCGTGGGCGAAGGCCGCGATCCGTTCGCTCTCCAAGCTGCGGGTGACCGAAGACCTCACGCTGGTACGGCTGGTCAAGGAGGAGGACCTGGCCGGGGTGTTCCAGAACTCATGGCTGCTGGAGACCGACGGGCCGGGCTATGCGCAGACCCGCGCCTGGGCGCGGGAGATCCGGCGCCAGGCGCCACAGGCCCAGGGGCTGATATGGGAGTCGCGGCGGCACCGGGACCGCCGAGCGCTGGTGCTGTTCGGCGACCGCTGCGGCGCGGAGCCGCTGAAGGCGGTGCCGGACTACGCCCACAACCTGGGGACCTTCGAGGGGGCGAGCGTGGCCAACGAACTCCTGTCTCCGCTGCGGGCGGTCATCGTGCCGCCCGGCATGCGGATGTGAGCGCGCGGGGCGGCACGGCCGGGGTCAGTCGGGGCTTGGGCCCGGCCCGTACAGCCGTACGGTGATGCTGATCCGCAGGCCGAGCCGGAGCTGGTCGTCGTCGCGCAGGGGGGTGCGGACGCCCGGCATGAGCTTGGCTCCGTTGATGAAGGTGCCGTTGTGGCTGCCCTCGGGCGGCTCCTCGGCCCAGGCGCGCCCGTCCGGCTCCACCGTGATCGACACATGGCGGCGGGAGACCTTCGGCCGGTCGGCGAAGACGGCGGCGGTGTCCGGCGCCCAGTCCGGGTGACGGCCCAGGGTGAGCGGTGCGCCGGGGCCGTGTCTGAGCTCCAGGCAGGGATCGGAGCAGATCAGCAGCACATGGGTGCGCGTACGGCCGCAGGCGGTGCAGCGGGGGTCCCGAGGGGCGACCTGCCTACGGCAGTTCCAGCAGGGTCTGGATGTCTCCACCCCGGAGCTCGGGTCGGATTCCTGTCCCGGTCCCGATCCCTGTCCCGGTCCCTGTCCCTGTCCCTGTCCCGGTCCCGGTCCCTGTCCCGGTCCCTGTCCCGGTCCCGGTCCCGGTCCCGGTTCATGTTCCTGTTCTTCCTCGTCGTCCTCAGCATCGGGAATGGGCATCCAGTCCCTGCTCACCGGCCACCACCCCGTACCACCCGCAGGTCCAGCGACACCGTCCCGTCCCCGGCCGGTCGTACGCCGGTGACGGTGACCACCGTGCCCGCCAGCTCCTCCTGGTCGAAGAGCGCGCGGGCCAGCGGGTTGATCAGATGGGTCTCCAGCAGCATGCCGATGCCCCGGCCGCCGTTGTCGACGTCGGCCGTGCAGTAGGCGGAGAGCGCCTGATGCGCATCGTCGGACAGGCGCAGATGCACGCCCTGCTCCTCCCGGAGCACCCGCTGGATGTTGCCGACCTGCGAGTTGAAGATCTCGGCGGCCACCTTCGCGTCGATGTAGTCGAAGACCACCACATTGCCGCCGAGCCGGTTCATCAGCTCCGGGCGGCCGATCTCCTCGACGAAGTGTTCCTTGACGTTGGTCAGAATGATCTCCTCCAGCTGGTGGTACGGCATACCCGGCTCGGCCACCCGCCCCTCGCGCCGGCCCTCACCCGTCCGCTTCCTGACCCCGAGGTTGGAGGTGAAGATCAGCACGCATTCGCTGAAGTACGTGGTGACTCCCTGCCCATCCGTGAGCCGGCCGTCCTCCAAAACCTGGAGGAACTTGTCGAGCACGCCCTTGTCGGCCTTGTCGATCTCGTCGAACAGCACGACGCGGAAAGGGTCGTTGCGGACCGCCGTGGTCAGCTCGCCGCCCGCCTCGTAGCCCACGTATCCCGGTGGCGCGCCGAGCAGCCGGTCCACCGAGTGCGGGGCGGAGAACTCGCTCATGTCGAAGCGCAGACAGGCGTCCTCGGTGCCGAACAGCACCGTGGCCACCGACTTGGCCAGCTCCGTCTTTCCGGTGCCGGTCGGGCCCGCGAAGAAGAGCACGCCGCGCGGGCGGCTGCCGGGGTGGGAGGCCTGGGCGCCGGAGAGGCCGAGGGCGGCGCGTTTGAGGATGTCCAGCGTCTTGCCGACCGCCTTTTCCTGGCCCTTCACCCGCGACCGGATGTACGCCTCGCCCTTCCTGATCTGCTCGCGGACGTAGTCCGCCTGCCAGGGGTTGTCCTTGACGCCGAGCTGGTAGATCCGCACCGCGTCGCGCATCTCGGCGAACGACAGTCCGCGGTCGAGGGCCATACGGGCGCTCTCCCGCATCGCGCGCAGCGTCAGCCCGGCGGTGGCCCGGGCGAAGGTGTCGACGTCGTGTTCGTCCGGCGGCCGTGCCCCGTTGAGTTGTTCCCCGTTGAGTTGCTCCCCGTCGAGTTGTTCCTTGTCGAGCCGCACCTGCCCGTCCGTGTCCTCGCTGCCGCCGGACCTGGCGATGTGCTCCTCCGCGAGCAGCTGGGCCATGCGCCGCCTGCTGCCCAGGTCGGGCAGCGGGATGCCGATCGTACGGACCCGCTCGCTGCCGGCCACCAGCCAGGTGGGCAGGTCGCGTTCGCCGTCGGCGAGCCAGATCACGGGGTTGAACAGCCGCCGTCCGCTGTCCGGGTCCGGGATCGGCCGGGCGTCCTCGGCGAGTTTGAGACAGTTGAGGAAGAAGTCCCGCTCCGGGTCGCTGAGGCGGGTGACATCGGTGGGGATACGGGCGGCGTAGTCGATCAGGAGCACCACGCGGTACGGGTGTTGCCGCTGGGGCGTCTCGGGTCGCGGACGGACCTCAGGCGTCTTCTGCGCCCGCTGCCCCTGCTGCTTCCAGCCGGTGACGATCGAGCGCAGGGTGCGTTCGGCCTCGGCCAGGTGTACGGGGGTGTCGGCGCGCTGGGCGCGGGCGGCCCTGGGGGCGTCCCGGCCGTGCAGCAGTTCGCGCACCTCCTTGGTCGCGGGGCCGGTCACGACGGTGAAGCCGTCCGCGATGTCGAAGCGGATCAGCGCCTCGTAGCCCTCCTGCCACAGGGCGTTCCACAGGACCTCGGTGAGGGTGTGGTGGGCGTCGTACTGCCGCTCCGCGCCGCCCTCGTCGGGGTTCTTGTCGTGCCGGACGAGATGGATGTCCCGGATGCTGCCGTGCAGCACGTACTGGGAGTGGACGCTGAGGGTGCCGGCCAGTTCCTCGGCGAAGGCCGGGAGGACGCGCTCCCGGCGGTTGGCCGCCGGGGACGCGGGTGGCGTTCCTGTCTCGGTCATGGTCATCGGCGCTGTCCCCGGTCGTCGTGGTGGCGGGCTTTGAGCGCGGGCCGGTCGTCACGGGCCGACCGGGTGTTGTCGCGCGGGGCGGGCTGCTCGGGCGGCTGCCCGAGGTCGAACTTCAGGCTGAGCCCTGACCGTTTGGTCAGCCGCTGCAACGCCTCCAGGTGCTGGGATGCCTCGGCGCAGCGCTTCCGGTCGAGGTCGCGGTCGGCGTCGGTCTCCTCGGCCGGGTCGCGTTCGCGGTGCATGGTGGCGACCCGGGCGGAGCCGTGTACGTCCACGCTGACGCGGAGCCAGTGTTCGCCGTCCCAGTCCGGCGGGGTCCAGTCGATCACCTGAACCGTTCCGGATGTGGAGTGCGTGACCGTCTCGGGCTCCGCGTGCTCGACCGCCGCGCGGATCACCTCCGCGGCGTACGCGCGCTCGTACGCGTCGACCCGTTCCCTGACCCGCTCCGTCACGCGGGCCTCGACCCGTTGGCGCTCGGCATCCAGCAGCGCGCCGCCCTTGTCCAGGATTCCCTCCAGGATCGCGATTTCCGCCGTGGCGTCCGGCAGCGGGCCGGGGACGCCGGGTGGGATGTCCCGGAGGAAGCCCAGCTGCTGGGCCGCCCACTCCTCGTGCTCCCGCCGCTGCTCGGCCTCGTGTGTCTTCTGTTTGGCGAAGTGGGCGGCCTGCCGCAGATGGAGCTTGGCGGTGGAGGGCCGCCGGGTGACGACCTCCGCCGCGCTCGCGATCTGCTCCTCCACGAGCCGGTAGTCCGCCGCGGATATGTGGTGCGGGAGCGTGGCCAGCAGCTCGGCGCCCCGCCGCAGTACCTCGTCCTCGGTGAGCGCGCCCGTTGCCGTGGTGGGCCGCGGCTGTGCGTCGACGGTCTGCGTCTCGGCCCTGGTGGCGGCCTGCTCGTACTCCTCCAGCGCCCGCTGACGCCGGGCGCGCAGCTTGGCGTGCCAGCCGTCGTCGGTATCGGGATGGACTACGGACACCGGGCCGGCGGTGGCCTCCATCGTCGCCCGTGCGTACGCGGCCTCGGCGCAGCGCAGTCGGCGGTCGGTGTCGGCCAGCCGGCGCCACATCTGCTCCAGGCTCACGCCGTTCAGGTCCAGTGGTGGCGGCAGGTCGGGTAGGCCGGGCGGTCCGTCGGGGCCGGTGGCCATGTTGGCGCGCCGGAACCGGGCGCGCAGTGAGCCGATACGGGCGTTGGCCCGGGCCGCGGCGAAGGCGGCGTCCTTCCAGCACGCCGCCGCCTGGCAGGCGTCCAGCTGCCGCTGCTCCAGCTCCGCCTGGTGCGCGGCGGCCCGGATGACGGCCTCCGAGAGCAGCTGCGCACCGGCCATGGCGGCGCGGCCGACGAGCAGGGCGCCGCCGAGCGCGCTCAGGCCGATCAGGGCGGGCACCACCATGTCGTGCAGCTGGTCCATGGCCGAGTCCACCGCGTGCCCGGCGGCGTGATGGATCGCGCTGCCCACGTGGTCGCCGATACCTGTGTCGATGTGGCCTGTGATGTGCTGCGACACCCCGGTGTCCGGCACCGGGTTCTGGACGGTGTCCGGAAAGGCACTCGTGACCGGAGGTGGCTCGGACAAGAACGTCGGGATCACGTCGTCGACGCTGGCGAGGGCTGCTCCTGAACTCATAGCTGGTGTCCCGTCCGTGGCATGGTGGCCGCCGTCCCCCGGCGGCCGGGGTGGGCCCGGTCGTCCCGGCCGCGCAGCTCCGCGACGTAGCGCCGCCAGCCGCGCAGCCGGTGCCAGGTCCACCAGGTGAGGGCGGCCACGGTGGCCAGCGGCCACACCCAGGCGGCGTAGGCCACGGTGAGCCACATCAGGCCGAGCGGCAGCAGGATCAGCAGGCCGCGGACCGGGAAGCGGGCGCCGGGGGCGCGTATGAAGCGGGCGGCGGGCAGCGCGCGGCGGATCAGCAGCCCGGCCAGGGAGCGGTTCGGGTGGTAGAAGGGGCTCCCGATGCGGTACGCCGCCCACAGCTCCAGCGCCGGGACGGCGGCTGCCGCCGGCAGGGCCAGCATCCAGGCCGTCAGCACGGTGCTCTGCGCGGACCAGCCCGCGAGGTCGCTCAGGCCGATCACGAGAATCCAGGGGCAGACCAGGACCATGGCCCCGCCGAGGGCCCAGCCGAGCGTGGGCAGCATGTCCTGTCTGCGCACCCACAGCGTGGCCACGTCCAGGTCGCGCTCGGTGCGCAGGGCGGCGCGCTGTTCGTCGATCCGGCCCTGCGCCTCGGCCGACTCCTGCGCGGCGTATCCGGCCAGCCACTCGGCCAGTTGCAGTCGCACCAGGTCGTCCGGGTCGCGCAGCAGCCGGTCGTACCAGGCCACCGGCTGGTCCAGCGCGGCCTGGGCGCGGGCGGTCCGGTCCCGGAGCTGCCGCCCCTGCGCCTCGGGGGCCGCGGCCTGCGACAGAAGCGCGGTGAGCCGGGTGCGGTCGAGCCGGGTGGCGGTGCGCACCTCGGCGCGCGCGGCGCGCAGCAGGGGCGACTCCGTGATCACCTGCTCGACGGTGTGCTCCCAGCGGGACCGGGCCGTCAGCCAGCGCTCGTGCACCTTGGCGAGCCCTTCACCGCCGGGCCGTTGCTCCAGCAGCGGCAGGATGGTGTGGTCCTGTAGGTCCTTGACGAGGGAGAGGGCGAACTCGTCGCCGCGCCCGGCCGTCCGCAGCAACCCGCCCAACCCTTCGGGGTCGAGCGGCCACCCGCGGTAGGAGGCGTCGAGGGTGGGGCCGAGCCAGGAGATCAGCCGGACCAGCGTGGCGGGTCTGGGCTCGGTTTCCAGGAGGGCGAGCAGCGCGGCCAGTTCGTCGGCGTCGAAGCCCGGCCTGTTCTCGAACTGGCGCAGCCAGCCGGTGAACTCCCCTCGGCTGCGCCGCCGGGCCAGGGTGTGCTGGGTCTGCCGCCAGTTGTCGCTGAACGCCTTGGCCAGCTGCTTCGGCCGGGTGTACTGCTCGCCGAGGAACGGATACGGCTCGATGCCCGGGTCCTCGGCCGGGTCCGATGCGCCGGGGGCGGTGCCCTCCTCCCAGGGGGCGATCGGTGGCCTGCCGCCGACCAGCCACTGCGCCACCTCGTCGGTGCCCCAGCGGTGTTCGGGGTCGCGGGTGAGCAGCCCCATGCAGAGCAGCCGCAGCCGGGCGTCGGTGACCAGCGCCAGGTCCGGGGCGCGGGAGCTGATCTCCTCCCGTACGAAGTCGTTGTCGGTGAACGGGACGGGGTGCCGGCCGCCGGCCATCTCGGCCACGATCATCCCGAGCGACCACCAGTCGGCGGGCGGGTGGATGAGCTGGTTGCGCAGCGACGCCTGCGGGGACATGTAGAGCGCGGTGCCGACCCAGCGCTCGTTGCGGGTGTAGCGCTCGGCGGGCTCGTAGGCGGAGACGGCGAAGTCGACGAGGGTGAGGTCCGGGGCGTTCGGGGCGTCCGGGTCGAGGCTGCCGAGCACGACGTTGGCCGGGCTGAGGTCCCGGTGCACGATGTTCAGCTCGTGCAGGGTGGTGAGGGCTTCGTGCAGCTGCCCTACGACGCGCTGGATGAGCCCGGGGTCGACGGGGCCCGGGTTGTCCCTGAGATATCTCGCCAGGTCGGTCTCGCCGTAGGACGGGACCAGGTCGTACGGATGGCCGTCCGCCCCGGCTTCGTCGGTCTCGGTGAATTGGGTGAGGTGGCGGCGCGGGCGGTCGTGCAGCAGCTCCCACACCGTGCGGTCCGGGCCGTGTCCGCGGTGGTACCACTTGAGGATGTGGGTGCCGCGGTCGTCCTCGACGCGGTAGACGGCCGCCTGGTACGGATGCTCGGGGCGGCGCAGCACGGCCCGCAGCCGGAACCGGTCGCGCAGCGAGAGCGGCAGCAGGGCGGTGTCCCCGCGCAGGTCGCGTCCCCCGTGCGCGACCTGCGCGGGTCCCGCCCCGGGGACCTCGGCCTCGGTGGGCGCCGCGGCCGCCGCGGCGGCCGGGGTGGGTGGCGGAGGCGGTGGCTCCTCGTGTTCGGTGGGCGGGGGTCCGGCGCCGTATTCCTGGTATTCGTCCGGCGTGCGGTGTTCCTCGCCGGGGGCGGGTTCCTCTTGCTCTTCGTATTCCGTGGCGGGCGGGTCCTCGAGGGGCTGGGTCATATCGGTCACCTCGTGTATGGGCGGGTGTAGTCCCCGTTGATCAAGAAAGTCATGGCCTCGGAATTCGGAAATGTGTTCCGGAATTCGCCGACCCGCCGAGCTGGTACGGTCGGCGGTGGCCGAGAAGACGGCCTGCGTGAGTCAACCGCGTGAGGTGCTGACCACCGGCTCGCCGGTACAACACCCGCGGCAGCCCGCTGAACTGCGGGCCTCTGCTCACCGAATTCCGGACACGCCCCGAGCAACCCCAGGGGGCACCTCCCATGCCGAAGGCTATGGGGGCGAGACACCGCGAGGTGACCACGCCGGAGCGCCCGGACCAGCCGAACCGGATGCAGTCCGTACCTCCTACGGGAATCACGGATCAAGTCTTAGCCTGGTGACCATGAGTCAGGAGACATGGCCGTCAGATCTGCCTGCATACGATCAACTCCTGAATGAACTGAAAGACATCCGCAGGCCGGGCCTGGCCGACCTGCGCAGAACCGATCGGCCGGCGCTGCGCGCGGTGGCCGTCGCGGGCGGCTTCTGCGACGGCCCCGACGACGCCCCGGCCGGTATCGAGGCCCTGCTCAAGGAGGCCGTCCGACGGCTCGGGGAGAACGGTGTGCTCGGCCGCGCCGCCGCCCACACCTTCGGGCTGCTCCCCGACCGCCGGGGCGACCCCGCCGCCGACCGCCGCAAGCTGGCCGCCGCGGTGTACGGGGTCAGCACCGAGGGGTTCCGCAAGCGGCAGGAACGGGAGGTGATGGAGCAGCTGGCCGAGGCCGTGCTGACCGTCCTGCGGGAACGGCTGGGCTTCTCCGGCGCACAGCCGCCGGGCGGCCCGCCGCCCTCCGACGGGCCGGGCGGGCAGCGCGTGCAGGGTGAGTTGACGACCGGGCCGGGCGGACCGGGCGGGCCGGGCGGGCCGGGCGGACCGGGTGGCCGGGCGGGTCAGGAGCCTCCGCTGCGGGTCGACGGCGTGCCGGTGGTGGACGCGCGTAGCACGTTCACCGTGCATGTGTCGCCCATCGAACTGCTGCGGGACATCGAGGTGCTGGTCTCCTCGGAGAACGTCTACCTGGAGATGTCGAAGACCTTCCGCCCCACCGTCTCCGGCGCGCTGCGCCTCGCCGCCGCCGTACGCGACCCCGCCGGGGAGATCGTCGACGATGTGCTCGCACGCGAACTCGCGGCGTGGCTGCGCGCCCACGGCCGCCCCGGCCTGCCGGTCCGGCCGGGCACGGTGGTGCCCACCTCGTCGGGGGCGCTCGCCGCGCGCGGCGTCCGGCGGATCTACCACGCCGCGGTGGCCACGCCGGAGGAGGACACGTACCACGTACGCCCGGAGAGCATCGCCCGCGCGGTCAGCGCCTGCTTCGCGCTCGCCCGGGCGGAGCGCGACCGCTACCAGCCGGCCCTGTCGTCCATCTGCTTTCCGCTGCTGGGCGCGGGCCGGGGCGGTCTGCCACCGGCGGTCAGCGCGACCTGGCTGCGCTGGGCGATCCGCGACGAACTCGCCCGGGACGCGCGCTGGCGGGTGCATCTGGTGGTCAGGAGCCGGGAGATAGCCGAGGCCGTGGGGGCGCTGTGACCACCAGGCCGAGCGTGCGGGCTCCGGTCGCGACCGCGACGACGGCCGCGACCGCGACGACGGCCGCGACCGCGACGACGGTCCCGACCGCGACGACGGTCCCGACCACCCCCACCCCCGCCACCACTCAAGGCCGCCAGCTGGGCCCCGTGAGGCGGATCCCCACCCGCCGCAGTCGGCGCTCCAGCGCCGCCAGTTCGCCGCGTCGCGGCACTCCGTAGAGCCGCACATCGCCCTCCCCCTCGACCACTTGCAGACGGGATCCGCTCGCCGTCCGGGCCAGATGCGCCCGGTAGCGCGCCCGTCCCAGTGCCGTACGCGGCAGCATGCGCTGGTTGGCCGAGCCGCGCCAGACCAGTTCGGTGGGCTCGGCCACCCGGAAGCGTCCGGTCACCACGACATCGGCGTGGTGCACGGCGGCGGAGCGCGCCGCCTCGCGCTCCACTTCCTCCTCCTCGTATCCCGTGTAGAGGAGGAAGTCGACTTCGCGGCCGGACGCCGGGCCGCCCGGCGCCACCGCCTCCGCGCGGGCCTCCGCCGCACCGGCCAACAGGGCGGCCAGCCCGGCCGGTTGGTCGAGCGGTTCGCCGCCGCTGACGGTCAGCCCGTCGGCTCCCTGCGCCAGCGCCGCGCGCCACAGGCCGAGCAGGGACGCGACCGTACGGGAGGTGCCGCCCCGCGGGTCCCAGGTGTGCCGGGACATGCACCCGGCGCAGGCCAGCCCGCACCCCTGTAGCCAGATGCCCAGCCGCCGCCCGGGGCCCAGGGTCTCGACCGGGAAATGTGTCTGGCTGACCCGGAGCAGCACCGGCTCCCGGCCCATGGGGGCGTTTTCCACCGGCCCGCCTCCTTTCCCGCCTGGCACGGTCAAACCCGTTCCCAATTCCATGATCGATATTCCATGATCGATGACATGAAGTCCTCGGAACCATTCCAGTATGACTCGGCGTCAGGCGACTATAGGGGCGTTCTCCGGGCGGCTTCCGGGCGTTTTCGGGAGTGGCACGGCCGGGGAGCATTCCCGGGTATGAGCTGACCGCTACGGTCTGAACAGGTATTCGGTTCGATTGCCGTGCCGCTTCGGGGAGGGAAGCGGAATGCAGCTCCCGTGATGCGGCCATCCGGAGCCGAATTCCATGCCGAGGGAAATCGGGGGAGAGAAATCCATGATCAGATCCGACAGCGTCAACGGCGTGGTGCGACGAGGACACCTCGGCCGTATCGCGCGCTTCAGGGCCAAGTGGCGAGGGAAGCGCGACGGCGAGCGGGGCGTGCCGCGCATCCCCGTCCGGTATTTCGAGGGGCGGCACAACGCACCGCCCGAGCTCTTCGAGCCGCCGGACCCGGACGAACTGCCGCTCCCCGCGTACGTCATGGAGGTACGGACCACCGCCCGCCGGGCCATGGAGCAGATGCGCTCCTCGATGATCGGGCAGGAACACGCCCTCATCAGCAAGTTGCGCGCCGAGTCGGTGCGCGTGGTCACCCAGTACGACGTCCGCGACGACCCCAGGCCCGCCGCCCTCGCGCGGTACGGCCAGTGGGTGGGCCAGTGGCGCACCACCGTCGACCGCTGCCGCTCCCATGCGCAGGCCGTCGCCGACCAGGCCAACCAGCAACTCGCCTGCTACTGGGACGCGGTGCGCGCCACACACCCCCAGTTCATCCGCCTCGCCGGGCGCCCGCCCGGCGACTGGCTGCCCGGCCGGGTGGAGCTGGACCCGTCCTGGCACCGGCCGGACGTCTGGCTGCTGGCCGACGACGAGGGCGCCCGGACGGCCACGTCCCGGGCGCTCCAGATACTCGAGCGGCAGAACACCCACCGCGTCGACGGGAGGAGTACGCGATGACCGTCAACAGCCCAACCCCCGAACTCCCGCGCCGCCGACAGCGCCCGACCCCTGAACTCCCGCGCCGCCGACAGCGCCCGATCCCCCGCCGCGCGCTGACCGCCGCCCTGGTGCTCACCCTCGCGGCGACCGCCGCCACCGCCTGCGACGCGGTGTCCAATGAACCGAAGCGCTACTCGCAGGCCTGCGGTGTGGTGGTCGACGGTTCGGGCTCGGCCGCCGCCAACAAGACCGGCTTCGACGCGGAGGCCAAGCTCAAGGCGACGCTGAACACCTTTCTGTCGGACAACAAGTGCCGCAAGACGTCCTTCGCCCCGATCACCAAGGTCTCCCAGGCGTCCAAGTGCCAGGTCAGCCCGCTCGATCTGGACCCGGACACCTCGAAGACGGCCGACCGTGACCGGACCCGCAAAGCCATGCGGGCGGTCGCCCTCTCCAGCGCGCAGAAGCTGCTGCGCTGCGCACAGGACGAGGAGCCGGGCTCCGATGTGCTGGGCGGCCTGTCGCGTATCGCGCTGACCAAACCGTCCGGCGGCGACGACGAGTCGTTCGATGTGCTGGTGGTGAGCGACTTCGACCAGGGCGACCCGGACTTCCGGCTGGGGCGGCAGGACCTGTCCACCGCCGCGAGCCGGGCGAAGACCATCGACGCCTTCCTCAAGTCCCACCACGAGCCGGAGCTGTCCGGCGCCGATATCTATCCGGTGGGTTACGGCATGAAGTACCACACCGACACCGCACGGTACGACCAGTTCAACTCCTTCTGGACGGAGCTCCTGGAGGGGAGGGTGAAGGCACATGTCCACACCACATACCGTTAGTGGCGACGACGAGGAGCCGAGGCGGCTGAGACTGCGCCGCCGCAGGCCCGACTCCGACGGCGGGCGCCGCCGGGGCCACGCCACCGCGCGCCACTTCCCCGACGGGTCCCTGCCGCAGCCGGAGCCCGTCGAGTCGGATCTCATCCGCGCCGGCGACAGCACCTGGCTGCGCGACCGGGCCCGTAAGCACGGCGCGGCGGCCGGCGCCCGGCAGGTCTACGACCCCTGGGTGCTGGCGAGCCCCGACCGGATCCCGTACTTCGCCGAACTGGCCAGCCTGCGCGACGGCGTCAAGCACCGGCTCACCGAGGAGTCGGCGCGGGCCGAGGAGGACGGCGCGCTGGAGGCCGGCCGGGTGCGGGCGGCGGCCACCGCCGCGGGTGAGCGGCTGGCGCGGGCGAACCGGCGGCGCACCGTCCTGGAACGGCAGCAGATGGTCACCACCGCGCAGCTGGACCGGCTGGCGCGGCGGGCCGACCGGTGGCAGACCTTCCGCGACACCGTGCGGGGCAGCTTCGAACGGCGCTGGCTGCGCAACCGTATGCCCCCCGACTGGTCCGACGGCGCCGACGCCACCGGTAACGGGAACGGATCCCAGGACCCCGCCGCCGACCGCCGAGCCGCCGCCCAGTACCGCGACGACGAGCCGCAGACCGCCCGGGACCACGCCCGCTGGCAGGCCATATCGGAGCGCGACCCGGCGGCGGAGGAGACCGACGGCTTCGACCGGGTCCTGGCCGACCGGGCCCTGTCCACCAGGGCGGCCTGGGAGGGCGCGGCGGCCCGCCCCGGGATGCCGCGCTGGATCAAGATCGGGGTGCTGGGGCTGCTGATCGCGGTCGAGTTCCCCGTCTACTACACCGTGTTCGAGAATCTGCACGGCGTCGGGGCCTTCGCCAATCTGCTCTCCGTCAGCCTCACCGTGGCCGTCGCCGTGGCGATGATCCTCGCCCCGCACATCGGCGGCCGGATCCTGCGGCGCCGGTCCGTCACCGGCGCGGTCCGGCTGTCGGCCGTGCCCGCCCTCGCGCTGATCGGCGTATGGGCGTACGGGGCCTGGGCGCTGGGCGATCTGCGGGCCAAGGTGGCGTTCCAGGAAGAGCCCCCGCTGGAACTGCCGGCCGATGTGCCCCAGGACGTCAGGGACAGCATCGGCAACCAGCCGAGCCTCATCGAGTCCCTGCATCTGGACCCGCACAGCGTCTCCTTGATGTTCGTCGCGCTGCTGCTGCTCTCCGGAGGCATCGCCTTCCTGATCGGGCTCGGCGAGGAACACCCGTATCTCGCGGCGTACCGCACCACCGCCGAGCAGCTGCGGGAGCTGGAGCAGCAGACCGAGGCGGACACCGCCGGTGTCGAGCGCGCCAAGGAGGCCGAGGCCACCCTGGACGCCCGCGCCGGAGCCCGCCGGACGGCCCATGAGGCGCGTCTGTACGCCGTCGACGCCCTGTACGAGGCCGCGGCCCACGCCTATCTGGACGGCCTCGCGGGGCAGTCCGCGGACTCCGCGGTCACCGAGGCCGCCAAGCGGCTGTCGCAGCAGTGGCCGCTGCTGCCGCGCTGAGGGGGTGGCTGACCGATGGAACCGGCGGGCGAGGAGCAGTACATCCTCATCACGCAGTGCCTGCAGAACGACTTCTTCCTGAATCTCGACTGTCAGCTGTCACTGCCGGAGAGCGCGGTGTCCAAGCTGCTGCTGGACAGCGAGGGCGGTGAGGCCCTTCGTACGGAGGGCCACCGCCGGGTGCTGCCCGAGGCGGAGCTGCGCCACTCGCCCCTCGCCCGCTTCCTCGACGCCACCGTCGGCTCCCGTATGCGGGGCCACGGCGACGGGGTGCTCCACCTGATCAACATCCGGGACTGGCATGTCCCGGGGGAGGCGTACGACCTCGAACGCAGGCAGTACGGCGCGCACTGCGAAGCCGACACCTGGGGTGCGGCGTACGTCGACGGCCTCACCGACCTGCTGGCCCCGGAACCGCCGCCGCTCGGGGGCTCTGGGGGCTCCGGGGGCGCCGAGAACGACTGGGGCGGCAGACTGCGCGTCCACCACGTGCGCTCCAACACCCTCTACGACTTCCAGGACACCCCCGCACACGCACCAGGCCCCAGTCCCGCTCTCGGCCGCGAGCCGTCCCCGCTGGCCGCGCTGCTGGACGAGCTCCTGGCCGACGGCCGGCACGAGACGACCCATGTCGTCGTCATCGGCGTGCTCACCGACATCAAGATCCAGCTCCTGCTGACCGGCATCCGCTCCCGCTACGACGTCCGGCAACTCGTCGTCTCCGACGCCCTCACCGCCAGCCGCACCCTGGAACGCCATCTGACCGCCCTGGACTTCTGCCAGCGCGTGCTGCGCACCGAGGTGATGACCGGACTCGCGGAACTGGCCCGCTTCCTCGGCTCCCGCCCGGACGACGACCGGCGGCTCACCCGGGGCGGGGGCGGGGACGCGGAGTTCGCCGGCTACTCCTCGTACATCCAGGACAAGCAGGGCATCCTCTCGTACGAGGACGCCCGGCTGCGCGACTACCGCATCCAGACCTCCGAACGCCTCAGACAGGCCCAGCGCACCGTCGGCTTCGCCGCTAAGTTCCTGCTGGGCCTCGGCACCTGTCTGCTGCTGACCGCCTTGCTGCTCTCCCTCCTGGGCGTCGTCTTCCCCGGCCGGGTCGGCTGGCAGAGCCCCGCCGTCCTCGGCGCCCTGGGCGCCGGCCAGATCGTCACGCTCTTCTTCACCCGGCCGGTCAGATCCGTCCAGGACGCCCTGGCGGAGGAGACGATCTACCGGATGGTCCTGGAGAGCCGCAGCCTGAAGGTCGCCCTCGCCCGCTACCACGTCACCACGGCGAACGCGCTGCGCAGGCATGACGACTTCGGCTCGCAGTCCGACGCTCTGGAGCGGCAGCTGGAGGTCCTGGAGAAGATCGACGCGGCGGACTTCGAACGCCTCAAGGGCCTGGGCGTGACCCCGCGCACCGACCAGCCCGGCCCGGGAACCCGCGGCCGGGGCGCCCGTCGCGGCCGTACGCGCTCAGCGTGAGGCTGTAACCGGGCCGGGCCCGCCGGGTCTCCGGCGGGCCGCTACGGGGTGAAGCGAATGGTGACGCTCGCCCAGCCGTCCGAGCTCACGTAGTGCCATGCGCCGGTTTCGTCGGCGGACAGCATCGCTTCGGAGTACAGGGCTCCGACGAGGAGTTTCCAGGGCTCGTCTCTCTCAGCGGTTCCCCCGTGGGACAGATCTCGTAGCGACTTGTCGGCCGCCTCGAATATGGCCGCGCGGATATCGAAATACCGCGCACGGTCGACTGTTCCCGTGGTGACGCCGGATGTGCTGATGAACGTCCATTCGGCGTGCCAGGGTCCGTCTGTCATGGTTGATCACTCAAAGTCGGTGATGGTCCCGGGCATCTCGTACCGCCGGTCGTAGACCACCATGCCGACCGCAAGACTGGCCAGGATGTTGGTCCAGTCCCCGCCGTTCACTGCTCGCCCCTGGCGCGGCATCGGGTGCGCGGGAACGAACTCGGTGGCATGTCGGCCCCCGGCGGGATGAACACGACGGGCCTGGTTTTCACTTCGGCCTCCGCATCAGATGCTTGGCGATCTGTTCGCTCAGGGCTACCGATTGCTGCCGCAGTTCCTCAAGGGTCGGGCGGTCCTCGTCGCCCTGCTGCCCGCCCGGTCCGTGCTGTCCGCCGTCCTGCCCCTCCTGCGGCGGGAGCGTCCTCGGGTTGCTCACTACGCCACCACCCTCACGCCGTGGATGACGCGCGGGCCGACGTCGATGCCGTGCACGGCCAGCCACAGCGTCCGCCGACGCTACCGTCGCAACCGACGCTCGGCGCGCTCCAGTTGCTCGTGGTCTACCACGTGGGGCCGGATCAAGGCGGCCCCGTGGCCGTCCGGCGGCCCGGAAGCCGGGCGGAACTCGACGGTGGAGGCGTTCACGCGCTCCGCCGCCACGGACCATGCGGGTGTATCGGGTACCCGAACTGTGCGCATCGTCGGCGCGTGATGGTGCTGCACGGCGGGACGGCCGTCGGCCGCGCGGTGTCGGCCTGACGGCGGTAACACCAGCCGTAGCAATGCTTCGAAGACCCACGCGACGGCGTGGGTCATGAACTTCCGACGCACCGGGACAGCCGGTTTGCGACGTGTGAAGAACTGCTGCCGTGTCAGGGGCACGGTGAGTCACCACCTCTGGGCTCGCTGTAAGCTCAAGTCGGCATTATCGCTATTCGCGAAAAGCAGCAAGGGGCTTGGAGCGGTGGCCAACGGTTCGCTTACTGTGTAAAGCGGCAAGGTTGGCGAGGACCGACCAAGACATGAGGAGGGCCCGTTGGACGGCGATGCGTGGACCAGTACGTCGATGCCCTATCTGCGGCCGGCTCGGGGAGGCCGAGGTGATGTGTGGAGTGAGGAGGCTGCGGCTCACGGGCGGCGGGGTACTCAGCGCATCGTCCAGGCCGGGGAGGTGCCCGCTCCTGCAGTCGTGGCGCGGCTGTTGGCGGTAGAGGCGGGGGCCGCAGTGGTCGTGCGGCGGCGGATCATGTATCTGGACGAGCAGCCTTGCGAGCTGACCGACTCCTACTACCCCGCTCCCGTCGCGGCGGGTACCGGCCTCGCGGGCACGGCGAAGATCCGTGGGGGAGCAGTCGCCCTGCTCGCGGAACTGGGGTACGTGGGGCAGCGGGTGCGGGAGGATGTGACGGCGCGGATGCCCGACGGGCAGGAGCGCGAGCTGCTGCGGACCGGCGAGCTGGAGCCGGTGATATGCCTTGAGCGGGTCGTCTTCGACGGGGACGATCGGCCGATTCAGGCCGATCTCATCACCATGCCCGCCCACCGCCAGCGACTTCGTTACGAACTCAGGATGGGATGACCGTGCCCAAGGCCGATCAGGAAGCAATCGACCGGCGGTCGCTGCATGAGCGAATCGCCGCCGATCTGCGGGACGAGATCATGTCGGGCGAGCTGCCGCCGGGTGCGAGGCTTCCCTCGACCGCACAGCTCAAGGAGCGGTTCAGTGCGTCGAACGCGACTGTGCAGAAGGCGCTGCAACTGCTGAAGGACGAAGGCCTCGCGGTGGGCCGGGCAGGTGCGGCTGTCACCGTACGGGAGCACCGGCAGCGCACCATGCGGCCCGCCGCGTACATGGCGCCGGCCGCGCCGGGGGAGCCGTATCGGTGGATCAGCGAGGCGGCCGACGGGCACCAGGCGCGCGGGAGCAGCCGCCTTCTGGAGGTCGCCGAGGTGAGGCCGCCCGCCGATGTGGTGGAGGCGTTGCGGCTTCCGGATGGCGGGATGGCGCTGCTGCGGGCGCAGGTGCTGTCGCTGGACGACGAGCCGGTGGAATTGGTGAAGTCCTACTATCCGCTGGAGCTGGCTCGCGGGACGGCGATGATGGATCGCCGCAAGATCAAGGGCGGTACTCCGGCGTTGCTGGCGGAGCTGGGGTACCCGCCACGGCTCAGCGTGGACAAGGTGTCCGCCCGGGTACCGACGCAGGAGCAGTACACCATGCTCGGCCTGCCGGGGAATCTGCCCGTCCTGCGGACGCTGCGGGTCGTGTTCAGCGATGGTGAACGGCCCATCGAGGCCACGGTGATGGCCAAGGCCGGTCACCTCTATGAGCTGCGGTACGAGTTCTCGCCCTCCTGAACATTGCCTCGTGTTGTCGGTTCGCCGCTCATGCCAGGGAAGCCAACGCACTCACTACAAGAGAACGTGCGGCGGCTCCCCGTGCCGCTTCCTGCGAAAGCCGGTCAAAGGCGCGAGCGTACAACTCGACTTGGCTGGGCTGTATGAGAGTCAAGGCGGCATCCAGCGTGTCCGCGTGAACCCTGGTGCCGTCGAAGATCGTGAAGGTGGGCATGGGCCACACGGTTCGTGCTGCCGAGAACGGGATGATGCCCACAGCGATGTTCTGGAGATCCATCGCCTCGAGGATGTGGCCAAGTTGGGCGGCCATGGTGTCGGCGCCGCATATCCGGTACCGCAATACCGACTCTTCCAGTACGAAGGAGAACCGGCGGGCACCATTTCTGAGTACCGCGTTCCGCTGTATGCGTGCCGCCACGGCATCACTCACGTCGTCCGGGGTTCCTCGGAAGTCCGCGATGGACGACAGCAGAGCGGTGGCGTACCCGGGCGTTTGGAGAAACCCGGGGATCACGTCGGAGACGTAGACGCGGAACATGCCAGTCTGCTGATACAGGGCCCCTGTGGACTCTTGCAGGCGGCGAAGGCCGCTCCGCTGGAGTCGTCGCCACTCGACATGGGCATCAGCTGATTGCCTGTTCGCCGCGACCAAGTCGGAGGTCTGGTCGTCTGCGCCGCAGGCTCCGCACCATGCTCTGATGTCCGCGTCAGAGGGTGGTGTCTTGGCGTTCTCTATGCGTGATGACTTCGACTCCGACCAGCCGCACCTGACGGCCAGCTCCCGCCCCGTGATCCCCGCGTCCCTTCGGATCTCGCGCAGGCGACCAGCAAGATCTTCGCGAGCCTTCTGAACGCTCGAAGACGGGTGTGGGGGCATGGAGCCGGCTTTCGTCAGATCTCATACAGCTGGTGCGGAATTGCTCGCTCCCAAACCGACTCGAAGGCGTTGAGGCACAGCTTCACGGTCTCCGCGTCTGCTGTGATCTCATCCTCCACCACCTCACCGTCACCCGAGAAGTGGTGCACTCTGAGCAACTCGCCATCGAACAACCAGAAGTCGTTCCCAGGCAGAGGGATGTTCGTGGCCAGACGCCGAGGCAGCCACCGTACCTGCTCGCCCGCCGTGACGTTGGCGTGGGTGACGTAGTGCTCCCACCGGATGTACTCCGATACGGGCTCGGAGACGACTCGGGCCCGGCGGATCGCCACACCCCGGGCCACGGTGTCCGCGATCAATTGATCGTAGGGATGCCACCAAGACACGCGATCGTCCCAGTCGATGCGCTCACCGAGCCGCCATGCCTCGAACCGTTCCGTAGGAGCATAGGAGTCTCGCAGCTCCAGGTGGACGGCCGACCGCTCAGTCCGGCCAAGCAGCTCAGCGAAGCTGGGCACGCTCGACGGCATCGCACGCCTCCCTGACCATCGGGATCATCCGGGCCGGGATCCTGACGATCGCTTCACTGTCGGGCACCGGGCCGTTCGCGGGGCTGCTTGCCTCGCATTGGGTCTGCGTCTCGGCACCTGGCTTCCACCCCTGCAACAAGATCTCCTGAGCTTCTACGTCCGCCCACGCGGTGGGGCAGTGGTCCCGGTCGGTGTCGGGATCGATGCCCGATGAACTCTACGGTCATGGTTTCCTCCCTGCTCCAGGTGGTTGCTCTGGTTTGCACGAGCTTCTCTGAGCAGCGAAACAGCGTCAATTGTGGTTATCGGCCAGATGAATTGGAGTGCAAGCCCATGCAAGTTTGTAGAGGTCGAGGCGAACCAACTTCTAGCGTCACCAGCACCGCACGGAGTGTGAGTACGCCGTCCGGGTGACGGGCGGCACAGCCCCTGAGTAAAGAGGAGGTTGGTAGATGAGCGCCGCAGCCGTCGAGACGTATGAGACGCGCACGCCTGACGCCGAAGGCTGGCGCGGAGTCCCGTTCCGGCACCCCCGTGACCTGACGGTGGTCGCCCAGGATGATGGTGGGAAGCACGACGGCGGGCCCATGCCCCCGGAGGCGCCCCGCGATCCCGCACCGGAGGGCGGCGACCAGAGCGGCAAGCAAGCCCCTGGCACGCCCGTGGCTGAGTGAACCGACCCCGTCTGTGTGTCGTCCCCGTGGCGCATGGGCGGGGCTTCTCGCTGCTCAACCCAGCCGCCCCTGTGATCGGTGGGCAGATCCGGGGACCGTTGCCGTGGCCGTCGGGCCGGCATGGCCTGCGGCCGGCGCTCATCAAGCCGGTGGCTGCCGACTGGGGCCACTGGGCTCGCCGATTCAGACGTGTTGCGCGACATGGGTGACGGTCAGTCCGAACTGGACCCGTCCGGGGTCGAGACTGTTCTGGAGGTGCCGTCCATGCGTTATTTTTCTCGTCCGTTCTTTCTCGGGCCGATGCACAGCATGACAAGGAAGACGACGCTTCCGATCAGGCTGAAATCCTGCCATGCGGCCGAATAGTAAAGTGCGCCCGGTGTGTTGGCCTGCTGCATCACGCCAAGGCAGAAGACGAGCCCGATCGCGGACTTCCAACGTTTCATGCGGCTGAGCCTGGCACGCCCGTGCGGGGACCCCTCCCGGAGCGAGATGGTGCCCCCGGGCCGAGCCGTGGCCGGGCCCTGGCCGGGCCCGGATCTGGCGGCATCGTGAGAGCGGTCAGGAGCCGATTGCCTGGGGGTAGCGGAAGAAGCCGGTCGGGTCGTACCTCCGCTTCACACGGACCAGCCGGGGGTAGTTGACGCCGTAGTAGGCCTCCCGCCAGTCCCTCAGCGTCGGATCGGGGAAGTTCTGGTAGGAGTGCTCAGGCGGCGCCTCGGGGAAGATGGCGTCGTAGAAGTCGTGGAGCCAGTGCAGATTCGCGGCGCCGACCTCGGGGGAGTCGTAGTCCGCCCATGAGGTCTCAGCGGCCAGGATGAACAGGTCGTTGCGGTGCACGAACGCGGTCGCCCGCCGCGGCACCTGGTTGATCTCCCCACCGAGGGCGAACATCGCGAATCCGGCCCCGTCCGGGTTGCCGCTGCCCGGCCACTTGAGCAGCTGCTCGGCCGCGGCGCTGACCTGCTGGTCGGTGAGGAGCGTCCGGGATTTCAGGACCGCTGACTTGGAGGCGAACTTCTCCACCGGGGTGGTGGCGCTCAGCAGCGTGCTCGCCTCGGCCGGGGTGACCTCGCGGACGGCGGCGCAGTTCCGGGCACGTTCCTCAGGCGTGCCGATGGCGAGCAGCGGGGCGAGGATGGCCTTCAGCTCATCGAGCGTTCCGTAGTACTGCCCGATCGCGTTGACGCCTGCGTTCGTACGGATCTGGTCCCGGGTTCGCCCGTGGGTGCCGATGCCGAGGCGGAGGTGGAACCGCTTGTCGTCCGAGGTCTCCAGGGCGATCCGCTGTGCGGTCGCCATCACCGGCAGTACGGAGTCCAGGCTCCAGCCGAGCCGGTAGAACCCCACATCGCCCTGGAACCGCTCGTACTGGAACGTGAACGAGGTGTGCACGCCGAAGTTGTTGCCCGCGCCGCCCCGGCAGGCCCAGAACAGATCGGGCTCCGAGTCCTCACTGGCCTCGACCACCCGCCCGTCGGCGAGTACGACGGTCGTGGCGACGAGCCGGTCGCAGGTCAGGCCGAACATCTTGTCGCTGAAGCCGATCCCGCCGCCCAGTACAAGACCGGCCACCCCGACCGAGGGACAGCGGCCGGTCGGCACGAAGATGCCTTGGTCCTCGAGCAGCGGATGCAGATCGCCGTTGGTGACCCCGGCCCCGACGGTGACGGTGCCCGCGCCGTGGGCGACCTTGATCGGCCCGTACGCCCGGGAGCGGGCGGCGCTCCGCCGCGGCGTGGTGACGATGTTCCTCATCCGGCTCATGTTGAGCAGCAGGCCCGTGGTGGTGGAGTAACCGGCGTAGTTGTGGCCGAGACCGGAGCGCGGCACCGCGGGCAGCCCCACCGCGCGGGCCCAGTGGATCGCCGAGCGTACGTCCTTCGTGGTGGCGCAGGTGACGATGGCGGCCGGGTGGGTCCCGGCGTACCGGTGGTTGAACGGGATCGCGAGCGGAGGGTAGCCGGGGTTCGCGGGCCGGTAGAGGGTGGCACCGGGGGAGAGCGACGCGGCCAGCCGCTTCCAGTCCTGCCGGCTGACCCGCTCCGCCGTCTCGGTCACCGCGGCGGCGGCCGCGTCGGTCGGCGCCGTCATGGCCACCGCTCCGGCGCCGAGGGCCCCCAGGGTGCCGGTCCGCAATAGGTCCCGCCTGTTGATCACTGTGGCCTGCCTTCGCGAAACGGTCGGAGGCTCGGTCGCCTCGAGGTCGACTGGTCAACCGATCGTTCACTGACCCGGCCGTTCGCCGCGGATCGCGCACGATCCGGCCACTCGAAAGCGTGCCTGGCGCACCGCCTGATAGCCGAGCCGCAGTGACCTGCCCGGCGCTCGCCCGTGCGCCGTGGATCAGAGCCTGAACTCGCGGATCACGGTGTTCTTGAACACCGCACGGCCGTCGATCGTGAACAGGGCGATCCCCGTGTCGGCAGGGTCCGGGAAGGCCTCGGAGGAGTGCACGTACCGGCCGTCGTCGACGAACATCTCCACGGAGGTGCGGTCGATCAGGATCCGCAGCCGGACCGTCCGCGCGGACGGGTCGAAGGGGCTCCTGCTCTCCTGCCACCGGCCGGAGGAGTCCGGGCTCACCGTGTAGCCGCGGTTGACGAAGGCGTAGTCGCCGTAGATCCCGGCGTCGATGTGGCGCACGCCGTCGGGAGAGCGGCGCAACTGCAGCCCCGCGCCCGTGAGCTGGTCCCAGGCCAGCTCGGTCGTCAGCTCGTAGGCGGTGCCGGTGTAGTCCAGCGGCCGGTGTCCGTCGACCTCCAGGTCGCCGAGGCGCACCGTGCGGGAGACATGGGCGTCGAGGGCGCCGATGGGCTGGGAGGCGAGGTAGTACGTGCCGCTCGCGGCACGCCCCAGCGTGATCTCGCGGACGATCGAGTCGGTGCCGTTGAAGCCGTCGCAGTCGATGGTGGGGGTGGTGTTCGCGTAGCCCCAGTTGTTGAGCCAGCCGATGGCGTAGCGCGCGGCCGGGTCGAGGGTGCCGTGCGCGTCCCGTTTCTCGAAGGTGACGGCCGCGTACCAGTCCCAGCCGTGGTCGAGCCACTGCGGGTCGGAGGCGTCCGCCGTGAAGGTGGTGCCGTCGAAGTCGCCGGTCCAGTATGCGTAGGTGTTGGGAAGGCCGGACGCCTTGCCGTCGGCGCTCACGCCCAGCACCCACCTGGCGGTGCCGTCCTCGGCCGTGATCCGGAACAGGTCGGGGCACTCCAGGACGCCGATGCCGTCCTTGATGAATCCGCTGACGTACGTCCACGACTTCAGGTCGGTCGAGTGGTAGAAGCCGACCTTGTTGTTCTCGGCGAGCGCCATCACCCACCGGCCGCGCTCCTCGTCGCGGATCACCTTGGGGTCGCGGAAGTCGCGGACGCCGGGGTTGGGCAGGACCGGGTCTGTGCCGTGGTGGGTGAAGGTCCGGCCGCCATCGGTGGAGTGGAACAGGTATTGCGCCTGGGTGTTGGCGTTGTCGTCGGGCGACATGGTGGCCAGGACGATCACCGCGCCCGCGCCGAAGCCCGCCGTGTTGTCCGTGTCGACCACCGCCGAGCCGGACCAGACGTCGCCGGCCGGGGTGGTGTCCTTCGGCACGGCGATGCCACGGTCGGTGAAGGAGACCAGGTCGGTGCTGGTGGCCAGGCGCCAGGCGGTGCCCGCGGTCGTGCCGCCGGTCAGGTAGTCGGGGTTGTACAGGTAGTAGTAGTGGTATTCGCCGTCGATCCAGATCGGGCGCTGCGGGTCGTTCTTCCACTGGTCGGGGACGGTGAAGTGGTACTCGGCGCGGTAACTCCCGCATGCGGCCCTCTTCTTGGGCTTCGCCGCCGCCGGACTCGCCGCGACGGGCAGTAACGCGCCGGCCGCGCCCGCGGCCGAGGCGACGAAGAGCGACCTCCTGGACAGGCCAGGACCGCCTGGCATGCCTGGTGTACGGACCATGGTGCGGCTCCTTCCCCGACGTCGTCGTCAGGACTGCGGCTCAGTGCTCCGGAACTGTAGACCTAACTCGTTAAAGGTCAACCCTTCCGTGTGCCTTGACAGCCCCGTAACAGGGTTCTCATCATCGGGGAATCACTTTCGGCTAACACGAGTTAGGCTCGCCGATGACCGACTCGCTCATCTCCCGTCGCGGCCTGATGCGGTACGGGGCGTACGGCGCCGGGGCCGCGGCCCTCGGCGGTGTCGCCGCAAGCTGGGACCGCCTCACCGGCGCCGACATCCCCGGGCGGAACGACGGCTCCCTCGTCGTCGCCACCCTCGGCCCCGCCTACGGACCGGAGGCCGTGCGTACGCTCACCGAGGGCTTCCGGAAGCAGCACCCCGACATCAAGCTCCGCATCAACGCGGTGCAGGCCGTCGACTGGTCCGACTTCTTCGCGAAGATCCTCACCCAGATCGCGGCGGGCACCGCCCCCGACCTCGTCTACGTCGCCACCGAGGGCGTCCAGCTGTTCGCGCGGCGCCTCGGGGTCCCGCTGGACCGCTGGGTGCGGCGGGACGCCGAGGAGCTGCGCGAGTACTTCGCCGACGTCCATCCCTCGCTGGTGGAGTCGATGATGTACGAAGGGAGCCTCTACCAGCTGCCGGTCGAGTTCAACGCGGCCGACATGTATCTCAACAGGCAAGTGCTGAAGCGGGCCGGCGCGGGCTTCCCGGCCGCCGACTGGACCCGCGACGACTTCACCGCGCTGCTGCGGGACATGAAGAAGGCAAGCGGCTCCCGGTTCACGCCGTATTTCTGGACCAACCGGCTGTGGGGCGGCGTGGTGCCCTGGCTGTTCGCGAACGGCACCAATCTGCTCGCCGAGTCCAAGGCGCCGGGCGGCGCCTGGCTGTGGGACTCCTTCTACCCGGCCGCCGACCGGCAAGGGCGCGGGGGCGGTTTCCGGTGGACGACCCCGCAGGCCACCGGCGCCCGCGTGGAGGAGGCGTACGACTATCTCGCCTCCCTCATCGAGGAGCACCTGTGCACCCGCCCCGAGGGCGGCAACGGCCAGAACCTCGTCGGCGTCTTCTCCACCGGCCGGGTCGGCGTCACGCCCGCGGGCGGCTTCTGGGCGGGTGGTCTGAGTCTGGCGGGCATGAAGGCGACGGACTACGACGTGCAGTACTTCCCGCGCTGGCGCACCCA
The DNA here is from genome assembly GCF_044334165.1 of Streptomyces sp. NPDC020845. Taxonomy (NCBI): domain Bacteria; kingdom Bacillati; phylum Actinomycetota; class Actinomycetes; order Kitasatosporales; family Streptomycetaceae; genus Streptomyces; species Streptomyces sp. NPDC020845. The sequence goes on along the minus strand of NZ_JBIRSJ010000015.1, from coordinate 235,099 downwards.
GCGCATGCAGTTCGGCGCGGCCGGCTACGCGCTGCTGCGCACCTCGAAGAAGCAGGACGAGGCCTGGGAGTTCATCAAGTACGCCGCCCGCAGGGACACCCTGATGCGGCTGTTCAAGACCAACCAGACCACCCCGGCCCGCCGCTCGATGCTCAGCCCCGACCGCTACCGGGAGACCGGCCCGAGCCACTGGCAGGTCTTCTACGACACCCTCGACAAGTTCCCCGACACCGGGCCGATCCCCGCGCCGCCGCAGGTCGCCGAGGTCGAGCAGGTGCTGCTCAAGCACACCGGCACCGCCCTGGCCTCCCGGGGCGCGGTGCGCCCCGCGCTGCGCCGGATGCAGGGCGACCTGGAGAAGGCCATGGAGCGTGACGTATGACGACGAACTCGCAGGCGAACACGGAGGCGAACTCGCAGGCGGACACTCAGGCCCCGGCCGCACGGCGACGGCCCGCGACACCGCCCGCCGACGCCCCGCGTCCCACCGCCCAGACCTCCACCCGCTCCACCCGGCTGCTCGCCGCGCTGTTCCTGGCGCCCACGATCGTCGGCATCGTGATCTTCACGGTCGTACCGATCGTCGGCTCGGTCGTCCTCAGCCTCTTCCACTGGAACGTGATCGACGACCCGAGCTTCGCCGGGACCGCCAACTACCGCGAGGTCTTCGCCGATTCGACGGTGCTGGTCTCCTTCCGCAACACCCTCGTGTTCATGGTGCTCGCGGTCGCGCTCCAGCTGCTCATCGCGCTGGCGCTGGCGCTGGCCGTGAACGGGCGGATGCCCATGTGGCTGCGCTCGGTGTTCCGGTCGGCGTTCTTCTTCCCGCTGGTGCTGTCCGCCGCGTCGATCTCGGTGGTGATGAAGTACCTCTTCAACCAGGACTTCGGCGTGGTGAACTGGCTGCTGGGCCTGGTCGGGATCGCCCCGGTGCCATGGCTGACGTCGGAGAACGGGGCGATGGCCGCGGTGATCCTGGTCTACGTCTGGCAGCAGTTCGGCTTCTCGTTCCTGCTGTTCGTCGGCGGTCTGAACAACATCCCCAAGGAGATCCACGAGGCCGCCTCACTCGACGGCGCGACCGGGCTGCGCAAGCACCTCGCCGTCACGCTGCCGCTGCTTTCGCCCACGCTGCTGGTCGCGTCGGTGGTCGGCATCATCAACGCGCTCCAGGTCTTCGAGCAGCCGTACGTGCTCACCAATGGCGGGCCCGGCGACTCGACCCGCACCGTCGTGATGGTCATCTACGAGACCGCGTTCGAGCAGCTCCGCTTCGGCCCGGCGTCCGCGGTGGGCGTGCTGCTGTTCGTACTGATCATGGCGGTCACCGCCCTCCAGTTCCGGCTCAGCCGGCGTTTCGTCCACTACCAGTGAGCCGGGTGAGTCCCATGAGCCAAGCGACCATGAGCCGACCGACCCCGGGCCGACCGACCCCGGGCCAAGCCCCCATGAACCTGAGCCGCGCGCGGCACTCGCTCGCGCCCTGGGCCCGGATCGCCGGGCTGGCCGTATGCGCGCTGCTCACCCTGGGCCCGGTCATCTGGACCGTCTCCACCTCGCTGCGCACCCCGGCCGAGTCCTTCGACCTGCCGCCGGAGATCATCCCCACCCACCCGACGACGGAGTCGTACCGCGGGGTCTTCGACCAGATCGACGTGTGGCTGGTCGCCCTCAACTCGACGCTGGTGACCGCGCTGATCGCGGTGGGTCAGATGATCACGGCGGGCCTGGCGGGGTATGCGTTCGCGCGCCTGGAATTCCGTTTCAAGAAGCCGCTGTTCGGACTGGTGCTGGCGACCATGATGGTGCCGCTCCAGGTCACCATCGTGCCGGTGTTCCTGGTGCTCAAGTCGATGGGCCTGACCGACACCCTCCTCGGCCTGATCATTCCGGCCTTTCCGACCGCCTTCGGGACCTTCCTGATGCGGCAGTACTTCCTGGGGATGCCGAAGGACCTGGGCGAGGCCGCGATGCTGGACGGCTGCGGCCCGTGGCGGATCTTCCGGTCGGTGTACGCCCCGCTGGCCGCCCCCGGCCTCGCGATCGTCGGCGTGCTGGCCTTCAACTACCACTGGAACGAGTTCTTCCGGCCGCTGATCCTCGAGACCTCAGGCCAGAACTACACCCTGCCGCTGGGCTTGGTCTCGCTCCAGGGCAACCTCGGCACCGGCTCCGTCTCGGTGGTGCTCGCCGGTGTCGTCCTCTCCATGATCCCCGCCGTCGCCGTGTTCATCGTCGGCCAGCGCCCTCTTCGCGAGGGCATCACCTCCGCAGGAGTCAACCGTTGAGCCCCACCGCTCAGTCCCCGGACCCGGACGCTCCGCGCTTCAGGGTCCGTCCGCCCGCCAACTGGATCAATGACCCCAACGGTCCCTTTCGCTGGCGAGGCCGCCACCACCTCTTCTACCAGCACAACCCCGACGCCCCGATCCACGCCAACGTCCACTGGGGCCATGTCTCCAGCCCCGATCTGGTCCGCTGGGAGCACCATCCGATCGCCCTCGCCCCCACCCCTGGCGGCCCGGACGAGGCGGGCTGCTGGTCCGGGTGCGTGGTCGACGACGACGGTGTGCCCACGGCCGTGTACACCGGCGTCGACCGCCACCACACCGGGCTCGGCACCATCTGCCTGGCGCGGGCGGCCGACCCGGACGACGACGCGCTGGCCGAGTGGAAGCCGTCGCCCACCCCCGTGGTGACCGGGCCACCCGCCGGCCTGGACGTGGTGATGTTCCGCGACCCGTTCGTCTTCCGGTGCGGCGGGCGCCGGTGGGCGCTGGTCGGCGCGGGCCACGCCGACGGGACCCCGTCGGTGCTGCTCTACGACTGCGACGACCTGGCCGACTGGCGGTTCGCCGGTGTGCTCGTGGATGGCACAGGGCCGGTTGCCGCGGAAGCGTTCGGCGACCGAGCGGTCGGCTGGGAATGCCCGCAGATATCCGCGACGGCGGGCGGGGACTGGGTGCTGGCGGTGTCGCTGTGGGACGGAGAGCCGTGCGCCACCGGTTACCTGACGGGACGTCTGTGCACGGACGGCCAAGGCGGTCTGCGCTTCGAGGCGCGCACCGGCGGGCGGCTCGACCACGGGCGGGACTTCTACGCGCCCGCTGTGCTCCAGGAGGCGGACCGGACCCTGATGTGGGGCTGGTCCTGGGAGGCCCGTGAGCGCGGCGAGGTCGAGCGCGCCGGGTGGGCCGGTGTGCTCACCGCGCCGAGGGTCGTTGACGTACACCCGGACGGCGCGCTGCGCGTCGTACCGGCCCCGGAGCTCGAACTGCTGCGCGCGACCGAACCGTTCGTCACTGAATCGTTTGTCAATGAACCGTTTGTCACCGCACCGGGCCGGGTTCCGCTCCCGGAGGCGTACGACCTGACCGTCACGGCCCGCGGCCTGACGACCGTGAGTCTGCTGCGGTCCGCCTCGGGTGCGCGGCTGACGGTGCGGCTGGACCCGGATGAGGGCACCGTGACGCTGGACCGCGGTGACTGGCCCCGGACGCCCGGCACCGGGGCCCGGGGGTCGGGGCCGATCGTGGTGCGGGTGCCGGGGAGGGAGGTGCGCGTGCTCGTCGACGGTTCGCTGTTCGAGCTGTTCGTCGACGACCGGGTCACGGTCACCGAGCGCGTCTACCGGCGCCCGGACGATGTGCGCGAACTCGTCGTGGCGGGGTCCGTGGTCGCCGTCACGGGGTGGGAGCTGGTCCCACCGACGCACGGCTGATCACCGGGCCGGCGAGGCGCCGGGTGGTGGCCAGCGGTGTCCGCCCGGTCTCGATGGCCTCCAGCAGCAGCCGGGCGACGGCCTCGCCCATCGCCCGGTGCGGCAGCGCGACCGTGGTGAGGGGCGGCGCCAGGAACTCGGCCATGTGCTCCTGGTCGTCGTAGCCGACCACCGACAGGTCGCCGGGGACGGCGATCCCCAGCCGGGCGGCGGCGTGCAGAACGCCCGCCGCGACCCGGTCGTTGTAGCAGAAGACGCCGGTGGGGCGGCGATCGGCGGGCACCCCGTCGAGCACCCGCAGCGCGCCCTCGTACCCGCCGGAGATCTCGCCTCCGGTGCGTAGGACCCACTCCTTGGGGACGATGATCCCCTTGGCGCGCACGGCGTCACGGAAGCCGCGCAGCCGCTCGACCGACGCCATGTCGTCCTGGCCGCCGACCATCGCGACCCTGCGGTGCCCCTCGTCCAGCAGGAGCCGGGCCGCCGTACGGCCCCCGGCGCGCTCGGCGGGGATGACGGCCGGCAGGGAGTCGTCCTCGGCCAGACAGTTGGCGAGGACGGAGCGCGTGCGGTGCAGGCCCTCGGGGACGCGGACCCGGCGCAGCGACATGGCCGCGTAGATGATCCCGTCCACCCGCCGGTCCAGGAGCTCGGCGACCGCCGCGTCCTCCTTGGCCGGATCGCCGCCGGAGTCGACGGTGAGAACGAGATGCCCACTGTCCCAGGCGGTCTCCATGGCCCCGCGCAGCAGCCGCCCCGCGAACGGCGACGAGGCGATCTCGTCCGTGACCAGCCCGATCACCGCGGTGCGGCGGCGCCGCAGACCGCGCGCGACGGGGTCGGGGCGGTAGCCGAGCCGGGCGGCGGCCTGGCGGATGCGCTCCTGGGTGGCGGCCGAGAGGTTCCCCTCGGCCCGGTCGTTGAACACGAAGGAGACGGCGGTATGGGACACCCCGGCGAGCCGGGCGACATCCCGCGACGTCGGCCGCCCGAGCTTGTCGGCGGGTCCGCTGTGCCCGCCCTCGCCCGTGCCCATGGCTTTCGGCCACCCTCCGTTCGCCCGTCCGTCGCCCTGCTGATTCACCCGATCTTACGCACGAGGTGACCTGAAACGGCGTTGAGGCAGAGCGCTCGAAGTGCACAGAGTGCAGGGAGTCACTGACGCTGACGAGTCACTGATGCCCCCACCCTTCACGGAGGCCCGAACCATGACCTGGAACCACCCCCAGCCGTCCCGCCGCACCCTTCTCCGCGGCGCCGCCGTCACCGCGCTCGCGACGACGACGACGGCGGTCGGCGTCGGCGCGGCGCACGCCGCCTCTTCCGCCCCGGCCGCGTGGCCGACCGAGTTCCCGCTCCCCGACGGCTTCATGCCCGAGGGGATCACCATCGGCCGCAGGCCGTACGCCTACATGGGCTCACGCGCCAACGGCGCCGTCTACCGCACCGATCTGCGTACCGGTGAGGGCAGAGTCGTCCACGAGGGCGCCACGGGCACGGTGGCCGTCGGGCTCAAGCTGGACGAGGACGGTCTGCTGTACGTCTCGGGAGGCGGTGGAGGGTCGGCGCGGATCGTCGACTCGCACACCGGCGAGCTGGTGACCACGTACCAACTGACCGACGCGACCGGCCACTTCATCAACGACGTGATTCTGCTCGGCGACCGCGCCTGGTTCACCGACTCGCGCGACGCCGTGCTGTACGGCGTACCGCGCGGCCGCGCCGGAGAGGTCCGCCGCCTGCCCCTGACCGGCGACTGGGTACAGACGCCCAACGTCAACAACGCCAACGGCATCGTGGGCACCCCGGACGGCCGAGGGCTGATCGTCGTCAGCAGCTCGCCCGGCAGGCTGTACCACGTGGATCTGGCCAGCGGCCACGCCACCGAGATCGCGCTCTCCGGCGCGGCCGACGTCGCGAACGGCGACGGCCTCCTCCGTATCGGCCGCACGCTGTACGTGGTACAGAACCGGCTGAATCTGATCAGCGTCTACGACCTCGACGCCAAGGCCCCCGCCGCGACCTTGCGCCGTACGGTCACCGACCCCCGCTTCGACGTCCCCACCACCGTGGCCCGCTGGGCCGACCGCCTCTATCTCGTCAACGCCCGCTTCACCTCTCCCCAGACACCGGAGACGACGTTCAACGGCGTCGCGGTTCCCCTCCTCTGACGGCCTCGGGCCCCGGACCCTCGGGTGGTCAGGACTCCCAGTGGGCGAGCGCGTGCAGCGCGGCAGCGGTCCGGGCGAATCCCTGATCGCCGAGCAGGGCCCGCAACTCGCCGTTGAACCGCTCGATTTCGGGCTGGGCGGCGCGGAGGGCCGCGGCCCCGCCGTCGGTCAGCTCCAGCACCACGGCGCGATGCTCGCGCGGGTGCGGCCGCCTGGCGACGAGGTCGGCCTTGGCGAGCCGCGCGACGAGCGCGGTGACGCCGGATTCGCGCAGCCCCAGGGCGTGCGCGAGCTCCCGCTGGGTGATGCCCGGCTGATCGCGTACGGCGAACAGCGCACCGAGCTGCGCCGTGGTGACCCCGGCGGCGGCCAGACAGCGCCGGTCCGCGACCGTACGCAGCTGGTGCGCCGCCCGCTGCAGCAGAAAGAACAGGCGCTGGTCGGATGCGGGCGGGGGCGTGGTCTCGGGTTCGGGTTCGGGCTCGGGCATGGGGCCGATCTTGACAGACGCGGGAACCGCGCGGCAGGGTCACTTCACCAGTGAAGTGAGGTGGCATGGACGAGATCCTGGACTTGTCGGTCGCGCAGAAGCTGCTGGCCGCCCAGCCCTTCAGCAACCTGCTCGGCGCCCGTCTGGTCGCCTTCGGCGAGGGCGCGGCGACCCTCGAAGTGGACATCCGCGACGACCTGCGCCAGCAGCACGGCTTCCTGCACGGCGGCGTACTCGGCTACGCCGCGGACAACGCCCTGACCTTCGCCGCGGGCACAGTGGCCGGCGCCCGGCTGCTCACCGCCGGATTCACCATCGACTACCTGCGCCCCGCCGCCGGAGTGCTGCTGCGGGCCGAGGCACGGGTCGTACGGGCCGGCCGCACTCGTGTCGTCTGCCGCTGCGACCTGTCCACCGTGGACGGCGAGGGCACGGCGACCCTGTGCGCGGTGGCGCAGGGCACGATCGCGGTCATGGCGCCGGCCGAGCCGCCGATCGGGACCTGACCCGCGACCTGGTCCGCCTGCGCGCTGACAACCGTGGCCGCGCTGCGGCCGGTACTCGCCGCCGGTGCTCCCTGGCCGCCCTTCAGGACTCGTAACGCGCTTCAGGACTCGTCATGCCCGATCCCTTCGGTGCTACGACCATGGCCAGCAGGGCCGCGACGACGCAGACCGCACTCAGCGCGATCCACACCACGTCATACGCGCCGAACACGTCGCGGGCCGTGGCTCCGAGGAAGGCCGAGGCGCTTGCGCCCAGCTGATGGGCAGAGTTGGCCCAGCCGAAAACGATGGGGCCGTCGTTGCCGTAGACGCGTTGGCTGAGGGCGATCACCGGAGGGACGGTCGCGACGTCGGCGAGTCCGTAGACGACCACGAAGGCGATCAAGGAGGGACGGACCGTCGAGGAGAGGACCACGGGCAGCGCCAAGAGGGTGAGCGCGCGGACGGCGAAGCACAGGCACAGGAGGCGGCGGGGATCGAAGCGGTCGGTGAGCCAGCCGGACGCGAGCGCCCCCAGGGATGAGAAGACACCGATCAGCGACAGCAGGGACGCGGCCATGGTGGCGTGCATGCCGTGGTCGTGGGCGGCGGGGACCCAGTTGCTCCACATGATGCCGTTGGTGGAAGCGCCGCAGATGATGAACATGCCTGCGAGCAGCCAGAACGTCCCGGTCCGCGAGGCGTTGCGGAGGACCGTCACCGCCCGGCGCGCCGCCCCGGTCGCCGGAGCGGGTTTGGCGACGAACTCTTTGGCCCCGTAGGGCGCCCCGCCGATGTCGGCGGGGTGGTCGCGCAGCAGCAGCCACACCAGCGCGGACACCGCCAGAGCCACCAGCGCCAGGGTCACCACAGGAGGCCGCCAGCCGTAGCGGTCGACCGCCCAGGCGAGCAGGGGCAGGAAGAGCAGCTGGCCCAGGTGGCTCGAGGCACTGAGCGCGCCGGTGACCAGACCGCGCCGCCGCTCGAACCAGCGGCCGGTGATCTGTGCCGCGAAGGTCATCGTGAGGCAACCGCTGCCGAGGCCGATCAGCACGCCCCAGTACACGACGAGGTGCCAGGCCGAGGTCATCACGTTGGTGAGCAGGGCACCGGTGGCGATGAGCAGGATGGCGCCGGCGGCGGCCCGGCGGATGCCGACGCGGTCCATCAGCGCGGCCGCGAAGGGTGCGGTGAGGCCGAAGAAGATCATGTTGACCGAGGCGGCGAGCGCGATGTGGCCGCGGTCCCAGGCGTACTGGTCGTGCAGCGGGGTGACCAGCAGGCCGGGCACGGTGGTGAAGGCGCCGGCCGTCACGATGGCCGCGCCCGCGACGATGGCGATGATCCAGGCGTGGTGCGGGCGGCGCGGGCGGCGCGGGCGGCGCCATGACGTGGGCTGTGGAACGGCCGGTGGGGTCTGTGTCCGCTGAGCCATGTTCTCCAGACTGTGCGCACCTCAGCGGGGCGACGAGTGGCCAGATGGCCCAGTCACGCAAGAATATGGCCATGGCTGTCTTCATCCATCCCACCCGCCATCACGTCGCCGTCTTCGCCCGCCAGAAGATGCTCCCGATCGAGCTGGGCATCGTGCACCAGCTGTTCGGACAGGCCAGAAAGGGCGCCTCGGCCGACGGGAAGCCGCTCTACGAGGTCGCCACCTGCGCGCTGCGGGCAGAAGCGGTACGGACGGACGGAGACTTCACCGTCAATGTGCCCCACGGCCCCGAGGCGCTGGCCGAAGCCGACACGGTGATCGTTTTGTCCTCGTACGAGGACTACGAGCAGACGGATCCGCGGCTGCCGACGCCGCTCGCCGAGGCGTTCACCCGGATCCGCCCCGGCACCCGCATGGCCTCGATCTGCACGGGTGCCTTCGTACTCGCCTCGGCCGGCCTCCTCGACGGCCGGGCGGCCACCACGCACTGGCGCTACACCGAGCAGTTCGCGCGCCTGTTCCCGGGAGTCGAGGTGGACGCGGATGTGCTCTACACCGACGGCGACGACGTCCTGACCTCGGCGGGCTGCGCCTCCGGGATCGACCTGTGCCTTCATATGATCCGGAGCGACTACGGGACAGCGGTCGCGGGCGACGTCGCCCGCCGCACCGTCGTGCCGCCGCACCGGGAGGGCGGCCAGGCGCAGTACGTACGCCACCCCGTACCGGACCCGTCCTCCGCCTCCACCGCGGCTGCCCGCCACTGGGCCCTACAGCGGCTGCACGAGCCCCTCACGCTGGGCGACCTGGCGTCGCAGCAGGCCATGAGCATCAGGAACTTCAATCGGCGCTTCCGCGACGAGGTCGGCACGACACCGATGACATGGCTGACCCAGCAGCGCGTCGAACGCGCCAGGGAACTACTGGAGGAGTCGGACCTGCCGGTGGACCAGGTGGCGGCCCAGGCCGGCCTCGGCACGGCGGCCAACCTGCGACAGCACTTCCAGTCCGCCCTGGGGACTTCCCCGAGCGCCTACCGGGCCACCTTCCGCGGCCCGCACGATGTCGGCGCGGCTCGCCCCTGACGATGCGCGGCTCGGGGTGTTCAATGAAACGAGGGAGAGCAGACGAATCACGCCGTTCCCGGTGGTGAGAGTACTTAGACCGGTCCGCTTTCCCAGAAGAAGGCGATCTCGATGAACATCGCACACGGAGAGGTCATCGGCGCGGCGGTCCGAGCGGTGGAGGCCGCGAACCGTGCCCCGCAATTCTTCATCTGGTATGCCATCGTGCTCGCGGTCCTGCTCGTGGCAGCGGTGGTCACGCTCCGGCATAGGTGACGTGTGCAGGCTGAGCAAGTATTCCCTGGCCCAGCACGCGGCCTGCATCCTCCACGCTGGATTCCGGGGCCGTCGGATAACCGGTTCCACGTAAGGCTGCACGGGTGCCGAACTGCCTCGCGTGCCTCGACCTGAACTCTCCGAACTCGATTATCTGCGGGAGATCGAGCGGCTGGCCAAGGCGGTGAGCTTCCCTGGCGACGGCTGTCTGCCCGAGGAGAAGGACCGGCCCACGGTGCGGTTGGCGGGCGTGGTGGTACTCCAGCCGGCTTCCACCACTACCGTCCCAGATAGCCCGCATCCAACAAGGCTGGGCCGGCCCCATGACGTTCTCCCCTCTGGCCGCCGAACAATTGGGCCTCACCGGGCAGTGACCTGTGAGGCGTAGCCGAACCCGAGCCCTCGACTGGGGAATCACTGGTTGATTGGCGCCATCCACCCCGTTGACCCGCCTAAACGACGCCTGACCCGGTGTCCCGGAAGTCGTGGTCGACGCGATCACGGCACTTCGCCGGGCTGCGGAAGCCGGCGCAACAGGTCGGCTGCGCTGAGACGGACCAACGACGAGGGCCCCGACCATGATCGGTCGGGGCCCTCGGCTGCCCTGCTGGGCGGGTGCGGAGGATACGAGATTCGAACTCGTGAGGGGTTGCCCCCAACACGCTTTCCAAGCGTGCGCCCTAGGCCTCTAGGCGAATCCTCCGCGGGAAACAATACAAGACCAGAAGCAGTGGATGCGAACTCGTTCCCACCGGCCTCCATCCGCTAGGGTGGGGGCCAGCCCCTCACGTGGCGCTATCTCACCGAACTCCCCCAGGGCCGGAAGGCAGCAAGGGTAAGTGGGCTCTGGCGGGTACGTGGGGGGCCCTTGCGTTGTGGGGAGGGCGGGGGTGAGGGGGTGCGGGGCGGCTTCGGATGTCGGTGGGCACCGATATCGTCGTAAGCGTGTCGTCCCTCGCGCTGTACCGCCGCTACCGCCCCGAGACCTTCGCCGAGGTCATCGGCCAGGAGCATGTCACCGGCCCGCTGCAGCAGGCGCTGCGTAACAACCGGGTCAATCACGCGTACCTCTTCAGCGGTCCGCGCGGCTGTGGCAAGACGACCAGCGCGCGCATCCTGGCTCGCTGTCTGAACTGTGAGAAGGGGCCGACCCCGGCGCCGTGCGGGGAGTGCCAGTCCTGCCAGGACCTCGCGCGGAACGGGCCGGGCTCGATCGATGTCATCGAGATCGACGCCGCGTCTCACGGAGGCGTGGACGACGCGCGTGAGCTGCGGGAGAAGGCGTTCTTCGGGCCGGCGTCGAGCCGGTACAAGATCTACATCATCGACGAGGCGCACATGGTCACCTCGGCGGGGTTCAACGCCCTGCTGAAGGTGGTCGAGGAGCCTCCGGAGCATTTGAAGTTCATCTTCGCGACCACGGAGCCCGAGAAGGTCATCGGCACCATCCGGTCGCGTACGCACCACTACCCCTTCCGGCTGGTGCCTCCCGGGACGCTGCGCGACTATCTGGCGGAGGTCTGCGGGCGAGAGGCGATCCCGGTCGAGGACGGGGTGCTGCCGCTGGTGGTGCGGGCCGGGGCGGGGTCGGTCCGGGATTCCATGTCGGTCATGGACCAGCTGCTCGCGGGTGCGGGCGAGGATGGTGTGACGTATGCCATGGCGACGTCGCTGCTCGGCTATACGGACGGCTCGCTGCTCGACGCGATCGTGGACGCCTTCGCGGCGAGCGATGGTGCGGCCGCGTTCGAGGTCGTCAACCGTGTGATCGAGGGGGGCAACGACCCCCGGCGCTTTGTCGCCGATCTGCTGGAGCGTCTGCGTGACCTGGTGATTCTCGCCGCCGTGCCGGACGCGGCGGAGAAGGGGCTCATCGACGCCCCGGCCGATGTCGTCGAGCGGATGCAGGCCCAGGCGTCCGTCTTCGGCGCCGCCGAGCTCAGCCGCGCCGCCGACCTGGTCAACGAGGGCCTGACCGAGATGCGCGGTGCCACCTCGCCGCGGCTGCAGCTGGAGCTGATCTGCGCGCGGGTGCTGCTGCCCGCGGCGTTCGGGGACGAGCGGTCGATGCAGGCGCGGCTGGAGAAGCTGGAACGGGGGGCTCTGGCGGGCGGTCTGGGTGGAGGTTTCCCCGGGGCGGGGGCCGGCGGTCTGCCCGGAGGCCCCGGTGGGGCGGAGAGCCAAGGGCCCGCCATGGGGTACGTACCGGGGCCCGACGCGCACGCCCCGGCCGCAGGCCCCTCCGGCCCGGCGGCCGCGCGGGCGGCGGTGACCGGCCGGGGTGGGGCCGGGGGCGGGGCTGGGTCCGGACAGGGCGGGGGTCCGGCCGCGGCGGGGCCCGGTGCGGGTGGTCCGGCGGCTGGTGGTTCTGCTGGTGGCGGTGGTGCGGGTGTGGCTCCGGCCGACGCCGGGGGTGGGGGACAGCAGCCCGGAGCTTGGCCCGGGGGCGCCCAGCCCGCGGGGGCGAACGGCGGTGGTCAGCGCCCCGGTGCCTGGCCCGGTGCGGCCACTGGTGGTGCGGCTGCGGGCGGTTCTGCGGCTGGTGGTCCTGCCGCTGGTGGTTCCGCCGGAGGGCAGGCGGAGGGCGGCGGTACGGATGGCCCTGCCTCGGCCGCTTCGCGGCCCGGGGCCTGGCCTAGCGCCGCGGCCCCCGGTTCCGGCGCCCAGGGCGCGGGGCGGCAGCCCGGTGGCTGGCCGTCCGCCGCCGCTCCGGGGCAGGGTGGGGCGCCTTCGGGTGGTGCTTCTGGTGCTTCGGGCTCTTCTGGGCCTTCCGCGCCTTCCGCACCCTCCCCCGGTTCTGCCAGTGCGCCCCCCGCGTCCGCGCCGGGCATGGCGCAGGGCGCCATGCAGGTGCGGCAGATGTGGCCGGACATCCTGGAGGCGGTCAAGAACCGCCGCCGCTTCACCTGGATCCTGCTGAGTCAGAACGCGACCGTCACCGGCTTCGACGGCACCACCCTCCAGCTCGGCTTCTCCAACGCCGGCGCGCGCGACAGCTTCGTCAGCGGTGGCAGCGAGGACGTGCTGCGCCAGGCGCTCAGTGACGCGATCGGCGTGCAGTGGCGGATCGAGGCGATCGTCGATCCATCGGGCGGCGCCGGGCAGCAGGGCGGGCCCGGCGGTGCGGGAGGCGGTGGCTTCGGCGGTGCCGGTGGACCCGGCGGCTCCGGGGGCTTCAGCGGCTCCGGCTCCGGCGGCTCCGGCTTCGGCGGCGGCGGCGGTGGCGGGGGTGGCTTCGGGGGCGGTGGCGCCCCGGCGGCCCCGCCGCGGCAGCCCGCCCCCCGGCCGCAGGCCCAGGCGTCCGCCGCGGCGCCCGCCGCGCCCGGTCCGTCGTCGTCCCCCGCCGGGGCGGCGGCCGAATCGGCGGGTCCGGCCGCGCAGTCGTCGGCGTACCGGGATCCGGAGCCCCCGCCGGTCGCGCCCGAGGACGACATGCCTGCCGAGGACGACCCGGACCTCGACGAGAACGCGCTCAGCGGCCATGACCTGATCGTGCGCGAGCTCGGCGCGACGGTCATTGAAGAAGTCGCGAACGAGTAGGAACGGGGAGGGGACGGGGAGGGGACGAGGAAGGGGCGAGGAAGGGAGCAGCAGGGGACGAGCCGCGTACGGGTGGGGATCCTGCGCGTATCGCTCGCCCTGTGCGGCGCCTGAGTTGAGTACTCCGGGGCCGTTCGCCCTCCTTCCTACGGCGTAGGGCGGGGCGCCCCGTGAGCACGTAGGCTCGGGCTATCGGAAAGAAGAACTCTGTCGACAGCGCAGGAGTGAGCTCGTGATCCCCGGTGGTGGCCAGCCCAATATGCAGCAGCTGCTTCAGCAGGCCCAGAAGATGCAGCAGGACCTTGCCGCGGCGCAGGAGGAACTGGCCAGGACCCCTGTCGAAGGCTCGGCCGGCGGCGGCTTGGTGAAGGCGACCGTGACCGGCGCCGGTGAGCTTCAGGGCCTGGTGATCGATCCGAAGGCGGTGGACCCGGAGGACACCGAGACCCTCGCGGACCTCGTCGTCGCGGCCGTGCGCGATGCGAACAACGCCGCGCAGCAGCTGCAGCAGCAGAAGCTCGGTCCGCTCGCCCAGGGCCTCGGCGGTATGCCGGGTCTGCCGTTCTGAGCGTGGCCTTCCGTTCCGTCCGTTCCGCAGTAGCCGGTCTGTCCAGGGTCTGTGCAGGGCCCTGACCCGGGCCTTATACCGAAGTCTGTAAGAAGAGAAGCCACCGCGCGTCAGCGCGAGATTGGAAGCGGCGTGTACGAAGGCGTGGTCCAGGACCTCATCGACGAATTGGGCAGGCTGCCCGGCGTCGGTCCCAAGAGCGCGCAGCGCATCGCCTTCCACATCCTGCAGGCCGAGCCCGCCGATGTCCGCCGCCTCGCGCATGCGCTGACCGAGGTCAAGGACAAGGTGCGGTTCTGCGCGGTGTGCGGGAACGTCGCCGAGGCCGAGCAGTGCCGGGTGTGCCAGGACCCGCGCCGCGACCCGGCCGTCATCTGTGTGGTCGAGGAGCCCAAGGACGTCGTGGCGATCGAGCGCACCCGTGAGTTCCGCGGCCGTTACCACGTGCTCGGCGGCGCGATCAGCCCGATCGAGGGTGTGGGCCCGGACGATCTGCGGATCCGGGAGCTGCTGGCGCGGCTCGCGGACGGTACGGTCACGGAGCTGATCTTGGCCACCGATCCGAACCTGGAGGGCGAGGCCACCGCCACCTACCTGGCGCGCATGGTCAAGCCCATGGGTCTGAAGGTGACCCGGCTGGCTAGCGGTCTCCCAGTCGGGGGGGACCTGGAGTACGCCGACGAGGTCACGCTGGGGCGTGCCTTCGAAGGGAGAAGACTTCTCGATGTCTGACGCAACGCTGCACGCCGCCCACCCCGATCCGGACGACTTCGCGGTCCAGATCTCCGATCAGATCGAGAGTTTCATCGTCGCGGTCACCGAAGTGGCGAAGGGCGACGAACCGGACAGCGCTGTGCCGTTCCTCCTGCTCGAGGTCTCCCAGCTGCTCCTCGCGGGCGGCCGGCTGGGCGCGCATGAGGACTTCGTCCCCGACGAGCGGTACGAGCCGGATGTCGGCCCCGAGCCGGACGTCGACGAGCTGCGCGAGCGCTTCGCCCGGCTGCTCGACCCGGTGGACGTCTACTCCGAGGTCTTCGACCCGTATGTGCCGCGCAGCCAGCCCGTCGCCTGCCGGATCTCCGACGACCTGGCCGACATCATCACCGACCTGCGGCACGGCATGGCCCACTACCGCGACGGCCGGATCAGCGAGGCGATGTGGTGGTGGCAGTTCTCGTACCTGTCCAACTGGGGTACGACCGCCTCCGCCGCCCTGCGTGCGCTGCAGTCGCTGGTCGCCCACGTACGGCTGGACAGCCCGCTGGACGAGCTGGACGGCCTGGACACCGACAGCAACGCGGGCGGCGACGAGCAGCTTGCGGAGGAGGCGGGACGGGTCATGGCGGCGGAGATCGCTGCCCCGCTCGGTATCCGGTCCGCGCAGTCCTGAGGTGCAGTCCCGAGGTGCAGTCCTGAGGCGCAGTCGAGACGCAGTCCCGAGATCGAGCTCAGCCTCGAAGGTGTGACCTGGGTTACCTTTCCGTGTGCTTCGGTGCGGAGCGGGCAGGGTTGGTCGCTGAGCGGGTGGTGCCAGGGAAGAAGCGGAAATATCTGGACGCCTGATCACAAGGTGAGTCATGTGTCTCGCAATGTGATATTGGCGGGGTAATTTCCGGCCACTCGTTAGACTGAGCCGACCGCATTACTGAGAGCCAGGGAGCGCACGTG
Organism: Streptomyces sp. NPDC020845; assembly: GCF_044334165.1. Taxonomy (NCBI): domain Bacteria; kingdom Bacillati; phylum Actinomycetota; class Actinomycetes; order Kitasatosporales; family Streptomycetaceae; genus Streptomyces; species Streptomyces sp. NPDC020845. The sequence continues at coordinate 219,681 of NZ_JBIRSJ010000015.1, read as the reverse complement.
GGCCTTGTCGTGCAGAAGTACGGAGGCTCTTCCGTTGCCGATGCCGAGGGCATCAAGCGGGTTGCCAAGCGAATCGTCGAAGCCAAGAAGAACGGCCACCAGGTGGTCGTCGTGGTTTCCGCGATGGGCGACACGACGGACGAGCTGATCGACCTCGCCGAGCAGGTGTCCCCGATTCCGTCGGGGCGTGAGTTCGACATGCTGCTGACAGCCGGAGAGCGGATCTCCATGGCCCTGCTGGCGATGGCGATCAAAAACCTCGGCCACGAGGCGCAGTCGTTCACCGGCAGCCAGGCCGGTGTCATCACCGACTCGGTCCACAACAAGGCGCGGATCATCGACGTCACCCCCGGACGTATCCGGCAGTCGATCGACGCGGGCAATATCGCGATCGTCGCGGGCTTCCAGGGCGTGTCCCAGGACAAGAAGGACATCACCACCCTGGGCCGTGGCGGCTCCGACACCACCGCCGTCGCTCTCGCGGCCGCCCTCGAGGCCGAGGTCTGCGAGATCTACACGGATGTCGACGGTGTGTTCACCGCCGACCCACGGGTCGTGAAGAAGGCCCGAAAGATTGACTGGATCTCGTTTGAGGACATGCTGGAACTGGCCAGTTCTGGCTCCAAGGTGCTGCTCCACCGCTGTGTGGAGTACGCCCGCCGTTACAACATCCCGATCCACGTCCGCTCGTCCTTCTCCGGGCTCAGAGGCACGTGGGTCAGCAACGAACCGCAAGGGGACCAGCCGATGGAGCAGGCGATCATCTCGGGTGTTGCCCACGACACCTCCGAGGCCAAGATCACGGTCGTCGGAGTGCCGGACAAGCCTGGTGAGGCCGCGGCCATCTTCCGTACGATCTCGGACGCCGAGCTCAACATCGACATGGTGGTGCAGAACGTCTCCGCCGCGGCGACCGGCCTGACCGACATCTCCTTCACCCTCCCGAAGACCGACGGCCACAAGGCCATGGGGGCGCTGACCAAGGCGCAGCCGACGATCGGCTTCGACTCGCTGCGCTACGACGACCAGATCGCCAAGATCTCGCTGGTCGGCGCCGGTATGCGGACGAACCCGGGCGTGACCGCGACCTTCTTCGAGGCGCTGTCCAACGCCGGGGTCAACATCGAGTTGATCTCGACCTCCGAGATCCGTATCTCGGTCGTCACCCGCGCCGACGATGTGAAGGAAGCGGTCCGGGCTGTCCACACCGCCTTCGGCTTGGACAGCGACAGCGTGGAAGCCGTCGTCTACGGAGGGACCGGCCGATGACCGGCCACGGCGGTGCCGTCGGCCGGAGGCCGACGCTCGCCGTCGTCGGCGCGACCGGAGCCGTCGGCACCGTCATGCTCTCGATCCTCTCCGAGCGGGCGGACATCTGGGGCGAGATCCGGCTGATCGCCTCGCCGCGCTCGGCCGGCCGGAAGCTGTCCGTACGGGGCGAGCAGGTCGAGGTCGTCGCGCTGAGCGAGGAGGCCTTCGACGGCGTCGACATCGCGATGTTCGATGTGCCGGACGAGGTCTCCGCGCAGTGGGCGCCGATCGCGGCCGGCAAGGGTGCGGTCGTCGTCGACAACTCCGGAGCCTTCCGGATGGACCCGGACGTGCCGCTGGTGGTCCCGGAGGTGAACGCTCACGCGGCCCGTCTCCGCCCGCGCGGCATCATCGCCAACCCCAACTGCACCACCCTCTCGATGATCGTCGCGATGGGTGCGCTGCACGCGGAGTTCGGGCTCCAGGAGCTGATCGTCTCCTCGTACCAGGCGGTCTCCGGGGCGGGCAAGGAGGGCGTCGACACCCTCCGCGAGCAGCTTGCCCTCGTCGCCGGTACGGAGCTGGGCACCCAGCCGGGCGACGTACGGCGGGCGATCGGCGACACCGGGCCGTTCCCCGGGCCGATGGCGCTCAACGTGGTGCCGTTCGCGGGCTCGCTCAAGGAGGACGGCTGGTCCTCGGAAGAGCTCAAGGTGCGCAACGAGTCCCGCAAGATCCTGGGCCTGCCGGAGCTGCGGGTCACCGCGACCTGTGTCCGCGTACCCGTGATCACCACCCACTCGCTGGCTGTGCACGCCCGGTTCGAGAACAAGGTGACCGTGGCCCAGGCGCACGAGATCCTGGCGGCCGCCCCCGGTGTGGTGCTCTGCGACAACCCGGCGGAGGGGGAGTTCCCCACCCCGGCCGATGTTGTGGGCACCGACCCGACCTGGGTGGGCCGGGTCCGGCGTTCGCTCGACGACCCCAGGGCGCTCGAGCTGTTCGTCTGCGGCGACAATCTGCGCAAGGGCGCGGCGCTCAACACCGCGCAGATCGCGGAGCTCGTCGCGGCGGAGCTGTCGGTCTGACGATCTGGCGATCTGGCGGTTGGCGGTCTGACGGTTGGCTTACGGTCAAACTGTGAGCCTTCTGTGACCCGAACAATGGCCTGGACCACTTGAACCGGGCTCAAACCAGGGCAAAGATCTACGGATAAGATTCCCTCCCCGCCTGCTGCAACCGTCAGCGGGCGGGGAGCGTCTTTCCAGCCGCCCGTCAGTGGGCGTTGGGCAAACCGGGGCATTTGGGGACGGGTTGGTATGTATGGGGGCATTCGTTGCTTCGTCAAAAGCGTTGCCTCACGCGTACAACCCTGACAGGGGGCAGCGTGTCCAACTGGCGTGGCAGCAGAGGTATTCGGCATCGCAACGGTTCCTGGGCGCGGCAGCACGGCAGTGCGGCCCCGGCGTCCCCGCACCCCTGGCGGCATGCCGGTGATCGCGCCATGGTCGACCACTCGCCCCGCGCCGCAGATGTCATCGGCAGGGCGCGAGGACGCTGACGACGCGATGGCAGCGGGCACCACAGTCGATCACCTCACCGAGACCTACCGCGCGCACTACCGATCGCTGCTCGGTCTTGCCGCGCTGCTTCTCGACGACACCGCGTCCTGCGAGGATGTCGTCCAGGAGGCGTTCATCCGCGTGCACTCCGCGCGGCGCCGGGTCCGTGACCCGGAGAAGACGCTCGCCTATCTGCGGCAGACGGTCGTCAACCTCTCGCGTTCGGCGCTGCGCCGCCGCATCCTCGGGCTGAAGCTGCTCTCCAAGCCGATGCCCGATATGGCCAGCGCCGAGGAGGGGGCGTACGAGCAGCTTGAGCGGGACCAGTTGATCAAGGCAATGAGAGGGCTGCAGCGCCGTCAGCGCGAGGTCCTCGTGCTGCGCTACTTCGCGGATATGACCGAGGCCCAGGTCGCCGAGACGCTCGGCATATCGCTCGGCTCGGTCAAGGCGTACGGATCGCGTGGCATCGCGGCGCTTCGCGTCGCAATGGAGGCTCCGGCATGAACGACGACACATACGAGCCGGCCTCGGGAAACCCCGACCGGCGGGCCGGTCACGAGCCGGACGGCAGTGACCGTACGGGCGGCAGCGACCGTACGGACAGCGATAGCCGTACGGACGACAGCAACAGCCCGGCCGACGACAGGAACAGCCCGGCCGACGACAGGAACAGCCCGGCCGACGACAGGAACAGCCCGGACGTCATGAACGAGGACGCCCTGCGCCGCCTCCTGCACAGCGCCGTCGACGAACTGCAGCCGTCTGCCGACTCCCTGGAGCACCTGCGCCGCGCCGTGCCCGCCCGCCGTACGCGCCGTCGCCAGGCGCTGGTCGGCGCCGTGGCGGCGGTGGTGCTCGGCGGGGCCGCGCTCCCCGCGCTGGTCCACGTCGCCCGCAGCGGCGGTTCGGACGACCGCCCGGCCATGGCCGGCAGCAGCCAGCGCACGCCCGATCCCGACCATGACAAGCACGGCGAGGGCAGCGGCGGGAAGGAGACCAGCCCGCCCTCCGACAAGGGGAGCGAGGACAAGGGCGACAAGGGCAAGGACGGGAAGAAGGACCACCCGACCAAGAAGCCGCAAGAGGACTCGGGCGGCGTGGCCCCCGACCCCTCCAGCACGCTGAACGCCACCTCGCCCACCTGTTCCCGTCCCCAGCTCGGAAACGCCTCCGGGACGGCCGGGGTGGCCGACGCCGAAGGGCGGATCTACGGCTCGTTCCGGGTCGTGAACATCTCCGGCACCCCGTGCACGGTCGTGGGCGGCGGCGGCATCAGCCCGAGCGCGGTCGGCGGCGCGGACAGCTCCCGGATCTTCGTCGTGGACCACACCTCCGGCGACGCGGCCACCGGTCTGCCCGACCCGTCCACCGCGCCGGGCCAGCTCATCCTGAAGCCCGGCCAGGCGTACGAGGTGCAGTTCGCCTGGATCCCGCAGTCGGGCGGCGGCACCTCCGGCTGCTCCAACACCAGCACCACGCCGACCCCCGACCCCACGCCGGACTCGGCCGACGGGGCGGGCGGCGGGCCCTCGGACGGTCCGGGCGACGGCTCGGGGAGCGGCAGCGGCGGCGGAGGCGGTGACGGCGGTGAGCAGCCGGCCGGAAGTGTCCTGCTCAGCTACACGCCCGAGGCCGGCGACCCGGCCGCGGCGAGTGTGACGCTCAGCGGCGCGTGCGCGGGGACGATCTACCGCACGGGGGTCCTGGCCGGCGCGTGAGCCACACGGGCCGGCGCGTAAACCGCACCGGCCCGCCCCCGGGCGCCCACCCCCGCACCGGCCCGCCCCCGCCCCCCGGCGCCGGGCTCGCGGCGCCGGGCCCGTACGGTTGGGGTGTGTATCGGTTTCTGCTGACGCCCCGCTGGTGGGTGATCAACGTCTTCACCGTGCTGGCCATCCCGGTCTGTCTGTTCATGGGCAGCTGGCAGCTCAGCCGCTTCGAAGCGCGCGTCGAGACCCACAACAAGCAGCAGGACAAGGCATCAGACACCGAAGACACCGCCGAGCCGCTGCGCTCGCTGCTGCCGGTGACCGACCAGACCGTGGGGCGGCCGGCCACCGCGACAGGGCGCTATGACGCCGCGCACCAACTGCTCGTCCCGGACCGGCGGCTGGGCGACCGCGACGGCTTCTACGTGCTCACGCTGCTGCGTACGGACGGGGGCAAGGCGCTGCCCGTCGTACGGGGCTGGCTCCCCGGCGACGCCGACGACAAGGCCGACGCCGCCAAGGTGCCCGCGCCCCCGTCCGGCGAGGTGACCGTGACCGGGACGCTGCAGGCGTCCGAGCATGCGGGCAGCAAAGGGGTGCAGGCGAGCGGCGGGCTGCCGCGCGGCCAGCTGGGCATGATCAGCGCGGCCTCGCTGGTGAACCTCGTGCCGTACGGGGTGTACGACGCGTGGATCACCTCCACCGCCGCCCCCGGCGCCCTGAAGCCGGTGCCCCCGGCCGTGGCGGAGGGCACCGGGCTCGATCTCAAGGCGTTCCAGAACCTCGGCTACACCGGCGAGTGGTTCGTCTTCGCGGGCTTCGTCGTGTTCATGTGGTTCCGGCTCTTCCGCCGCGAGGCGGAGACGGCGCGCGACCTGGCGCTCGGGATCATCCCGTCGGAGACCCCGGCTGCCGCTGATCCGGCCGGGGCCGAAGATGACGCTGAGCGAACTCGATCTCCAAGCGCAACTGCTTGATCCGCTCCTCGACCACCAGCGAGCCGTGCCCCGCGTCGTACCGGTACACCTCGTGCGGGGCGTCGCGCCGGGCCAGCCGCTCCACGTAGTTCTCGATCTGCCGTATCGGGCAGCGCGGGTCGTTGACCCCCGCCGAGATGTAGACCGGCGCGCGTACCGCGTCCACGTACGTGATCGGTGAGGAGGCCTCGAAACGCTCGGGGACCTCTTCCGGCGTGCCGCCCAGCAGCGTGCGGTCCATCGCCTTCAGGGCCTCCATCTCGTCGTGGTACGCCGTGACGTAGTCCGCGACCGGCACCGCCGCGAGCCCCAGCGCCCACGCCTCGGGCTGGGTCCCGAGCCCCAGCAGCGTCAGATAGCCGCCCCATGAGCCGCCGGCCAGCACCAGCCGCTCGGGGTCGGCGAGCCCCGAGTCGACCGCCCAATGGCGCACGGCCGCGATGTCCTCCAGCTCGATCAGCCCGACGCGGTGCTTCAGCGCGTCCGTCCACGCCCGCCCGTACCCGGTCGAGCCGCGGTAGTTGACCCGTACGACCGCGAAGCCGTGGTCCACCCAGGCCGCCGGGCCCGCCGCGAAGGCGTCGCTGTCGTGCCAGGTCGGCCCGCCGTGGATGTCGAAGACGGTCGGGAAGGGGCCCTCGCCCGCGGGCTTGTGCACCAGGGCGTGCACCTGCCCGCCGGGCCCCTCCACCCAGGCGTCGGTGACCTGCACCGACCCGGGCGCCCGCGGCCCCGGCGGGTCGAGCACCACCCGCCCGCTCGTGGACCGCACCTGCGGCGGCTCGGCCGCCGAGGACCACAGGAACTCGACCGTGCCGTCCGGCCGCGCCGTCGCCCCCGAGATGGTGCCGGACGGGGTGTCGAGGCGGGTCAGCTCGCCGGAGGCGAGGTCGTACCGCCACAGCTCGCTGCGCGCCTGGTAGCTGTGCTCGACCAGCAGCGCCGTCCCGTCCGGCACCCAGTCGGCGCCGACGTCACCGGGCAGGTCGATGGCCAGCGCCGTCTCCACGCCGCTCTCCGGGTTCCACACCATGGGCTCCCAGCGGCCCCGCCGCTGGTGCCCGACCAGCAGCCGGTTGTCCCCGGCGACCGGCGCGAACCCCATGACGGCCAGGCCCAGCTCCTCCGTACCGCCTTTGGTGTCGTCCAGCTCCGCGACGGGCGTTCCGTCCAGCCGTACGACCCGGATGGCCGAGTGCATGGCGTCGCCGTGCTCGGTGTGCTCGACCGCGACCAGCGTCCCGTCGTACGACAGGTCGCCCACCCCGGCCGACTCCCGGTGGCGGTAGATCTCCTGAGGCGCGGCCCCGGGCCGTACGACGTGGATGGTGGAGCCGTCCTCGTCCGTGGACCGCCCGACGACCGCGGTGCCGTCGCGGCCGAGCGCCAGGCCGGCCGGGTAGGAGGGGGCGAGGCCGGGCGTCGCGGGCTCGTCCGCCGCGCCCTCCTCCTTGGCCTCCCTGGTCTCACTGGCCTCCTTGGCCTCGCTGGCCGCTCCGTCCCCCTTGGCCGCCTTCGCTCCGTCGCCCGGGGTGAACGGCTGGCGCTTCCACACCCCGAACTCGTCGCCGTCGGTGTCCGAGAACCACCAGATCCACTGGCCGTCCGGGGAGAGCACCCCGTCCGTCGTACCGTTCGGCCGGTCGGTCACCTGGCGCTGCGCTCCGGTCGCCCGGTCCCATGCGTACAGCTCGTACGTCCCCGTCGCGTTGGACACGAACAGCGCGCGGTCCGGCGCGTCCTCCGCCCAGTCGGGCAGGGAGACGCGCGGGGCCCGGAAGCGTTTCTCCCAATCGGGCTGATCGGGGATGGTCTGTGCATCACTCATCCCCCCATCAAACCCGATCGGACCGGCGCCGATCGCCGTGATCCTTGCTAACGTGCGGATCACTCCGCATGCGTGAAGTGATCCGCGTGAAGCGATCCGCGTGAAGCGAGAGGCGGAGCGATACGGGGGCTGAGAAACGTGGCGGCGTTCACCTATACGAATCTCCTTGAAATGGACCTCGGGAAGCTGGCTGCGGCGGTCGCCGACTGGAAGACCGTGGTGAGCGGTCTCGAAAGGCTCCGGACGGATGCCGACCGGGGCTTGGTGCGGAAGTCGGACGCCGCGAAATGGGCCGGTCTCAATGCCACGGTGACCCGGGAATTCGTCCGTAAGACGGCGAAGGAGCTCCGGGATCTGCACCGGGAGGCGAAGAGCATCTGGAGTGTCCTGGACGATGCGAACACCGAGCTGCTGGGCATCCAGCGGCGGGCGAGAAAACTGGCCTCCGACGCGGCCAAGGAGGAGCCCGGCCTGGTGGTCAAGGACTCGGGCGACGGCTCGGTGCGGGTGTCCGAGACGATGTGCAACATCACAAGCGACGGCCAGCGCACCCATGACCTGATCAAGTGGTACACCGACACCATCACGGGGCTGGTCACCCACGCCGCGGAGATCGACGCCGCCGTCTGCCGCGCCCTGCGCGCCAGCCACGGCCAGGACCGCTACGACGCTGGTCACGCCGTCTACACCTCACTGGATGAGGACATGGCCCCCCGCGCGGTCGAGCTGGCCTCGTTGGGGGACAAGGCGACGCCACAGCAGCGCGCACAGCTGCGTCGGTTGTGGGAGTCCCTGAGCTCGTCGTCGCGCGCCGAGCTCTGGGCGGCCCACAAGGACGACCTCGTGGCGGCGGGGGTCCTGTCCCCGCGGATCAGGCAGATCTCCCCGGACGCGGGGTCGGGCCGGCATGGCGTCGAGTCCCCCGGCATCGGCGAGCGGGTCACCCTGGAGAAGGCCAAGGCGCTGGCGGAGGGTGCCTCGCTGGTGGGGCTGGACGCCGCCGCGCGGAATCTGATGCATTACCTGGATAATTCCGGCACAACGCTGGATTTGCCCATCGATGAGATGATGAAAGGCGACGACGCGTTTCGCGGCACGACTATCAACGCCCTCGTGGACTACGAGGACAAATGGCGCGAGGCGGGGCTGGCGGAATTCAAGAAGAGCGGCGGCAGGCCGGTCGCCATCCCGGTGGAGACCGTGAACAGCTCCTATCGCTTCAGCCGGTCGGGCAATGAGAACTGGTACCTGGCTGTCGGCTCGGTCATGACGAATGTCAGCGGTGTGGTCACGGTGACGCCCGGGGCCGACGGGAAGCCTCACGTGGGCCTCGACTACCAGCTCAATGCGTGGGACCGCTACAACTGGGATTCCGGAAAGGAGACCAAGATAGCCGGGGTCACTTTCTCGGATGAGGAGATGGGCCGGCTCCACCGGACCGGGCTGGCCCAGGAATTCGACCTGCGGGGCAGCAGTTCGGTCATGCATCGCGAGATCGTGGACGGCCCCGGGAGTCTCAAGTTTGACGACCTGCCGGATGGGGGCAGGGACTCCGGCGGGCGCACGGACCCAGGCCGGGAAGACCCGTACCGCTGAGCCGCCGCCCCACCCCGTCGCTCTGCCCTGCCGCCCTGCGCCCTGCGCCCTGCCCTGTCGCCTTGCCCTGCCGGGCGCCGCTACGGGCGCCCCGCCGGGCGCCCCCGCGGGGCACCCGGCAGATGATCCAGTGCGTATGAGGGCTTATGAGGGCTTATGGGGGTTTATGAGGGCTATCGGGGCGGGTTACTTCAGTGTCACCGGCAGCGCCTCGACGCCGTACACGATGGACAGCTTCCGGAACGCGAGCTTCTCCTGCGGGACGGCCAGCCGCATCTCCGGGAACCGCCGCACCAGCGCGGGGTAGGCTGCGCGCAGCTCCATCTTGGCCAGCTCGGCGCCGATGCACCGGTGGATGCCATGGCCGAAGGCGAGGTGGGACGGGGTCTGCCGGTGCGGATCGAACCGTTCCATGTCCGGGCCGAGCTTCTCCTCGCGGTTGGCCCCGCTCAGCGAGCACAGCACGAGATCGCCGCTGGAGATCTTCGTACCGGCGATCTCCATGTCCTCTTTGGCGAACCGGGGGAAGGCCACCTGGACGACTGTGAGGTAGCGAAGCAGTTCCTCGACGTACCGGTCGACCACGTCGTCGTTGTCGCGGATCTCCGCGAACCGCTCGGGGTTGCGGAGCAGCACCAGCGTGCCGAGCGCCAGCATGCTCGCGGTCGTCTCGAAGCCGCCGGTGAGCACCCCGTCGGCCAGTCCGGCCAGCTCCTGGTCGTCGATCTCGTCGCCGTGCTCCTTCACCAGCATCCCGAGCAGCCCGTCGCCGGGCGACTCGCGCTGCTTCTTGACGATGTCGAGCAGATACGACAGCGAGTCGGATATCGCGCCGAACGAGGTGTCGGCCCCGTCGAACAGATCGAATCGCGCCAAGCTCAGCTGCTGGAAGTCCTCCCGGTCCTCGTACGGCACGCCGAGCAGTTCGCAGATGACCAGGGAGGGGATGGGGAGGGCGAAGGACTGCACCAGATCGACCGGGTCCCCGGCCGCGCCCATCGCGGCCATCTCGTCAAGCCGCTCCTCGACGATGGAGTGGATGCGCGGAGTGAGCCTGCTGAGCCGGCGCATGGTGAACTCCGGCGTCAGCAGGCGGCGCAGTCTCGTATGTGTCGGTGGATCGCTGAAGCCGAGGCCGCCTGGATTCTGCTGTGGGGCGATGCCGATGTTCTTCTCCGCGAGGTTGGTGAAATCGGAGCTGAATCCGTTCACCCGGCCCAGTACGGCCTTGGTCTCGTCGTATCCGGTGACAAGCCAGCCCTTCATTCCGAAAGGCAGTGGAAGCTTGCTTATGGGTTCCTTTGCCCGAGTGCGGGCCAATTCGTCCACGGGATCCAGGCCGTTGCGTCGCAGCGGGGCCAGCGTGGCGCTCGGCAAAAACGACATCTTGGACAGATCGAAGCCGTTCTTCTGAATTCTCGAAAAGTACTTGCGACCCAGCCAGCCGATGATGTTTGAGCGGAGATTCGACATGGCCGCAATACTGCCCTGCTTTGGCCGGGTGTCCGTAATGCGTCCCGTGGCGCGCTCGGTGTGATGCGCCACAGCGGGTGTGTCGGTGCACCGCCCGGCGCACGCCCCGGCGCTCGGCCGAGGTGGCGCGCCCCGGAAAAACGGAGGAAAGTGGAGCTATCGGGCATCATGTGCGAACGGTGAGGGTTGCGCGCACGCGGATGGGCAACCGCTCCGCGCGCGGGAGTAAGGGCAAACCAGTCCGCGCACGCGGAGGCGGAGTGAGGTGAGCGGGCGTGGAGAGGCGGGAGCGGCGGGAGCGATTCCGCGCCGTCCAGGGCGCGCCGTGCTGGGTGAGCCACATGGCGACCGACCTGGACCGCGCCCAGACCTTCTACGGCGACCTCTTCGGCTGGCACTTCCGCCCCAGCCGCCACGGCCACGGCCGCTACACCATCGCGTTCACCCAGGACGGCGCCCCGACCGTCGGCATGGGCGTCCCGGCCGCGACCGGTGTGACCCTCCCCGTCACCTGGACCACCTACTTCGCGGCCGACAGCGCCGACGAGGTCGTTTCGCGCGCGCGGGAGCGTGGCGGCACCGTCGCGGTCGGGCCGCTGGAGTTCGGCAGCGGCCGGGTGGCCTGGGCGGCCGACCCGGACGGCGCCGTCTTCGGCATCTGGGAGGGCGAGCTCACCTCCGCCTGGTGGGGCGAGCGCAGACCGGGTGCCCCGGTCTGGCTCGAACTGCGCACCCGCGACGCCTTCGAGGCCGCGCTCTTCTACGGCCACGTCTTCAGCTGGGACGCCCAGGGCCAGGACCGCTGCGACGTCCGCTTCGAGCACGACCGCGTGGTCCTGCACATCGACGGCAAAGCCGTCGCGGGCCTGCGCGGCGGCGCCCTGGAGGCCACCCCCGACCCCAACGTCCGCCCCCGCTGGCACGTCTACTTCTGCGTCGACGACGTCGACCGCGTCGCCACCCAGGCCACCGCCCTCGGCGGCGGCATCATCTCCGCCCCGGCCGACACCCCGTACGGCCGTATCGCGGCCCTCCGCGACCCAGAGGGCGGACTCTTCAGCATCGCGGCGTCGGCGACGACGACCACGGAGGCGACGGAATCGTTGGACGAGGCGGAGCCGTCGTACAAGGCGGAGTCGTTGCACGACGCGGAACGGGACGGCGCGGAATCCCGCGAAGCCGGCCCCTGAGCCTGTGCCCGCGCAGGGCTGACGCGGCACTGCCCTGCGGGTCGAGTCCGGCACTGCGCGTGGCACCTCGGCCTGCCCCGCCTCGCCGTACTTCCAGACGTACTCCGGCCGGTTGCGCTCGAAAGACCCAGGATCGACAGGTCCTCCGCCGACACCCTCCACACACCTCTGTTCCGCGGCCGCTGACGATGGTGTCAACGGCCGAGTGTGCGGGCATTGCGTGGGGACCCCTCCCGATCGCCGGACCGTAAGCTCGCTGCCCGGCTCCGGACTCCTGATTCTCGACTACCGACCACAGACTCCGAATGAGACACGAAGGGCGGCATGCCATGTCGGATCCGACCACGGTGGGGCGCACGCGACGTGCGGCCGGCCGCGTCCTGCTGGCCACGGTCACCGCGCTGGCCGCGGCGGGATGCGGTGACTCGGACGAGGGCACCGACACCGCCAAACCCTCGGCCTCCCATGCCTCGCACAGCCCCTCTCCCACCACGTCCAGCCCGTCCCCGGCAGTGACCGCGGCCGACGGGAGCAACCCCGCGGCGTGCACCGACGGGAACTGCGAGATCGCGGTGACCAAGCCGGTGACGATCCGTATCAAGCTCCCGGGCGGTCCGGCGAAGCTGTCCCTGACGAAGGTCGGCAAGAACGCGGTCGACTACAAGGTGACCTCGGGGAACAGCAAGACGAGCGGAGGGGCGAGCGGCGATGGCAGCGGCTGCGTCGCCGTCTTCCGCAGCGGTGGCAGCAGCAGTTCGTGCGGGATGGGGGGACCGCCGCCGGACAAGGTGGACGGAGCGGTCGTACTCCAGGTGGTGGCAGGGGCGGACGGCACCGCGATCCTTCGACTCATCTCGGCCTGACCCCACGGCACAAAGCCGATGAGCACATCGATGAACGAGCGAGCCACCGACCGCCGATTGGCCCGCGACCCGGGCACTGGTCGCCTGCGAATCTGGCTTTCCACTTCAGCACTTTGAGGGGATGTCATGCAGGTAGCGGTGGTCACGTTCGACGGATTCAACGAGCTCGACAGCTTCATCGCCTCCGCACTCATCAACCGGTGCCGCAAGGACGGCTTGGAGGCCTTCATCACGACGCCGACGCCGGTCGTCACGTCCATGAACGGCGTCGAGGTAACCGGCCAGCGCCCCATGGAGTTCGTGACCGAAGCCGACGTCGTGCTGATCGGCAGCGGGGTGAAGGTGCGTGAGGTGGTCGCCGACGAGCGGCTGCTCTCCAGGCTGCCGCTCGACCCTGCGCGACAGCTGATCGGTTCGCAGTGCTCCGGCGCGCTGGTGCTCGCCCGCCTCGGGCTGCTCGACGCCATGCCCGCCTGCACGGACATGAAGAGCCGGCCCTATGTCGAAGCCTGCGACGTCACCGTGCTGGACGCCCCGTTCCATGCCGAGGGGAACATCGCCACGGCGGGCGGCTGCCTGTCATCGCAATACCTCGCCACATGGGTGATCACCCGAGCGCTCGGCGAGGCCGCCGCGCGCGACGTCCTCGACTACGTGGCTCCGGTCGGCGAAAACCAGCAGACCGTCGAGCGCGCCATGCACGCCGTCCAAGCGGGCGAGGCCGCCCTGCGCTGACTGCCGCGCTGACGCCCCGCTGCTTCAGGCATGCTTCACGCAGGTCAGAGGGCCTGGTGCAACTTTCGCACCAGGCCCTCTGACCCGTGTCGGGGTGGCGGGATTTGAACCCACGACCTCTTCGTCCCGCACTACGGGCGGGGCGGTCGCTGAGGTTTGCTGGGCTGGCCAGCGGGTCCGCTGGGGTCGGCGTCGGCTGGCTGCGGTCACGGTGGTCGCTGTACTTCCCTGCTGTACAGCACATCGCTGACCCCCGCCTTAGGAGTTCGTCACGCTGACGTGGTGATCAGCCCGTCGACGCCTCGGCCTAGCCTGCGCGGTACGCGGACGACTCTCGCGATGCGGCGAGGTGCACTCCTGTTGCCGTCAACGACTGCCGTAAGGCCACCAGATCAGCGGGCCATGGTCCCGACTCCAGACCTCATGATCCGTAGATTCGGACAGAGCCCTGATGCGGGCCTCGGCGGTGGTCCAGCCTGGTGATCACGGTGGGCTGTTGGCGAGCAGCGTGTGCCGTCGTTGATGTCAGCGCTGATGTCAGAAGCCTCAATAGGAACACTCCAAACACCCTGCTGAAAAGTTCGAGCCGAGCGGCCCGGCGAGTCGTACCCTCACTCCATGACGAGTCACGACGGCCAGCCCTCCACGGGAACGCCCGCAGAGGATAGCTCCGCACGTCAGCCTGACTGGACCAACAAATGGGTTGACGTTGACTTCATCGCGGACGTTGCCGAAGATCTCATTGCTCTAACTTGAGAGATTTTCGAGACATTTGGTCCGGCCGCCCGTTTGCGCGAGCCGGCTCGCTGCACGGAGCTGAGCGGTGGACGCCTGCACGAGCATTTCGAGGGTGGCGAGTTGAGGGTGAATCCGTCGGGCGCGGCGATCTCCAACTGATCTGTTGCGTCGATCTCGGCGGTGAACTTCCAGGTCTCTTCGGCGGGGCCTTTGAGGCGCAGGGCCTCGTTTCGGTCCCCGCCGCCACTGCCTCCTCCTCCGCCATCACCGCTGTCGCCGGCGGACTGCGGCGCGATGCTGCGCTCCAGGGTGTCGGGGTTGAATTGCAGCACGATGACGCGCTGGGGGGCGCCGCGGTCGGGGTCCACTACGACTATGCCGGAGCGGATGGATTTGGGGATGTCTGCGTAGCGGGTCATTGTTCCTCCTTCCAGGGGTTCAGACTTCCAGGGGTTCAGATCTGCGACCGAGTGGCCGACATAGAACAGCGGTCGCACCAGAAGCCGAAGAGCGAACCGCCGAACCCCATCGGGCCGAAGGGAGTCAGGCCGCTGTCCACCGCGACCAGGAAAGGCATGAAGTTTCCGCATCCAGGACAGAGCGGGTGCGTCTCCGGTGAAGGCCAGCGCGGTAGTCCGCCCACCTGGTGCCGCGACCTTCCGGTGATGGCCGCCCGACTCACACCCGTCTGGTTGGGGTGCGTTTCCAGCGTCATGGACAACTCGCCGGGAACCACGCGTGACGTCTCGGCAGAAGGCCCTTGCGGTTGATAGAAAGCACGCGTCCCGTCGGCCGTGAACTGTACGTAAAGGATGTCGACTTCGTCGCAGTCGCAGGAGAACCAGAAGAACGAGGGATCACTGCTGAACTCGTACGGCAGATCACTAACGGAGAGGGTGAGCACCCTGTCCGCCGGCGCGTTGCACCGCGCGCAGAGAGGAACGTCCTGCTCGTACCGTCCACCCATCACGTGCGGGCTCTCGCCCCGGTCGGTGACGAACCCCATGAACGCCGGGCGGAATCCTGCCGCGGCCCCGCTGTCGGACATGCGGCCCGCGAGCGGCATCAGCCACTCCCACTCCTCATAGGTATCGACCTCGTCACGCACCGAAGTGATCAGGTCAGCGGCATGAGGGGTCCTGATGAGGGCGAGAGAGAGCAGGCCGGCCCGATCGTGGGTCTCGCGCCAGTCGCGCAGCAGGGAGTCGGCCCGTTCGTCCGGGGCCCCGGACAGGAGGCTGGCCCGATAGAGAGAAGTGCCGAGTCGATCCTCGTAGGGGCGTAGCCGATCGGGGTGATAGACGGCGATGTTGAAGATGACGGAAGCCAGCGGAGAGTCGGGGTCCGGCGATGCGAGGTAATCCTCGATGAACGCATCGGTCACGGACTCCGGAAACCAGGGAACAAGCCGGGCCGCTGACCGCACGACCGGTCCCGCAGCGCGCAGCCGCTCGGCTGCTCGCACCTTCACCTGCCGTGCGTCAGGAACGAGCTCAAGGTACTCCGCAACATACTCGGCCACTGCTTCGTCCGTCGTCTCCATGAGACACGCGCCGGCGTTTTCCGCTCCTCGGTCACCCTGAGCGGAGAAGTATTCAATGATGCTCTGCGCCTTGTCAGCGACAGAGAGTTCAGGGTCGAAGACGATTTCCTCGACGCACTCAGTCGGTGTCATTCTTTGCCTTCTGCCTATTCGCGAGAATGGAATGGCGCTTGGTAAGTTAGGCGAATGGTTGACTCAGAGATCCTACATTACCCTCTTTGCAGTAAGACGAATGCGCGCACCCAACAATTTTACGTCGACCAGCCGGTATCCCTCAGGGATTGAATTAGTTCCCGGCCTGCCTGATGCGATCGACTTGGATGACGGCGGAGTGCCGAGCACGTCAGTGATCAGGGCGTCCACAGTGTCAGCAAGCAGTGTGGCCGCTTCGTTGGAACTGCCTTCGATCAGCACCGTCCGCGCCCCCGCCTCGGCCTACGCCCCCGCTACACCACCCCTCGAACCGCTACAGGCCCCCGCCCCTGTAGCGGACCCATCCGCTACACCCCGACCAGCCGCTACGGGAAAACCCGCCTCTGACCTGCGCCGTAGCAGCCGTGGCGGATGTAGCGGACCTGAGAGGGGGCAGCCCCCTGTGTCCTGCTGCGCCATGAAGGGGGAACAGCCAATGGACACTGCACCCGCCGCCTCCACGCCTCAGCGTCGCCTTCACCGAGTAGAGGCCGCCGCCGAACTGCTCGACATCAAGCGGTCAACGGCCTACGAACGGATTCGCCTCGGGCGGCTCCGCACCGTCCGGGTCGGGCGCCGCCGTCTCGTGCCCACGGAGTACATCGAGGAGTTCGTCGAACTCCTGAAGCGCGAGGCCGAAGCCGCTGCCTGAACCTTCCGCATCCAGCCCATTGGGCCGCGCCCTCAGGGGCGCGGCCCTGTCCTTTGGAGAGGCACAGAACAGCATGACCCAGAAGCCGCAGCGCGCCCGCCGAGCAGGCCACGGAGAAGACACCATCTACTGGGACGCCGCGAAGAACCGCTACGTGGGCGCCGTTTCCCTGGGATTTGCCCCGAACGGCAAGCGTCGTCGGCCCAAGGTGTACGGCAAGACCAAGGCTGAAGTGCGAACCAAGATTCGCGAGTTGAAGAAGGAGGTTCAGACGGGGGTCAAGTCGCCAGCCAACTACACCGTGACCGATGCGGTGAAAGACTTCCTGGAGCGCGGGCTGAAGGGCCGCGACGAGCAGACCGTCGACAAGAACCGCTCGCTTGCCGACAAGCACCTGCTCCCGTTCATCGGCAAGGCCAAGCTGAAAGACCTGAGTGCCGACGACGTTGACGACTGGTTGGACGACAGGGCCGATGCGCTCGCAACCCGGAGCCTCCGTGACCTGCTCGCGGTCCTTCGCCGCTCCATCGAGCACGCGCAGCGCAGGGACAAGGCTGTGCGGAACGTCGCGCTTCTGGTGGCTGTCCCGGAGGGGCGCCCTGGGCGTCCCAGCAAGGCACTGAACTTGGAGCAGGCGAAGGCTGTTCTGGTCGCGGCGCGTGGATCACGGCTGTACGCGTACCTCGTGCTCTCGCTTCTGAGCGGCGTTCGTACGGAGGAGGCGCGGCCCCTCACATGGGACCACGTCCATCTGTCGACGCAGGATGGCATCCCGCCCCATGTCGCCGTATGGCGTTCGGTGCGCAAGCACGGCGAGACCAAGACGAGGAAGAGCCGGAGGACCATCGCCCTGCCGAAGCAGGTGGTGGACGTACTCGAAGAGCATCTGCGATGGCAGAAGCAGGAGCGAGCGTCGATGGGCAGGGAATGGAGCCCGACTGGTCTCGTCTTCACCACACGGAGCGGTGAGCCGCTGGACGCCGCGAATGTCCGGCGCGACTTCCGGGCGATCGTGAAGAAGGCGGGACTGGCGCCGGAGTGGACGCCGAGGGAGCTCCGGCACAGCTTCGTGTCACTGCTCTCGGATCACGGCATTCCCCTGGAGCGAATCGCGTTGCTGGTCGGGCACAGCAGCCAGGCGACCACTGAAGCGGTGTACCGGAAACAGCTCCGGCCGGTCATCACTCAGGGCGCGGAAGCCATGGACGTGATCTTTGCCAGCGGCGCCGGAGAAGCCTGACGAAATCCGGTTGGCCCGCTGTTTGGCCCCCTACGCACTCAGAGGGCCTATCCGCAGGAAGCGGATAGGCCCTCTGACCTGTGTCGGGGTGGCGGGATTTGAACCCACGACCTCTTCGTCCCGAACGAAGCGCGCTGCCAAGCTGCGCTACACCCCGAAGCAACGAGCTCTACTTTAGCGGACCCGTGCCCAGAGACGAAATCCGGTTTTCGCGGTCTCGCAGGTCGGGGCGGGGTGGGCCCGGCCGCTCGGGTGTCGGGGAGGTGCCGGGGGAGCGGCCGGGGTGGCTGGAGGGGGCCAGGGGGTCAGAGGGCGGGTGGGGTGAGGGTGAGGAGGGTGGCCTCGGGGGGGCAGGCGAAGCGGACCGGGGTGTAGCGGTTGGTGCCGCAGCCGGCGGAGACGTGGAGGTAGGAGGTGTGACCGGCGGCGTGGTGGGTGGAGAGGCCCTTGACGCGGCGGGCGTCCAGGTCGCAGTTGGTGACGAGGGCGCCGTAGAAGGGGATGCACAGCTGGCCGCCGTGAGTGTGGCCGGCGAGGATCAGGGGGTAGCGGTCGGCGGTGAAGGCGTCGAGGACGCGCAGGTAGGGGGCATGGACGACGGCCAGGGAGAGGTCGGCGTCCGATTCGGGGCCGCCGGCCACCTCGCCGTAGCGGTCGCGCTTGATGTGGGGGTCGTCCAGGCCGGTCATGGCGATCTCCACGTCGTCCAGCTTCAGCAGGCCGCGGGCGTTGGACAGGTTGACCCAGCCGGCCGCGTCGAAGGCGTCGCGCAGCTCTTTCCAGGGGTTGTGGATCGCGCCGACGACGGGGGGATTGCCGTTCAGACCGTGCTTGCCGCTGGCCTTCTCCAGCAGATAGCGGGCCGGGTTGCGCGGCTTGGGGCCGTAGTAGTCGTTGGAGCCGAAGACGTACGCGCCCGGGAACTCCATGAGCGGGCCGAGCGCGTCCAGCGTCTCGGGGACGCCCTCGGGGTCGGAGAGGTTGTCGCCCGTGTTGATGACGAAATCGGGGCGGAGCCCGGCGAGGGACTGGAGCCAGCGCTGCTTCTTGCGCTGGCCGCTGACCATGTGGATGTCGGAGACCTGGAGGACGCGCAGCGGCCGCATACCGCGTGGCAGTACGGGGACGGTCACCCGTCGGAGGCGGAAGGACCGGACCTCGAAGCCGGCGGCATAGACGAGGCCGGCGGCGCCGACCGCCGTGATTCCCAGGGGTACTCCGTATCGCGCGCGCATGGTCACCATGGTCGCAGACCGTGCCCGGGCGAGAAATCTTCGGGTGATTCCCGGCCAGGGCTGGCAGACTCGACGACATGACCACCACGCTCAAGTCCAGGCTGCAGGACGATCTCACCGCAGCGATCAAGACGCGTGACGAGCTGCGCTCCTCTACGCTCCGGCTGACCCTCACCGCGATCCAGAAGGAAGAGGTCGCGGGCGAGACCGCCCGGGAGCTGTCCGATGCCGAGGTGGAGAAGATCATCGCGCGCGAGGCCAAGAAGCGGCGCGAGGCGGCTGAGGCGTTCGCGCAGGGCGGGCGGGCCGAGCAGGCCGAGCGGGAGCGGGCCGAGGGCGTGGTGCTCGCCGAGTATCTGCCCAAGCAGCTCACGGACGGGGAGCTGGACGCGCTGGTGGCGGAGGCCGTACAGGAGGCCGCGGCGGGCGGTGCGCAGGGACCGCGGGCCATGGGCGCGGTGATGAAGATCGTGAACCCGAAGGTCGCGGGCCGGGCCGAGGGCGGCCGGGTGGCCGCCGCGGTCAAGCGGCGGCTCGCCGCGGGCTGACTCGCCCAGGGGCGGCACTGAGAGAGAAGAGGCTGCAAGGAAGCGGGCCCGGACAGTGTCCGGGCCCGCTTCCTTGTCTTCACCTGTCTGGGCCGTCTCGGCCTTGTCCTGCCGCGCCGATCACTCCTCGGCGCTCAGCCACGCGCTACGGGAAGTTCCAACCGTTGCTGTTCCCGTTCCCGTTTCCGCCGTTGCCGGTTCCGCCCCGGTTGCCGCCGGGAAAGCCGTCGTCTCCGCCGATCACGTCCGGCGGGAGGGTGATGTCCGGCCACGGGTTGCCGCCGCCGTTGTTCCCGCCGTTGTCGCGGCCCGGCTTGTCGCCGTGGTCCTTGTCGTTGTCGCGGGGCTTCTCATTCGGGTCCTTGATCGGCACGTTGACGAAGTCCTCCGCCGGCTTGCCCTCCAGGGCACCGCTCATGGCGTCCTTCCAGATGGGGCCGGGGGTGTCCGCGCCGTAGACCTTGTCGTGGAAGACGCCGCCGATCCGGATGTTCTCCATCTTGACGCCCTTGGAACCGGAGCCGCCGACCCAGACCGCACCGGCGAGGTTCGGGGTGTAGCCGACGAACCAGGCGGCCTGGCGCTCGTCCGTCGTACCCGTCTTACCGGCGCTCGGCCGGTTCTCCAGGCCCGCCTTCTTGCCGGTGCCGTCCTCGACCACGCCGCGCAGCAGGGTGTTCATGGTGTCGGCGGTCTTCTCCGACATGGCGCGGGTGCATGAGGACTTGGGGACCTCGAGGGCCTTGCCGCCCGGGCCGGTGATCGACTCGATGAACACCGGGGTGCAGTAGACGCCGCGGTTGGCGAAGGTCGCGTACGCGTTGGCCATCGTCAGCGGCGAGAAGCCGTCCGTGCCGAGGGTGATGGCGGGCACCTGGTTGAGCTTCTTGCCGTCGGCGCGGTGCACGCCCATCTTGCCGGCCATTTCGGTGACCGGGCAGACGCCGATGTCACTGATCATCTGCACGAAGTAGGTGTTGATCGACTTCGCGAGCGCTTCCTTCAGGGCGTACGGGCCCTTCTCGCTCGGGTCCTCGTTCTCGACGGTCGAGCCCTCGCTGTTGGACCAGGTGCCGTTGCAGGTGGACACCGGGCTCGGGTAGTCCATGTCGTACGGGGACGAGTAGCGCTGGTACGGCTTCTTGCCCTGCTCGAGGGCGGCTGCGGCGGTGATCGGCTTGAACGTCGAGCCGACCTGGAAGCCGTAGTTCGAGCCGCCCATGGCCTTGTCCGCGGACAGGTTGATCGTCAGGTCGTTGGCCCCGAAGCCGTACGGCCTGGACTGGCCCATGGCGACCACCTTGCCGGTGCCGGGCTGGACGAGCGTGACGGCGGTGGCGACCGGGTCGTCCTTGTAGACATGGGTCTTGATCGAGTTCTGGACCGACTCCTGGGCCTTCGGGTCCAGGGTCGTACGGATCGTCAGACCGCCCCGGGTCCAGCGCTGCGAGCGCTCTTCGCGGGTCTTGCCGAAGACCGGGTCGTTGAGGAAGACCTCGCGGACGTAGTCACAGAAGAACCCGGCGCCGCTCACGGCCGTGATGCAGCCGTTCTTGGGCGAGCTGACCTTGAGCCCGAGAGGCTTCTTCTTCGCCGCGTCGGCCTGGGCCTGGGTGATGTCCTTCACATCGGCCATGCGCTGCAGCACGGTGTTGCGGCGGGCCTTGGCCACCTCCGCGTTGTTGACCGGGTCGTAGCTGCTGGGCGACTGGACGAGACCGGCCAGCAGCGCGGCCTCCTCCAGCTTCAGATCCTTGGCGTGCTTGCTGAAGTAGCGCTGGGAAGCCGCCTCGACGCCGTAGGCCTGCTGGCCGAAGAAGGTGATGTTGAGGTAGTTCTGCAGGATCCCCTTCTTGCCCAGCTCCTTCTCGACCTGGATCGCGTACTTCAGCTCCTTGATCTTGCGGCCTATGGACTTCTTCTGGGCCTCGGCGACCGCCTTCTCGTCGTTGAACGCCTCCTCCACGAAGACGTTCTTCACATACTGCTGGGTGAGCGTGGAAGCGCCCTGGGAGGCGCCGCCGTCCTGCGCGTTGTTGTTGAGCGCGCGCAGCACACCCTTGGGGTCGATCGCCCCGTGCTCGTAGAAGCGTGCGTCCTCGATCGCGATGATCGCCTGCTGCATGTACGGGGAGATGTCCTTGAGGTCCACGATGGTGCGGTCGCGCGAGTAGACCTTGGCGATCTCGCCGCCCTTGGCGTCCAGGATGGTGGTCCGCTCGCTGAGCGGCGGCCTTTTGAGATTGGCCGGAATTTCGTCGAATTGCTCGACCGTTCCCTTGGCCGCGAGCCCGATCGCGCCGACGGCGGGCAGCGCGAGCCCGGCCAGCACCGCTCCCGCGAGCACGCTGACGCCGAGGAACTTCGCGGCCTGCTGAGCGGGGGACAGACCTCCGCCCGAACGCTTGTTACCCATGGGGGCAGCCTACGTGCCGAATCGCCGGACAGGGGACCACCTGTTCGCATACGCTGATTCACGCCAGTCACTTCGGTGCGGTTGAGCACCATCACCCCTCTCACTCAAGTGAGTGATGAGGCCTGCCCTATTTGCCAGCTTGTGTCACGTCCTGCCCCTTTTGGGTCGGGTGAACTGCCCCTATTTGCGCGGTAAGTCGCGCATGTCGTCAGCTCACTCCGTTGGGTGATCTGCCGCGTACCCATAGTCCGTTCGGGCCATCCAAGATTGGGCCCGCAGGGGGTGTTGCACCCTGTCCGCCTTCCGTAACGTCCTCAACTGGCGACGGTGAATATGCCGTTTGTCGCCGTGGGGGAGCTCCGAATCGGGAGAGGACGGCGCCAGCATGGGCTGGGTAACCGACTGGAGTGCGCAGGCCGCCTGTCGCACGACTGATCCAGATGAACTATTTGTTCAAGGCGCGGCACAGAACAGGGCCAAAGCGGTCTGCACCGGGTGTCCGGTGCGCACCGAGTGCCTTGCCGACGCGCTGGACAACCGCGTCGAGTTCGGCGTATGGGGTGGCATGACCGAGCGTGAGCGGAGGGCGCTGCTGCGCCGCCGCCCCATGGTCACCTCTTGGCGTCGGCTGCTGGAGACCGCGCGCCTCGAGTACGAGCGCGGCGCGGGCATCCTGCCGCTCGACGACGAGGAATACGAGCGCTTCGCCGCCGTCGGGTAGCGGGCGGTCGGCGTTCGGGCGGGCTACGGCCGACGTTCGACGGCTGACGTTCGACGGCTGACGTTCGGGTGGGCTGCGGGCTGCGGTCCGCGGTCTGCGGTCGATGGTCGGCCAAGGGCCTCAAGGCGTTGGGGCGTTGGGTCGCTTGTGTCCTTGCGTTTTCGGACAGCTTGGGCCGTCAGGCAATCCATCCTGGCGGTGTGACGTTTCGTTTCTCTCATCACCACGTCACGACCCGGGCGGTGGACAGGCGCGCATGCGCGAGTTCCGTGCACATGCGTGAGTTCGGCGTGTCGTGATGCCCTCGCGCGGCTAGCCCGCCGCGCTCTTGGGCTGCCGCTCTGGCTGCTCCGCCAGGCGCTCGCCGATCGCTCGCAACCCCGCGAGGTCATGTACGTCGCCGGGGAGCGCGGCCACTTCCGCCACGGGAACCTCGGGGTGCAGTGTCGTGAAGCGATGGTGTGTGCGCTGCTCTCGGGCGAGCACCTGCATACGCTCCGCGTGCAGCCGCAGCAGCCCCACGGCCAGCCGCTCTGCCGACGTGGGGGAGCCGTCGGGATCAGACGCCGAGGAGTCGTCCGCCGCTGAGGCGTTCTGCTCTTGAGCATGCCCTGAACCGGGGTCGACAATGCCGTCTTCGGCAAGATTTTCTGGGCTGTTGACGGTGAGGGTCGCGCCCTCGGCCTCGCTCACCTCACCTGCCCCGCCCGCCGGGTCTGTCGGGTCTGCCAGGTCTGTCGAGCCCGCTGTGTCGGCTGAGCCCCCTGTGTTGGCTGACCGTACTGGGTTCGACGCGCCCGCCGGGTTCGTAGCGCCCGATGTCTCCGCCAGGCCCAGGGACAGCGTCTCCGCGGCCGCCAGCGCCCGCTCCGCCGAGAGCTGCACGGCACCGCTCCCGTGCACCCGGTTCAGCACCAGCCCCGCCAGCGGCATCCGGTCCGCGGCCAGCCGCTCCACGAAGTACGCCGCCTCGCGCAGTGCGTCCCGCTCCGGAGCCGCCACCACCAGGAAGGCCGTGCCCGGCGCCTGCAGCAGCCGGTAGGTGGCCTCCGCGCGGGTGCGGAAGCCGCCGAACATCGTGTCCATGGCGGCCGCGAAGGTCTGTACGTCGCGCATCAGCTGCCCGCCCAGGACCTTGCTGACCGTGCCGGTCATCATCGACACGCCCACGTTCAGGAACTTCATCCCCGCCCTGCCGCCGACCTTCGCAGGGGCCATCAGGATTTTGATGAACTTCCCGTCCAGGAAGGAACCGAGGCGCTTGGGCGCGTCCAGGAAGTCCAGCGCCGACCGGCTGGGCGGCGTGTCGACGATGATCAGGTCCCATTCGTCGCGGGCCCGCAGCTGGCCCAGCTTCTCCATGGCCATGTACTCCTGCGTGCCCGCGAAACCGGCCGAAAGTGATTGGTAGAACGGGTTGGCCAGGATCGCGCGGGCGCGCTCGGGGTCGGCGTGCGCCTCGACGAACTCGTCGAAGGTCCGCTTCATGTCCAGCATCATGGCGTGCAGCTCGCCGCCCGCCGCGCCGTCGATGCCCTCGACCCGGCGCGGCACGTTGTCCAGCGCGTCGATGCCCATCGACTGCGCGAGCCGGCGGGCCGGGTCGATGGTGAGGACGACGGCCTTACGGCCCTGCTCCGCGGCCCGTACGCCCAGGGCCGCGGCCGTCGTGGTCTTGCCGACGCCGCCGGAGCCGCAGCACACGACGATGCGGGTCTCGGGGTCGGCCAGCAGTGCGTCGGTGTCCAGCCGCGGTGCCATGTCCATGCTTCTGCCGCCTCCTGCGTACGGTGCGTACGGCGCATACGACGCGTACCGCCCGCTCGTACCGTTCATGCCGATTGCGCTGATGGTGTGGATTGCGTCGCTCGTGTCGCGCCGCTCGTGTCGCCGCGGTCGCCCGTGCGGCTCACATCGGCCACTGCTTACGCAGATCCGTAGCGAGCCGGTACAGGCCGGCCAGGTCGACGCCGTCGGTGAGCAGCTCCAGCTCGTACAGGGGCAGCTCCAGGCCCGTCAGCTCCGCCCGCTGCGCCCGTTCCAGGGCGACCCGCTCCGCGTGCTCGCGGGCCTGCTCCAGCAGCGGGTCCACCAGCCGCTCGGCGAGCCCACCGCGGCGCGCACCGCCCAGCCCCGCCTGGGACAGGGCCTTGGCGACGGCGGCGCGCCGGCCGTTGGCGGCGGCGTCGACGGCCGCGTGGTCGAGGATCGCGGGCCGCACCATGTTGATGATGACCGCACCGGTCGGCAGGCCGTCGGCGCGCAGCTCCCCGATGCCGTCCGCGGTCTCCTGGACCGGCATCTCCTCCAGCAGCGTGACCATATGGACCGCCGTCTCGGGGGACTTCAGCACGCGCATCACGGCCTGCGCCTGATTGTGTATCGGGCCGGTCCTGGCCAGCCCCGCCACCTCGTGGTTGACGTTCAGAAAGCGGGTGATCCGGCCGGTCGGCGGCGCGTCCATCACGACGTAGTCGTAGACGAAGCGGCCGTCCTTGCCCTTGCGGCGCACCGCCTCGCACGCCTTGCCGGTCAGCAGGACGTCCCGCAGCCCGGGGGCGATGGTGGTCGCGAAGTCGATGGCGCCGAGCTTCTTCAGCGCCCGTCCGGCCGAGCCCAGCTTGTAGAACATGTGGAGGTAGTCGAGGAGCGCGAACTCGGGGTCGATGGCGAGCGCGTGCACCTCACCGCCGCCCGGCGCGCCGGCGATCTTCCGCTCCTCGTAGGGCAGCGCCTCGGTCTCGAAGAGTTGTGCGATGCCCTGGCGGCCTTCGACCTCGACCAGCAGGGTTCGCCTGCCGTCGGCCGCGAGGGCCAGCGCGAGTGCCGCGGCGACCGTGGTCTTGCCGGTTCCGCCCTTGCCACTGACGACATGGAGCCTGCTCACACTGGGGAGCCTAACCAGTCGTCGTCCGGGCTACGCACCAGGCCCCGGCAGACAGGCATTACAGTCGGCCCTATGACCAAGTGGGAATACGCGACCGTGCCGCTGCTCGTACACGCCACGAAGCAGATTCTGGACACCTGGGGCGAGGACGGCTGGGAGCTCGTCCAGGTCGTGCCGGGGCCGAACAACCCCGAGCAGCTGGTGGCCTACCTCAAGCGGGAGAAGGCCGCATGAGCGCGGTCGAGGACAAGCTCGCCGAGCTGGGCCTGACCCTGCCGGAGGTCGCGGCTCCGCTCGCCTCGTACGTGCCCTCGCTCCGCTCCGGGGCGTATGTGTACACCTCGGGCCAGCTGCCCATGGTCAACGGCAAGCTCGGCGTGACCGGCAAGGTCGGCGCCGAGGTGACGCCGGAAGAGGCCAAGGAGCTGGCGCGGATCTGCGCGCTGAACGCCCTGGCCGCGGTCAAGTCGGCCATCGGCGACCTGGACAAGGTCGTACGGGTCGTGAAGGTCGTGGGCTTCGTCGCCTCGGCCCCGGACTTCACCGGGCAGCCGGGCGTCGTCAACGGCGCGAGCGAGCTGCTCGGCGAGGCACTGGGCGAGGCGGGGGTGCACGCCCGCAGCGCCGTGGGCGTGGCGGTGCTGCCGCTGGACGCGCCGGTCGAGGTCGAGATCCAGGTCGAGGTCGCGGACTAGGTCCGGACAGGGCCCGAAACGGGTCCGCCTGGACGGGCTCAGCCGGGCGCCGGGGCGAGCACCACGAAGTCCGCGCTGGACGGATCGAGGCAGACGGCCAGCCGCCCCACGTCCGGCATGTCCACCGGGCCCATCTGCACGCTGCCGCCGCCCTCGGTGACCTTGGCGACGGTGGCGTCGCAGTCCGCGACCGCGAACACCGGGTGCCAGTACGGCCGGCCGCCGGCGAGCGCCAGGTGATCCGCCGGGAGCCCCATGATGCCGCCCTGCGCCCGCTCGGGGCCCAGGCCGGCCGGGGCGATCAGCGTGTACGCGCCGCCGTCGCCTGGCAGCGGCATGTCCTGGGTCTGCCAGCCGAAGAGGGAGCCGTAGAAATTCTTCGCGGCGGCCGCGTCCGTCGTGTACAGCTCGATCCAGCAGAGGGAGCCCGGCACGTCCACCGCCTCAAGGCCCCGCATCGTCCCCGCCTGCCAGACGGCGAACTGGCCGCCCTGCGGATCGGTCAGCTGCGCCATCCGGCCTTCGCCGTCCGGGGCGAACGGAGCGACCCGTATGGAGCCGCCGGACCGCTCCACCGCCGCGGCCGTGGCCTCGACGTCGGGCGTCTGGAAGTAGATCATCCAGGCCGAGCGGGCCCCCTCCTGGGTGAGCCGGCCCAGACCGCCGACGCTCTTTCCGGCCAGCCGGAAGACGCCGTATCCGTCGGCCTCCAGCTCCGGCGGGTCGAGCTGCCAGCCGAAGACCGAGCCGTAGAAGCGGGTCGCGGCGGCGACATCGGGCGCCCCGAGGTCGACCCAGCACGGGGAGCCGGGCACATAGTCAGTGGTGATCATGGCGCTTCCCTTCCCGACCGGTCCCCTTGGCGGCCGCTTTCCTTCTCCGTCGTTTCCTTCTCCGTCGGATTTCCGACCCGCGTAGGTCCGTATGCAGTCAGGGTGACACCCGCCACTGACATCCGCCCTCCGACGCCTGCCCCGAAGGCCGCCGGGCGGGCTGAGCGGTCCAGGGCGCGCCTCTGACCAGGTCGGACAGTCCCGGACTGTCCGGGACGCCAGGAGACCTTGCCGGACGGCACAGCACAGAAAACGCTCCTTCATGGGCCCATCGCGGGGCCCATGAAGGAGGTCGTGATGACGGAGCAGACGCGGTCGGTCGGGCCCCGTCCTCACAGGTCGTCGCCCACCGCCATATCGGATCCTGAGACGAGGGGAAACGCCTCACCGTGAACACGTCGTCCGTAGACATGCCCTGGCCAACTCGTATGCGCATTAGGCTGCTTGGACAGCCTGAACGCATAGGAGCGGTCATGGAGACGGGGCCTGACCCGAAGGCGGCACGTACTGCGGCCGAGTTCGTCGTCGCGATGCGGCAGTTGCGTAGCTGGGCCGATCTGAGCTACCGCCAGCTGGAGCGGAACGCGGAGGCCGCCGGGGATGTACTGCCGCGCGCCACCATCTCGGGCGCGCTCAGCCGGGACGACCTGCCCCGGGAGCAGCTTCTCGCCGCGTTCGTACGGGCGTGTGGCGGGGACGAGGAGACCGTGGCCGTATGGCTGGCGGCCCGTCGGCGGCTGTCCATAGCCGGTCCCGGGGCCGCCTCGGCTCCGGACGAGCCCGTCGCCTCCTCCGGGCCCGCCTCCGACGATGCCTCCGTAGCCCTCTCTGAGGCCGCGCCGGAACCCGACGCCACCGACGCCACAGCCGGGCACGCCCCAACGCCCGCGCCCGTATCCGTACCTGCCCACGCCGCCGAGACCCGGCCCGGCGGCCTTACGCCGCCCGACCCGGAAGTGACCGAGGTGCTCGCCTCCGGCGAGGGGCCCGGCCCGGGCCCCGAGGAGCCCACGTCCGGCTCGGCGTGGAGAAGGCGGTACTTGCCCATGCTCGCGGTCGGTCTTTCCGCCGCCATCGGGGTGCTGCTGCTGGCTTACGGGCCGTTCTCCGGCTCCGACGGCGGCGGCCCCGACGCCCGGTCCGGAGCCGGCTCCGGCTCGTCCTCCGGCGGCGGGTCGTCCAAGGACGCCGACGCGCCGTCGGACGTCTCGGACACATCGAAGACCCCGGACACCCCGGACACCTCGGACAACTCGGAGACGCCGGACACCAAGGAGCCCGTCGCCGACGACACCCCGACCACGTCGCCGACCCGCGACGCTGCCTCGTCGAAGCCCGAGCCGACGGCCACCGGCGCCGCCTCCAAGCCCCGGCTGCCCGCCGCGGGTCCGACGCGGATCCATCCCGTCTCGGCCCCCGGCCTCTGCCTCACCGAGGGCCGGGAACGCAAGACCGGGAGGGCTGAGATCGCGGCTCAGATGCCGTGCGCCGACGTCCCGCTGCCCCGCGTGTCCCTGGACGCGGTCGGCAACGGCGTCTACCACATCCAGTGGGACCACCCCGGTGAGGGCAAGGGCCTAGGCTGCCTGGCCGTCGACAACAACGCGATGGAGTCGGGCGCCCTGCTCGCCCCGCGCGACTGCACGAACGCCGACAGCATGAAGTTCCGGCTGGAGCCGTCCCACGGCGGCTTCCGGCTGCGCCCGGTCCACAGCGGGCTGTGCATCGGGATCCTGCCGCCCCGTACGGAGGGCGCCGAGGCGATTCAGAACACCTGCACCGGCGAGGCGAACCAGGCGTTCCGTTTCACCGCGCCCTGAGGCGGCTTCCTCGTGCCCTGAGGCGGCGCGCCGCCCCCGGACCCCTCGAACATCCGCGCGCCAGCGCATAGCATCCGGCCATGTCCACTACGAATGGTCAGTGGTATCCGCCCGACTGGCCGGAGCGCATCCGGCGGCTGGCGGCCGGCGAGCTCACCCCGGTGACCCCGCGCCGGGCGGCCACCGTGCTGCTGCTGCGCGACGGGGCCGAGGGCCCCGCCGTGCACATGCTGCGCAGACGGACCTCCATGGCCTTCGCCGCCGGGGCGTACGCGTATCCGGGCGGTTCGGTGGACCCGCGCGACGAGCGCGGGGTGGCCTGGGCCGGCCCCTCGCGCCGGGAGTGGGCGCGGCGGCTGGGCCTCTCGGCCGACGACGGGACGGCGGCCCAGGCCATCGTGTGCGCGGCGGTCCGGGAGACCTTCGAGGAGGCGGGCGTGCTGCTCGCGGGCCCGACGCCGCATACGGTCGTCGCGGATACGACGGGCGAGGAGTGGGACGCGGACCGCGCGGCGCTGGTCGCCCGGGAGCTGTCGTTCGCCGACTTCCTGGACCGCCGCGGGCTCGTGCTCCGTTCGGACCTGCTCGGGTGCTGGGCCCGCTGGATCACTCCGGAGTTCGAGCCGCGCCGCTACGACACCTGGTTCTTCGTGGCCGCCATGCCGCACGGCCAGCGCACCCGTAACGCCTCGACCGAGGCGGACCACACCGTCTGGATCCGGCCCGCCGAGGCGGCCGCGGGGTATGACCGGGGCGAGCTGCTGATGATGCCGCCGACCATCGCGACCCTGCGCGACCTGGAGCCGTACGGCGCGGTCGCGGACGTTCTGGCCGCGGCCCCGGACCGGGACCTCACGCCCGTACTGGCGCGGGCGCGGCTGGAGGAGGGCCGGGTCGTACTGAGCTGGCCGGGGCATGACGAGTTCACCAAGCACATTCCCACGGGACCCGGACCCATGGGGGGAGCGACCTGATGACGTACGGAGCATCCTTGCCCGGCCAGCCGCGAGGCGGTGCCATCGGCGGCCCGGCCACCGATCGGGCGGTGTGCGTCCTCGCGCCGAACCCCTCCCCGATGACGCTCGACGGCACCAACACCTGGATCGTCTCCGAACCGGACTCCGACCTGGCCGTCGTCATCGACCCGGGCCCGCTCGACGACGCCCACCTCAAGGACGTCCTGGCCACGGCGGAGCAGGCGGGCAAGCGGGTCGCGCTGACGCTGCTCACCCATGGCCACCCGGACCACGCGGAGGGCGCGGCGCGCTTCGCCGAGCTGACGCGTACGCGCGTACGGGCCCTGGACCCGGCGCTGCGGCTGGGGGAGGAGGGGCTGGGGGCCGGCGACGTCATAACCACCGGCGGGCTGGAGCTGCGGGTGGTGCCCACGCCCGGCCACACGGCCGACTCGCTCTCCTTCCACCTCCCCGCGGACGCCGCGGTCCTGACCGGTGACACGGTGCTGGGGCGCGGTACGACGGTGGTGGCGCATCCGGACGGGCGGCTCGGCGACTATCTGGACTCGCTGCGGCGGCTGCGCTCGCTGACGGTGGACGACGGGGTGAGCACCGTGCTGCCGGGGCACGGGCCGGTGCTGAACGACGCGCGCGGCGCGGTGGAGTACTACCTCGCCCACCGGGCCAACCGGCTGGCACAGGTGGAGACGGCCGTGGAGAGCGGCTACCGCACGCCCTCGGAGGTCGTGGCGCATGTGTACGCGGATGTGGACCGGTCGCTGTGGCCGGCGGCGGAGCTTTCGGTCCGCGCCCAGCTGGAGTATCTGGGCGAGCACGGCCTGATCTGAAGCCGGGTGACCGGGCGCTTGGTGCCTGATGCTGGGCGCTTGGTGCCGGGCGTTTGGCGCGCCTCGCGCGGAAATACGAGGAGGGCCCTCGCCGACTGCAATCGATATGCGGCTGCCGCCGCGTGGCGATTGCAGCCGGCGAGGGCCCTCCCGTAACGCGTCAGCGGGACCGCTTGGCGAGCCGCTCGACGTCCAGCAGGATCACCGCGCGCGCCTCCAGCCGCAGCCAGCCGCGGCCCGCGAAGTCGGCGAGCGCCTTGTTGACCGTCTCACGCGAGGCGCCGACCAGCTGGGCCAGCTCTTCCTGCGTGAGGTCGTGGACGACGTGGATGCCCTCCTCCGACTGCACGCCGAAGCGGCGCGAGAGGTCGAGGAGCGCGCGGGCGACACGCCCGGGGACATCCGAGAAGACCAGGTCGGACATCTGGTCGTTGGTCTTGCGCAGGCGCCGGGCGACCGCGCGCAGCAGCGCCGTGGCGACCTCGGGCCGGGCGTTCAGCCACGGCTGCAGGTCGCCGTGGCCGAGGCCGAGCAGCTTGACCTCGGTGAGGGCGGTGGCGGTGGCGGTACGCGGGCCGGGGTCGAAGAGCGACAGCTCGCCGATCAGCTCGCCGGGCCCGAGCACGGCCAGCATGTTCTCGCGGCCGTCGGGAGAGGTGCGGTGGAGCTTCACTTTGCCTTCGGTGACCACGTACAGGCGGTCGCCCGGGTCCCCTTCGTGGAAGAGGGCGTCACCTCGCGCGAGGGTGACCTCTCCCATGGAGGCGCGCAGCTCAGCGGCCTGCTCGTCATCGAGCGCCGCGAAAAGCGGGGCGCGCCGCAGAACGTCGTCCACGAGACTCTCCTTGTCGACATGCACAGGGGACCGTCGTCCCCATGATGCCGGACGGTAAAACAGTGCGATCAATCACAAGTTTGACGCACCTGCCTGCGGCACTGTACGGCAGGGGTCCGATTGAGCGGCTCTTTCCTGTGGTCGGAGCGTATGTCAGTGCCGGGGCTTAGGCTGGCTGGGTGTCCAATAGGCCGGTGACAGCACGGGGCAAGGGGGCCGGACGGGTGAGCGCACCTCGTAATTCCGCTGTGGGCGAACAAGGGTCGGCCGAGCCAGCGGAAACGGCAAATCCACACAAAACCATCAAGCAGACAAAAGCCGCCGAAGCCGCTAAAGGTGCTGGCGCGACCGGAGCGCGGAAGACAGCCCAGGCGCGGCCCGCCGACGCCGCCAGACCCCGTAAGGCCGCCGCCGCCCGCCCCGAATCCAGGCTCGCACTCGTCCGCCGGGCCCGCCGGATCAACCGCGAGCTCGCCGACATGTATCCGTACGCGCACCCCGAGCTGGACTTCGAGAACCCCTTCCAGCTGCTCGTCGCCACGGTCCTGTCCGCCCAGACCACCGACCTGCGGGTCAACCAGACCACCCCCGCCCTGTTCGCCGCCTATCCGACGCCCGAGGACATGGCTGCCGCCGACCCCGAGGCGCTGGAGCAGCTGATCCGGCCGACGGGCTTCTTCCGGGCCAAGGCGAAGTCCCTGCTGGGGCTGTCCGCCGCGCTGCGGGACCGCTTCGACGGCGAGGTGCCGGGCCGCCTGGAGGACCTGGTGACGCTGCCGGGCGTCGGGCGCAAGACGGCCAATGTGGTCCTCGGAAACGCCTTCGGGGTGCCAGGGCTGACCGTGGACACTCACTTCGGACGGCTGGTGCGGCGCTGGAAGTGGACCGGTCAGGAGGACCCGGAGAAGGTCGAGGCCGAGATCGCCGCGCTCTTCCCGAAGAGCGAGTGGACGATGCTCTCGCACCGGATCATCTTCCACGGCCGCCGCGTCTGCCACGCCCGCAAGCCCGCCTGCGGCGCCTGCCCGATCGCCCCGCTGTGCCCGTCGTACGGGGAGGGGGAGACGGATCCGGACAAGGCGAAGAAGCTGCTGAAGTACGAGCTGGGCGGCCAGCCGGGGCAGCGGCTGCGGCCGCCGACCGACTATCCGGGCCGCCCCGCCGCCCCTCTGGGGGCCACCGCTTCCCTGGAAGCCGCCGCTCCTCTGGAGGCGGCCACTTCCCCGGGGTCGGCCGGATCGGCCGCTCCCGTGGAGGCCGCCGAGTGACGAGCACGTACGGCGGTATGGCCGGTGTGACCAGTGATGGGCTGCCCGAATGGCTGATGCCCGTGGCCCGAGCCGCGGAGACGGTGGAGGCCCGGCAGCTGAGCCGGTTTCTGCCGCCCGCGCGGGGCGGCGGCCGCCCCTCCGCCGTCCTGGTGCTGTTCGGGGAGGGCGAGCGCGGGCCCGAGCTGCTGCTTCTGGAGCGTGCGGGCTCGCTGCGCTCGCATGCGGGCCAGCCATCCTTCCCCGGGGGCGCGCTCGACCCGGAGGACGGCGATCCGGAAGGGGCCGGACCGGTGCGCGCGGCGCTGCGCGAGGCCGAGGAGGAGACGGGCCTGGACCCGGCCGGGGTGCAGCTCTTCGCGGTGCTGCCGCGGCTCTACATCCCGGTGAGCGGCTTCGTGGTGACGCCGGTGCTCGGCTGGTGGCGCAAGCCCAGCCCGATCCGGCCCGTCGACCCCGCCGAGACGGCCCGGGTCTTCACCGTGCCCGTGGCGGATCTCACGGATCCGGCGCATCGGGCGACCACCGTCCACCCGAGCGGCCACACGGGCCCCTGCTTCCTCGTCGAAGGGGCTTTGGTCTGGGGATTCACGGCCGGAGTGATTGACCGGATCTTGCACTACGCGGGCTGGGAAAGACCTTGGAACCGTGACAACCGCGTCCCGCTCGACTGGCGTGCATGAGACGGTGTCCCGGTGAATGTGCTGGACATCCTGCTGCTGCTCGCCGCCGTGTGGTTCGCGGTCGTCGGTTACCGCCAGGGCTTCGTCGTCGGCGTTCTGTCGGTGATCGGCTTCATCGGCGGTGGCCTCGCCGCGGTCTACCTGCTGCCGGTGATCTGGGACGGCACCACCGATCAGGCGTCCCCGGGCACCTTCGGCGCGGTCATGGCGGTCGTGCTGGTGATCGTGTTCGCCTCGGTCGGCCAGGCCGCCACCACCCACCTGGGCAACAAGCTGCGCCGTCACATCACCTGGTCACCGGCGCGCGCCCTGGACGCGACCGGCGGCGCGCTGGTCAACGTGATGGCGATGCTCCTGGTCGCCTGGCTGATCGGCTACTACCTGGCCGGCTCCTCGCTGCCCACCGTGAGCAAGGAGGTCAATAACTCCAAGGTGCTGTTCGGGGTCTCCCGGGTGGTCCCGGACGAGGCGACCACCTGGTTCTCCGACTTCCGCTCGGTGCTCGCGCAGAACGGCTTCCCGCAGGTCTTCTCGCCCTTCTCGAACGAGCCCATCACCTCCGTACCGGCGCCGGACCCGGCGCTGGCCTCGAGCCCGGTGGCCACCAGCGCCAAGCAGAGCATCGTCAAGGTCGTCGGCACCGCCCCCAGCTGCGGCAAGGTCCTGGAGGGCTCCGGTTTCGTCTTCGCGCGGCATCGGGTGATGACCAACGCGCATGTCGTCGGCGGGGTCGACCACCCGACCGTACAGATAGGCGGCGAGGGCCGGCTCTACGAGGCGAGGGTCGTGCTCTACGACTGGAAGCGCGATATCGCCGTCCTGGACGTGCCCTCGTTGAACGCGCCCGCGCTCAAGTTCGCCGAGGGCGACGCGCGCAGCGGCGACGGCGCGATCGTCGCCGGATTCCCCGAGAACGGCGCGTTTGACGTGCGCGCGGCCCGCGTCCGCGACCGTATCGAGGCCAACGGCCCGGACATCTACCACGACGGCACGGTGCACCGCGATGTCTACTCACTGTTCGCGACCGTGCGGCAGGGCAACTCCGGCGGCCCGCTGCTCACCCCGCAGGGCCGGGTGTACGGCGTGGTCTTCGCCAAGTCTCTCGACAACGCGGACACCGGATACGCGCTGACCGCGGACGAGGTGCGCCAGGACGCCGAGCAGGGCCGTACGGCACAGGCCCCGGTGGACACCAAGGGCTGCGCGCTGTAAAAACGCCGACCCCGCTGGTCATTCCCCTGTGGCCGCGAGAAGCCTCGCGGCCACAGTGCGTGTTATGTCGCGCTGTGTGAACGGCCGCTACTGACGGCCGGCTGCTGACGGCCGACTACTGACGGCCGCGTGGATGGCGCAGCCGAGCCGAGACCCAGCGGGCCCTGCGGCGGATGATGCGCGGGATCCCCATATCGGGGTCATGGCCTACGGAAGGCCCGGGACCGCCCCGCTCGGAAACGCTCAGCGCGGTATTGGCAGCAGCGGCGGCTTCGGAGCCGCGGTCGCTCGGTGCGTCACGGTAGTCGTGCGTCCAGCCCATACCTGGGTCTCTGCCCGGGGCCCAAGGTCCGTAATCGCCCCTGGCTGCGGCAATTGGCCTATGCTCCAGGCAAGTGGCCGTTCGAAAAACAGGTGTTCGCTCAATGTGCCGACAGCGGACAGTATGCGGACACCTAGCCGGCGGCTTGTACGCGGAACGGGCGATCTGTGGCCTCAGCGGTCGGGCTCGGGATCCTTGAGCCAGTTGATCAGCTCGGTGGAGAAGGCGACCGGATCCTCCTCGTGCGGAAAGTGCCCGAGGCCGTCGAAGAGCCGCCAGCGGTAGGGCGCCTCGACGTACTCCCCGGAACCCGCCGCGCTGCGGGTGCGCATCACCGGGTCGAGTGACCCGTGCAGATGCAGCGTGGGCACCCGCACCGGCCGCCGCATCCGCCGGTTGAACTGGAAACCGTCCGGCCGCGCCAGCGACCGCACCATCCAGCGGTACGGCTCGATCGAGCAGTGTGCCGTCGACGGGATGGTCATCGCCCGCCGGTAGATCTCCACGGCCTGGTCCTCGGGCAGCCGAGGCCCCGACCAGTCCCGGATCAGCCGCCCCACCAGCGCCGCGTCGTCCGCGGTCAGCTGCCGCTCGGGCAGCCAGGGCCGCTGGAAGCCCCATACGTAAGAGCTGGCCGCGCTCTGCTTGACGTCCCGCAGCATGGCCGAGCGCCAGCGCCGCGGATGCGGCATGGAGGCCACCGCGAGCCGCCGGACCAGCTTCGGCCGCATCACCGCGGCCGTCCAGGCGAGGTATCCGCCCAGGTCATGGCCGACGAGTGCGGCGTCGGGCTCGCCGAGCGAGCGGACCACCCCGGTGATGTCGAGGGCGAGGTTGGCCGGGTCGTAGCCCCGGGGCGTACGGTCGCTGCCGCCCACCCCGCGCAGATCCATCGCCACCGCCCGGAAGCCGGCCTCGGCCAAGGCGGTCAGCTGGTGCCGCCAGGCCCACCAGAACTGCGGAAAGCCGTGCAGCAGCAGGACCAGCGGGCCGTCACCCAGCTCGGCGATATGGAAGCGCGCGCCGTTGGCCGCGACGTCCCGATGGGTCCAGGGTCCGTCGAGCCGTACGACCGAGGCGGAGGTGTCAGGGGCCGTCATGCGGTCGAGCGTGTCACATCCCGTGCCGGGCGGCCGCCATTGGCCGCGGCGCGCGGGTGCGGCTTGACGCTCCCCAGCACGGCCGCCGTCTCCTTGGCCGAGGCCATGGACTTCTTCGGCGCCTTGACCCGCTTGAACTTGGCGAGCGCGAAGCCGCCGAGGATCCCGGCGATCAGCCAATAGATGCCACCCACGATCAGAAAGCACCAGGCGAGGCCGAGGCCGGTCCAGGCGCGCAGGCCGTAGGCGAGGGCGAAGCTCAGCACCGGCAGCGAGAACAGCAGCAGCACCCCCGCCACGATGGCCGCACCGCTGCCGAACAGGGTGCGCCGGGCGCTGTCCCGGAATTCGGCCTTGGCCAGCGCGATCTCGTCGTGCACCAGCGCGGACAGTTCGGTGGTCGCCGTGGCCACCAGCTGGCCGAGGCTGCGGTTGCCGCCGTCGTCGGCTGCGCTCATCGCCATCTCCCTCTGCTCTCGCACGTCTTATGCGTCCCGCACGTCTTACGCGTGGTCGTACGCGTCGTCTTGCTCGTCTTACTCGTCGTCTTGCTCTCGTCTTGCGCGTCTGCCAGGTCTT
The DNA here is from genome assembly GCF_044334165.1 of Streptomyces sp. NPDC020845. Taxonomy (NCBI): domain Bacteria; kingdom Bacillati; phylum Actinomycetota; class Actinomycetes; order Kitasatosporales; family Streptomycetaceae; genus Streptomyces; species Streptomyces sp. NPDC020845. Next base: position 183,171 of record NZ_JBIRSJ010000015.1, on the reverse strand, counting down.
CTGCGCTTCTCCGCGGTCGTCAAGCCTCTCAGATCATGCCGGACCATCGTCACCGGAGTCGGATGCGGCAGCCACTTCGGCAAGTCGACGGTGCTCGGCGGCCTTGGCCTCGTGGATCGCGGCCATCCGAAGGTGGTAGGCCGGGCTGTCGAGTTCGTAGATATCGGGGATGCCGTCCTGGTCCTCGTCCCGCTCCTCTTCCTCGCACAGCTTCCGGTAGGTGTTGTTACGTATCTTCAGCAGGACGCCCGAGACGACCGCGGCGAGCAGCGAGCCGATGAGCACCGCCGCCTTCACCTCGGCGGCGAGCGTGGGGTCGGAGGGGAAGGCCAGCTCGCCGATGAGCAGGGAGACGGTGAAGCCGATTCCGGCGAGCGAGGCGATCGCGAACACATCCCCCCAGGCCAGGTCCTCGTTCAGCTCCGCCTTGGTGAAGCGGGCGGCGAGCCAGGAGCCACCGAAGACGCCGATGGTCTTGCCCACGACGAGGCCGAGGACGACGCCGAGCGTCTCGGGACGGGTGAAGACCTGCCCGATGGCTTCGCCGGAGACCGGGACCCCGGCGGCGAAGAGGGCGAACAGCGGGACGGCGAGTCCGGCCGACAGCGGGCGCACCCGATGCTCGATGCGCTCGGCGGGGGAGCGCTCCTCGCCCTCGCGCACGGTGCAGCGCAGCATCAGGCCCATGGCGACGCCGGCGATCGTGGCGTGCACCCCGCTCGCATGCATCAGAGCCCAGATGACGAAGGCCAACGGGACATAGATGTATGCGCCGCGTATGCCCTTGCGGTGCAGCGTCCAGAACACGACGAGACCGGCGAAGGCGAGGCCGAGGGCCACGAAGTCGATATGCGTCGTATAGAAGATCGCGATGATCAGGATCGCGCCGAGGTCGTCCACCACCGCGAGGGTGAGCAGAAACGCGCGCAGGGCGGCGGGCAGGGCGGTGCCGATGACGGCGAGCACGGCGAGGGCGAAGGCGATATCGGTCGCGGTGGGCACCGCCCAGCCCCTGAGGTTTCCGCCGCCGGCCGAGCCCACGGCCACATAGACGAGGGCGGGCATGGCCATGCCGCATATCGCTGCCACGACGGGGAGCGCGGCCGCCTTGGGGTCGCGCAGTTCGCCCGCGATCAGCTCACGCTTGAGCTCGATGCCGGCCACGAAGAAGAAGATGGTGAGCAGGCCGTCCGCGGCCCAGGAGCCGATCGACAGCCGCAGATGCAGCGCGTCGGGGCCGAAGGAGAAGTCCCGGACGTCCCGGTAGAGGCCGCTGAGCGGGGTGTTGGCGAGGAACAGCGCGGCGATGGCGGCGACCAGCAGGATGATGCCGCCGACGGTTTCGGTGCGCAGCGCGTCGGTGACGAAGGTCCGCTCGGGCAGCGACAGACGTCCGAGGAACTTGCGGCGGATGGGCGCGGCCACGGGGAGCCTCCTGGGGCGGACGGACATATACACGCGTGTGGATACACGTGTGGTGTGTGCCGACCAGACTTCCCGGCGCGCCCTCGAAAACTTGTTCTTCTCGCGTTCTTGACGCGATGGCTTTCCACCCTAACCGGAATGCCCGGAGGACGCCCCGCCAGGCCGGGCGCCCTCCGTTTTCCGCATGCCGTCTGTGCCGATTATGCGGCTCCGCCGCGCGGGCCGATATGCGGCTCCGCCGCGCGGGCCGATATGCGGCTCCGCCGCGCGGGCCGATATGCGGCTCCGCCGCGCGGCCGCTGTGATCGGGTCAGTCCTCGCTGGCGGCGGACGGCAGCTTGCTCTGGATGAGCTCCATGACGGATGAGTCGGTGAGGGTGGTGACATCGCCGAGGGTGCGGTTCTCGGCGACATCGCGCAGCAGCCGACGCATGATCTTGCCGGAGCGGGTCTTGGGCAGCTCGGCCACGGGCAGAATCCGCTTGGGCTTGGCGATCGGGCCGAGGTGCTTGGAGACGTGGGCCCGCAACTCCTCGACCAGACCGTCTTCCTCCGCGGCGCCGCCGCGCAGAATGACGAAGGCGCAGATGGCCTGGGTGGTCTGGGGATCGGTGGCCCCGACGACCGCGGCCTCGGCGACCTTGGGGTGCGAGACGAGCGCCGACTCCACCTCGGTCGTGGAGATGTTGTGGCCGGAGACCAGCATGACGTCGTCGACCCGGCCGAGCAGCCAGATGTCGCCGTCGTCGTCCTTCTTGGCGCCGTCGCCCGCGAAGTAGCGGTTGGCGAAGCGCGACCAGTAGGTGTCCAGATAGCGCTGGTCGTCGCCCCAGATGGTGCGGAGCATGGACGGCCAGGGCTCGGTGAGGACGAGGTAGCCGCCGGAGCCGTCCGGCACCTCGTTGGCATCGTCGTCGACGACGGTGGCGGAGATACCGGGGAGCGGGACCTGAGCCGAACCGGGCTTGGTCTCGGTGACACCCGGCAGCGGGCTGATCATCATCCCGCCGGTCTCGGTCTGCCACCAGGTGTCGACCACGGGCGTCTTGTCCGCGCCGATGTGCTTGCGGTACCAGACCCATGCCTCGGGGTTGATCGGCTCGCCGACCGAGCCGAGGATGCGCAGCGAGGACAGGTCGAACTTGGCCGGGATGTCGTCGCCCCACTTCATGCAGGCGCGGATCGCGGTCGGGGCGGTGTAGAGGACCGTGACGCCGTACTTCTGGACGATCTCCCACCAGCGGCCCTGATGCGGGGTGTCCGGGGTGCCCTCGTAGAGCACCTCGGTCGCACCGTTGGACAGCGGTCCGTAGACGATGTACGAGTGGCCGGTGACCCAGCCGACATCGGCCGTGCACCAGTACACATCCGACTCCGGCTTGAGGTCGAAGACGGCGTGATGGGTGTAGGAGACCTGGGTGAGATAGCCGCCGGTGGTGTGCAGGATGCCCTTGGGCTTACCGGTGGTGCCCGAGGTGTAGAGGATGAAGAGCGGGTGCTCGGCCTCGAACGCCTCGGGGGTGTGCTGCTCCGGCTGGCGGTCGACGAGCTCATGCCACCACACATCGCGGCCCTCGGCCCAGGCCACTTCCTGGCCGGTGCGGCGGACCACCAGCACATTGCGCACCTTCTCGGTGCCCGGACGGGTCAGGGCCTCGTCGACGGCGGGCTTGAGCGCGGAGGGCTTGCCGCGGCGGTAGCCGCCGTCCGCGGTGATCACGACCCGGGCGTCGGCGTCCTCGATGCGGGTGGCGAGAGCGTCGGCCGAGAAGCCGCCGAAGACCACGGAGTGGGGGGCGCCGATGCGGGCACAGGCCAGCATCGCGACGACAGTCTCCGGGATCATCGGCAGATAGATCGCGACCCGGTCACCGGTCCGGACCCCGAGCTCGGTCAGGGCATGCGCCGCCTTGGAGACCTCGCGCTGCAACTCGGCGTACGTGACGGAGCGGGTGTCGCCGGGCTCGCCCTCGAAGTGGATGGCCACCCGGTCGCCCAGCCCGTTCTCCACATGGCGGTCGACGCAGTTGTACGCCACATTGAGCTTGCCGTCGGCGAACCACTTCGCGAACGGCGGGTTCGACCAGTCCAGCGTCTCGGTCGGCTCGACGGCCCAGGTCAGCCGACGGGCCTGCTCGGCCCAGAAGCCCAGGCGGTCAGCCTTCGCCCGCTCATACGCCTCCGCCGTGACATTGGCGTTGGCGGCCAGGTCGGCGGGTGGAGCGAAGCGACGCTCCTCCCGAAGAAGGTTGGCCAGGCTTTCGTTGCTCACGACATCTCCCTTTCCCAGGGTGACCGTTGTGTCCCAGGCCATAGCTCATCAGCCCGCGGTGCACCCTGACAAGGGTCGTCGGCAAAAATTGGTTTAGACCTGTAATCACATGAGTCCCACGCCCCCGGCCAGGGAACCGCCGCCCAAGCCCGCCGCCGCGGCCCCGCCGCTCGCACAGGCACCAGCTGCCGCGCCATGATCCGGCCGTACAGCCGAGAATCTGCCCGCTCCCCCGGCCTCCAGCACATACGCCTGAGCCTCCCCCACATGGAAGTACATCCCCTGAAGCACCAGCCCGCCCTCCGCCACCCGGCGGGCCACACAACCGTGCGACATCAGATGGTCGAGCTGCTGCACCACATTGACCAACGCCAGCCGCTCCAGCTCATCGGCCACGGGCCTGTCCCCGAGCGCCACCTCCCCGCGCCCCAGCCGCCCGATCCGCTCCATACGGGCCAGGCTCGGGCGCCCATGGCGCAGCCATCGCGCAAGCGGCGTCTGCGCGACGGCGGGCGCGTGCGTCCCATGCGGCGTCTGCCTGCCCGTCGGTGTCTGCGCCGCGGGTGGTGTCTGCGTCCCGGACGGCGCCTGCCTGCCGTGCAGTGTCTGCTTGCCGGAAGGTGCGGGCACCGCCGAGCCGAGCAGCGCCTGCATCGCCCCGCATCCCGAGTGTCCGCACACCGTGATGCTGCCGACCTTCAGCATCTCCACCGCGTATTCGAGGGCCGCGCCCACCGAGTCACAGGCATCCCCGGAGCCGGGCGGTGGCACCAGATTGCCCACATTGCGCACGGTGAACAGGTCGCCGGGCCCACTGGAGGTGATCATGCTGGTCACCAGCCGGGAGTCGGCGCAGGTCAAGAAGAGCTGAGTGGGCCGCTGCCCCTCCCGCGCGAGCCGCGCCAACTCCTCCCGCACCAGCGGCGCCGTGTGCCGCTGGAAGGCGCTCACCCCGCCGAGCAGCTGCCCTCCGCCGTTCTGCACGGCCGTCGGGGCGGGACGGGTGCAGTGATGATTGCGCCAGGGTGTCCACGGTCGGCAGGCATGGGCGCTGGCCGGCTCGGCGATCGGCCGCCCCGACCGGCCGCCGAGCCTGACCCAGCCGCCGCGCGCCCGATGCCCCTCGGCCCAGGACTGCAGCGCGTCATACGCGGCGTGGTCCATGAACCAGCCGCCCAGCTCCACCACCACGCTCGCCCCGGCCGGCAGCTGCGCCAGGGCCCGGCTGAGCCGGGGCACCGCCAGAAACGTCAGCTGCCCGCTCACCCGCACCCGGTGCAGCCCGGCCTCCTCGGCCAGGGTGATCCGGGTGTGGGCCAGCCGGCGCAGCGCCGTCACGACCGCGACCACGATCCCGACCACCACCCCCTGCAATACGCCCAGCAGAACGACCGCGCCCAGCGTCGCCGCGTACACCGGGAACTCCCGGTTCCGCTGCACGTTCTTGATGTGCGCGAAGCTGACCATCTTCACGCCGACGACCATGACCAGCGCGGCGAGCGCCGCGAGCGGAATCAGCTCGAGCACCCCGGCGAGCAGCCCCGCGCACAGCGCCACCCATACGCCATGGAGCACCGTGGACCGGCGGGTCACGGCACCGGCCCGGACGTTCGCCGAGCCGCGGATCGCGCCTCCCGCGATCGGCAGCCCGCCCAGGAGCCCGGAGACCATATTGGCCGCGCCCTGCCCGACCAGCTCACGGTCCAGCCGGGTCGGCTGCTTTTCCGGTGCTGGGCGCGGCGCCACGCCTGGCGCCTCCGTCCGCGGGCCGGGTCCCGCGGTCTGCAGCCGGTCGACGGCGACGGCGGACAGCAGCGATTCCATGCTCGCGACCAAAGTGACCGTCAGCACGGCGGCGCCCAGCCCGAGCACCGGCCCCTCCGGAAGTCCGGGCAGCGCCGGGACCTCCCAGGACGGCAGATCGACGCGCGGCACCGTCATGCCCGCGCTCACCGCGGTGGCCGCGACGACGGCGACGAGTGCCGCAGGCACGGTACGCGCGACCCGCCCGGCCTTCCCCGGCAACCAGGGCCACAGCACGAGCACTGCGACGGTGATCGCACCCACCAGAAGGGCGGCCGGGTGCGGGTGTCTCAACTCCGTGGGCAGCGCGGCGATGTTGTCGATCACTGAGCTGTCGGGGCTGTCGCCGAGCACCACATGCAGCTGGCCGACCGCGATGACGACGCCGATGCCCGCGAGCATCCCATGGACGATGGCCGGGCTGATCGCGAGCGCGGCCCGCGCCACCCGCAGGGCGCCGAAGGCCAGTTGCGCCGCGCCGGCGAGCACAGTGATCGCGCAGGTGGTGCGCCACCCGTAGCGCTGCACGAGATCGGCGGTGACCACGACCAGGCCGGTCGCGGCGCCGCTCACCTGGAGAGGGGCGCCCCCGAGCAGCCCGGCCACGATTCCGCCCACGACGGCGGAGACCAAACCGGCCTGCAGCGGGGCGCCTGTGGCCAGCGCGAGCCCTAGGGAGAGCGGGATCGCGATCAGAAAGATGACGATCGAGGCGGAAAGGTCCCGTCGGCAGGAGACCCCGCCGATCCGGTTCAAGAGCTGCGACATTCCCGTCTCCTCCGGGGCTTCGCGGCCGCGCATGAGAGCGCGGACGTGGGTCACGGCGTACTGCGGTCTGATTCCCAAGCCCGGCATCGACCACCAAGCATTGGTAAATGAATCGTAATGCCGAGTAAAGTCGGCAGGAAGTCTTTTCGGGTAGAACAGGTCTATGTTCCACCTTACGGGTGAATAATCATTTGAAATGGCTTGTCATGCTCTGCCTTTTCTCCGTTCCGTGCGAGCTTGGCTCTCGTTCCGAGCTCCCACGACGCGGAACGACGAGAGAGGCGAGGTGGCCGTATGAGGGCCAGAAGAAACGTCACTGCAGGGTTGGCCGTCATGGCCGTGCTGGCCGCGTTGGCCAACTGCACGGGGAGCTCGCACGACTCACAGCGCTCAGGCAACCCGGGCCAGCCGCGGACGGACCGCGGCGCGCAGCGGAACGGGCCGGCGGCGCCCAAGCACCCCAAGCGGGGCGGGAAACAGGGCCGGCTCATCGGTGACGGATCGACCTCCTACACCGGACCGCAGCCGGGGCAGCTCAGACCCCGCCGCCTCAAACCGGGCGACAAGCCACCGCAGTTCGTCGTCTTCTCGTGGGACGGCGCGGGCCAGGACGGCCAGAAGCTCTTCTCCCGCTTCCGCGCCGTCGGCAAGAAGTACGACGCGACGATGACGTACTTCCTCAGCGGCGTCTACATGCTGCCCACCAAGAAGCAGGACCTCTACGATCCGCCGCGACATTCGCGCGGCTCCTCGGCCATCGGCTTCAACGACATCAAGGGCGTCAAGGACACCGTTGAGCAACTCGGTGCCGCCTGGCTCGAAGGCAATGAGATCGGCACCCACTTCAACGGCCACTTCTGTGGCCCGGACGACGGGGTGGGCACCTGGAGCCCCCAAGAGTGGATCGACGAGACCCGGCAGGCCGTGTCGTTCGTCAAACACTGGAAGACCAACACCGGCCTGCGGGACGGCGAACCGCTGCCCTTCGACTACGGCAAGGAGCTCGTGGGAGGCCGCGCCCCCTGCCTGGAGGGGCAGAAGAACCTGATCAAGGCAGGCAAGAAGATGGGATTCCGCTACGACGCCAGCTCCGTGGGCGGCCGCCAGGTCTGGCCGAAGAAGATCCACGGAATCTGGGACTTTCCGCTGCAGGAGATTCCCGTGCCCGGCCATTCCTTCGAAACTCTGTCGATGGACTACAACTTCCTCGCCAACCAGTCCGGCACGACCAAGGGCGACCCCTCCAAGCGCGCCGCCTGGGGCAAGCAGATGCGCGAGGGACTGCGTGCCGCCTTCCGCCGGGCGTACAAGGGCAATCGGGCACCGCTGTTCATCGGCAACCACTTCGAATCCTGGAACGGCGGAACGTATATGAACGCCGTCGAGGACACCATCAAGAAGGTCTGCCCGAAGAAGGGCGTGCGCTGCGTCTCCTTCAAGCAGCTGGCCGACTGGCTGGACGCGCAGGACCCCGGAGTCCTGCGCCGACTGCGCAAACTGGACGTCGGGAAGCGGCCGAAGGGCGGCTGGGCGGGCTTCTTCGCCGCCGAGCCGGCCTCCACGCACTCCGCGCTGCCGGTCAAACGGAAGCGGAAGTAGCCGCCGACCGCCCGGCCAGGACGGATTCGCCCAGCATGAAGGCGGGGTCGACCTGGGCGGCCAGGTCGGCGCCCGTCTTCTCGTTGCCCCAGCTCTCCGCGTTCCTCAGATGGAAGTGCACCATCTGGCGGGTGTAACGCCGCCAGTCCCGCCGCTCGTACGACGCGTCCGCCGCCTCGTACAGCGTCCGCAGGGCGCGGCGGTTGACCTCCTCGAGCTCCTCGAAGCGCGGCGGGCGGCCCCTTTCCATGGCCCGCACCCAGTCCGAGTGGCCGACCGTGACCAGCAGGTCCTCGCCCACCTCCGCGCGCAGAAAGGCCAGATCCTCCGGACCCTGCACCTTGTTGCCGACCACACGCAACGCCACGTCGAAGTCGGCGGCGTACTCCTTGTACTGGCGATAGACCGCCACGCCTTTGCGTGTGGGCTCGGCGACCAGGAACGTCATGTCGAAGCGGGTGAAGAGGCCAGAGGCGAAGGAGTCGCTGCCGGCGGTCATGTCGACGATGACGAACTCGTCGCGGCCGTCCACCAGATGGTTCAGGCACAGTTCGATCGCGCCGACCTTGGAGTGGTAGCAGGCGACGCCGAGATCGGACTCGGTGAACGGGCCGGTCACCATCAGGCGGACCTGCCCGCTGTCGAGCCCGACCCTACGGGCGCAGGCCTCGTACACCGGGTTGTTCTCGTCGATCCGCAGGAGCCGTGAGCCCTCGCCCGGCGGAGTCGTCTTGATCATCGTGTCGGCGCCGGAGATACGGGGGTTGGTGCCGCGCAAGTAGTCCTTGATCAAGGGGAGGTGGGCGCCCATGGCGGGCAGTGCGGCGGCTTCCGGCTCGTCCAGACCGAGGGCCACACCGAGGTGCTGGTTGATGTCCGCGTCGACGGCCATGACGGGGGCGCCGGTGGCGGCGAGGTGGCGGATGAACAGCGAGGACAGCGTCGTCTTCCCGCTGCCACCCTTGCCCACGAAAGCGATCTTCATGTTCACCTAGCGTAGGTGAGTGATCGTTCCGGAAGGCGGATACGGTGAAGAAGACCACTCCAATGAGGGGTGGCGGCGGTGGGTACCGGTAGGTGCGTAGGGTCGTACTCATGAGTACGACAGCAGATCCGCTCGCCGCCCTGGCCGCGCTTCCCGGCGTCGCCGACTCCGTGGACGCCGTGCGCGAGGCGGTGGACCGGGTCTATGGCCACCGGGTGATGCGCCGCCGCAGCAATGAGGTCACATCCGAGGCGGCCCTGCGCGGGGCGCGCGGCTCCGCCGCCCTGGCCGGGGCCGACTGGGCGCTGGAGGAGGTGCGGCGCCGCAGCGACTTCGGATCGGAGGGCGAACCGCGCACGGTGGGCGCGGCGCTGCGGCTGACCGCCGAGGCCGGACAGCTGCTGAGCGTATGGCGGCAGTCGCCGCTGCGGGTGCTGGCCCGGCTGCATCTCGTCGCGGCGGGGGGTACGGAGGTGGCCGACACGGTGGGGCGGCCGCGGCTGGCGGGTGAGCCGGTCGAGGAGCCACTGATCGAACTGACGCTGCCGGACGCCGACGAGGTGGCCGGGCGGCTGGACGGGCTGGCGCGGCTGCTGCTCGCGGGGAGCCAGGCCCCGGCGCTGGTGACAGCCGCGGTGGTGCACGGCGAACTGCTGGCCCTGCGGCCCTTTGGGTCGTACAACGGTCTGGTGGCCCGCGCGGCGGAGCGGATCGTGCTGGTGGGCAGCGGACTTGACCCGAAGTCCATCTGTGCGGCCGAGGTCGGACACGCGGAATTGGGCGCTGCGGCATACGCCGAGGCGTTGAAGGGCTATGTCTCGGGGACGCCTGAGGGCATGGCGGCGTGGATCGCGCAGTGCGGGCGTGCGGTGGAGTTGGGGGCCCGTGAGAGCACGGCGGTCTGCGAGGCCCTGCAGCGCGGCGCCGCCTGAGTCACCGCAGGACGGGGCGCTGCGGTGGGCCCGGACGTGGTTGCGGCGGCACCGAGTTCGGTACCGCCGCTGGCACGGCCACCGGGTTACCATGCGTGCACGAGAATTCGCCCATCAGGTCGGGATCTTCGCCCGTCACCTGGTGCGGCTGGCCCGTAATCGACGGGTCGGCGTCGCGTGGGTGCCCAGTATTCATGCTAGGTCCGTGGGCCTTGGTGCGTCTGGGGGAATCCTCCGGATGCCCCTGGTCTCGCGGGCCTTCGATTCCTTTCTACTCCTGTGTCAGCCCAAGCGGAAGCTCTCATCGCAGATCTTTGTGATTGGCTTCAAATACGGGCATACGGTGCGCGGCGCCGACTGGCGTACCACATCAGCCCGGCGGTGGCTGCGGCCGCGCCCACCGCCGCCGCCACGGCAAGCACCGGACGCGGCGGCATGGACAGCGAGGGCACGCGTTGCTTCAGCCGCACCGGCTTGTTGAAGGAGAGGATCGGCCAGCCACGGGCGGCGGCCTCGCGGCGCAGCGCGCGGCTCGGGTTCACCGCGTGGGGATGGCCGACTGACTCCAGCATCGGCAGATCGGTGGCCGAGTCGCTGTATGCGTAGCAGCGGGAGAGGTCATAGCCCTCGGAGTCGGCCAGCTCGGCGATGGCTTCCGCTTTGGTCGGCCCATAGGCGTAGTACTCCACCTCGCCGGTGAACACCCCGTTCTCCACGACCATACGGGTGGCGACGACTCGGTCCGCGCCCAGCAGCTCGCCGATCGGCTCGACGACCTCGGCGCCCGAGGTGCTGACGATGACCACATCGCGGCCGGCGGTGTGGTGTTCCTCAATGAGGGAGGCGGCCTCGTCATAGATGATCGGGTCGATGAGGTCATGCAGGGTCTCGGCGACGATCTCCCGCACCTGCTCGACATTCCATCCACGACACAGCGCCGAGAGATACTCCCGCATCCGTTCCATCTGCTCGTGATCGGCCCCGCCGGCGAGGAAGACGAACTGCGCATATGCGGTACGCAGTACGGCGCGGCGGTTGATCAGCCCACCTTGGTAGAAGGACTTGCTGAAGGTGAGCGTGCTCGACTTCGCAATGACCGTCTTGTCCAGGTCAAAGAAGGCGGCTGTCCGAGGCAACGAGTGGTTTTCCACGACGCCGAGCATAGGGCCCACCATTCGGCGTAAGCTGGGCGCGTGGGTTTGCCTGAGAAGGCTCTCGGGTACACCATGGAAGTCACGGATCGTTCGCGACCGTGCTAACCCGGTCCGACTCCTCCCCCCCCGAGTCGGCCGTGGGGACGACCCCCGCTCTCCCCCCCGGCGGGGGTCGTCGCATGTCCGGACGCATTTGCGGTCTTTTCACCTGATCATTTCCCCTTCCGGGCCTCGGCTGGCGACTGCCGCCCCACCACATTGATTCGTGACTGTGTGTAATCGCAAGGCTGCTCTCCGGAAGTCACTGGTTTAGGTGACTGGGATATTCACAACTGATGAGTTGTCCACAGTTTTGGACCAAGATCCCCAAGATTTCCTGGATCGCCGGACGCTGATTCTCCGCGGCGTTCGCGCTCATCGTTCGCGGAAGTGAGAGCGCGTAACGAGATGGGCGCGTAAGGAGAAGGGGAGGGGATCGGATCGTGGCTGGATCCATCACACCGAATCGACCGGCGGCGGATGGGCGACTGTGCAGACCGCTGATCGTCACGGAGGACGAGGAGCTTCTCGACGACTTGTTACGGCTGTGCGCGGCGGCGGGGGCCGAGCCCGAAGTGGTGCATGGCTTGCCCGCGCGCCGCGGTAGTTGGGAGGGCGCCCCGCTCATTCTGGTCGGTGACGACGCGGCGGCCCGGCTGCGCGGTGGCACCCGCAGGGAGGGGGTGCTGCTCATCGGACGGGACCTCGACGACCACGGCATCTGGCAGCGAGCTGTCGCCCTCGGCGCGGACAATGTGGCGTTTCTGCCCGATGCCGAGACCTGGCTGGTGGACCGCATCGCCGACGTGGCCGAGGGCGTCGGCCGCCAGGCCTTCACCATCGGAGTCGTCGGTGGGCGCGGTGGCGCGGGGGCCAGCACCCTCGCCTGCGCCCTGGCGGTCACCGCCGCCCGCGCGGGGCGGCGCACCATGCTCATCGACGGAGACCCGCTGGGCGGCGGTCTGGATGTGCTGCTCGGCGGCGAGGGCGCGGAGGGGCTGAGATGGCCCGCCTTCGCCGAATCTCGCGGCCGGGTCGCCGGGAGCGCGCTGGAGGAATCGCTCCCCGAACTGCATTCCCTGCGCGTGCTCAGCTGGGACCGCGGCCAATCGGTGGCCATTGCGCCGTCCGCGATGAGGGCGGTGCTCGCGGCCGCGCGGCGGCGCGGCGGGGTCGTGGTGGTGGACCTGCCTCGGCGGGTGGACGACACGGTGGCCGAAGCCCTCGACCAGCTGGATCTGGGCCTGCTGGTCGTGCCCGCCGAGCTGCGCGCGGTCGCCGCCGCCCACCGCGTGGCTTCGACGGTCGGCATGGTGCTGCGGGATTTGCGCGCGGTGGTGCGCGGGCCATGCGGACCCGGGCTCGACGAAGAGGAGATCGCCCGGCTTCTGGACCTGCCGCTGGCCGGTGAGCTGCCGCCGGAGCCCGGGCTGTCGGATGCGTGGGACGGCGGTGAGCCGCCGGGCGGCAGCGCCCGCGGGCCGCTCGCCCGGTTCTGCTCGGAGTTCTGGGGGCGGGTCCTGGTAGACGTGGAGCAGCAAGGGGGCGGGGCATGAGCGTCGGGACGAGCGTCACCTGGCGCGAGCGCGGTGGCGCGGGTGTGGAGTCGCCCGAGCTGCTGGACGCGGTGCGGCTGCGGCTGGCCCGAAGCGGGGCGGAGCCGACGCCCGCGCGGGTGGCGGCGGCCCTGCGCGAGGAGGGGAGGCTGCTCGGCGACACAGAAGTCCTGGGTGTCGTCGCGGCCCTGCGCTCGGAGCTGGTCGGCACCGGGCCGCTGGAGCCGCTGCTCGCCGCCCCCGACGTCACGGATGTCCTGGTGACCGCCCCCGACGAGGTGTGGGTGGACCGGGGAGCCGGACTGGAGCGGACGGACGTGGCATTCACCGACGCGGCCGCGGTGCGCAGACTCGCCCAGCGTCTCGCCGCCGTGGCCGGCCGACGGCTGGACGACGCCAGGCCGTGGGTGGACGCCCGGCTGCCGGACGGCACACGGCTGCATGCGGTGCTCCCTCCGGTGGCCGTCGGATCGACTTGCCTGTCGCTGCGCGTGGTGCGGCCCCGGGCGTTCTCCCTGGAGGAGCTGGTGGCGGCGGGCACCGTGCCGCCCGGCGGCCAGGAACTGCTGCGGGCGATGCTGGACGCCCGGCTGTCGTACCTGATCAGCGGTGGCACAGGCTCCGGCAAGACGACTTTGCTCAGCACGCTGCTGGGGCTGGTCGGACCGGACGAGCGGATCGTCCTCGCCGAGGACTCGGCCGAGCTCAGGCCGGACCATCCACATGTGGTCCGGCTGGAGACCCGGCCCGCCAACCAGGAGGGCCGGGGCCAGGTCACCCTCCGGGACCTGGTGCGCCAGGCGCTGCGGATGCGTCCGGACCGGCTGGTGGTCGGAGAGGTGCGCGGTCCCGAGGTCACCGATCTGCTGGGCGCTCTCAACACCGGGCACGAAGGCGGTTGCGGCACGGTGCACGCCAACACCGCGGCGGATGTCCCGGCCCGGCTGGAGGCGCTGGGATCGACGGCCGGTCTCGACCGGGCGGCGCTGCACAGCCAGTTGGCGGCCGCCCTGTCGGTGGTGATCCATCTGGTGCGGGACCGCGGCGGGCGGCGCAGGATCGCCGAGCTCCATGTCCTGGACCGGGACGGGGCGGGCTATGTCACGACCGTCCCGGCCGCGGTGTGGACGCCCGAGGGTTTCGGGAGGGCGGCGGGCTGGGACCGGCTCCAGCGGCTGTGTGTACGCGGCGGGGGTGCGGCATGACGGGCGTGGGCGGTGGAGCGGCCCCAGAGGCGCTGCCGCTGTGTGCGGCCGTGCTGTGCGCGGGCGCGGCGGCGTGGCTGCTCTCCGGGCGGGACAGGGATCTGCGGCGGGCCAGGCTGCTGTTTGCGGGCGGCGGAGCCGTCGGGCCCGCCGGGGCGGATCCACAGCGCCGACTGACCGAGACGGTCGCCTGGCTGCGGGAGCGGTGGCGGACCGCATACGGCGGGCGGATGGGGCGCGAGCTGCTGTGTCTGCCGGCGGGATGTGTGCTCGCGCTGGTCGGCGCGTCGGTGTTGCCGCTGCTGGCCGGGGCGGCGGCCGTGCCGCTCGTCGGCCGGTGGTGCCGGGCGCGTAAGCGCGACCGGCAGCGGGATCGGCGCGCCGCGGCGGTGATCGAGCTGTGCGGGGCCGTGGCGGGCGAGCTGCGTGCCGGACGGCAACCTGTCGAGGCGCTGTTGGCCATGCCCCCAGGACACATCGGGGAGCGATGGGGCCTGGTTTCTGCGGCGGCGCGTTTCGGCGGTGATGTGGCGGAGGCCCTGCGCAGGGCGGCCCGTTCGCCGGGTGCGGAAGGGCTCATCGGGGTCGCGGCCTGCTGGCAGGTCGCGGTCGACGAGGGGGCGGGCCTCGCGGCCGGCCTCGACCGGGTCGCGGTGGCGCTGCGGGCCGAGCGGGACCAGCGGCAGAGCCTGCGCTCCCGGCTGGCGGGCGCCCGGGCCACGGGTGTCGCGCTGGTGCTGCTGCCCGTCCTCGGGCTGCTGATGGGCACCGCGCTGGGAGCGGAACCCCTGCATGTGCTGCTCCACACCCCGGCCGGTCTGGCCTGCCTGCTGGTGGGCGGGCTGCTGGAGTGGGCCGGGTTCGCCTGGACCTCGCGGGTGATCCGGACGGCGGCCGGTCAGGAAGGACGCCGGAGTCATGAGAGCTGATGTCGTCCACAGCCTGTGGATCACGATGGCCTTCGCCGCCGCCACCGTGTCCGTCGTGGGAGCGGTGACCGAGGCTCGCAGGGTGCGGACCGCCCGGCGTCGGCTCGCGGTGCTGCTGCCGGAGGCCCACCAGGAGCGGCGGCCGGGGCTGCGGGAGAGATGGCGCGCCGACGGGGCGGCCGATGCGATACGGGACTGGGCCTGGGCCGCCGGTGCCCTGCTCGGCTGCCTCGTCCTGGTCGGCGGCCCGCTGGGCTGCGCGCTGGGCCTCGCCGCCGGATACGGAGCGAGAAGGTGGCGGCGCCACCGCCAGGCCACCGGCGGCGGGCGGACCGGCAGGCGCGCCAAGGACGGCGCGGTGCGTCAGCTTCCGCTGGCCGCCGATCTGCTCACCGCCTGCCTGGAGGCCGGAGCCGGTCCGCACAAGGCGGCAGAGGCGGTGGGGCGGTCGCTCGGCGGCCCGATCGGCGAACGGCTCGCCCAAGCCGCGGCAGAGCTGCGTCTCGGAGGCGAACCGTCCGCCGCCTGGGGGCGCATGGGGGCTCTGCCCGGTGCGCACGGGCTGGCGCGCGCCCTGGAGCGCGCCGGTACGACGGGCGCGCCGGCCGTGGAGCAGATGTCCCGGCTGGCCGCCGACTGCCGGGCCGAGCAGGGAAGACAGGCGGACAAACGGGTGGAGCGCGCAACCGTGCTGGCCACCGCCCCGCTGGGGGCGTGCTACCTGCCCGCGTTCCTGCTGATCGGAGTGGCGCCGGTGATGCTCGGGCTCGCGGGCGCCCTCGTGGGCGGCGGCTGAGGAGGGGGATGTCCGGCAGAACGAGCGCGGACGTCGCAGCCACGCACGGAAACGGAAGGCGGCAGCCGGAAGTCCGGCGGTCACAAGACACGAGTCAGAACTACGCGAATCAGACGTACGGGATTCAGTACAGAACAGGGAGGCCGACATGGTGATGCGGTGGTGTCTGCGGCGGTACGCGGCAGCGAAGGCGCGAGCCGACGCGGGGATGGCGACCGCCGAGTATGCGATGGGGACACTCGCGGCATGCGCCTTTGCCGCGGTTCTGTACAAGATTGTGACGGGCGGAGCGGTCGACGAAGCGCTGCGGTCGGTGATCGGGAAGGCGCTCGATGGACAGTTCTGATGCGACCGGCCGATCCAATCCTGGCAGTCGGCGCGGCGTGGCCGGAACGGGCGACCGGGGGTTTGTCACGGCGGAGGCGGCCGTCGCGCTGCCGGTGCTGGGGCTGTTCGCCCTGATGCTGATCTGGGGCCTGATGGCCGCGTCCGGGCAGATGCGGTGTGTGGACGGGGCGCGGGCCGGCGCGCGCGCCGCCGCGCGATCGGAGCCGCGCGCGGCCGCGTTGGCCGCCGCCCGGTCCGCCGCGCCTCGCGGGGCCCGGGTCGAGCTGCGGCGGGAGGGCGACCTGGTGCGGGTTCGGGTCGAGGCCCGCGCGCCCGGCCCCGGCCCACTGGCGGTGCGCCTGCGCGGTGAGGCGGTCGCCTTCGCCGAGGAGTCGGTGGGGCGGGCCGAGGAGGCGCCGGGATCGGCCGCGGCACCGGCGGGCGAGGCGGGACCGTGAGGAGGGACTGGGGAGACCGTGGGTCGGCGACGGTGTGGGCCGCACTGACCGCCACGGCGCTGTGCGCGGTGTTCGCGGTCGTGCTGGCGGCCGGACAGGTCATGGTGGCCCGCCATCGGGCTGGCGCCGCCGCGGACCTGGCGGCGCTCGCGGCGGCGGACCACGGGCTGGAGGGCCCCGAAGTCGCCTGCGGGCTCGCCCGGCGGATAGCCGCCGCACAGGGCGCCCGCGTGGTGAAGTGCGCCCTGCACGGCGCGATCGCCGATCTCCGGGTGGAGGCCCGCGCCGGTCCGTTCGCGCCCCAAGTCCGGTCCCGCGCCGGCCCCGCGGAGCGGCCCGAGCCTCAGGCCGAGTGAGACGCGCCCCGGTGAGGCGCCGACCGGGAGGCCGCGGGGGCGGGACGGTGGCGGGACCCGACCAGCGGCCGGGGCCGGGGTCGGCACGGGCTCGGGTCGTACGTCCGCGAACCGGGCGCGGATCCCGATACCGGCCCGTCAGATGCGAGTCGTCAGGCGCCCGGTGAAAGCTGTCAGGCGTCTCAGGCGTCTCAGGCGCCCGGCGTCGGGTGCCGGACGCCCCACCGTCGGCTACCGGCTACCGGCTACCGGCTACCGGCTACCGGCTACCGGCTACCGGCTACCGGCTACCGGATGCCCGGCGCCCGCGTCAGGTGCCAGAGGCCCGGCCCCAGCTGTCGGACGCCGTCGTCGGCTGTCCGGCGTCGGCTGTCCGGCGTCAGCTGTCGGTCGGCTGGGGTGGGGCCTTGGCGAGGAGGGTGGTCAGGAGGCGGATGGCGGCCTTCTTGTCGAGCGGGTCGTTGCCGTTGCCGCACTTGGGGGACTGGATGCAGGACGGACAGCCGGATTCGCACTCGCAGGCCGCGATCGCCTCGCGGGTGGCCGTGAGCCAGCGGGCGGCGGTGTGGAAGGCGCGTTCGGCGAAGCCCGCGCCGCCGGGGTGCCCGTCGTAGACGAACACGGTCGGAAGGAGGGTGTCGGGGTGGAGCGGGATGGAGACCCCGCCGATGTCCCAGCGGTCGCAGGTCGCGAACAGCGGCAGCATGCCGATGGAGGCGTGCTCGGCGGCGTGCAGGGCGCCGCCGAGGGCTTCGGGGGCGACGCGGGCGTCCTCGAGCTGGTCGTCGGTGACCGTCCACCACACGGCCCGGGTGCGCAGCGTACGGGGCGGGAGGTCGAGCCTGGACTCGCCGAGGACCTCGCCGCTGATCAGCTTGCGACGCAGAAAGGAGACGACCTGGTTGGTGACCTCGACGGAGCCGAAGCACAGCCGTGCGTCGCCCCACGGGACCTCGGTGGTGGTCTCCAGGATGGAGATCGCCGTGGTGTCGCGGGCGGTGGTCGAATACGGCGGGGAGGCCTCCTCCACGAGCGCGACCGAGTCTTCGAGGTCGAGCTGTTTGACGAGGTAGCTCCGGCCCTGGTGGAGGTGGACGGCGCCTTCGTGGACGGTGGCGTGGGCGGCTGAGGCGTCCACGGTGCCCAGCAGCCGCCCCGTCGCGGCCTCCACGATCTGCACCGGCCGGCCGCCTTCGCCGCGGATGTCGGTGAGGTCGGCGGCGCGCTCGCGGCGGGTCCAGTGCCAGGCGGTCGCACGGCGGCGGAGCAGTCGGCGCTGCTCCAGCTGTGGCATCAGCTCCTCGGTGGCAGGGCCGAAGAGTTCGAGATCCGCCTCGGTGAGCGGCAGCTCGGCGGCGGCCGCGCAGAGGTGGGGCGCGAGGACGTACGGGTTGTCCGGGTCCAGCACGGTGGATTCGACGGGCTGCCGGAAGAGGGCTTCCGGGTGGTGGACGAGATAGGTGTCCAGCGGGTCGTCCCGAGCCACGAGGATCGCCAGCGCGCCCTGGCCGGCGCGCCCGGCACGCCCCGCCTGCTGCCACAGGGAGGCGCGGGTGCCCGGGTATCCGGCGAGGACGACGGCGTCCAGCCCGGCCACGTCCATCCCCAGCTCCAGGGCGGTGGTGGCGGCGAGCCCGAGGAGGTCCCCGGAGTGCAGGGCGCGCTCCAGGGCGCGGCGCTCCTCGGGGAGATAGCCGCCGCGGTAGGCGGCGACCCGGTCCGCCAGGGACCGGTCGACCTCGGCGAGCCGTTCCTGGGCGATCAGGGCGATGAGCTCGGCGCCGCGCCGGGAGCGTACGAAGGCGACCGTACGGACGCCCTGGACGGCCAGGTCGGTGAGCAGGTCCGCGGATTCCGCCGTGGCGGTGCGGCGGATCGGGGCGCCCTGTTCGCCGTGCAGCTCGGTCAGCGGCGGCTCCCACAGGGCGAAGACCACCTCGCCCCGGGGTGAGGAGTCGTCGGTGATCTCCACCACAGGAAGGCCGGTCAGCCGGGTCGCCGCGACGGCCGGGTCGGCGGCGGTCGCGGAGGCGAGCAGGAAGACGGGAGAGGAGCCGTAGCGGGCGCAGACGCGGCGCAGTCGGCGCAGCACCTGGGCCACGTGGGAGCCGAAGACGCCCCGGTAGGTGTGGCACTCATCGATGACGACATAGCGCAGTGCGCGCAGGAAGGAGGACCATCTGGGGTGCCCGGGCAGGATGCCGCGGTGCAGCATGTCGGGGTTGGTGAGCACGTAGTTCGCGTACTGGCGGACCCACTCGCGCTCCTCGACCGGGGTGTCCCCGTCGTACACCGCGGCGCGGATGCCGGTGCCCAGCGGGGCGGCGAGATCGGCCACGGCGCGGCGCTGGTCGGCGGCCAGGGCCTTGGTGGGCGCCAGGTACAGGGCGGTGGTGCCGCGTCCGCTGGGCGCCTCCGAGCCGTCCAGGAGGGCGCTGAGCACGGGGGCCAGATAGGCCAGGGACTTCCCTGACGCGGTGCCCGTGGCGACGACCACGGATTCGCCTCGCAGCGCGTGCTCGGCCGTACGCGCTTGGTGGGCCCACGGGCGCTCGATTCCGGCGGCCTGGACGGCATCGACGACTTCCGGCCGGATCTGGCGAGGCCAATCGGCATGGGTCCCGATACGCGGGGGCAAGTGCTCCGTATGAGTGATGCGCGCAGCCCGGCTCGCCCCGGTGGTGAGCCGACCGAGGACGGTCCGGGGTGAGGTGCGTATGCCCGCCTGCCGCGGGAGTTGGTTGTGGGCCATCGACACCGAGTCTGTCACTGGTCTGACGGACAATGGGCTCAAGGCGTCGTGCGCGCCTGCTGGTAAGTGATTGAATGCCATCGCGGCTGCCGATCCATGGGGGGCGACCGCTCGATGCAAGGTGCTGGAGGATCCGTGGACCTGTCCCTGTCGACCCGGACCGTTGGCGACCGCACGGTCGTCGAGGTCGGTGGCGAGATTGATGTATACACCGCGCCCAAGCTGCGCGAGCAGCTGGTCGAGCTTGTCAACGACGGCAATTACCACTTGGTCGTCGACATGGAGGGCGTCGACTTCCTCGACTCCACCGGACTCGGCGTGCTCGTCGGCGGGCTCAAGCGAGTGCGGGCCCATGAGGGCTCGCTGCGCCTCGTCTGCAACCAGGAGCGCATTCTCAAAATCTTCCGTATCACCGGTCTGACCAAGGTGTTCCCGATTCACACCTCGGTCGATGACGCCGTCGCGGCGACCGACTGATCAGCCGCCACCGGAAGAACAAGGGGGTACCGGGCGGCTCCGCCCGGCCCCCTGAGATGCACGCCCATACGCCCGAGGGGGATGGCATGGCCACCGTCGAACTCCGCTTCAGCGCCCTGCCCGAGCACGTCAGAACCGCACGCCTGGTGGCGGCGGCCGTGGCGCGTCGGGCCGGGGTGGACGAGGCCGTGCTCGACGAGGTGCGGCTTGCGGTCGGCGAGGCATGCACGCGCGCGGTCGGGCTCCATCTGAGCAACGGGGTGGAGGCCCCGGTGCGGGTGGTCCTGACCGATGAGGAGAAGAAGTTCTCCATCGAGGTCGGCGACGAGTCGCCGACATCCGCCGGGCTGACGCCCGGCTCCCATCCCGACGTGGACGAGGAGCCGGCGGCCGAGGGAGAGGACGAGATGGGGCTCGCGGTCATCAGCGGGCTGGTCGACGACGTCGAGGTGACGACGAGCGAGACCGGCGGCCG
The DNA here is from genome assembly GCF_044334165.1 of Streptomyces sp. NPDC020845. Classification (NCBI taxonomy): domain Bacteria; kingdom Bacillati; phylum Actinomycetota; class Actinomycetes; order Kitasatosporales; family Streptomycetaceae; genus Streptomyces; species Streptomyces sp. NPDC020845. The sequence continues at coordinate 162,863 of NZ_JBIRSJ010000015.1, read as the reverse complement.
TATTCGGATGAGCTGGCCCACCGCTCCCCAGTCCCTTCTGCCGTAGCTCCACCGCTCGCGCCGGGGTCCATAGCGGACGTCGGCGCAGGGTGCTCCGCCCTGCTCTGGCCATGCGCTGAGCAGGGCTTTTTATATGACACTGAGATCGTTTATAGAGATCATTATCTATGCGTCAGCGAATTAGGTGCCTTCCTTCATCCGAGGGAATTACTGAGGCCGAAACCTATTGATCTTCGCTGGTGCAGGCGAATTCCTATTCCGGCGCCCTGTTTTGATCTGGTGCCGCTCCCTACAATCCGTCCACATCTTGAGCTCAGGACGCCTGAGCGTGGCGGCTCTTCTGCGGTCGCAGAACTGCTGCGCGCCCATGTGCCAAACGTCAAGGAGGACGAATGGCGGGGCAACTCACCCCTCATCCACTGGACCTTCCCCCAACCCTGGCTGCCGCAGAACTGACCGATGACAGCAGAGTGATCGTGCTGGTGATCGCCGCGGTCGCGGTGGCGGCACTCGTGGTCGCGGTGACGCTGGTACGACAAGTGCTCGCGGCCGGCCAGGGCACCGACACCATGAAGAAGATCGCCGCGGCGGTCCAGGAAGGCGCGAATGCCTATCTGGCCCGGCAGCTGCGCACTCTCGGAGTATTCGCCGTCGTGGTGTTCTTCCTGCTCATGCTGTTGCCGGCGGACGACTGGAAGCAGCGCATCGGGCGATCGGTGTTCTTTCTGATCGGCGCCGGATTCTCGGCGGCCACTGGCTATATCGGGATGTGGCTCGCGGTGCGCAGCAATGTGCGGGTCGCGGCCGCCGCCCGTGAGGCGACACCGGAGAAGCCGTCCGGGGCGGCTCCCGTCAATGGGAGTTCTCCCTCTTCCACGCCCCCTTCCGCGGGCGAATCGGGTGTCGATCTGACGGCCGTCTCGCACAAGGCCATGAAGATCGCATTCCGCACGGGCGGCGTGGTCGGCATGTTCACCGTCGGTCTCGGCCTGCTCGGCGCCTCCTGCGTGGTGCTGGTTTACGCGGCCGACGCACCCAAGGTGCTCGAAGGCTTCGGCCTGGGCGCGGCCCTGATCGCAATGTTCATGCGTGTCGGCGGCGGCATCTTCACCAAGGCCGCCGACGTCGGCGCCGACCTCGTCGGCAAGATCGAAAAGGGCATCCCCGAGGACGACCCGCGCAATGCCGCGACCATCGCGGACAACGTCGGGGACAACGTCGGGGACTGCGCGGGCATGGCGGCCGACCTGTTCGAGTCGTACGCCGTGACCCTGGTCGCCGCGCTGATCCTCGGCAAAGCCGCCTTTGGCGACGCGGGCCTGGTGTTCCCGCTGCTGGTCCCGGCCATCGGCGTGGTCACCGCCATGATCGGCATCTTCGCCGTGGCCCCGCGGCGCGCCGACCGCAGCGGCATGACCGCCATCAACCGCGGCTTCTTCATCTCCGCGGTGATCTCGCTGGCGCTGGTGGCGGCCGCGGTCTTCGCCTATCTGCCGTCCAGCTACGCCGACCTGGACGGCGTCACCGACCGCGCGATCCTCGGCCACGGCGGGGACCCGCGGGTGCTCGCGCTCGTCGCCGTCGCCATCGGCATCGTGCTCGCCGCGCTCATCCAGCAGCTCACCGGCTACTTCACCGAGACCACCCGGCGGCCGGTGCGCGACATCGGCAAGACGTCCCTGACCGGTCCCGCCACGGTCGTGCTCGCCGGGATCTCGGTCGGGCTGGAGTCCGCGGTGTACTCGGCGGTGCTGATCGGCCTCAGCGTCTACGGCGCGTTCCTGCTCGGCGGCACCTCGATCATGCTGGCGCTGTTCGCGGTCGCGCTGGCCGGCACGGGTCTGCTCACCACCGTGGGCGTGATCGTCGCCATGGACACCTTCGGCCCGGTCTCCGACAACGCCCAGGGCATCGCCGAGATGTCCGGCGATGTCGTGGGCGCGGGCGCGCAGGTGCTCACGGACCTCGACGCGGTCGGCAACACCACCAAGGCGATCACCAAGGGCATCGCCATCGCGACGGCGGTGCTCGCCGCCTCGGCGCTCTTCGGCTCGTACCGCGACGCCATCGCGGAGGCGATCGCCGAGGTGCACACGACCGTGTCCGGGAAGATGAACCTGAGCCTGGACATCTCGCAGCCGAACAACCTCGTCGGGCTCGTGCTCGGCGCCGCCGTCGTCTTCCTCTTCTCGGGGCTGGCGATCAACGCGGTGTCGCGGTCCGCGGGCGCGGTGGTCTTCGAGGTGCGGCGGCAGTTCCGCGAGAAGCCCGGGATCATGGACTACAGCGAGACGCCCGAGTACGGGCGGGTCGTCGACATCTGCACCAAGGACGCGCTGCGCGAGCTCGCCACGCCCGGGCTGCTCGCCGTGCTGGCACCGATCGCGGTCGGGTTCACCCTCGGGGTCGGCGCGCTCGGCTCGTTCCTGGCCGGCGCGATCGGCACCGGGACGTTGATGGCGGTCTTCCTGGCGAACTCCGGCGGCGCGTGGGACAACGCGAAGAAGCTGGTGGAGGACGGCCACTACGGCGGCAAGGGCAGCGAGGCGCATGCGGCGACGGTGATCGGCGACACGGTCGGCGACCCGTTCAAGGACACTGCGGGCCCCGCGATCAACCCGCTACTGAAGGTCATGAACCTGGTGGCGCTGCTGATCGCCCCGGCGGTCGTGAAGTTCTCCTACGGCGACAACGCCAGCCCGGGCCTGCGGGCCGGGATCGCGACGCTGGCCTTGTTGATCATCATCGCAGCCGTGTACATGTCCAAGCGGCGCGGTATCGCGGTGGGTGACGAAGGCAACTCCGAGCGGGTGGGGAAGTCAGCCGACGCCGCGGTGGTGTCCTGACCCGGGGAAGCGGGCCGTGGGCCGGCGGGGGAGAGCCCTGCGACAGGCGGGCGGACAGCGTGCGTCGGCACGCTGTCCGCCCGTTTCCGCGTCCGGGCCCGGGGCGAGCGGGTCCGGCCCCGGGGGAGAGCGTCCGAGCTCAGGCTCCAGGCGCAAACAGGCTTCCGGGCACAGGATCTGGGCTCAGGATCCGGGCTCAGGATCCGGTCCCAGGGTTTGGCCCCAAGGTGAGGCGGAAAGCACACCTGGCTTGGTTCAAATGGCTTCAGAAGGTCATATAAGGGACGCTCATCCCAGGGCCCCGGCCGCTCGGCCGTGTATGTTCCGGGGCCGAGAAGAGCCATGGAAGGGACCAATCCGGTGAACAAGAAGCTTGTGGCGGCACTGTCCGGCGGTGCGGCACTCGTCGTGGCGCTGACCGGCTGCGGAGGCGGCGGGGGCGAGAGCAACAAGAAGGTCAACGACTGGGCCAAGACGGTCTGCGACGAGGTGCAGCCGCAGCTGAAGAAGATCCAGAGCGCCAACGCCGCGATCCAGGCCGCGTCCGATGAACCGGACTCCAAGAAGCTTCAACAGACCGACTCCCAGGCATTCGGCGATATCTCCGAGGCGTACGCGGCGCTCGGCAAGGCCGTGCAGAACGCGGGCGCCCCACCCGTCGAGGGCGGCGAGCAGACCCAGAAGCAGGCGGTCAAGGAGCTGAACAGCACCTCCAAGGCGTACAAGGACCTCCAGACGGCCGTCGACAAGCTCGACACCTCGGACAAGGCAAAGTTCGCCGCGGGCCTCAACAGCATCGCCGACGACCTCAAGACGCTCAGCAATTCGGGTGACAAGGCCCTGCAGAAGCTGCAGGAGGGTGAGGTCGGCAAGGCGATGGCCAAGCAGCCCGGCTGCCAGAAGCCCAAGGGCACCAGCACCGCGTCGCCGTCCTGACCGACGCAGCCGACGCAGCCGACGTAACCGTCGTCCCCGCGCGGGCGGCGCGCCCTCACCATCGCGCCGCCCGCCGCCCGCCGCCCGCCGCCCGCCGCCCGCCGCCCGCCGCCCGCCGCCCGCCGCCCGCCGCCGACCCGCGACAACGGCCGGGCGCTGACCCGCCGCCGACCGCCAACCAGCAGGCGCCACCCCCCAACTGCCCCGGCCCGGCGTCGCCCGCTGTCAGTGGTGCCCCCGACAATGGGAGCGTGAGTACGCACCGTCTCCCCAGCCCCGCCGACCCCGAGCGCATCGCCCGCCTGCGCGGCGCGCTGCTGGCCGCCGCCTTCACCGCCGACGGCCTGCTGGATCTGCTCGGCGCGCCCGCCTATGCCGCCCTGGCGCGCAGCGAGACCGTCCCCGCCCTGCGCGCCACGCGGGGCGACAGCCCGCTGGAGACGCTGGTGCGGCTCTTCCTGCTGCAGCGCCCGGTGGCGTACGGGCGGGCGGCCGCCGCCCTGCCCGCCGAGGACTGCCTCGCCGACGGCTGGCTGGTGCGCGACGGCGACGAGGTGCGGGCGACGGTGGACGTGCGCCCGTACGGCGGCCCGCAGGGCGAGGACTGGTGGATCGTCTCCGACCTGGGCTGCGCGGTGGGCGGCGCGGGAGGCATCGGCGGGCCCGGCGGCGCGCCGGGCGGCGTGGACCGCTCCGGGCTCGTCCTCGGGGTCGGCGGGGCGTCCACGACCCTCGCCGGTCTCACCGTCCGCGCCCCGGTTGCCCGGGCCCTCGACCTGGGCACCGGCTCGGGCATCCAGGCGCTGCACGCCTCCCGTCACGCCGCCTCCGTGACCGCCACGGACACCAATCCGCGCGCCCTGCGCATCGCGCGGCTGACCCTCGCCCTGTCCGGCGCGGCGGAGCCCGATCTGCGGGAGGGCTCGCTCTTCGAGCCGGTCGCCGACGAGACGTACGACCTGATCGTCTCCAATCCGCCCTTCGTGATCTCGCCGCCTTCCTCCGGGCGGGACCGGCTGGTCTACCGGGACGGCGGGATGTCCGGCGACGATCTGTGCCGCACCCTGGTCCAGCGGTCCGCCGACCATCTCGCCGACGGCGGTTGGTGCCAGCTGCTGGCCAACTGGCAGCACGTGGAGGGGGAGGACTGGCGCGAGCGGATCGCCTCGTGGGTGCCCAGCGGATGTGACGCGTGGATCGTGCAGCGCGAGGTGCAGGACATCACGCAGTACGCCGAGTTGTGGCTGCGGGACGCCGGCGCGCATCTCGCCGGCCCCGCCGAGTACGCCGCGCGGTACGACGCCTGGCTGGAGGAGTTCGAGGCCCGTAAGACCAGGGCCGTCGGGTTCGGCTGGATCACCCTGCGCAAGTCCGGGGCCGACCGCCCTGCCGTGACCGCTGAGGAGTGGCCGCACCCCGTGGAGCAGCCGCTGGGGGACGCGGTCGTGGGCCACTTCGCGCGGCAGGACTTCCTTCGTACGCACGACGACGCGGCGCTGCTGGCCGCCCGGTTCCGGCTCGCCGACGAGGTCGTCCAGGAGCAGGTGGGGCTGCCCGGGGCGGAGGACCCCGAGCATGTGGTGCTCCGTCAGAACCGCGGCATGCGGCGGGCGACGAAGGTGGACACGGTCGGCGCGGGGTTCGCGGGGGTGTGCGACGGCACGCTCAGCGCGGGCCGGATCCTGGACGCGATCGCCCAACTGCTCGGGGAGGATCCGGTGGTGCTGCGCGACCGTACCCCCGACTCGATCCGCCTTCTGGTCGAGCAGGGGTTCCTGCATCCGGTGGACGAGCCGGTGGACGAGCCGGTGGACGGGGCGGTGGACGGGGCAGTGGATTAGTCGCGGACGAGCCGACGCGACGGACGGAGGGGAGCAGCCGATGGACGAGCCGGTGGACGGATGGGGGAGCGGGGGGTAGTGCGCCGGAGTGCGTGCGACGCTCCGGGAGCCGCCCGGATGGCAAGAAGTTGCCACTCGGGGGCGTGATCATGGCCGGAAGCGCCGGAAGGTCGGGTCGTGCGCTGTTCACCCGTGGTTCGCGCGTACGCCTTCCATGGGTGCCACGCTCTGCCCATGGAGAGGGGACCCGCGATCTTCGCCGGTACGGCATTTGTCGTGTTCGGCGCCGCGCTGCTGCTGTGGACAGCGGCGCGAACGCGGCTGCGTGCGCCGGTCGCGCACGGTGTGAGCCCTGTCGCTTCTGCGGTCCTCTCCGTTCTCTTCGGTACCGCCGCGCTGGGCGGCGGGATCTGGTGCCTGGTTTACGCCTGACAGGGCCCTTGCGCGGCGCCGAGTGCCGGTCCGGGCGGCAGACAGGACGCTTGTCGGGTTACCGTTCGAGTGGCGTTGCGGGCTTTTTCCGTTTGACACGGGGCCGGGAGGTACCGTCACACTCCGCAGCGTCACCGTAGTGGTGTACGTGTACGCGTAACCCGTGAGTAGTGCCCGTTCACCGAGCGTCGACCGGAGAGAAGAGCGAAGTTGTCCCCGACCAGCGAGACCGCACAGGGCGGCCGCCGACTCGTCATCGTCGAGTCGCCTGCCAAGGCGAAGACGATCAAGGGCTATCTCGGCCCGGGCTACGTCGTCGAAGCCAGCGTCGGGCACATCAGGGACCTGCCGAACGGTGCGGCCGAGGTGCCCGACCAGTACACCGGGGAGGTCCGCCGCCTCGGTGTGGACGTCGAACACGACTTCCAGCCCGTCTATGTCGTCAACGCTGACAAGAAAAGCCAGGTCAGGAAGCTCAAGGAACTGCTCGCCGACTCGGACGAGCTCTTCCTGGCCACCGATGAGGACCGTGAGGGCGAGGCCATCGCCTGGCACCTCCAGCAGGTGCTCAAGCCCAAGGTCCCGGTCCGCCGGATGGTCTTCCACGAGATCACCAAGGACGCGATCCGCGCCGCCGTCGCCAATCCGCGCGAGCTGAACCAGCGGCTGGTCGACGCCCAGGAGACCCGCCGTATCCTCGACCGCCTCTACGGCTACGAGGTCTCGCCGGTCCTGTGGAAGAAGGTCATGCGCGGCCTGTCCGCGGGCCGCGTCCAGTCGGTGGCCACCCGCCTGGTCGTCGAGCGCGAGCGCGACCGTATCGCCTTCCGCTCCGCCGAGTACTGGGACCTGACCGGCGTTTTCGCGACCGGCCGGACCGGTGACACCAGCGACCCCGGCACCTTCGGCGCTCGGCTGACCGCCGTCGACGGCCGTCGTGTCGCCCAGGGCCGCGACTTCACCTCGACCGGGCAGCTCAAGGGCGGCGCCCAGGTTCTGCACCTGGACGAGGCGGGGGCCCGCGGGCTGGTCACGGCCCTCGCGGACACCGCCTTCACGGTGCGTTCCGTCGAGTCCAAGCCGTACCGCCGCTCGCCGTACGCCCCGTTCCGTACCACCACCCTGCAGCAGGAGGCCAGCCGCAAGCTGGGCTTCGGCGCCAAGGCGACCATGCAGGTGGCGCAGAAGCTGTACGAGAACGGCTTCATCACCTATATGCGTACGGACTCCACCACCCTGTCCGAGACGGCGGTGGCGGCGGCCCGGGCGCAGGTCACCCAGCTGTACGGCGCCGACTTCCTGCCGGACAAGCCGCGCACGTACGCGGGCAAGGTCAAGAACGCCCAGGAGGCCCACGAGGCCATCCGCCCCTCGGGCGACCGCTTCCGCACCCCGGCGGAGACCGGCCTGGCCGGCGACCAGTTCCGGCTGTACGAGCTGATCTGGAAGCGGACCGTCGCCTCCCAGATGAAGGACGCGGTCGGCAACTCCGTCACCGTCAAGATCGGCGGCCGGGCGAGCGACGGCCGTGACGCCGAGTTCTCCGCTTCCGGTAAGACGATCACCTTCCACGGCTTTATGAAGGCCTATGTGGAGGGCGCGGACGACCCGAACGCCGAGCTCGACGACCGCGAGCGGCGCCTGCCGCAGGTCGCCGAGGGCGACCGGCTGGCCGCCCAGGAGATCACCGCCGACGGCCACGCCACCAAGCCCCCGGCCCGCTACACCGAGGCCTCGCTGGTCAAGGAGCTCGAAGAGCGCGAGATCGGCCGCCCCTCGACCTACGCCTCGATCATCGGGACCATCCTGGACCGTGGCTATGTCTTCAAGAAGGGCACCGCGCTGGTCCCGTCCTTCCTGAGCTTCGCCGTGGTCAACCTGCTGGAGAAGCACTTCGGCCGGCTGGTCGACTACGACTTCACCGCCAAGATGGAGGACGACCTCGACCGCATCGCGCGCGGCGAGGCCCAGGCCGTGCCGTGGCTCAAGCGCTTCTACTTCGGTGAGAGCGCCACCGAGCCCGGGGGCGGGGCCACCGCGCCCGGCGCCGAGAGCGGTGCCGCACCGGGAGCCGTGGGCGGCGCGGCCGATGCCGGAAACGGCGACGGCGACCACCTCGGCGGTCTGAAGGACCTGGTCACCGACCTCGGCGCGATCGACGCCCGCGAGATCTCCTCCTTCCCCGTGGGCGACGGCATCGTGCTGCGGGTCGGCCGCTACGGTCCGTACGTCGAGCGGCCGACCGAGGCCGAGGGCGCGACCGGACAGCGCGCCGACGTGCCCGACGACCTGCCGCCGGACGAGCTGACCGTCGAGTACGCGGAGGAACTGCTCGCCAAGCCGAGCGGAGACTTCGAGCTCGGCACCGACCCGGCGACCGGCCGCAAGATCGTCGCCAAGGACGGCCGCTACGGTCCGTACGTCACCGAGGTGCTGCCCGAGGACACCCCGAAGACCGGCAAGAACGCGGTCAAGCCGCGCACCGCCTCGCTCTTCAAGTCGATGTCCCTGGACACGGTGACCCTGGAGGACGCGCTGCGGCTCATGTCGCTGCCGCGCGTGGTGGGCGCCGACGCCGAGGGCGTCGAGATCACCGCGCAGAACGGCCGCTACGGCCCGTATCTGAAGAAGGGCACCGACTCGCGCTCGCTCGAAGGCGAGGAGCAGCTCTTCACGATCACCCTCGACCAGGCGCTCGCGATCTACGCGCAGCCCAAGCAGCGCGGCCGGGCCGCGGCCAAGCCGCCGCTGAAGGAGCTGGGCACCGACCCGGTCAGCGAGCGGCCGGTCGTCGTCAAGGACGGCCGCTTCGGCCCGTACGTCACCGACGGCGAGACCAACGCGACGCTGCGCCGCGACGACGACGTCGAGACGATCACCCCGGAGCGCGGCTACGAGCTGCTGGCCGAGAAGCGCGCCAAGGGCCCGGCCAAGAAGACCGCCAAGAAGGCGGCGGCCAAGAAGACGACGACGGCCAAGAAGGCGGCGGCGAAGAAGACGACCACCGCCAAGAAGACCGCCGCCAAGAAGACAACCGCGGCCAAGAAGACCGCGGCGAAGAAGACGGCGACGGCGGCCAAGGCGGCCACGAAGCCGGCGGCCAAGGCCGACTGACCCGGGTCGGCCGAGGCCGGCTGGTCCGGGTCGGCCGAGGCCGGCTGCACCAGGTGGCCACGGCTCACCGGGCCTGGCGGCCGAGGCTCACGGGATTCGGCGGCCGAGGCCCGCCGGACCCGGTGGCCGAAGGCGGCCGAAACCGGCGGATCACGCGGACGCCCGCCCGTCTGTTCGGGCGGGTGGCCGTCTATTCACGTGATCCGGATAGGCTGGCGGGATGACGCGAGAGCAGCCAACGGACGTGACCACCACATCCGGCGCCCTTGCCGCGGATTCCCGCGAGCGTGCCGTACGAGCCCTGCTGCGCCATCCGCCGCTGCGCCGCCTGTGGAGCGCCCAGCTCGTCGGCGGCACGGCGGACGCGCTGGCCGTACTGGTGCTCGTCCTGCTGTCGCTGCAGGCATCCGTTGCCACGGGCGCCTTCGGTGACGGCTACCGCGGCGCGGCCTTTGCCGTCGCGGCGGTCCTGGGCGTGCGGCTGCTGGCGACGCTGCTGTTCGGGGCGGTGCTGCTCGGTCCGCTGTCCGCGCTGGTCGGGCCGTCGGGCCCGCTGGACCGCCGCTGGACCATGATCGGCGCGGACGCGGTGCGGATGGCGCTGCTCGTCGTCGCCCCGCTGTGGATCGACTGGACCCCCGACGACGCCGTCGCCTGGTTGCTCATCACCACCTTCGTCATCGGTGTCGCCGAGCGGCTGTGGACCGTGGCCAAGGACGGCGCGGCGCCCGGGCTGCTCCCGGCCCCGCCCGCCGAGGGCGCGGCCGTCCGCCCGCTGCCGGACCACCTCGACGCGCTGCGCCGGCTCTGGCTCCGTACGAACTTCGTCACGCTGCCCATCGCCGCCGCCGCGCTGCTCGTCGCCACGCTCGTCGCCAGGCTGCTGGCCACCGGCGTCGTGTGGTTCGACGGCCACCAGGCGGCCCTGGGCTCGTACGTCGGCGCCGGGCTGTTCTCCGCGTCCGTGTCGATCCTGTACTTCGTCGAGCTGCCCAGCGTGCAAACCCCCCGCGCGCGCTCCCCCCTGGAGGGGTTGCGCCGTCCGCGCGCCGCGTCAGGCTCCGGCCCCGACAAGGGCCGCACCGGCGCCATCCCGCTGCTGGTCCTCGCCTGCGCCGCCGTCGCGGCCGCGGTGGCCGCCGCCGTGGGCGTGGCCGCGCTGCAGGCGGTCGACCTCGGCGGCGGGCCGGCCGGCTTCTCGCTGCTCGTCCTGGCTCTCAGCGGCGGCCCGGCCGTCGGCATCCGCTGGGCCCCCAAGGTTCTGCCCGGACTGTCCCGGCGTCGCCTGCTCGCGCTGGCTATCGCGCTGACCGGGTTGTCGCTGCTGGTCGCGGGCCTGGTCCACGACGCCACGACCGTGGTGCTGATCGTCGTGGTCGCCGGCGTCTCGGCGGGAATCGCCGCCAACATCGGCCACACCCTGCTCGACCAGGAGGCCGAGGAGTCCCGCCGGGCCCGTACGACCGAGCATCTGCACGCCGTCGTCCGCGTCTTCGTCGGGCTCGGCGCGGTCGCCGCCCCGCTGCTGGCCGCCGCGATCGGACCGCACCGGCTGGGCAGCGGCGACTTCGTCTTCGCCCACGGCGGCGCGGCCTTCACCCTCATGCTCGTCGGCGCGCTGCTGCTGCCCGTCGCCGCCCTCGTCCTCGGCAAGACCGACGACCGCCAGGGCGTACCGCTGCGGCACGATCTGCGCGAGGCGCTGCGCGGCGCCGACCCCGTGGAGGCACCGGCCGGGAACGGCTTCTTCATCGTCGTCGAGGGCGGCGACGGAGCGGGCAAGACCACCCAGGTCGAAGCGCTCGCTGAGTGGATAAGGGGCAAGGGCCACGAGGTCGTGGTGACCCGCGAGCCGGGCGCGACCGCCATCGGCAAGCGGCTGCGCTCGATCCTGCTCGACGTCTCCTCGGCCGGGATCTCGCACCGGGCGGAGGCGCTGCTGTACGCGGCCGACCGCGCCGAGCACGTCGACTCCGTGGTCCGCCCGGCGCTGGAGCGCGGCGCGGTCGTCATCTCGGACCGCTACATCGACTCGTCCGTCGCCTACCAGGGCGCGGGCCGCGACCTCGCCCCGACCGAGATCGCCCGCATCTCGCGCTGGGCGACCAACGGCCTCGTGCCGCATCTGACCGTGCTGCTCGACGTCGCGCCGGAGACCGCGCGGGAGCGTTTCACCGAGGCCCCGGACCGGCTCGAGTCCGAGCCCGCCGAGTTCCACCAGCGGGTACGGAACGGATTCCTGACCCTCGCGGCCGCCGACCCGGCCCGCTACCTCGTCGTCGACGCCGGCCAGCTGCCCGAGGCCGTCACCGCCGTCGTACGCCACCGCCTGGACCTGGTGCTGCCGCTGTCCGAGGCGGAGGTGAAGGCCCAGGAGGAAGCCCGGCGCAAGGCCGAGGAAGAAGCGCGCCGCAAGGCCGAGGAGGAGGCCCGCCGCAAGGCGGAGGAGGAGCGGCTGGAGCGCGAGCGGCAGGAAGCCCTCGCCAAGGCGCGCGCCGAGGAAGAGGAGCGCAAGCGCCGCGAGCTGGAGGAGGCCCGGCAGCGCGAGGCCGAGCGGCAGGCGGAGGAGGCCCGTAAGCGGGCCGAGGACGCCCGCCGGCGCGCCGAAGAGGAGCGCAAGCGCATCGAGGCCGAGGACCGGGCCCGCGCTGCCGAGGAGGAGCGGCGCCGCCGCGAGGCCGAGGAGGAGGCCAGGCTGCGGGCCGAGGCGGAGGAGCGCCGCCTGGAGGAGCAGCGCAAGGCGGAGGAGGCGCTGCTGCGGGCCGAGCAGGCCCGGCTGGCGGCGGAGGCGGGCCGGTCCCGCTCCGCGAGCACGCCGTCCACCTCCCCCGCAGAGGGTGCTTCCGCGGGTGCTTCCCCGACGGCCGGGGCTGACGCGCCGACCGTCGAGACCCCGGCCGCGGTCCCGCCGCCGGCCCCCGCCCCGGCCGACGACGCGGACACGACGGACACCGTTCAGACACCGCGCGTCGACCCCCGGAGCGCCCGCCCCGGCGAAGGGGCGGCGGACGCCGACGCGACCGCTGTGCTGCCGCCCGTGCGGCCGCAGGGCGGCTCGGACGCGGAGGAGACGGCCGTACTGCCGATGCCGCCCTCCCCGCCCGCGCCGTCCGCTCCGCCGACGGGCGCGGCCGATGAGACGGCCGTGCTGCCGCCCGTACGGGACGACCGGCCCGCGGATTCCGGCGACCCGGCCGACCGGGTGCCGCCGTGGCTGTTCCGGCCGGAGGAGCGGCAGGGTGGCCAGGGCGGACAGGGCGGTGAGCAGGGGAACGAGCGCACCCGCGAGCTCCCGCAGTTCGGCGAGGGGCAACCGCCCCGCCAGGCTGAGCCGTCCAGTCGCCCCCGGCAGCGCCGCCGCCCGGAGTGGGCGGAGGAGACCCCGCTGGACGACCTGCCGACGCTGGCCGACGAACTGCTGGGCCCGCGCGACGACGAGGACGGGCGCCGCCGCTGACCTGGTGGGGCCACCCGCGCTGTCAGGTCTTGGCAGTGCCTGTCGGTGGAGTGGACCACAATGGGATGCCGTAGGGACGAGCGGCGGAGGCGGGCATGGCGGTGTGGGACGACCTGGTCGGACAGGACCGGGTGGCGAGCCAGCTGACGGCTGCCGCGCGCGACGCGGACGCGCTGGTCACGGCCGCCGCGTCCGCCGCGTCCGCCACGTCCGCCGCGTCCGAAGGCGGGTCGGCCGGCGCCGGGAGCGAGCCGCCCGCCTCGCCCCCCGCCGCGTCGAAGATGACCCACGCCTGGCTGTTCACCGGCCCGCCCGGCTCCGGCCGTGCCGCCGCCGCCCGCGCCTTCGCCGCGGCGCTGCAGTGCGTCAGCCCTGACCGGGCACTCGGCGGCGCCCCCGGCTGCGGCTTCTGCGACGGCTGCCACACCGCGCTGGTCGGCACGCACGCCGACGTCGAGGTGGTGCGTACGGACCTGCTGAGCATTGGCGTGAAGGAGACCCGCGACCTCGTCCGCCGCGCTCAGCTCTCACCGGCCGGCGGCCGCTGGCAGGTGATCGTCCTGGAGGACGCCGACCGCCTGACCGAGGGCGCGGGAAACGTTCTGCTGAAGGCCGTCGAGGAGCCCGCGCCCCGTACGGTGTGGCTGCTGTGCGCGCCGTCCCTGGAGGACGTGCTGCCCACGATCCGCTCCCGCTGCCGGCTGCTGACCCTCCGTACGCCGCCGGTGGACGCCGTCGCCGACCTCCTCGTCCGCCGGGACGGCATCGAGCCCGGGCTCGCCGCCTCCGTCGCCCGCGCTACCCAGGGACATATCGACCGTGCCCACCGGCTGGCCACCGACGAGCGGGCGCGGGCCCGCCGTGCGTCGGTGCTCAAGCTGCCCCTGCGGGTCGACGACGTGGGCGGCTGTCTGAAGGCCGCCCAGGAGCTGATCGACGCGGCGTCCGAGGATGCCAAGCAGGTCGCGGAGGAGACCGACGCCAAGGAGACCGAGGAGCTGCGCGCCGCCCTGGGGGCCGCCGCCGGGACGGGCGGACGGCTGCCGCGCGGCACCGCCGGGGCGATGAAGGAGCTCCAGGATCGCCAGAAGCGCCGCGCGACCCGCACCCAGCGCGACAGCCTCGACCTCGCCCTGACCGATCTCGCGGGCTTCTACCGGGATGTACTCGCGCTCCAGTTCGGCTCGCGTACGGCCCTTGCCAACACCGACGTCCAGGACGCGCTGGAGCGGATCGCGGCCGGCTCCAAGCCGGAGCGGACGCTGCGCCGGATAGAGGCGGTCAGGGCCTGCCGTGAGGCGCTGGACCGCAATGTGGCGCCGCTGCTGGCAGTCGAGGCGATGACCATGGCGCTGCGCGCGGGCTGAGCCGGCGGCACCCGCGCTCACCCGTACGACTGTCCTACGAATGCGCCTCTGTCCACAGGCGTTATCCACAGGCGTGTCTGCAAATGAGCACAGAACGCGTCGATGCGGCTACGCTCCGGATATCCGACTGAACCGAGGACTGCCGATGGACATCAGCCGCAGCGCGCTCCGCGCCATCAGTGCCGCCTTCGTGGCCGTCGCCCTGCTGCTCGCCGGCTGCACCTCCGGCGCCGCCTCGCCGCGCACCCCGTCGCCGACGAAGGCGGCGACCCGGGCCGCCCTCGCGGCGTACTACGAGCAGAAGCTGAGCTGGCACGAATGCCGCGGGGGCGCGGGCTTCGAGTGCGCCACGCTGAAGGCCCCGCTGGACTACGCCCGGCCCGACGGCGGCCACGACCTGAAGCTCGCGGTGTCCCGCAAGAAGGCCGGCGGCCCCGGCAAGCGGCTCGGCTCCCTCATGGTCAACCCCGGCGGCCCGGGCGGCTCCGCCATCGACTATCTGCAGAGCTACGCGGGCATCGGCTACCCGGCCCGGGTCCGCGCCCGCTACGACCTGGTGGCCATGGACCCGCGCGGAGTGGCTGCCAGCGAGCCCGTCACCTGTCTGGGCGACAAGCAGATGGACGCCTTCACCCAGACCGACCAGACCCCCGACGCCGCCGCCGAGACCCGCAGCCTCGTCGCCTCGTACCAGAAGTTCGCGCGCGGCTGCGCGGCCCGTTCGGGCGAAATCCTCGGCCATGTCTCGACCGTGGAGGCGGCGCGCGACATGGATCTGCTGCGGGAGGTCCTGGGCGACCGGAAGCTCACCTACGTCGGCGCCTCATACGGCACCTTCCTCGGCGCGACCTACGCCGACCTCTTCCCGCGCCGCGTCGGCCGCCTCGTCCTCGACGGCGCGCTCGACCCGGCGCTGACCTCCGAACAGATCAACCGTGACCAGACCGCCGGCTTCGAGACCGCCTTCACCGCCTTCGCCAAGGACTGCGTGCGCCGGGCGAGCTGCCCCCTGGGCACCCGGGACGTCTCCCAGGCTCGCGAACGGCTCGCGGCCTTCTTCACCCGCCTGGACACCCACCCCGTGTCCACCGGCGAGTCCCGCCGCCTCGGCGAGTCGCTGGCCACCACCGGCGTCCTCGCCGCCCTCTACGACGAGGGCGCCTGGCCCCAGCTGCGCACCGCCCTCCGCTCGGCGATGCGCGGCGACGGCAGCGGCCTGCTCACCCTCGCCGACCTCTACTACGAGCGCAACGGCGACGGCTCGTACGCCAACCTCATGTACGCCAACCCCGCCGTCAACTGCCTCGACCTCCCACCCGCCTTCCGCACCCCCGCCGACGTCCGCAAGTCCCTCCCCGCCTTCCAGAAGGCATCCCCCGTCTTCGGCAAGGCCCTCGCCTGGTCCGCCCTGAACTGTGCCTACTGGCCCGTGCACCCCACCGGCACCCCCCACCCCCTGCACGCCAAGGGTGCCGCCCCCATCGTCGTCGTCGGCACCACCCGCGACCCTGCCACCCCCTACGCCTGGGCCCGCGCCCTGGCCTCCCAGCTCACCTCCGCCACCCTCCTCACCTACAACGGTGACGGCCACACCGCCTACGGCCGCGGCAGCGCCTGCATCGACACCGCCATCGACACCTACCTCCTGACCGGCACCCCACCCCCCTCCGGTAAACGCTGCACCTGACCTGCACCAACGCTGAGCACCCCGGCAGCGATCAACCCCGTACGGAGCACCCGCCGAAACTGTGTAGACTTGGCGACGCTGCTGATGCCAGTCTGGCCAGGCGGCATGCCGCCTTAGCTCAGTCGGCCAGAGCGACGCACTCGTAATGCGTAGGTCAAGGGTTCGATTCCCTTAGGCGGCTCCACTGGAACCCCAGCTCAGACATAGTCTGAGCTGGGGTTTTTCATGTAGCCGTGGCGCCTGGGCCGGGACCGGCCGGGTTACGGCGTCTGGAAGTGCCTCTTGCGGTACTCGCCCGGTGAGATTCCGTAGGCCTTCTTGAAGGCTCTGCCGAACACCGCGTCGTCTCGGAAGCCCCAGCGGGCACGGATCACGCCGACGGTTCGTCCGGGGTGGGACGGGTCCGTCAGGTCGGTCCGGCAGTGTTCCAAGCGCTGTTCTTGGAGGAAGCCGCGGACCGTGCGCTTGTCGTGGTGGAAGAGGAGGTGCAGATAGCGTACCGAGATGTGATGCTCTGCGGCGATCTGCTGGGGTGACAGGTGTGGTTCGCCGAGATTCCGGATGATGAAAGCCTTGATTTCTTTGAGGAGTTCGGACCTTCGAGGGTGAGGCGACAGCAGCCCGTGTGTCTCGGCCAGGCTCATGAGGAATGCGACCGAGAGATCGACCACGGCCGAGCCGAGCCGTTCGGTCGGAGTCGACTCAAGGCCTTCCCAATGGTCGGCGAGTCCTTCCAGGAATCGGGCCAGGATCATTCCGGGGCCGGGCCTGGGAGGTACGGGTCGGATTGTCAGGCTTTGCAGCGCATGGTCCGGTATCGGTACCGCGCCGCGGGGGAGGTTCACCACCACGGCCTGTGCCGGGCCGAGGGTCGGAGCAGGGGTCTCGAATGGCTGTGAGCCCTCGTGCAGCGTCAGGGTGCTGATTTCCGTGGTCCCTGGCCGTGGGCGGGAGGACAGGAGAGAGAGCTGCCAGGTCTCCGGAGTTGGGCTCAGGAGCGGGCGGCCTGGTCGTGGTCGTGTTGGCGTTGGTTTGGGTAGATGCACCAACGTAACGCGCACCGGGCCGAGTTCCAGGGCGCGTATCTCTTCGGCCGTCTCATGGGCCCGCCTTTCGGTCGTGGGCTCTGAAAAGGAGTCGTGCGCTATCAAGGCCGGAAGGTGCCTTTCGGTCGGCCGAGTCCTGGCCGGGGGCATGCCACAGGACGCGAGCAGTCGGGGAGATGCGCATGAGCCGGGCGTGGTGGTCGCCCGGGCGCTCGGACGTCAGCCGCGACGCGGGGCTGACCCCTACACTCTTGACCGCGCAGGGCGTCCCAGGAAGGAAAGGGGCGTCTCATGGGATGTCTTGAGACGCCGCACCAACTCCGGATGGCCGCCCGCATACGGCGCACAGGGGGGCACAGCATGGGGCAACGCAGGTCGGACACTTCGGAAGCGCCCCGTCAGGCGGCTGTCGCCCTGACCTCTTCCGCGGGACGGCGGCTGGCGGCCGAACTGCGGCGAATCAAGCAGACCTCCGGGCTGAGTTTCGCCAGGCTCGAGGCGCGCACCAATTACAGCCGGGCTTCGCTCGAGCGTTATGTCAACGGCAAGCTGTTCCCCAGCCGCGACGCCGTCGAGGACATCGCGCAAGCCTGCGGGGCCGATCCGAGGCCACTGCTGGAACTGTGGGACGACGCGCTGGAGGCCGGTGCCCAGCCGCCACCCGATATGGCAGCCCCAGCCGAAGCGGCGAATGCGCCCGCGACGGTGGCTTCTCCCAGCGAGGAGCCCGGGCGCGCCCCGCGCGCTGCTCGGCGGCGTCTGTTCCTGTTCGCGGGGCTGGGGTTGGTGCTCCTGGCCCTCGGTCTTGCCTTACTGCCGTTCAGCCCGTTGAGTCCGTTCGGCTCCGAACCGTCATCCAAGGCCGCTCCGACGAGCGGGTGCCGCGACTACCACGCGGAAATGCGCGCCTATTCCGTCGGGACGGTCTGTTGGACATCGGCCAGAGCCACGGTGACCGGATATGTGAAGAACCCGGATGGCACCGGCAAAGCGGTGGCCCAGCTGTGTATCTCCAATCAGCCGAACGTCTGCTCGCAGACCATTGATCTGGCTGCCGCGGGGCCGGGCGGCACCTCCCGTTACCGCCGGACGGTCACCCTTCCGGCCGGGCATGGGGTGTGGGTCCGCACCTGCGCGGAGGATCTGTGCACCCAATGGGACTGAAAGGAGTTTCTCCGCTACGGCCCGGGGCGTCATTGACGCCAGGCGCACGGTTTTTTGACGTCCAGTGCACTCGCATCAGCTGCGCTGACCGTTTCCTATGTCGGCGCGCATGGCCGAGCGCAGAGCGGCCATCGCGTCGATGTACGCACGGTGGGCGTCCCGCCATTCGGCGGATCCGGGGGCGTGGTCCCCTGACGTGCCGGGGTTGCCGAGGGTGACCTCCGCCCTGCCCAGGACGTTCCGCATCGACCGCAGCGAGCGGTAGGCCGTATCGGCGGCGTCGGCCACTGGCGGTGGGCCGACGAGCGCGATCTCGTAATTCAGGGACAGCAGGGAGTGGTTGCGCCAGGCGGTCCGAAGGTCGGCCTCGTCCAACGGGGTCTGCTCGCGTATGGCGAGCAGCTGTAGTTCGCTGTCGGTGTTGGTGAGGGCTTCGAGATAGCGGGCGTACAGCTGCCGCCTGAGCTCGTACTGCTGGTGTCCTCGATCACGTCTTGAGCGAACGGTCTCGCCCAGGAGCGTTGATCCGACCCCAACCACCGTGCCGAGCAGCGTGCTTATGGGCGTAGTCCAGTCCATGAGCCGTAAGCGTAGGTCGGACGCGCAGGACCAGCTCTTGGCGGCTGCGGCATGCTTGCTGCCCGACAGGCGTGAGCGAGGCAGGGAGCAACAGGCATGGGAGCGCCCGAGTCCGTCGTGGCCACCGGGACGAAGGCGGCGGGGGCTGCGCCGTCCCGGGCGCGTCGGCTGGTCAACTCGCTGGTGTGGGCCGTGTCGGTGCCGCTGATGTTCACCGTGGCGGCGTGGCTGGCGCAGTTCCCGTCGGTGGGCATCTACGTCGGAGTCGTGGTCGCGCTGGGGACGTTCGCCGCCGCGGCGTCCGTGGTGGGCGGCATCTGGCACCGGGCGGGGGCGGCGGCGCTGGTGTCGTGCGCGGGGTTCGCGTTGACGCTGTTCGCCGGGCAGGGGCTGTACGAGCTCTACATGAAGACCATGGGGGAGAAGGTGCCCGCCGTGGTCACCGAGGTCGAGTACCGCGACGAGCAGCAGTACTGCACGGTGGAGGAGACCGCCGGGAACCGCGCCGTGTATGAGATATCGCAGCAGCAGAACTGCTTCGACCACATCAAGCGGTACCAGCGCGTCACGCTCCGCAAGGACCCGATGGGGATCCTTGAACCCCGGCTGCCGGACGGGCCCGACCAGGAGGGCCAGACCGCTCTCACGCTGGCAGTCTCCGGGGGGCTGTTCGTGGTGACCGGCGCCTCGATGTTCTACGCGGGGCAGCGCAGGCGCTGACGCGCGCTGGAATACGGGGCGTACGGAACTGGAGCCCGACCCTGGGGACATTAAATGAGACAACTGGATGATGCCATTCCGCCTGCCTTTCCCATAGATCCAGCCAATCTGCGTCCGCACGCACGGAAAAATATGCGGGCCAAATGGTTGAGAACGGTTAAAATTTGCCAACGCGTGGCGCGTAATACCTCTGGCTGAAAACACCCTGACCTCTCACCAGATTCGTACATACGCTCGACGAACACATCACGGTGGGACGTCATGAGGATGACGCCCGCAGAGCAAAGGGAACGCGTTGAAGAGAAGCAAGATGTGGGCAGCGGTCGCTCTGCCTCTCCTGGTCGGCTCGGCCACCCTGACTGCCGCCCCATCGGCCGGTGCCGCCACCACGGGCACCGCCGCATGCACCCACCCGTCCTGGCGCGACGTGGACACCGGGACCGGCTACCTCCTGAACCGGGACGGCTCCGCGCCGCTGCGCAGCGGCCCGAACGCCGAGTGCTCGACGAACATCACCGTCTTCGCGGGCCGTCTCTCCTACGACTGCTACGTGGTCAACTCCGCAGGTAACACCTGGACCCACGCGAAATACGACGACACCGGGACCAGGGGCTGGATCTACGACGGCAACCTGAACGACGGCGGTGCGCAGACGCCCTGCTGACGTGATGACGTCGTGAGGCAGGGGCACCGAACGTTGCTGCCCCGCTCCCGTAGGGAGCAGGGGCGCCCCGATCGGGTGCCCCTGTCCTGCGTGCCGCGGCGAGCAGCGGAACGCCGTGACCACCTGGACCAAGGCGGCGGGGGCTCCGCCGTCCCGGCGGCGTCGGCTGCGCAACTCGCTGGTGTGGGGCATGTCGGTCCCGCTGATGTTCGCCGTGGCCGCAGGCGCCGACGGGCGCTGGAATACGGGGCGCCGACGGGCGGGTTTCCTCGCTGTGGTTGCCAGGGAGCGATTCAGACGGCTGTCGGAGGCCGTCCGGCGGTCCTCGCGGGTCGGCGGTGGGCGTCGGCGCCGGGGAGCGGGCTGCCCCGGGCATCCTGGGACGGCCGAGGACTGCAGCTGCCGTGCGTCTACGGAACCGGAGCCGGAGCCCGGAGCTGACCCGGCCCCCGACCCCGACGCCGTCTCACGGCTGCGCCGCTTCGGGGAGTCGCTGCTCCGCGGCGACCAGCGGGGACACGGCCGGGGACACGGCCGGGGCTGAGGCCGGGGACGAGGGTGAGGGCGGAGGTACGGCCGGGCGGTCGCGCGTCACAACCTCGCACAGGTCCTCCAGCGCACGCCGCGCCGCGCACGCGGGCAGCGGCGCCAGCGCCGCGCGGGCCTCTTCGGCGTAGCGGTCCGCGGCCACCCGGGCCTGTTCCAGGGCGGGGTGGGCGCGGAACCGGCGCAGCGCCTCCGCGTAACGCGTCTCGTCCGTCTTGTTGGTGAGTTCGGTGGTGAGCAGTTCGCACAGCTCACGGTCCTCGGGCGAACCGGTCGCCTCCGCCCGCGCCCGCAGATACAGGACCGGCAGCGTCGCGAAACCCTCGCGCAGGGTGGCCCCCGGGTGACCGCGCGGTACGCCTCCGGCCCCGCCGGCCTCGGCGACGTCCAGTACGTCCTCGGCCAGGCGGCAGGCCACGCCCAGCCGTTCGCCGTACCGGGCGAGTACGCCGGCGACGTCCCGCCCGGCGCCGGACGCCAGCGCGCCCAGCCGCCCGGAGACCGCGATCAGCGAGCCCGCCCTGCCCGCGAGGACTTCCAGATAGTGCTCGATCGGGTCGCGGTCGCCGCGGGGCCCGGCCGTCTCCAGGATCTGGCCGGTGACCAGTTGCCGGAACGCGTCGGCCTGGATCCGTACGGCCTCCGGGCCCAGGTCGGCCAGCAGATGCGAGGCGCGGGCGAAGAGGAAGTCGCCGGTGAGGACCGCCACCGAGTTGTCCCAGTTGGTGTCGGTGGCGGACGTACGGCGCCGGGCGTCGGCGTCGTCCAGTACGTCGTCGTGGTAGAGCGTCGCCAGGTGCGTCAGCTCGACGACGACGGCCGAGGGCACCACGCCCGGTGCGTCCGGGTCGCCGAACCGCGCGGCCAGCAGCACCAGCAGCGGCCGCAGCCGCTTGGCGCCCGCCCGCACCAGGTGCTCGGCGGCCTCGGTGATGAACGGCACATCGCTTTTCGTGGCCTCCAGCAGGCCCGCCTCGACCGCCGCAAGACCGGCTCGAACGCCGGCCTCCACCGTGCGGTCCCGCAGGCTCAGCCCCATGGGCTCGAGGAGGGTCACGGACGGGTCTCCTGTCTGTGGGCGGCTGTCTGTGGATGGCTGTCTGCGGGCACCGGTCGGCCTCACCGGCACCAGGAACGTAGCAGGGGACAGGAATATAGCGGGGTAAATGTCTCATATGCCGTCGAGCTCGGCCCGTGAGGGTTTACGGCTCCGCCGGGACGGTGGCCCGGATACGGCTGCCCTGGCCCGGCCGGCTGTCCACGTTCAGCGTGCCGCCCACTTCCCGGGCCCGCTCCCGCATGGACAGAAGGCCCAGATGGCCGGGGAAGGACCGGCGGGAGTCGAAGCCCACTCCGTCGTCGGCGACCGTCAATGTGACGGTGCCCGGACCGCTGAGCAGATGGAGGCGTACATGCCGCGCCCCCGAGTGCTTCGCGACGTTGTGCAGGGACTCCTGGGCTATCCGGTAGAGGGCGTGCTTGGCCTCCGGAGTCGTCTCCGGTTCCGCGCCGAGCGTCGCCTCGGCGGCGATGCCGTACCAGTCGCGGAGCGCCGCCACATGTCGCGTGAGCGCGGCGACCAGGCCCTCGGCCTCCAGCGTCTCGGGCCTGAGGCGGCCCAGCAGGACGCGGGTCTCGGCGATCGCGGCGTCGGCGAGCTGTCGGATGTAGTCGATCGGCTCGGCCAGCTCCGACATCCCGTCGGTGCCACAGGCAGTATCCCCGCCCGCGTTCCGGTTCAGCAGCTCGCGGGCGGTACGCGCGCCCAGGGTGATGCCGTACAGGGCCTGGGAGACCGAGTCGTGCAGCTCCCTGGACAGCCGCCGCCGCTCGTCCAAGGCGCCCTTGTCCCGCGCGGCCGCCCGCCACCGTTCGGCCTCCACCGCGCGGGCCGCGTGTCCGGCGATCCCGTCGAGGAGGGTCAGATCGAAGCCGTCGGGCCGTCGGCCGGGCGGGTAGCGGCAGTGCAGCACACCGGTCACCCGCCCCTCGCAGAGCAGCGGCCAGACCGCGCCGGTGCGGTCGTCGCGGAGCGTACGGACGACGGGGGCGGCGGAGGCGATGGCCTCCCGGACCTCCTCCGGCGCGCCTCCCGGAGCCGTCCCTTCCGGCTTCAGCAGCCGGACGGCGCATTCCGCCGCGCCCGTATGCGCCACGGCCGCGGCGGTCAGCCGGTCCAGCGTCCGCCACACGCTGTCCGCGGCAGTCCCGATGGCGGCCAGCCTCTGCAGCTGTTCCCGGGTACGGAGCTGGGCGGCCGCCAGGGCGGCGGGCGCGGCGAACCGCTTCAGCGTGCGCCGGTCGCCCGAGGTGAAGCGGCGCGGACGGCGGTCGGCCACCTCCAGGACGCCCACGGTCCGCCCGTTCACCGTCAACGGTGTGTCCAGTACGGCCGTGAGCCCGGCCGTACGCAGTGCGTGCCGCCGCGCGGCCTCCGATGGGCCGCTGGGAACGGGCGCCTCGGTGCCGTCGGCGGCCCGTACGGTCAGGGCCTCGCCGCAGGCCAGAGCATCAGCCATGCCCGGGGCGTCAGCCATGCCCGGGGCGTCAGCCATGCCCGGGGCGTCAGCCATACCTGAGGCACCGCCCACGGCCTGGCCCTCGGCGGACAGCGCCTGGCCCTCGGCAGGCTCCGCCACCAGCACCCGCGCCGCGTCCGCGCCCATGGCTTCCCGCGCCCGCCGTACGACCAGCCGCAGCAGCTCCTCACCGGGCTCCGCATCGAGGACGCGCCGCTGGATATCGGCCAGGGCGCGCCGCCGCGCCCTGGCCCGGCGTCGGACAGCGATCACGCCGACCACCAGTGGTCCCGTGTCGCGTCCAGCGGTTCGGGCGTGGTGAGCTCCCCGGCCGGCACCAGCCCCGACTGGACGGCGTACACCGCGGCTTGAGTGCGGCTGTGCACCCCGAGCTTGGTCAGGATGTGGCTCACATACGTCTTCACCGTCTGCTGCCCGATCCGCAGGTCGCGGGCGATCTCCTTGTTCGACTTGCCGCGCGCGAGCATCGTCAGGACCTCGGCTTCCCGCTCGGTCAGCTGTTCCGGCCCGCTCGGGGCCCTGACCTGGCCCATCAGCCGGGAGGTCGCGTCGGGGGAGACCTGGATCCGGCCGGCGGCGGCGCCCTTGACCGCGCTTCTCAACTCGTCGGCCTCGGCGTTCTTCAGCAGAAAGCCGATCGCGCCCGCCCGGACCGCGCCCATGACCATGGTGTCGTCGAGGGCGCTGGTCAGCGCCACGACCTCCACCTCGGGGAGGTCCTGGCGGATCTCGGCGGTGGCCGAGATCCCGTCCATGACGGGCATCAGCAGATCCATCAGGACGACGTCGGGGCACAGCTCGCGGGCCAGCCGTACGGCCTCCCGGCCGTTGGTCGTCTCGCCGACCACCTTGATGTCGTCGTCGAGACTCAGGATCATCCGCAGGCCCTGCCGGACGACCGCGTGGTCGTCGGCGATCAGAACTCGAAGTGCCACTTTGGCTCACCTGCTCACGGGACGAGTGCGGATACGGGCACATGCGGTCGGCCGGGGGCGAGCGCGCCCCGAACCGGCCGAGTCGGCCGAGCCATCCGCTCCGTTCGAGCCGCCGCTCCGCCACGGCGACGTACGGCTCGAACAGCGGCAGGGCCAGCAGCACCAGCGCCCCGGCGGCCCAGCCGCCCAGCACGTCGCTGACCCAGTGAGTGCCCAGATAGACGGTGGCGAGACCGATCGCGAGGGCCATGACCCCGGCCGCCGCGCCCGCCGCCCGGCGGTGGCGGGTCGCGAGATAGGCCAGGGTGCCCCAGACGACGACCCCGTTCGCGGTGTGGCCGGAAGGGAAGATCATCCCGCCGTGGAACAGCTCGGCCGAGCCGAGGGTGTGCGCGTAATGCGGGCCGAGGCGGCCCACGCCGAGCTTGACGGCGCCCACGCTCGCGTTGAGGAGCGCGAGGGCGAGGCCGAAGACGAGCACCGGGCGCGCGCTTCCGGTACGCCAGGAGCGCCAGCCCAGCCAGGCCAGCGCCGCCAGAGCGGTGGGGCCGCGCTGGCCGGCGATGATGAACACATCGAGCGGGTCCTGGGCCCACGGCCACTGCTTGTACGGCTTGAACATCGCCACGTGCCAGTCGAGGCGGACCAGGGGCGAGGTGGTGAACACGCCCACCGCGACCGCCGCGTAAGTCGCGGCGGCGGCCAGCAGGAGGATCCGATGGCTGCGGCGCATGGGGAGGGAACTCGGCTCGGGCCGTCCGGAATTCCCCCTAGTGGGGGTTTTGTCTCACCTGGTTGGGGTCAGCCGGGTGGGGTCGGCCGGTTGGGGTCGGCCGGTTGGGGGCAGCCAGGTGGGTCGGCCAGGTGGGGGCGGCCGAGTGGGGTCGGCCGGTTGGGGTCGGCCGGTTGGGGTCGGCCAGGTGGGGTCGGCCGAGTGGAGTCGGCCGGTTGGGGTCGGCCAATCGGGAGTCGGCGTCACTCCGGTTCCACGTGGCGGAAGCCCCAGTCGGCGGCCTTCGCGACCGCCTCCAGCTGGGACCGCACTTCCAGCTTCTCCAGGATCTTGCGCACATGCGTCCGTACGGTGGCGTAACTGATGCTCAGCCGCTCCGCGACCGCCCGGTTGTCCAGGCCCTGGCTCATCAGGGTCAGGATCTCCTGCTCGCGCGGGGTCAGGCTCTCCAGCCGCTCGGTCTGGTGGGCGGAGGATCGCGCGGTCTCCCGGTGCCGGGCCAGGACCTCGACGAGGGTGCTGGCCGGGATGAGGGTTTCGCCCTCGGCCGCCGAGCGGATGGCGTCGGCGATCTCGTCACCGCTCGCCGACTTGAGCAGATAGCCGCAGGCCCCGGCCTCCACCGCGGCCAGCAGCGCCGAGTCGCTGGCGTCCGCGCTGAGGATCACTATGGCGGTGGAGGGATCGTTGGCCCGGATCGCGGCCGCCGCGTCGGCTCCCGTGCCATCGGGCAGGCGGAAGTCGACGAGGGCCACATCGGGGCCCAGCTCTTTGGCCATGGGGACGACTTCCGCGACCGAGTCGGCCCACCCCACCACGGTCAGGTCCGAGTACTCCGCGAGCAGCGCCCACAGCCCCTCGGCCACCACCCGGTGGTCCTCGACGATCAGCACCTTGGTGAGATCGGCCGGCGCGGTCACGGTTGCGTGTCCCCTTCCGGACGGTCCAGGAGGGTCGATGCGTCCGAGCCGTTCGCCGTGTCCGGTACGTCCGGCAGATCCGGCCCGTCCCGCAGATCCTCCAGATCCGGTGCCTCGGACGACCCCGGTACGTCCAGGGAACCCAGAGAGTCGGACGGCCCCAGGGAATCCGGGAAGCCCGAGGCGTCCGCCGGGCCGAAGGGGAGCGGGCCATGGCCGGGCGTCTCGCCCAGCGGCACCCAGAACTCGACCGTGGTGCCCGCGCCCGGCGCGCTCTCGATACGGCACCAGCCGCCCGCGATCTGGGCCCGCTCCTGGATGAGCGACAGGCCCAGATGGCCGGGGCGGGACTCCACCTCGAGCGGGTTGTAGCCCTGGCCGTCGTCCACGATCCGCACCAGGCAGCCCTCGTCGAGCCCCAGCAGCTGCACATGGACCGTCTTCGCCCGCGCGTGCTTGCGCACGTTCATCAGGGCTTCCTGCGCGGTGCGGTAGATCAGGGCCATGGTCTCGGGCGGGGGCTTGGCCGCGATCCGGTCCTCCAGCCGGTATTCGACGCCGGTCTCGGTGCGTATCTGCTCCAGGAGCCCGCGCAGCGCGGCGGCCAGGCAGCCGTGCTCCAGGCTGGACGGCCGCAGGTCGAAGATCAGCTGGCGCAGCCGGCTCAGCGAGAGCTTGAGGGTTTCGTCCAGCTTCTCCATGATCCGCTGCTCGTCGGGGTCGCGCAGCCGCCGCCGCAGCTGCTGGAGCCGGAGGCTGGCGGCCGTGATGACCTGGATGGTGTCGTCGTGGATGTCGGCGGCGATACGTCCGCGCTCCGCTTCCTGGGCGTGGACGAGATGGCTGAGCAGCGCCTGGCGGTCCCGGTCGGTGATCTCCAGCAGCTCCAGGCTGCGCTCCAGGACGAACTGGGCCCGCTGCACCTCGGTGATGTCCTTGATGGCCAGCACGGTCAGCAGCCCGTCCTCGGTGCGCAGCGGGATGATGCTGACGTCGGCCGGGAACTGCTTGGCGTCGCTGCGCCGCCCGACCAGCTCCATGCTGTGGCCCAGGGGCTCCTCCGCGGAGTCGGCCCAGTCGCGCAGCGAGATGGTCAGCGGCTGGTCGGGGAGGAGCGCCTCGACGGCGCGGCCGATCAGCTGGTCGCGGTCGTAGCCGAACAGGGCCTCGGTACGGCGGTTGGCCGTCTGGATCCGCCCGGCGGCGTCCACGATCACCATCGCGTCCGGGGAGGACTCGATGACCTGCCGGAACCGACCCTCGGCCGCCCGTAGCTGGCTCAGGTCCGCGACGAAGACCACACACCGGGGCCGCCTGCCCTGCAGATGGCCGCCGCTGAACTGGGCGGGGAACTCGGTGCCGTCCCGGCGCCGGCCGGTCATCGCGGAGGGGGCGGTGAACTGCCGCCCGATCAGCTGCTCGGCGGCGGTGCGGTAGCGGTCGGGGACCAGGTCGCGCAGCCGCTTGTCCCGGAGCTCGGCCGAGCTGTAGCCGAACATGTGCCGGGCGTGTGCGTTGGCGGACTCGATCCGCCCGCGGGCGCCGACGATCAGCACCCCGCACGGCGCCTGGCCGAGCAGTTCCAGATACGACTCCTCGAGCCGGTTGCCCACCAGCTCCTCGAACCGCCAGGAGGCGCGGTCGGCCCGCCGCAGCGGCTCGGTGCAGTCGGCGACGAGCTCCCCGGCCATGGAGAACTGGTCGCGGGCGGCCCGGGTGATCGCCTCGAGTATTTCTTCGGCGGGGGTGCCCTTGACCAGGTAGCCGGTGGCCCCGACGGCGAGCATGTTGAGCACGGTCTCCCGGTCGCCGTGGGCCGAGAGGGCCACCACGCGGGCCCCGGGCACCTGCTCACGGATGGCGCGGACGCTGCTGGGCGCGTCGCCCTTGGGCATGTGCACATCCATGACCACGACACGGGGGCGGTGCTCCACCGCGGCGCGTACGGCCTGCTCGTGGTTGACGGCAAGGCCCACCAGCGCCAGGTCGGGGTGGGAGTCGACCAGGTCCGCGAGCGCTTCCCGGACCACGGGGTCGTCATCGGCCACCACGACTCGGATCCGGTCGTCGCGCATCAACCTCCACCTCCCTTGAGGACGGCACCTTGGAGCTCCAAGGTGGTCAGTTCGTCACGTCTGCAGTGCGCCAGCGACGGCATGACCGCGGCCAGCGGCGCCACCAGCACGTTGTAGTGGCCACCGATGCGGTCGCATACGGCCACCGCTGCCGCCGCGTCCCACACCGCGGCCCAGAAGGCCCAGTCGTGCCGGCCGTGTGCCCGGGCGGTGTCCAGGGCGGCGCGGCGCGCCACGGAGGCGGCGACCAGGATCCGGTACTGCTCCTCGTCGGACGTGGTGCGATGGACCTCAGCCCACCCCTCGGCGCGGGTCTGGCTGGAGGTCTGCTTCCACAGATCGGCCACGCGGTCGATCTCCTCCGGGGAGAGGTCCTCGATGTGGGTGAGGAATTGTAGGACTCTTCGAGAATTCGGGCCGAAAATAACACTCATAGGACACTCCAGGACATGCATGGTACAACTATGGAACACCGGGCTTGTCTGTGACTGTCCCTGGCCGGCCCCCCCGGCCTGTGCGCACACGTGCCTAGTGCCCCTGGCCCTGGCCACTCGTGTTGTTGATGCCGGCCTTGGCGACCCCGCCGCTCTTGGAGCCGATGAGCTTGAAGGACACGCCGTTCTCGTCGGCCGTGGTGATCCGGTACGAGCCCACGGCCGCCGCCTTGCCCCGGCCGTCGACCTGGAAGACGGCGATCTTCCGCCCGGAGACGCTGCTGCCGTTGCCGGCGTAGACCGTCACCGTCTCGTTGGGCGCGAACCCGGAGCAGTAGAAGCTCAGCGTGGTGCCCGCCTTACCGCCGAAGGTGCTGGGCTCGGCGCTGGGGGAGTACGGCAGCACGGTGAAGCCCGAGCGGACCACGGCCCGGCTCTGGTCGCCGATCGCCGTCAGGCTCTGCCTGCCCTTCAGCCCGAACGGCACGTCGAACGCCACGTCGCGGATCTGGCCGAAGGAATTGGCCTGTGTGGTGAAGGCGGGGAGACCGCTGGTGGCGTTGATGTAGACCAGCACCCGCTCGTTCGGCGCGAACCGATTCCCCGACAGCCTGATCCGCTGTCCGGCCTTCAGCGCGTACGGGGAGGACTTGATCGCCGGGTACAGGCTCAGCATCTGGAACGGCGCGGTGGCCGTGGTCTTGCTCTGCTGGCCGACCAGCACCAGGGTGCTCTGGCCCGTCGGGGCGACGCCGACCCGGATGTCGGCCCGGCCCACCCCGCCCGAGCCGTCGGTGCGCAGCCTGGCGACGGGGGTGCCGGTGGTCCGGCCCCAGAAGACGTTGATCTGCTCGCCCGGCTTGAAGCCACGGGCGCTGATCGAGACCACGTCGCCCGGCCGGCCGACCATCTTGTTGATCCGCGCGGTGCCTATCGCGCCGCCGCTGATCAACTCGGCCTTGGCCGACCGGCCGCCGCCGCGCTGCTGTGCGACCAGCGTGCCGGGCCTGCCGCCCAGCGACTCCGGCATGGTGAAGTTCGCGTAGAGCGAGCCGTGCTTGTCGGTGCGGACCGTGCGGATGGCGCGGCCCTTGGTGCCCGACCGCTTGGTCGTCAGCAGCAGGTCGACCGTGCTCTTGGGGGCGAAGCCGCCGCCTTCGACGGACGCCTTGCCGCCGGGGGCGACCAGGCCCGGGTTGATGACGATGATCGGGCCCGAGGCCTGCGGGACCCGCTGGTTGCCCAGCTTGATGGTCTTGGGCTTCTTCGTCGGGACGACCTCCTGCTGCTGCTGGGTGTCGCTCTTCTTCTGGCCGCCTCCGCCGCCGGATGTGTTGAGGGCGTTCCCGAGGCCGCCGCCCGCGACCATCTTGACCAGCGATCCGACGATCGCGATGGCCACGATGCCCAGCAGGACCGTCTTCCAGGAGACCCGCCTGCGCTTCCCCTCGCCGGTGCTCGGCTCCCCCGGAGAGGCATCGGAGGTTCCGGAGGCATCGGAGGCATCGGGGGCATGTGAGGCCTTGGAAGCCTTGAAGGTCTTGCGGGTCCTGGTGGTCTTGGCGGACTTGGTGGCGCGCCTCGGCGGGGGCTCGTCGTAGTCGGCGTAATCATCGGCGTAGTCGTCGCCGGAGCCGTCGTAGTCGTCGTATTCGGCGTACTTGTCGTATTTCTCGTCGTCGCCGTATTCGCCGTAGTCGTCGCCCCCGCTGTCGTTCCTGCCGCCTCCGTCGTCCCCGCGCTGCCCGTCTGCCTCACGGGTGTCGTAGTTTTCGTCGTACTCTTCGTACTCGTCGTAGTCGTCGTACTCGGGCATGGCCTTCACCTCCTCTTCCGGCGGGCTATTTGTTCACCCGATAGATTTCCAGCCTGATGCCACCCCGGATGTCCGCCCATACCCTTTCCGAATTCCGTAGCGCCGCCAGGATCCAGTTCTCCCGGCCGTCGCCGTTGTTGCGGTGAATTGCGTTGCGCATCTTGTTGGACATGATGATGTAGTCGACGTTCTGCCATCTCTTACGGAAGAGCTTGTCCCGCAGGGCAGGGTCGGACGAGGCGTTCCAGTGGGAATGCGCGTACGGGTAGACCGGATGCACGTCATGCAATTCACCCCACATGTCGTCGTCCATGATGATGCGCGCCTTGGGCGAGACGTGCTTGCGTACCCAGGCGATCTGTGCCAGCTGCATATGGGTCAGGGCCAGCTTGTGCTGGTACTGGTCCGCGACCGCGACGCGGCCCTCGGTGTTGACGGTCAGGACATATCCGGTGGAGGGCGAGGCGAGCAGCATGACGGCGAGCAGCGCTGGCACCGCTATCCGCACCTTGGAACTCGCCCGACCGAGCACCTTGCGGAGCACCGGACGCCTCAGCAGTCGATCCGTGACCATTCCGATATTCATGGCGAACATCGGAATCAGCGGCGTGATGTAGAAGTCCAGCACCACGCTGCCGCGCAGCAGATAGAAGGCATATCCGAAGCCCAGCGTCCCGGCGACGAAAAACCCCAGATCCCGCCGGTGTTTCCGCATTCCCCACCACAGGCTGATGACCGTGGTCGCCATTCCTGCCAGCAGCAGGAACGAGTCCCGGGGCAGCCAGCTTGTGTACAGCAGGCCGTGGTGGTTGAGCAGGCTGCCCTGACTGCGGTTGATCTGCCACCACAGGGTGTAGAGCAGCGAGACGTGGTCCGCCGGCGGGTTGGCCAGGTCGAAGTCGAGCCCGCTGGGCATCAGCTCGTTCTTGAGCAGGGCGTAGGTGACATACGCGCCGACCGGCGCCGCCGCGGCGAATGGCCACAGCGCGCGGGTGAACCGCCGGCTCGCGGAGCCCTGGATTCTTCGATAGAGCAGATACATGAAGGTCGGGGCGAAGAAGAGCGCGTTCTCCTTCGTGATCAGCGCGATCCCCAGGGCGATCCCGCCGGCGAACGCGGATCTGATAGTGGTCTCGCGGCGCAGCAGGGCGTACAGGGCCAGCAGCATCCAGAAGATCATCAGGTTGTCCAGCAGCACCTGACGCTGGTAGTAGACCGAGATCGGCGAGAGGTTGAAGAAGAACGCGGCGATGGTGGCGGCCAGCACGGTGCCGGACAGCCTCCGGGTGACCTCGAAGAGCAACACGACCGAGGCCAGGTGCACCAGCAGCATCAGGAACCGGCCGGTGTTGATCGCGTTCCCGAATGCCTCGAACTGCTTCGGCAGCGGGAACGCCCAGCCGGCCAGCGTGATCCAGCCCGCCGGGGCGTGGTCGTAGTCGTAGGTGTACGGGGACAGCCGGGTCTCCCGGACCAGCGACCAGGCCCGCTGCATATAGATGCCCTCGTCGGTGAGGTACAGCGGATAGCGGAACAGGTGGTAGCCGTGGCTGAGCAGCCCGGTGAGGACGGAGAAGAGCAGCGCCAGCCGACCGTTGCGGCCCAGCTTGGGGAAGATCCCGCGCTCGACTGACAGCAGGGGCGGGCGCCTCCGCCGGGGGCGCGGCGGGGGCTCGTCGACCGCGACCGGGCGCCGGGGCCGGGTGGGGCGCTGGGGACGGTCGGGACGGTCGGGACGGTCGGGGCGCGGCGGTCGGTCGGCGCGCTGGGGGCGATCGGACCGGTCCGGCCGGTCAGGTCGGTCGGGTCGCCGGGGTCGGTCGGGGCGCGGCGGTCGGTCGGGGCGATCGGGGCGCGGCGGTCGATCGGGACGCTGGGACCGTTCGGGGCGCTGGGGCCGCTCAGGTCGGTCAGGCCGGTCAGGTCGGTCAGGCCGCGGCGGCCGGTCGGGCCGCTCAGGCCGTCGGGGCCTATCGGGCCTATCGGGCCGATCGGGACGCTGGGGTCGCTCAGGCCGAGAGGGCCGCTCGGGCGACTGAGACCGGTCAGGCCGCGGAGGCCGATCGAGCTCCTCCGGACGCGCAGGCCGCTCCGGACGCGCAGGCCGCTCAGGCCGTTCAGGCCCCTCCGGACGCGCAGGCCGATCGGTCCGCTCCAGGCGAACGGGTTCCGGAGGCTTCGGGGGCTCCGGAGGCTGCGGGTGCAGCGGAGGCGTGGGGTCATGCGACACGGGAGTCCGCCTCCTCCGTAGCGGCCCGGTGGGCGCCGACGTGCTGGGTCTTCTCCCAGTCGTGGCGGCCGAGCAGTTCTCGCCGCATGGCGCGCACCGCGGCGTAGGCGAGGACCATTTGGAAGGGGAACCAGGAGAGCGCCATCTTCACGAGCGTCCCCGGTGTGGCTTCGAGCCCATGGGCCCCGGTGAACTCGTACAGTCCGACCGCCTGGACCAGGAAGTGCGCGCACAGCAGCAGGACGGGCAGATAGGAGAAGAGCGCGATCAGCACGGGCACCTTGAGGACGAGGATCATCCCCAGGGAGATCGGCAGATACAGGCCGAGCAGCGCCTGGCCGTGCGGGAACGCGAGGACGTAGAAGGCGAGCCACCGCTGTTTGCGGGTGGGCATCTGTTTCCAGGTGCCCTTCTTGAGGGTCTGCATGAACCCCTGGCTCCACCGGGTGCGCTGCCGGATGAAGTGGCCGAGGGTCGGTGGCGTCTCTTCCTTGGTCACATAGCGGTCGTCGTAGACCACGCGCACCCGCTCGCCGCTGGCCGACACCCGCAGGCCCAGGTCGGCGTCCTCGGTGAGGTTGCGGTCGTCCCAGCCGCCGAGCTGGATCAGCAGCTCGCGGGCGAAGAAGACGGTGTTGCCGCCGAGCGGAATGGATCCGAAGTGGGCGTGGTAGTGCAGCCGGCTCTTGAACCAGAAGAAGTACTCCAGGACGTTGAGCGTGGAGTACCAGTTGGAGTCGAAGTTCATCAGCTGGACGCCCGCCTGCACCACCCGCACCCGCTCCTTGAGCATGACCGTGTTGACCAGCAGAAAGATCTCGGGGTGGATGTCGTCCTCGGCGTCGAAGATCGTCACAACGTCGTGAGTGGTGTGCGGCAGGGCCACGTTGAGCCCGTGGGGTTTGTTGATGGGCTTGTCGTCGAAGACCACGACCTGGACGTTCTCCAGACCTTCCCGGTCCAGCTCGGCGATTTTCTCTTCCGCCTTTTTGATCGTGCCGGTGTCGTCCTGCGAACAGATCACGAAGACCTCCAGCAGTTCGGCCGGATAATCGGCCCGCACCACCCGCTCGATGGTGGTCTGGATGACGTCCTCCTCATGCCGTGCGGGCAGCAGCACGCTGAAGGAGAGACGCGGGCGGACAAAGCGGTCCGGGGCCCTGGCTTTTCGCTCGGCGTCCGTCCGGTCCCAGGTGTAGAGCATCAGATAGAGCACATGGGCCGACTGAACGGTCAGCAGTACGGAGACCAGGACGAGGCCCAGATAGATGATGGGGATCATCGGCCCTGCCTCCCCCAGACCCAGCCCGCGCTGGCGGCGAAATTGGCCGCGAACGCGGCGGCGATACCGATGCCGTTCGCCAGCAGGAGATGGATTCCCAAGCGTTCCAGCAGCCAGACCGCCATGACGTTGACCGCGAGCCCGCCGAGTACGGACACATTGAATTTCAGAAACCGCCGGAGCGACGGGGTGGAAACCGCGAAGGTCCATCGGTCGTTGAGCAGATAGTTGTGGACCACGGCGAGCTCCACCGCGACCGGGGAGGCCGCGAGCAGCGGCCAGTGGGCCCAGCGGTAGAGCGCGAAGAGAGTGACCGTGTTCACCAGCACGCCACCCACGCCGACGACCGCGAATCGCAGAACCAGGCCGCTCAGGGCGGCCAGCGGGCCGCTCATCGAGCGCGTTCGAAAGAACACTCCTTTTCGCTTACGGGTGTTGCCCACCCGTTCGCTCGGGTCGCGGTCGCTGGTGCGATCGCTGAACGTTCCGAAACGCTGCATCGCGACTCCCTACGCAGGAGGCTCTTTCGCCGATGTCAGTCCAAGAGTGCTCCCCGGGATTTCGGAGGACATCACGCCTTCGGGGGAGGGTGGACTCCACCTTCGGTGGAGCGGCTTTCTCCCCCGTTTTGGGGAGGCCCGGAAACCGCGCCTGCAACTGGTCCCCCAAAAAGGGGAGCGGTAGGTCACCCGCCCGCGGGTGTCCGCACCGCGGAGACCCGCAGAAGATGAGACGGCCAGGCGTCCGCCCACGGCCTCGCGTCCCACTGGGATGAAGGTAGGTGACGTAATGTCAGGTCACGTGATGTTGCACCGTTCATTTGCCGCCCGGACCGGGGCCGTTATCGCCCTGATGGCGCTCTCACTCGCCCCCTCCGCGGCGATCGGTGTTCCTCAGCACGTTCCTCAGGACGTTCCTCAGGATTCCGATTCCGGAGCGATGCACGATTCCGAATGGGCGCTGACCGCGCTGCAGGCCAAGAAGGCATGGAAAATCAGCAAGGGCGCCGGGGTGACCGTCGCGGTCATCGGCACCGGCGTCGACGCCTCCCACCCGGATCTGCGCGGGCGGGTCCTGGCCGGCAAGGACTTCGGGGACGGCCCCAGCGGCACCGGCACCCGCGACCAGGGGGACGCGATGGAGCAGGCCACCCACGCGGCCGGGATCATTGTGGGGACCGGCCGCAACTACCGGGGCAACGGGCTGCTGGGTCTTGCGCCCCAGGCCCGGGTGCTGCCGCTCGGGGTCTACGAGGACCGGAAACCGCTGGTCGACGCCACCGCCAAGGCCATCCGCCACGCGGTGAGCCGCGGCGCGAAGGTCATCGATGTGGCGGTGTCCTTCAAGAAGCCGAACGCCGCGCTGCGGTCGGCGGTGACCTATGCGATCGGCGAGGACGCCGTGGTGGTCGCGGGCGCCGGCGACAACGGCAAGGACGGCAACCACCCCACCTACCCCGCCGCCTACCCCGGGGTGGTCTCCGTCGTGGCGACCGACGAGAAGGGCGCCGTGTGGACCGACTCGCACCACGGCGGGGGCGTGACCCTGGCCGCGCCCGGCGTCTCCATCCTGACCACCGCCCCGAACAAGGACTACTGGACCGGCGCGGGCACCGGCTACGCCGCGCCATGGGTCGCGGCCGGCGCCGCGCTGCTGCGCTCGGAGCACCCGCGCTGGACCGCGGGCCAGGTCGTACAGAAGCTGATCGACACGGCCGACCGCAAGGGGTCCTCGGGGCGTGACCCGCGCTATGGCTTCGGGCTGATCGCCCCGGCCAAGGCGCTGGCGGACCGCGCCGCACCACCCGCCTCCACCAGTCCGCCCGGCTCCGCGCGGACGGCCCCCAAGTCGGACCGCGAGCACTCCGCGGCCGGGTCCGAGGAGGGATCGGCGCTGGTGGCGATAGGAGCGGTGGCGGGGGCCCTGGTGGTGCTGGCCGTCATCGCGGTCTTCCTGATCAGCCGCCGCAAGCCTCCGCCGAACAACTCGGACAGCTGAACGGTGGGCCCGGCGTGAACGAGAAGACCCCCGAGAAGGCGGGGACGGCGGGGACGGCGGGGACGGCGGGGACGCGCGGGCGGCTGGGGTTCTGGCAGCGGCTGCGGCTTCAGGTGCTGCTGCTGGGGCTGATAGGTCTGCCGAGGTGGCTGGGACTAGGGGCGCTGCCGAAACAGCTGACGCGGCAGGGGCGGCGGGAGCGGCAGGGGCGGCAGGGGCGGCGGGAGCGGCAGGGGCGGCAGGGGCGGCGGGAGCGGCAGGGGCGGCAGGGGCGGCGGGAGCGGCGCCAGGGCCATCGGTTCCCGCCGCGGACCCACAGAGGCATCGTCCAGCTGCTGGCCCTGGCCCTGATGGCCGAGGTCGCGACGGCCGCGACGACGCTCCATCCACCGGTGGGCTGGGCCGGCGACGAGTCCGCCTTCCCCCTGCCCAAGCCGTACTTCCCGGTCACGACCCGGTTCTACACCGACCCCGACAACCCCGCGGCGCAGTGGGTGCGCGGCAACCCCCACGACCGCCGGGCGACGGTCATCCGCAAGCGCATCGCCGATCAGCCGCAGGCCGCCTGGTTCACGGACACCGACCAGGGCCGGGTCGAGGCGCAGGTGCGCCAGGTGGTGCGGAGCGCCCGGGCCCGTGGGCGGCTGCCGGTGCTGGTCGCGTACGCCATCCCGCACCGCGACTGCGGAAAGCACAGCTCCGGGGGCATGGCCGACCTGTCCGGCTACCGGAACTGGATCGGCGGCTTCGCCCGGGGGATCGGCGCCTCGCGCGCCGTCGTCATCCTGGAACCGGACGCCCTGGCGCATCTGACCTGCCTCAAGCGGCGGCAGCAGGCCGAGCGGTACGCGGCGCTGTCCTACGCCGGGCGGACGCTGCGGGGGCAGGCCGCGCACGCCCGTATCTATTACGACGCCGGGAACTCCGGGTGGCTTCCCGCATCCGTCATGGCCGAGCGGCTGGAGCGCGCGGGGATCGACCGGTACGGGGACGGCATCGCCCTCAACGTCTCCAACTTCAACGCCACGCGCGACGAAGTCCGCTACGGCCTGTCCGTCCTCAGAGAGCTGCGCCTGCCCCGGCTGGGGGCCGTGATCGACACCAGCCGCAACGGCGCCGGGCCCACCCACGACCACCGGTTCTGCGATCCGCCGGGGCGCAAGCTGGGCACGCCGCCCACCGCCCGTACCGGGATCCCCGGGATCGACGCCTATCTCTGGGTCAAGCAGCCGGGGCAGGCCGACGGCTGTGCGGCGACCGCGGGGCTCTTCGTCCCGGGCTACGCCTTCCGGCTCACCCGCTGAGCGCCTGATCCACTGACCTCTGGCTGACTGACTGACCTCCTGATCCGCTTCCTGATCCGCTTCATGGGCCTTCTGCGGCCTTCGAACGTTACTCACTGTCACTGATCCGGTACACAGTGGAGCGGAATCGGCGCCCAAAATCGGACATAAAGTCATCAAGGCGGTCGAATTCCGTCTACCTCAATCGAGGTAGGCGGAATTCGGCCGTTTGGCGTGCCCGGCATTCCCGCAATTGAGGTAGCGAGATTTCAGTCGTGCGTACGGTGATTCGGCCCCGGTGGATTCCCTAATGTCGTTGAGCGAAAGGGAAAGCCGCCTGAAGGAGCTCCACCGATGAAAAGAGTTCTCGTCGTGGAGCACCACCATCTGGTTTCGAGTGCGATCGCCGACCTGGTCGACGAAACACCCGGACTGGAACTGGTCGGCGCCGCCAGATCGGTACGTGAAGCAATTTCGCTGGCCGAGCGGAGGCAGCCGGATGTGGTGCTCATCGACGTGGACAAGTCGAGCTGGAAATGGCTCCGACTCGACCTGTTGGTCGCAGATCTCCTTCCTCGCGCGCGGCTAGTCCGGCTGACCGCAGTCTCCGACCCGCGAGTGGAATGTCTGGACCCTCCGACGAATACCCCCAGCGTCCTGAAAACAGCCATCCCCCAATTTCTCAGGAGTCTCACCGAATGAATTCCCCCATGGACAACAACGTTCCGACCGTTTCCGAGACCACCGAGTCGAAGCGTGGGCCGCGTTCCTACCGGCTGCGTGTCGGTATCGCGGCCGGAGTTGTCGTGGCTGCTGCCATCGGTGGCACCGTGACCGCGTTCGCTCTGAATTCCGATTCCGATTCTGGTTCTTCGTCCGGCTCTTCCGCCTCGGCCAAGGGCGGGGCCGTCGACGGTCCGCTGTCCACCCACGGTGGCGACATCGTGGACTCCAAGGGTCACAAGGTCGTGCTGACCGGTATCAACTGGTTCGGTGCCGAGACCGGCAGCTTCGCGCCGCACGGCCTGTGGACCCGTAGCTGGAAGAGCATGCTCGACCAGATCGCGCACAACGGCTTCAACACGATCCGGCTGCCGTACTCCAACGAGATGTTCGCGGCCAAGAGCAAGCCCAACGGGATCGACTTCAAGCAGAACCCGGACCTCAAGGGCCTCACCGGTCAGCAGATCATGGACAAGATCGTCAAGGGTGCCACCGACCGCGGCATGATGGTGATCCTGGACCAGCACCGTCCTGACCAGTACGGCCAGAGCGAGCTGTGGTACAGCCAGAACCTCACCGAGAAGCAGTGGCTGGACGACTGGACCCAGCTGGCCAAGCGCTACAAGGACAACCCCCGGGTGATCGGCGCCGACCTGCACAATGAGCCGCGTGGCCAGGCCACGTGGGGCGACGGCAACCCGAAGACCGACTGGCGCCTGGCGGCCGAGAAGGCCGGTAACGCGATCCACGCCGTCAACAAAAACTGGCTGATCTTCGTCGAGGGCACCGACCGTCACAAGAACGAGCAGTTCTGGTGGGGCGGCGACCTCCAGGGTGTGAAGAAGTACCCGGTCAAGCTGAAGGAGCCCAACAAGGTCGTCTACTCGGCGCACGACTACGGCCCGGGTGTGTACAACCAGAACTGGTTCATGGCCAAGGACTTCCCGAAGAACATGCCGGCGATCTGGCAGAAGCACTGGGCCTACATCAAGAAGCAGAACATCGCTCCGGTGCTGCTCGGTGAGTTCGGTGGCCGCAAGACCGCGGGCAAGAGCTCCGAGGCCGTGTGGCAGAACGCCCTGATGGACTACCTCAAGAAGAACCAGATCAGCTACACCTACTGGTCCCTGAACCCGAACTCGGGTGACACCGGTGGTGTCCTCAACAACGACTGGAAGACGGTCGACAAGAACAAGATGAAGATGCTGTCCAAGTACCAGGCGCCGCTTCTGTCGGCGAAGGGGAAGACGTCGGAGTAACCCCTTCGGTACGGCCGCCGCACCCCGGCGGTGGACAGCGAGGGCCCG
Source organism: Streptomyces sp. NPDC020845 (assembly GCF_044334165.1). Taxonomy (NCBI): domain Bacteria; kingdom Bacillati; phylum Actinomycetota; class Actinomycetes; order Kitasatosporales; family Streptomycetaceae; genus Streptomyces; species Streptomyces sp. NPDC020845. The sequence continues at coordinate 124,188 of NZ_JBIRSJ010000015.1, read as the reverse complement.
CAGGCAACGCCGCCTGCGGGCCCTCCGTCGTACCCGGATACGGCCCTGTGCGCGCGTACGGGCTGTGCGCGCGTACGGGCTGTGCGCGCGTACGGGCTGTGCACGCGTACGGGCCGTAACCGCGTACGGGCCCGCATATGGCAAGGAAGCGCGGCCTCGGCAAAAACGCGGGCCCAGGCGGAAGCGATACGTCACCTCGCCGGGTTTCCTGTCCGGGCCCGCTTTCCGCGCCGACCCCGAAGGCGCGAGGAGGCCGGCCGCGAGGAGGCCGACGATGAAGCCCCAGCAGCGCACCGGCCGTGTGCTCTTCCCGCTGGCCGTATTCGCGGTGGTGGCGGCCGACCAGGTGAGCAAGGCCTGGGCGGTGGCGGCCCTCGACGGCACCGTGGGGCCGCAGGGCGCGTTCGGGCCGGTGCACACCCTGCTGGTGCGCAACACCGGGGTGGCCTTCGGCCTTGGGCGGGGCCGGCCCCTGCTGATCGTGCTGATCACCCTCGCCGGGGCGGTCGCGACACTGGCCGCCGCGGGCGCGGGGCTGCGGGTCCGCAGCCGGGCCCGGGCGCTGGCGCTCGGGCTGATCGCCGGGGGCGCGCTCGGCAACGGCGCCGACCGGGCCGTACGACACCCCGGGCCGCTGCGGGGCGCGGTCATCGACTGGATCATGGTGACGGCCCGCGGCCCGGTGTTCAATCTCGCCGACGCCGCCCTGGCGGTCGGCGCCTGCCTGATCGGCCTTGTTTTGCTGCGCGACGTTCTGCTGCGCGACCTCACGCTCCCGCTTTGGGGACCGCGCTCTCACTGGCGTCCGGCTCTCCGGGCGGCAGCGACGCCTCTTCGGGCGCCAGGTCCGGAACCTCGTCCTGGATCCGGTTCTGGGGCTGGTCCGGGGTCCGGTCCTGGGGCCGCTCCTCGGTCCGGCTTCCGGCCGGGTCCGCGAAGGAGTCGAGGGAGCCCACGAGGTCGCGCAGCCGTCCGAGCGCCGCTTCGTCCGGGCCCTCGCGGGCCCCGCGGGAGGTCAGCGCGTTCGTGATCCGCTGATACGCGGCCAGCTCCCGGGCGCAGCGGTGGCACCGTGCCACATGCGCCCGGACCCGGCGCGCGGCGGGCGCGTCCAGCTCACCGTCCAGATACGACTGGAGCTCAGCGCCGTCCGCAAGACACTCACTGGCCTGTTGGCGCTCGGCGCTCCGCCACCACATCCACCACCTGCTGCTCATGCCCCACCTCGCTGTCCTTGAGGTCCCGCGGCCACCAATCGATCCCGGATCCGCTTGCGCGCCCGGTGCAGTCGGCTCATCACCGTCCCCTTGGGCACGCCCAGCACCTGCGCGGCCTCCGCGTACGACAGCCCGTCCACATGCACCAGCCGCACCACCTGCTGATCGCGCAGCGGCAGCGCGGTGAACGCGGCGTCCACGGCCTCGTCGAAGGCCGTGTCGACCACCAGCTCCTCGGGTGTCGCGCCCGAGGCGGCGGGTGTCGCGCCCGGGGCGGACGCGAGCCGGTCGAGTTCGGTGTCCGGGTCGTCGAGCAGATGCGGTCTGCGCTGCCGGCGCCGGCTCACCTCCGCATGCCGCATGATCGTCAGCAGCCAGGCGCGCGGATGGCGGCCGTCGAACCGGCCGACCGCCCGATAGGCCCTGAGCAGGGTGTCCTGCACCAGGTCCTCGGCGTCGGCGGGCTGCGCGGTCAGCGACATCGCCACCCGCAGCAGCACCTCCACCTCGGGCAGCACGTACTGGGCGAACATGCGCTCTTGGCGGGCGTCCGGGTCAGCCACGGGTGCCTCCTCGGATCCTGACCCCCCGGGACGCGGTGACGACTGTCACACTCTGTGTAACACCGTGCTCACATCGGCGCACGCCATGATCGGCGGTTCGAGTGATGGTGGGGGTGGGGGGTGAGGGAGGAGGCTGCCCCGGGCTCAGGCCTTCGCAGAGATTCAGGCCTTCGCAGAGACTCAGGCCTTCACGGAAACTCAGGCCTTCACGGAAACTCAGGCCTTCACGGAGACCAGGAGCTTTCCGTCGAGCGTGCGGATCTCGAAGTGGTCGATGTCGGCCGCCTTGAAGGCCGCGCCGCCCTGGGTGAACAGGGGAGCCTGGGCGCTCTTGTCCGGGCTGTCCGCGATGCCGTACCCCTGAGGCGGCACCGACCAGGTCGTCATGACCTGCTTCTCACCGCTCTTGGAGACCGCGATCATGCTGCATGCCAGGGGGCCCTTGACGTTCTTCAGCCGCAGCATGGCGTCGGTGCCCCACATCTTGTCCTTCAGGGCGATCGTGGCGTTCACCTTGGTGTCCGGGTCGGTGGCCTGGACCTTGGTGGGCATCGCTTCGAAGGTCTTGCTCGCGGTGGTCTCGGCGCTGATGGTCGTGTTCGAGCCGTCGTCGGAGGTGAGGGCCACCGCGCCGAGCGGTCCGCCGATGATCAGGACAGCGGCCGCGGCCACCAGGGAGAGGTGCCGGCGGCGCCGCTTGCGCCGGACCACGGCGACCTCGCCGATCATGTTGTCCAGCAGCCCGGGGCCGGGTCGCGCGGTGAGCGTGTCGATGCCGTTGGGGGTGGCGGTGAAGGAGTGCGGGACGCCTGTGAGCCCGGGCCGGCCGGGGGCGCCGTGGATGCCGGGGACGCCGGAGGCCAGCTCCGCCAGCATGGGCTCCAGCCCTGCCAGCTCGTCGAGCCGGCGTCCGCAGTCGTCACAACCGGCCAGGTGCTGCTCGAAATACGTGGCGTCCGCGTCGTCGAGCACGCCGAGTACGTACGCGCCGACGGCGTCGTGCCCGGCGTGGTGCGCCTGCGCGGTCATGCCGTCACTCCTCTTTCCTCAAGCGCGAGCTTCATGGAGCGCAGCGCGTAGAAGACCCGGGACCGCACGGTCCCGCTGGGTATGCCGAGCGTCTGGGCCGCCTCGTTGACCGTGCGGCCCTTGAAGTACGTCTCGACGAGCACCTCGCGGTGCGCGTCGCTGAGGTCGTGCATCGCGTCCGAGAGGGTCATCAGCCGCAGGGCCCGGTCGATCTCGTCCTCGGCGGGCATGAGCTCCAGCGGGGAGGGGTCGACTTCCTGTGGACGGGCCTGGCGGCTGCGGTGTCCGTCGATGACGATCCGCCGGGCCACGGTGACCAGCCAGGGCCGGATCGAGCCGGTGGCCCTGCTGAGCTGGTCGGCGTTGCGCCAGGCGCGGACGAGGGTTTCCTGGACGACGTCCTCGGCCCGGTGCCGGTCGCCTGCCACCAGGCGCAGTACGAAGGCGAGCAGCGGTCCGGCGTGCTCCTGGTAGAGCGCGCGCATCAGCTCCTCGTCCGGCGTACCGCGCTGGGATCTCGACCGATGTGTATCGGTCACGGCGGCGTCGTCGCGCACCAGAACCTCCAGGACGGAACCCGAGTTGGACATCATCAGCAGACACTCCCGGTGTGTTGGCCGGGGGTTGTGTGGCCCGGACGGCCTCTTCCTCCATCACTACGGACGGGGCAGGAGCGCCGCTCAACTCGTGGCGAAGTTTCTTGAAGTGGCCGCGGACGCCGCCGTTCCGCACCGGCCGTCAGGCTCTGCCGAACGGGTCCTCAGGGCTGCGCCGCAGTGGTCGGCAGGGCTGCGCTGTCGTGGCCGTCAGGAGGCCAGGGGGTCCAGGACGACGGGCCGCACCGAGCCCTCGATCATCGCGCCAAGCCCCTCGACCGCGCAGGTGTCGGGGTGTTCGGCGATATGCAGCGGCATACCGGTCGCCTCCCGCAGGAGATCGTCGAAACCGGGGAGCCCCGCGCTTCCGCCCGCCAGCATGATGCCGCGCTCCGCGAGGTCGGCGACCAGATCGGGCGGGCAGCGGCGGAGCACCGTGCCGACCGCGTCGAGCACCCCGGTCAGCGGGGTCTGCACCACGGCCCGGATGCCCTCGATGTCGATCTGCACCGAGCGGGCGAGTCCGGTGGCCACGTCCCGGCCGTGCACCTCGGTGTCGTCCGTGGCCGCGCCGGTGCCGCTCAGGGCCAGGTGCAGCGGGCGGACGGCCTGGCTCGGCAGCATCAACGCATGCTCGTTGCGCATATGTTGGACGAGGGCGTGGTCGATCGTCTCCCCGCCGACCGCCACCTGCTCGGCGGCGACGATCGAGCCCAGCGACAACACCGCGACCTGGGTGGTGGCCGCCCCGCACACCACGATCATCGTCGCCTCGGGCCGTTCGACCGGCAGACCGCAGCCCACGGCGGCGGCGATCAGGGTGTCGACCAGCTCCACCCGCCGGGCGCCGAGCCCGGTCAGCGTCTCGACGGCGGCGCGCTCCGCCAGCGGGTCCGCGTCGTGCGGGACGCACACGGCGGCGCTCTGCAGCGGCTTGCGTCGCCAGGCCCGGCGCACCTTGTTGCCGACGAGGAACCGCAACATGCGCTGGGCCATGGCGATGTCGACGACCCGGCCGCCGGATACGGGCCGTACGACCCGGATATGGTCGGGGGTGCGGCCCATCATCCGCTCGGCGAGCGCCCCCACCGCGATCAGCCCCCCGGTGCGGGTGTTCACGGCGGCGACGCTCGGCTCGTCGACGACGAGGCCGGTGCGCCTGAGATAGACCCGGGTCCTGGCGGCGCCGAGGTCGACGGCGATGGAGCAGCGGCGCAACCGATCGAGGCTGATGGTCATGTCAGGCCTCCTGCAGGTCTCCTGTGTGGTCGGGTCTCCCGTGCGGTCAGGTTTCCCGTGCGGGCGGGGTGGTGGGGTCGTCGGCCCGGCGGCCCTGTGATCATCGTGTGGGCCGGACCGCCCGCCTCGCCTGCGGTGCTGCGCCGGTCGGGCGAGGAACCGCCCGCGCCGCTGCCGACCGATCCCGTTACCCGGCCTATTCGGCGTATCCGGCTACGCGGCTTATTCGGTGTACTCGCCGGTTATTCGCCGTACTCGCCGACGTCCGGGTTGTCCTTGGCGTCGGCGTAGCACTCCACGGCGGCCGCGGTGAGCGAGAACCGCACGGGCGTCTCGCCGAAGGCGATCCGCCCCGCCGTCTCGCCCGCCGCCGCGATCGCCTCCCGCACCTGCGGGACCTCCTCGGCCGGGCAGTGCACGATGACCTCGTCGTGCTGGAAGAACACCAGCTCCGCGCGGAGCCGCGCCCCGGCCAGCGACTGCCGCAGCGCGGCGAGCACCAGCACCGCCCAGTCGGCGGCGCTGCCCTGGACGACGAAGTTACGGGTGAACCGCCCGCGGGCGCGGGCGCCGGCCGTGCTGCCGTACGTCGGCTCCTCGTCCTGGTCGCGCGGCAGGCCCGCTTCGTCGGCCGGGTCGCCGCCCGCGGAGGCGGGCGGGCAGGTGCGGCCCAGCCAGGTGCGCACCAGCCGCCCCTCCTCACCGGCCCGGGCCGCCTCGTCCACGTACGCCACGGCCGCCGGGAAGCGGCGCCGCAGGGCGGCGAGGTGCTTGAGGCCGTCGCCCGAGGTCTGGCCGTAGATCGCGCCGAGGAGCGCGAGCTTGGCCTGGTCGCGCCGGCCGGAGAAGGCGCGGTCGGACAGCGTCGCGTACAGATCCCGCCCGCTGCCCGCTATCTCCATCAGGCCCGGATCGCGGGAGACGGCCGCCAGGACACGTGGCTCTATCTGGTCGGCGTCGGCGACCACCAGCCGCCACCCCTCGTCGGCGACCACCGCCCGCCGCACCACCTTGGGGATCTGCAGCGCCCCGCCGCCGTTGGTGGTCCAGCGGCCGGAGACCGTGCCGCCGGGCACATACTCGGGGCGGAAGCGGCCGTCCCGCACCCAGGACTGCAGCCACGCCCAGCCGTGCGCCGTGTGCAGACGGTAGAGCTTCTTGTAGCGCAGCAGCGGCTCCACGGCGGGGTGGTCGATGTCCCGCAACTCCCAGGCGCGGGTGGAGCTGAGCGAGATGCCCGCGCGCGCGAACGCCTTGAGGACCTCGGCCGGCAGATCGGGCCGCACCCGTACGCCCCCGAAAGCGCGGGACACCTCGTCGGCCAGCTCGGCCAGCCGCTGCGGTTCCAGGCCGCCCGGGTAACGCTCGCCGAGCAGTTCGTCCAGCAGCTCGCGGTGGCGGTCGGCCCGCCAGGGCACCCCGGCCCGGCGCAGCTCGGCCGCCACCAGCGTCCCGGCCGACTCGGCCGCGGTCAGCAGCCGCATGCGGCCGGGGTGCTCGGCCGCCTCCGTACGGGTCAGCTGTCCGGCGTAGACCGCCAGCAGCGCGTCGAGGGGGTCGGTGCCGGGCGGCAGTGGCACCGGGCCGGGCTCGAAGAGCGACGGCTGTGTCTCGGCCGCCCGCACCGGCGGGTCCTCGGGGACCGGCAACCGGCGCAGCCGCGCCCATGCGGCGGCCAGCGAACGCGGCTCGCCGCACCGCCCTTCGTGGCCGAGCAGCAGGGCCTCGGCGGCCTCCAGGTCGTAGCACCGCTCGACGCGGACGCCCGCGGCGAGCAGCCGCGGGTAGAGCTCGGAGGTCGACCGCCACACCCAGCGCTCGACGTCCGGCCGGGACCGTACGGCCTCGACGGCGCCCCCGGCGGCGGCCGTGACCTCGACGATCGGACCGGCGGCCCGCCCCGCGGGGTCCAGCGGGCAGAGACGAGCGCCCCCGTCGCCCGTCTCAGCCAGCGCCCATCTCATGTTGGTGAGTGTGACAGGGGGGTCTGACAAAACCGGCGGAGGTGGGGCCACGGCTGTGAAAGGGGTTGACCCTGAGGCGCGGCACCCCTACTTTCCGTCCGAAGTGACGAATGATGTTCGAAATCTCGAACTTGGAGCCGTCAATGACCCGCATCCGCATCAGAGCGCTGCCGCTCCTCGCGGCGGCTCTCCTCGCGCTCCTCGCCTTACTGCAGACGGGCGGCGCACCCACGGCCAGGGCCGACTCGCCCACTGCTGCCGAAGCCGATTCGCCCGCCGCTGACGTCGGCTCGCCCGCCACTGCTGCCGACTCAGCCGTGGCGGCCGGGACGTTCACCAACCCGATCGTGACGCAGAACGGCGCGGACCCGACGATCATCCGCTACGCCGGCTACTACTACCACCTCGGCACCACCTGGGCCTCCCACTGGGAGATGCGCCGGGCCACCACGCTCGGCGGCCTGAAGACCGCGGCCCCGACCACGATCTACAGCGAGACCGTCGCGTCCCGCTGCTGCAACTTCTGGGCGCCCGAGCTGCACCGCCTCAACGGCCCCAACGGTCTGCGCTGGTATCTGACCTACAGCGCGGGCGTCTCCGCGAACATCGACCACCAGCACGTCCACGTCCTGGAGAGCGCCGGGAGCAACCCGTTGGGCCCGTACACGTACAAGGGCCAGGTCGATCCGTACGGCGACAACCGCTGGATGATCGACAGCAGCTATCTGTCCATGCCCGACGGCCGCCTCTACATGCTCTACTCCTTCTGGGAGGGCGGCACACAGAACCTGTACGCGGTCCGGATGAGCAACCCATGGACCCCGACCGGCGGCGCCGTCCGCATCGCCACCCCCACCTACAGCTGGGAGAAGGTGGGCTCCGGGGTCAATGAGGGGCCGACCATCCTCCAGCACGGCGGGCGGACCTTCCTGACGTTCTCCGCCTCGCACTGCGACACCCCCGACTACAAGCTGGGGCTGATGGAGCTGACCGGAAGCGATCCGCTGGCGGCGGGCGCGTGGAAGAAGTTCGCCAACCCGGTTTTCCAGCGCAATGACGCGAACGGGGTCTACGGGCCCGGCCACAACTTCTTCTTCCCGTCACCCGACGGGAAGGAGGTCTGGATGGCCTACCACGCGAACTCCAAGGCCACGGACGGCTGCGGCGGAACCCGGACCACCCGGGCCCAGAAGGTGAACTGGAACGCCGACGGCACCCCGAACTTCGGTGCGCCCGTCTCCACGTCCACCGCCCTGGCCGAGCCCTCCGGGACGCCGGCCGCCGCTGTGCGCTGACCCCCCGCCGGTACGAGAGGAGCGCGAAAACCGCAGGCCACGCCACTGGCCTGCGGTTTTTGCTATCCGGGAGATCGTGTGTATGCGGCGGCTTTCAGATGTCATGCCCGGAATGACGCAATCCGGAAGAATTTCCAGATGTGGGAGAACCTGTCGGGCGTCTCCTGCGTCACCTCTATCGACCGTATATGTCGACCGTACGGATCGCCGTTGCCCTACGCTTCCCGGTGATCATCGGGTGATCGCCTGGATACGCATGGTGCACGTGCATCTGCTGATGCATACGCGAATGCATTTGCTCGTTCGGGTGCTCATGCATTCGCAGCCCAACAAGGTTATGATCCGGGTCAGTTGACAGCTGTATTAACCAGTGGAGAGCCCTGTGCGCGACCACCCGTACAACGGCATGGCGGCCGCGGACCTGCAAGAGGCCGCCTGGCAGAAGAGCAGCCACAGCAATTCCCAGGGCTCGTGTGTGGAGTTCGCCAAGCTGCCGGGCGGGCATGTCGCCGTACGGAACTCCCGCTATCCGGACGGCCCGGCCCTCATTTACACCCCGGCCGAGGTCGAGGCGATGCTGCTCGGCATCAAAGACGGCGAATTCGACCACTTGGTGCGCGACCTGGCCTGATCTGTCCCGGTCCATCCCGGTCTGATGCGGCTCGGTCTGATTCGACCCGTTCCGGCCCCGCCGCAATGAGCGACACTGGTAGGTGGGTGCGATGCCTGGCTGGATGAGACGGCTGGGGAGATACGGCTATGAACGGGTCGATGCGTGTCGGACATGTTCTCGGGGTGCCACTGCGGATGCACTGGAGCGTCCCGGTGCTGGTGGCCCTGCTCGCCTACGGCCTGGGCCATGAGACGCTCCCGGCCTGGACCCCGGGCCATTCGAACGTCGTCTACTCAGCCGCCAGCGTGATCGGAGCGGCGCTGCTGATGGGGAGCCTGCTGCTGCACGAGGCCGCGCACGCGGTCGCCGCCCGCAAGAAGGGTGTCGCCGTCCAGGATGTGACGCTGTGGGCGCTGGGTGGCATGACCCAGATGGGACGGCCGCGGACCGCCGGGGTGGCGCTGCTGGTGGCCGTCAGTGGCCCGATCACCAGCCTGGTGATCGGGGGCGCCGCGATCGGGGCGGGGATCGGGGTGCGCGGTCTGATCGGCTGGGGGATACCCGCGGCGCTGCTGGTGTGGCTGGGGTGGGCCAATCTGCTGCTGGGTGTCTTCAATCTGCTGCCCGCCGCGCCGCTCGACGGGGGGCGGGTCGTGCAGGCCGTGATGTGGTGGCGCACGGGGGACCGGGAGCGGGCCGAACGGGCGGCGGGCCGCAGTGGCCAGATCTTCGGCATGGCGATGATCGCCTTCGGCTGGGTGGCGTTCATCCGCGGGGCCACGGGCGGTTTGTGGTTCTCGCTCATCGGTCTCTTCATGGTGATCATCGCCAACGCGGAGCGGCAGCACGCCACCCTCACCGAGACCCTGCGCGGGGTGCGGGTGGCCGATGCCATGTCCCATCCGGTGGCCGCCGGGGCCGACTGGCTGACCGTGGACCGCTTCATCGACGAGGTGGCGGCGCCGGCCCGGCATTCGGTGCTGCCGGTTCTCGACTTCGAGGGCCGGCCGAGCGGGCTGGTGAGTCTGCGCGGCCTCGCGGCGGTGCCGTCCGGGAACCGGGGGATGCAGCGGGTACGCGATGTGGCCACGCCGCTCTCCAGGTGCACGCTCGCCGTGCCGGGCGATCTTCTGAACGAGGTCATGGACCGGGGGGCGCGGCCCGGGGGCGGTATGCCGATCCTGGTCGTCGACCACGGCCATCTGGAGGGGATCGTCACCGCCCACGATGTGACGCGGCTCTTTCAGCTGCACGCGCTGGGAGCAACGGCGGCCCCGCCGAAGTCCAGCCCCCTATGAGTGGTCGGGACGAAACGCCTGGCGCGGTCGCGACACCTAACGCGGTCGTGGCAGCAGAAACAGCGCCCAGACGACCTTGCCGCGCAACGTCCCGGCCAGCGGATGCCAGCCCCAGTCGTCGGTGAAGGACTCCACGAGATAGAGCCCTCTTCCCGACTCCTGGCTGAAGTCGGCCTCGCCGGCCACCGGGCTCTTCTCGCTCGGGTCCCGGACCGCGCACACCAGGCGTGAGCGCCAGCGCATCAGGTGCAGCCGCACCTGCGTCTCGGCCTCCGTGCCGGGCGGGCCGTCCGGGCGGACGCCGGGGCAGGCATGGCGCAGGGCGTTGGTGACCAGCTCGGAGACGACCAGGGCGACCTCGTCGAACATCTCCGGGAGTTCCCACTGTGCGAGCGTGGCCCCGGTGAACCGCCGGGCTCCATGGACCGCTTCGAAGCGGGTGGGCAGCGAGCAGGAGGCGGAACCGGAGACGCCGGGGGCGTCGATCGAGGGGAGCCCCAGCCACACGGGCTCCAGCATGGTCGAGCCTTCGGTCCCCATGCGAGCACTCCTGCATCCGTGGCCCTGACGAATCCTGGCCAGATCTCGTACGAGCTTGCACGTGCGCAAGACCTATGGTTCCGAATGCGCACAACGGATGCAAGGGCAGATGCACGTGCACGCAGATTTTTTGGGGCTATGTACCCAACTTCGACACAGATTCTCCCTACGTCCTCTTGCGTACGTCTCACACTTGAGTAACGACATGTGCACAGGGCGGAGCCCGAATAGTGGCAGACTTCGGCCTCAGGGCTGCGGGGGTCGCCTTCGGAAGGGTGCGTTCCGTACAGGGAGGGTCGCAGACATGAGCGCTAGCGAGTCGAGCGGATCGGTGGTGCGCCGGATTCTCCTGGGCTCTCAGCTCAGGCGGTTGCGCGAGTCCCGTGGTATCACGCGGGAAGCGGCTGGTTATTCCATCCGGGCCTCCGAATCCAAGATCAGCCGGATGGAGTTGGGCCGGGTGAGCTTCAAGGCGCGTGACATCGAGGACCTGCTCACGCTCTACGGGGTCACGGACGAGACCGAGCGCGCGTCCCTGCTTGGCCTGGCCCGCGAGGCCAATGTCGCGGGCTGGTGGCACAGTTACGGCGATGTGCTGCCGAGCTGGTTCCAGACCTATGTCGGTCTGGAGGGCGCCGCCTCGCATATCTCCTGCTACGAGGTGCAGTTCGTACACGGTCTGCTGCAGACCGAGGGCTATGCCCACGCCGTCGTCACCCGCGGTCAGCCGCAGGCCTGCCACTCCGAGGTGGATCGACGGGTCGCGCTGCGGCTGGAGCGGCAGAAGCTGCTGGTCTCCGAGCGGGGGCCAGCCTTCCACGTGGTGATCGACGAGGCGGCGCTGCACCGGCCCTACGGCGGACAGGCCGTGATGCGGGCCCAGATCCAGCACCTCATCACGGTCTCCGAGCAGCCCAATGTCACGCTCCAGGTGATGCCCTTCTCCTTCGGTGGACACGCCGGGGAGAGCGGTGCGTTCACCCTGCTGCGCTTTCCCGAGTCCGACCTGCCGGACATCGTCTATCTGGAACAGCTCACCGGTGCGCTCTACCTCGACAAACCCGAGGAAGTGGGGCAGTACCGGCGGGTGTTGGAGCGGCTGAGCGAGGACAGCCTGTCCGTGGAAAAGAGCCGTGACTTGCTGCGGGGCCTCCTTCAATGACCTTGACACGCCAGTAAGATGACGTTCTGTCAGCAATACATGTTCTGTCAGCAATCCCCCACGCGTACGCGGTGTCGTTGAACGGCGCCCCGTCCTCCAGATAGGGATGGCATGTCCTACTTCTCCGAGCTGGCCTTTCAGTACATCGATGGTGAGTGGCGGACCGGCAGCGGTTCCTGGGACATCGTCGATTTCAACCCCTATAACGGGGAGAAGCTCGCCTCCATCACCGTGGCCACCGTCCAGGAGATCGACCTGGCCTACCGCGCCGCCGAGCGGGCGCAGCCGGAGTGGGGCGGCACCAACCCGTACACCCGGCGCCTGGTCTTCGAGCGGGCCCTGCGGATCATCGAGGACCGTGAGAAGGAGCTCACGGAGGCGATCATCGCGGAGTGCGGTGGCACGCATGTGAAGGCGGGGTTCGAGCTGCACCTCGCCAAGGAGTTCCTTCGCGAGGCGATCCAGCTGGCGCTGCGGCCCGAGGGGCGCATCCTGCCCTCGCCGGTCGACGGCAAGGAGAACCGCCTCTACCGGCTGCCGGTCGGTGTGGTCGGGGTCATCAGCCCGTTCAACTTCCCCTTCCTGCTGTCGATCAAGTCGGTCGCCCCGGCGCTCGCGCTGGGCAACTCCGTCGTACTCAAACCGCATCAGAACACTCCGATCTGCGGTGGCGGGCTGGTCGCCAAGGTCTTCGAGGACGCCGGGCTGCCCGCCGGGCTGCTCAATGTGGTGGTCACCGACATCGCCGAGATCGGCGACGCCCTGATCGAGCACCCGGTGCCGAAGGTCATCTCCTTCACCGGCTCGGACAAGGTCGGCCGCCATGTCGCCACCGTCGCGGCCTCCCACTTCAAGCGCTCCATCCTGGAACTGGGCGGCAACAGCGCCCTGGTCGTCCTCGACGACGCCGATGTGGACTACGCGGTGAACGCCGCCGTCTTCAGCCGCTTCGTCCACCAGGGCCAGGTCTGTATGGCCGCGAACCGGGTGCTCGTGGACCGCCGGATCGAGCGTGAGTTCACCGAGAAGTTCGTGGCCAAGGTCGAGTCGCTGAGGGTCGGCGACCCGAGCGACCTGACGACGCATATCGGCCCGCTGATCAACGAGGGCCAGGCCGAGGCCATCAGCTCCCTCGTCGACCAGGCCGTCGCCGAGGGCGCCACCGCGCTGGTGCGCGGGCGGACCGAGGGCACTCTCGTCGCCCCCAGTGTGCTCACCGGGGTCGCGGAGGACGCCGCGATCCTGAGCCAGGAGATCTTCGGCCCGGTGGTCCTGCTGATCCCCTTCGACGGGGACGAGGACGCCATCCGGCTCGCCAACGCCACGGAGTACGGGCTGAGCGGCGCCGTGCACACCGGCGATATCGAGCGCGGGGTGAGCTTCGCCAAGCGCGTGCGCACCGGCATGATCCACGTCAACGACAGCACGGTCCACGACGAGCCGATCGTGCCCTTCGGCGGAGAGGGGAACTCCGGGCTCGGACGGCTCAACGGCGACTCCTTCGTCGAGGACTTCACCACCACCAAGTGGATCTCCGTTCAGTACGGCCGCAGTCAGTTCCCGTTCTGAGCCGCGGTGTGGTTGGTTGACGTGTCGTTGAGGACAGTGGCTGACCGCAAGGGACCGTAGTGTCGGAGACATCGGGAGACGGAACTCCCGATGGACCGATGGAAGGCGGACCCATGCCCACTCTGGTGAACCAGGAAGCCCACGGCGACGAGGCCGGAGCCCTTCTGGGCTTCCTCGATGCCCAGCGCGGGGCCGTCCGCCGGACGCTGCACGGCCTCACCGACGAGCAGGCGCTCCTCAAGCCGTCGGCGAGCGAGCTGTCGCTGTTCGGCGTCCTCAAGCATGTCGCCGAGGTCGAGCAGGGCTGGGTCGAGGACGCCAAGCAGGTGCCGCACTCCATCCCGCGCGACCACTCCAACTATCACCTGAGCTTCGAGCCAGAGGAGGGGCGGGCGACGGTCAAGGAGGTGCTGGCCTTCTGGGACGAGGCGGCGGCCGAGACCGAGAAGTTCATCCGCTCGCTGCCCGACCTGAACGGAACCTTCCCGCTGCCCCCGGCGCCGTGGTTCCCCGAAGGCAGCGTGCGCTCCATGCGCTTCTTGCTGCTCACCTTGATCCAGGAGTTCGCCCGGCACGCAGGCCACGCCGACATCGTCCGCGAGACCATCGACGGCAAGACCGCCTTCGAGCTCATCGACGAGATCGCAGCGGGGCGGTAACCGACGGCGGCGTAGCCGGTCGGGGGGAGCCGATCGGGGGGATCGGGGGTAGTCGCTCGGGGGTAGCTGCTCGGGCAGATCGGGCAGGCGACCGGTTCACCGCCGCGGGGCGAGCCGGGGCCGCAGCGCGCACCAGGCGGGCAGGACGGAGGAGACCACCGCCAGCAGCGCGCAGGCGGCCACCGCCGCGCCCACCTCGCCCCAGGGCACCGCGAGCGAGGCCGGAACCGACAGCCGCCCCAGCGCACCCCACAGACCGAGCAGTTGGACCCCGGCCACCGCCGCCCCGAGCAGCGCGCCCACGGCCACGGTCAGCACCGCCTCCGCCGCCACGGCCCGCAGCACCTGGAAGGTGGTGGCCCCTGCCAGCCGCAGAGCCCTCAGCTCGGGTATTCGGTCGGAGGTGGCCATGACCAGCGTGCCGGCGAGCGCTATGCCCGCGTAGACCAGGGCGATGCCGACCACCACCAGCAGGCCCAGCCGGGTCTGTGGACTCGTCCGGGGATGGACGGCCGCCACCCAGGCGTCCCGGGTGAGCACCCGCCCGCCCTCCGACCGCACCGCCGCCCGCAACCCCTCGGCGACGGCGGCCGCGTCGGCCCCGGGCCGCAGCCGCACCTCGATCCGGTCCACCGCGGCGCCGCGCGCGTTCCGCCAGGTGACATACGCGCCGTTGTCGCCGGTGCCGGTCCGCAGGACGGCGACGATCCGCAGCGTCGCCTTCCGGCCGTCGCCCAGCCAGACGGCGACCCGGCGGCCGACCGTGGGCCGCTCCCATTCCTCGTTCACCACGATGCCCCGGTCGTCCAGGTCACGGACGGAGCCGGAGACCACGGGCAGCCGCCCGACGGTCGCGAGCCGCGCCGGATCCACCGCCCGCGCCGCCGACTTGACCAGCGCCGACTCTCCGTCACGGGAGAACACGGCGGTGGTCGCGGACGCGGACACCAGCGCTCCAGGGACATCGGACACCCGCCGCACCGCGTCCGCGCTCAGCCCCTCGGAGCCCGCCCCGGCGGTGACCACGAAGTCGGCGCGGGTCTGGGCGCGCAGCTCGGCCGCCTTCGCCTGGCTCACCGTCGCGGCCGCGCCCAGCAGGGATCCGGTGAGCGCGACCGTGATCAGCACCGGCGCGGCGACGGACGCGGTCCGCCGCACCCCGGCCGAGGCGCTTTCCCGGGCCAGGATCCCCGTCGCACCGGGCAGCCGGGCCGGCAGCTGGCCCAGCGCCCGCACCACCGGCCGTACCAGCAGGGGCGCCAGCAGGCCGACCGCGGTGATCAGCACCATGGGCTCGGTGGTGTAGGTCTTCCGCTTGAGCAGTTCTCCCGGGTCGTCGGCCAGCGTCCACCCCAGCGTCGCCACCCCGGCCAGCAGCAGCCCGGCGCCCAGCAGCCGTCGGGTGAGCGGCATGGTCCGGCTGTCCACGGCGGCTTCGCGCAGCGCCTCGGCCGGCTCGACCCGCCCGGCGCGCCGCGCCGCGGCCCACACCCCCGCGAGCACCACCAGCAGGCCGGTCGAGAAGGCCACGGGAAGCGGCCAGAAGTGACCGTCGACGGTGAACCATTCGGGCGCCACCCCGCCCTCCACCAGTCGGCGCGCGAGCCATGGCGCTCCCCAGGTACCCAGCGCGCAGCCCGCGGCCGAGGCGAGCACCCCCACCACCGCGGCCTCCGCCAGGACCACCCGCCTGAGCTGGCCGGGGGTGGCCCCCGCCATGCGCAGCAGGCCGAACTCCCGGCGCCGCTGGGCCACCGCGAAGGCGAAGGTGGAGGCGACCACGAAGACGGAGACGAAGCCGGTCACCCCGGCCGCCGTGCCGAGCAGCGCGTTGACCGTGAGCAGGGCCCGGCTGTCGCGGCCCGGGTCGGGGTCGGCCCGCCGCCGGTCCGCGCCGGTGAGAACCCGCACCCCGGCGGTGTCCGCCACCGCCTCGCGTACTTCGGCGGCGGGGACGCGCACCACCAGCGCGTCGATCCGGGGCGAGAGGCGGGCGGCCTCGTCGTCGGTGAAGAACACCGCGCTCTCGAAGGCCGTCCTGGGGACCGTGCCCACCACGACGCGGGTCTGTTCCCCCGAGGCGGTCCCGACGCGGATCCGGTCACCGACCTTCACCTCGCTCCCCGCGACGACCACCTCCCCGGCCTTCTGCGGCGCCCGCCCTGCGGTCAGCCGGTACGGGGTGAAGGCCGCGGCGGACCAGGGGTGGCCGACGGCGCCCTGGGGGAGCGCGGCCGAGCGCACGGGGAAGGTGCGGTCCGGCGTCACGGGGCCCAGCCGCCCGAGCCGGGCCACCAGCTCGGGCGGCACCGGGCGGGGGTGGGCCAGCGGCGCCGACACCTTCTCGGTGTCCGGTCCGCGTCGTACGGGAACGGTGAGGGTGTCGGCGCCGCCCACCACCACCGGCGCGGCGGCGAACCGCTCCGGACCCCGCTGGGGGGCGTCCAGCGTGGAGGCCAGGGCCAGGCACATGGTGGCGATCAGCGCGACTCCGAGGCCCAGCGCGACAAATGTGCCGACGAGTGTGATCCATCGGGTCCGCAGACCGCCGAGCGTCATCCTCAGCACGGGACTGTCTCCAGCCGTGTCATCCGGGCGGACACCTGCTCGGCGGTCGGCCGCTGGAGCTCTCCGCTCATCCGCCCGTCGACGAGGAAGACCACCCGGTCGGCATACGAGGCGGCCACCGGGTCATGGGTGACCATGACGACGGTCTGCCGCTCGGCGTCGACCAGCTCCCGCAGCAGCCGCAGGACATCGCGGCTGGTGGCGGAGTCCAGGGCGCCGGTCGGCTCATCGCCGAACAGCACCTGGGGCCGGGTGATCAGGGCGCGGGCGAGCGCCACCCGCTGCTGCTGGCCGCCCGACAGCTGACTGGGGCGGTGTCCGGCCCGGTCAGCCAGCCCCACCCGGGCCAGCGCCCCCTGTATCTCCGCGCGCGCGGGGGCGCGGCCGGCCAGCCGCAGCGGCAGGGCCACGTTTTGCGCGGCGGTCAGCGAGGGCAGCAGATTGAAGGACTGGAAGACGAAGCCGATCCGCTCCCGGCGCAGCCGCGTCAGCCGGGTCTGGCTCAGCCCCTCCAGCGGGGTGCCGCCGATCGACACCGAGCCGGAGTCGGGCCGGTCCAGGCCCGCCGCGCACTGCAGAAGCGTGGACTTGCCGGAGCCGGAGGGGCCCATGACCGCGGTGAAGCTCCCCGCGGGAAAGGAGAGGCTGACGTCGTCGAGCGCCGTCACCCCGTCCGCGCCGGGGCCTGAGCCATAGCGCCGGCTCACCCGCGAGAGCCGGACCGCCGCGGTGTCCAGGTCAGTTCGTGTCATGCCTTCCAGACAACCGGCCCCGGCCCGCCCGTTCACGACCACTGGGCATAGTTCCGGGGTATGGCCAGCCATACCCCCAAGACGCCTACTGGACCGACTGTGGCGGGGGGCGCCGGACCGTACCGTTCTTGCATGTCCACACGAAATGTCCGGCAGGCGCTGTATCAGCCCGGCTATCTGCGATCCGCCTGGCCCTGGCGCGCGGTGCTGTATCTGATGAGCAGCGCGCCCGTCGGGGCGCTCGCGCTGCTCGGCATCGTCGTCGTCGCTCTGGTCGGCGGGGCGTTGACGATCCTCGTGATCGGGCTGCCGGTGCTGGTCGCGCTGGGGCTGGCCGGGGTGCCGGTCGGCGCGATCGAGCGCCGCCGGCTGCGGCTGGTGGACAACAGCCCGACCCGCAACCCGCACCGCACACCGGACGAGCCGGGGCTCCTCGCCTGGGCGCGCGTGCGGTATCAGGAGCGGACGACCTGGTACGAGCTGGCGTACACGGTGCTGTTCGCCTTCGGCCTGTGGGTGGCGGACGCGTTGGCCCTGTTGGGGGCGCTGGGGCCGCCCTTGGCGATGATGGTCACTCCGATACTGCTGGCCCTGGACGGCGGCGGCCAGGCCCAGGCCCTCAAGTACTGGTCGGTCACCTCCTATCCCGGGGCGTCCGCGTGGTCCCTCGCGGGGGTGCTGCTGTTGCCGGTCGGCCTCTACTGCCTGGGTGTCTTCGCCGGGCTGCGCGCCGCGTTCGCCCATCTGCTCCTCGTGGGTCCCGAAGGCGAGCTGCGCGAAGAGCTCGGGGAAGTGGCCCGGTCGCGGGCCCGGCTGGTGCATGCCTTCGAGGCGGAGCGCCGGCGCATAGAGCGGGATCTGCACGACGGCGCCCAGCAGCGGCTGGTGGCGCTGACCATGACGCTGGGCCTGGCGCGGCTGGACGCCCCGCCGGGGCCGCTGGCCGACCAGCTCGCCAAGGCGCATGGCGAGGCGGGCAAGGTGCTGGCGGAGCTGAGGGAGTTGATTCATGGAATACACCCCCAGGTACTGGCCGACCGGGGCCTGGAGGCGGCGCTTGGGGACGCCGCCGACCGTTCGCCGGTCCCCGTGCTGGTGAATGCCTCAGGGCTGGGGCGGCTGCCCGAACCGGTCGAGAAGGCCGCGTACTTCGTGGTCTGCGAGGCGCTGGCCAATGTTGCCAAGCACAGCGCGGCAGGGCTGGCCGAGGTCAGGGCCGAGATACGGGAGGGCTCGCTGTTCGTGTCCGTCCTGGACGACGGGGTGGGTGGCGCGGTCCTGCTGCCGGGCGGCTCGGGAGGCCGGGCCGGGGGCAGCGGGCTGACCGGGCTTTCGGACCGGGTGGCGGCGCTCGATGGGACACTGAGGCTTTCCAGCCCGCCCGGCGGGCCGACGATTCTGAGCGTGGAGATACCGTGCGAGCCGATCGAAGTCTTCGGCTAGTCCTGGCCGAGGACAGCGTGCTGCTGCGTGAGGGTCTGGTGGGGCTGCTGGCCCGCTTCGGGCACGAGGTCGCCGCGGCCGTCGGCAACGCTCCCGCGCTGCGGGAGGCGGTCGCCGAACACTCCCCGGACCTGGTGGTCACCGATGTGCGGATGCCGCCGGGGCAGAGCGACGAGGGGCTGCGGGCGGCGGTCGCCCTGCGCGAGGACCGGCCGGGGCTGCCGATCCTGGTGCTGAGCCAGTATGTGCAGCGGACCTATGCGACCGAGTTGCTGGACTCCGGCGACGGCACGGCGGTGGGCTATCTGCTCAAGGACCGGGTCGGGCAGGTCGAGGAGTTCATGGACGCGCTGCGCCGGGTGGCCGACGGCGGCACGGTCGTCGACCCGGAGGTCGTGCGCCAGCTGTTCCGCCGCCGGCGCGACCCCCTGGACCGCCTCACCTCGCGTGAGCGGGAGGTGCTGGCCCTGGTGGCCGAGGGCAAGTCCAATGCGGCCATCGCCCGTGAGTTGGTCGTCTCCGAGGCCGCGGTGGGCAAGCACATCGGCAACATCCTGGGCAAGCTCGACCTGCCCCCTGGCGAGGACACCCACCGCCGCGTCCTCGCGGTCCTGACGTTCCTCCGGGCGTAGGCCCTGCCTCCAGGTCCTGCCTCCAGGTCCTGCCTCCCCAAACGCCGCGGGGACCGGGCTGTGGCGGGGGGAGAGGGTCGGCTACCGGCGGGATGGGGCTGACCATGGCCGGGAGGGGCCGTCTAGCCTGGACAGCGGCGGGCCCTCGGAGGGTCCGGGAGGGAGAGAAGACGGGCGATGTCAGCGATCCGGCTGCTGGTGCTGGGGGCGGTGCGCCAGCATGGGCGGGCCCATGGCTACCAGGTCCGTAACGACCTGGAGTTCTGGGGCGCCCACGAGTGGTCCAACGCCAAGCCCGGATCGATCTACCACGCGCTCAAGCAGATGGCCAAACAAGGCCTGATGGTTGCTCATGACGTCGCGCCGAGCACGGCCGGCGGACCGCCGCGCACCGAGTACGAGCTGACCGACGCGGGGGAGGAGGAGTACTTCAGGCTGCTCCGCGAGTCGCTGGTGCGCCATGACCAGAAGATCGACGAGCTGACGGCCGGGGTGGGCTTTCTCGTCGACCTTCCGCGTGCCGAGGCGATCTCCCTGCTGAAGGAGCGGGTCGCGGCCCTGGAGGAGTGGCGGGCCGCGGTCACCGCGCACTGGATGCCCCCGGAGGCCACCCCCGACGCATGGGGCCATATCGGCGAGATCATGAAGCTCTGGGTGCACTCGGCCGACGGCGGGGCGCAGTGGACGCGCGGGTTGATCGAGCGGCTTGAGGGCGGGGCGTATGTGATGGCCGGTGAGGGGAAGCGCTCGGTCGATGTGCTGATGGACAGCGTGGAGAGCGCGGTCGGCGCCGAGGGGCCATGCGCGCCGCCGAGCGGCGAGGGCGATACCGAGGCTGAGCAGAACGGCCGTTAATCAAGTTTGACTAGCCTTTCGTTCGGGAGTACCTTTCCCGCCGCGCAGTAGTCAAATTTGACTACTGTCCTGCTGAAGGGAGAGGAGAAGACCTTGGCCGACAGCGTCAGCAACCAACCCGCCATCGTCGTCGAGGGGCTGCGGAAGGCATATCGAGGCCGGGCGGCGCTCGCCGGGCTCGACCTGATCGTTCCGTACGGCATGGTCCACGCCCTGCTGGGGCCCAATGGCGCGGGCAAGACCACCTCCGTACGGATCCTGTCCACGCTGCTGCGCCACGACGGCGGGCGGGCGGAGGTCGCCGGATTCGATGTGCGGCGCCACCCCGACGAGGTCCGCTACCGCATCGGGCTCCTCGGCCAGCACGCGGCCCTCGACGAAGACCTGAGCGGGCGGCAGAACCTGGAGATGTTCGGACGCCTCTACCACCTGGGAGCCCGGGGAGCCGCGCGCCGTGCGGACGAGCTGCTGGAGCGGTTCGGCCTCACCGGCACCGGCCGTAAACCGGTCGGCCAGTACAGCGGAGGCATGCGGCGCAGGCTCGACCTGGCGGCCGGTCTGATCACCCGGCCACGGGTGCTGTTCCTGGACGAGCCGACCACCGGGCTCGATCCGCGTGGCCGCGCCGAGGTGTGGGCCGCGGTCCGGTCGCTGGTCGGCGGCGGCACCACCGTGCTGCTCACCACCCAGTACCTGGAGGAGGCCGACCAGTTGGCGGACCGTATCTCCGTGATCGACACCGGCCGGGTGATCGCGGAGGGCACGGCCGATGAGCTCAAGGCCCGGCTCGGCGGGGACCGGATCGAGGTGGTGGTGCGCCACACCGGTCAACTGGACACCGCCGCCTCCCTGATCGCCACCGCGGCCCGCGCCCGCGCCGGCGCCGTCGAGACCGACCCCGACAGCCGGCGGATCAGCGTGCCGGTCACCGACCGGATGACCGCGCTCACCGAGACCGTACGGGCCCTGGCGACGGCCCGGATCGAGGCGGAGGACATCGCGCTGCGCCGCCCCACCCTCGACGAGGTCTTTCTGCATCTCACCGGGGAGCGCGCCAACTCCGCGGACACCAAAGACACAAACACCAAAGACGCAAACACCAAAGACATCGAGGAGGGCGCGGCCGTATGACCACCGCGACATATCCCGCGGCCGCCCGGAGCCGACTCGGCCGGGCAGCCACCGACTCATGGACCATGACCCGGCGCGGCCTCGCCCACTGGGCGCGGCAGCCCGCCCAGTTGGCGGTCGGCCTGGTCTTCCCGGTGATGGTGATGCTGATGTTCGCCTACTTCCTCGGCGGCGGTATGACCGTCCCGGGCGGTGGCGACTACAAGGAGTACCTGGTGCCGGGCATGCTGACGCTGACCATGGCGTTCGGCCTTGAGTCCACGGTGATCGCCGTCACTCAGGACCTCAACAAGGGTGTCATCGACCGCTTCCGGTCCATGCCGATCGCCCCCTCGGCGGTGCTGGTCGGCCGCAGCGTCCTGGACATGCTCCAGTCGGCGCTGGGTCTGCTGATCCTCATCGGGACCGGGTTCGCGATGGGCTGGCGCTGGCACGGCGGCCCCGGGGAGGCGGTCGCCGCGGTCGGGCTGCTGCTCCTGCTGCGCTTTTCCATGCTGTGGCTCGGTATCCACCTCGCCATGGTGGCCGGGCGCCCCGAGATGGTGCAGGCGGTGCAGGTCCTGATCTGGCCGGTCGGGTTTCTGTCGAACGTCTTCGCCTCGCCCGAGTCCATGCCGGGCTGGCTCGGCGCGATCGCGGACTGGAACCCGATGTCGGCGACGGCCACCGCGGTCCGCGAGCTGTTCGGGCGCCCGGGCCAGGGCGGCGGTTCCTGGCCCGCGGACCACGCCCAACTGCTTTCCGTCTGCTGGCCGCTGGCGCTGCTCGCGGTCTTCTTCCCCCTGGCCGTGGGCCGTTACCAGCGCCTCAGCCGCTGAAACGAGTCCAACACGCCCGAATGCCGCGTGAGCCACACCATCACCCGTCGTGGGTGGTTCCGGATACGGTGCTGACATGGTGAACGACAGGGGGGCCACGGACGCGAGGGCGACGGGCGGGGTCGGTTACGCACTGCTCGTCGCCGCCGCCCCGGGTGGCAGACAGCGGCTGATGGACGCGGCCGGGGCACTGCACCAGCTCGCGGCCGTACCGCCCGCCGCGTTACTGGGGACCGCGGGCGGGGCGAGCGTCGTACAGCTGGTGGATCCGGCCGATCCGCAGACGGTGTTGACGCATCTGCGGACCGCGGGCGCCCATGAGGGGCCGGTGTTGGTCTATCTCGCCGGTCAGCTCACCTTCGACGCCAAGCAGCGGCTGCCGCACTTCGCGCTGGCCCGTACGACGCCGAGGACCGCCCGCTACACCGCGCTGCCCTGGCACTGGCTGGCGGCCGAGCTCGCGCGGCGGCCGACGGGCAGCTCCACGGTGCTCGTCGATCTGGTGGCCGACGAGACGGCGTGGCCGCGGCTGTCGTCCGACCCCGTCCAGGCCGGCCGGCTGCTGGCGGCCGGGCTCACCCTCTACGGCTCTGTCGCGCCCGCTCCGCCCAAGCGGCAGACCGCGGCGCCGCTCTACAGCCGGGCGTTCGCCGCGGCTCTGCGGGGCGCGGCCGAGTACGCGTCGTTCGCGCTGCTGCATGAGCGTGCGGTCGCCGAGGCGGGTCTGGGCGGCGGCCCGGAGCTGCTGTTCGACGGGTCCGCCGTCCATGCCCACGTCCCGGCGGCCCCTCCCGCGGGCCTCCCGCACCAGCCCCAGGCCGCCGGCGCGAACGGCATAGTGACGCGCGTTGCGGACGGCCTGACGCAGGCGCAGGCGGAGGCAGAGGCGGAGGGCGACGCCCCGGCGCCCCGCCCGCAGGACCGCCTCCCGGACGGGCTGGTGCCCGAGCCCTTCGCCGCGCTACCGCCCCCGCCGCCTGCCGAGTGGGAACAGACCCCGCCGCCCGCGCCCGATCCGCATGCTGCGATCTTCGAGGCCGCGCACGCCGGGCGGCACAGCGAGGCCGCCTCCATGGCGGCGGCCTGGGAGCAGGAGGCCCTTCGCGCGGCCGGTCCGCACTCCGGCGAGGCCATCCACTGGCTGGAGGTACGGGCCGACCTCGCGCGTCTCGCCGACGATCCCGCCCGCGCCTGCGAGCTGTGGATGTCGGTGGCCGACGCCCGGCTGGGCAATGGCCAGGCCGCCGACGACCCGGACGTCGAAGGGGCGGTGGACCGGGCCCACCACCAGTGGCAGTACGTCCAGGACTCGGCCAGGGCCGGCTCCCTCGCCCCCTTCCTGATATCGCTGCGCGGACGGGTGCCCGGCCGCAGGCCCGGCGCCCTGGAGGCGGTCCGGCGCAGGGCCGAGTTCCTGCAGGAGACCTCGCAGACGGGCTGATGGCCGCGCCCGGCCCGGCACCCGGCCCGGCACTCGGCCCGGCACTCGGCCCAGCGCCCGGCCCGGCACCCGGCCCAGCGCCCGGCCCGGCTCAGTGGTGGAAGGCCGTGGCCAGGTTCTCGGGCCGGTCCAGCGGATGCGGCTGGCTCCGCAGTTCGGGCAGCAGCGTCTCCAGGTCGTCCAGGAAGAGGTCGGAGAGGTCCGTCGTGAATCCGTTGCGGCACACCACCCGCAGCACGGACAGGTCCTGCCGGTTCGGCGGGAAGGTGTAGGCGGGCACCAGCCAGTTGTGTTCGCGCAGCCGCCGCGACACATCGAACACATCGAAGTTCCGCACGCCCTCGGCCGTGGTGAAGGCGAAGACCGGCAGTTCGTCCCCGCGCGTCAGCAGCCTGAAGTCACCCAGCGCCTCGATCCGCTCGGCCAGCGAGCGCGCCACGTCCCGCGTCGTCTGCTGCACGGCGCGGTAGCCCTCGCGCCCCAGCCGCAGAAAGGTGTAGTACTGGGCGGCCACCTGGGAGCCGGGCCGGGAGAAGGTCAGCGCGAAGGTCGGCAATTCGCCGCCCAGATAGTTGACGCGGAAGACAAGCTCCTCGGGAAGGTTCTCGACCGTGCGCCACAGAGCCCATCCCACGCCGGGGTAGACCAGGCCGTACTTGTGCCCGGAGGTGTTGATGGAGGCGACCCGGGGCAGCCGGAAGTCCCACACCAGGTCCGTATCGAGGAAGGGCGCCACCATCGCGCCCGACGCGCCGTCCACATGGACCGGGATGTCCAGTCCGGTGCGCTCCTGTAGGTCGTCAAGCGCGGCGCAAACCTCCGCGACGGGTTCGTACGAACCGTCGAAGGTGGACCCGAGGACGGTGACGACGCCGATGGTGTTCTCGTCGCACAGGTCGGCGGCGGCCTGGGGGTCGAGGTGAAACCGGTCGCCCTCCATGGGCACCTGGCGCGCCTCGACCTCCCAGAAGTTGCAGAACTTCTCCCAGCAGACCTGGACGTTGACCCCCATGACCAGGTTGGGCCGGGCCGCCCCCGGATAGCGTGCCGGGTTGCGCTTGGCCCAGCGGCGCTTGAAGGCCATTCCGGCGAGCATGCACGCCTCGCTCGAACCGGTGGTGGAACAGCCCATGACCGAGTCCGGGTCGGGGGCGTGCCACAGATGGGCCAGCATCGCGACGCAGCGCCGCTCCAGTTCGGCGGTGCGCGGGTACTCGTCCTTGTCGATCAGGTTCTTGTCGCGGCAGGCGAACAGCACCTGGTCGCCCTGCGGCTCCATCCAGGTGGTGACGAAGGTCGCGAGGTTGAGCCGGGCGTTGACGTCCAGCATCAGCTCGTCGTGTACGAGCTGATGGGCGGTGGTGGGCGCCATCGGGCCGTCGGGCAGCCGGTTGCGCGGCACCTCGTCGGCCATGCCGCCGACCGGGTCGGCCACCCCGTAGAAGGGGTTGACGGCGACACAGCGCCGCCGCCTGCCCTCGTCCCGCTTGCCGTGTCTGCCCGTGTGGAGCGTCATGGGCCGCCCAGTCCCCTCGGTCGTGTGAGAGCCGTCGGCTGATCTTGGTGACAATACGGGCGTATCGGTCGAATATCCCGTTCCCGCGCCGCCGCCCCCGCGCCGCCGCCCCCCGCGCCGCCGCCCCCCGCGCCGCCGCCCCCCGCGCCGCCGCCCCCCGCGCCGCCGCCCCCCGCGCCGCCGCCCCCGCGCCGCCGCCCCCCGAACCGCCGCCCCCGGGCCGCTACCCCGCGCTGCTCAGCGACAGCTTCACCGCGAACCCCAGGAACGCCGTGCCCGCCGCCGCCGACAGCCCGGCGGTCAGCCGCTTCCGCCGCCGGAAGGCCGCCGCCAGATGCGCGCCGGTGAAGATCAGCACCGACAGATACGTCAGGCTGAACAGCTGCACCCAGGCGCCCAGCGCCACAAAGGACAGCACCGGGTGGGCGTAGTCCGGGTCCACGAACTGCACAAAGAAGGAGATGAAGAACAGAATGGCCTTCGGGTTCAGCAGGCTGATCACCAGCGCCTTGCGGTACGGCCGCTCCGCCGCCTTGGCGCCCTGCCCCCCGGCTCCGGCTCCGGCTCCGGCCCCGGCCACCGCCGGGCCGTCCGGGCCGCCCAGGCCCTCCGCCCCGTGCGAGCCCCGCGTCCGCCACAGCCGCCACGCCCCGCGCAGCATGCCCACCGCCAGCCAGCTCAGATAGCCGGCGCCGGTGAACTTCACCACGGCGAAGAGCGTCGGACTCGCCTGCAGCAGCGAGGCCACCCCGCCCGCCGACAGCACCATCAGCGCCGTGTCCCCGCACACCACGCCCAGCGCCGCACGGTAGCCGGTGCGCGCGCCGCTGCGGGCGGCGACGGAGACCACATAGAGCGAGTTCGGCCCCGGCAGCAGGATGATCAGGGCGAGACCCGCCAGATACGTCGAAAGATCTGTTATTCCCAGCACAGCAGGCAGGATGCCAGCCGCCCCGGACACCTCCCACCGAGTTTCCGGGATACGGACTTGCACCTCACGTCGCGTGAGGACGCACCGTGGAGCGCGTACCGAGGAAGGAGCGGACGGGCCATGAGCTACTCCGTGGGACAGGTGGCGGGCTTCGCCGGGGTCACGGTGCGCACGCTGCACCACTACGACGAGATCGGGCTGCTGAGCCCGAGCGCCCGCAGCCGGGCCGGGCACCGGCGTTACGACGACGCCGACCTGGACCGGCTGCAGCAGATCCTGTTCTACCGGGAGCTCGGCTTCCCGCTCGATGAGGTGGCGGTCCTGCTGGACGACCCCGACGTGGATCCGCAGGAGCATCTGCGGCGGCAGCACGCCGTGCTGACCGAGCGGATCGAAAAGCTCCGGAAGATGGCCGCCGCCGTCGAACACGCCATGGAGGCACGGAAGATGGGCATCAACCTCACGCCGGAGGAGAAGTTCGAGCTCTTCGGGGCCAAGAACCCCGAGGCATACGCGGAGGAGGCCGAGCGGCGCTGGGGCGGCACCGAGACTTACGCCGAGACCCAGCGGCGCACGGCCGGCTACACCAAGGAGGACTGGCGGCAGATACAGGAGGAGGTCGCCGACTGGAGCGCGCGGTTCGCCGCCCTCATGGGGGAGGGCGAGCCGGCTTCGGGCGAGCGGGCGATGGACATGGCCGAGGAACACCGGCGCCATATCTCCACGTGGTTCTACGAGTGCACCTTCGAGATCCACCGGGGGATCGGCGAGACGTATGTGACCGACGAGCGGTTCCGGGAGTTCTACGACTCGATCCGGCCCGGGGCAGCCGAATTCCTGCGCGAGGCGATCGCGGCCAACGCCGCCCGCCACGGCTAGCCCGCGCCGCGTGCCCGCATCGCCCTGCGGCTGGGCGTACGTCTCGCTCCGGGCGTACGCCTTGCTCCGGGCGTACGTCTCGCTCCGGGCGTACGTCTCGCTCCGGGCGTACGCCTTGCTCCGGGCGTACGGCCAGCGGGAACCGAGGGAACGCATACGGCGTTGATAGCTTTGGGCGGCACACTGTGATGACCCCACCCTGTCCGCCCCCACCCTGCGGCCGGGCCTCGCACGAGCCTGCACCCCTCGACCCAGGAGCCTGTCACCCGTGACCAATCTCGCGCTCGGCCCCAGTTGGCTGGACCCCGACTATCTGATCAACACCTTCGGCCTGCTCGGCGTCATGGCGATCGTCTTCGCGGAGTCCGGCCTGCTCATCGGCTTCTTCCTGCCGGGCGACTCGCTGCTGTTCACCACGGGCCTGCTGGTCACCACGGACGTGATCAAGCAGGACCTGTGGCTGGTCTGTGTCGCGGTCGCCGCCGCCGCGGTCATCGGTGACCAGGTCGGGTATCTCTTCGGCCGGAAGGTCGGCCCCTCGCTCTTCCGCCGCCCGGACTCCAAGCTCTTCAAACAGGAGAACGTGGAGAAGGCCCATGAGTTCTTCGAGCAGCACGGGCCCAAGTCGCTGATCCTGGCCCGCTTCGTGCCCATCGTGCGCACGTTCACGCCGATCATCGCGGGCGTGAGCCGGATGAACTACCGCTCCTTCATCATCTTCAACATCATCGGCGGCGTGCTGTGGGGTTCGGGGGTCACCCTGCTCGGGGCCGCTCTGGGGAAGGTCGACTTCGTCCACGCGCACATCGAGCTGATCCTGGTCGGCATCGTGCTGCTGTCGGTGATTCCGATCGCCATCGAGTTCCTGCGCGCCCGCGGCAAGGCCAAGAAGGAGGCCGCGGCGGGCCCGGCGGAGCCGACGGGCGCCCAGGGCCCCGCGGCGGGCCCGGCCGGGCCGGGGGTCGGCCCCGAGGCGCGCTACCAGGCGCAGCAGCCCTCGGGCCCGGCGTCGCGCGGCCGTCACGCCAAGCGCTGACACCCAGCAGCCCCACACTCACAAACCCCACAACCCCCACGCACCTTCCTTCCCACCGCCCCACCCTTCGGCTAGCGGCCATCGACCCGCACAATGGGCTCGGTGGCCGCCATGCTGCATGGCGGCCGGCGCACATCAGGCACAGAGGCGGGTGAGGAGCGAAGCGACGTGGGGTCCGAACGACAGCGCGGTCAGCGCGGTGCGAGCGTGCCGGAAGCGGAGGCGGCGGGGAGCCGTAAACCGCAGTCGGACGAGGCGCACAGCGCCTTCACCCCGCCGCTCGGGATGCCCTTGCCGCCCGTCCCCGAGGACGACCACCCCACCTCCGAGTTCGCCGTCCCCGAGGGGCTGGCCCCCGAGCCCGCCACCGACATCGACACCGAGGGCTCGGCCTTCGTACCGCCCGCGGGGGTCAAGACCGGCCCGCAGACCGGCCAGGCCGCGAACTTCCCGGCGTTCACCCCGCCCAACGGCATCCCCGCCATCCAGCTCACCAATGAGGGCCCCTGGCAGGACCGGATGCGCATCATGCTGCGCATGCCGATCAGCGAGCGCCCGGCCCCCGAGCGCCAGGAGCGGCAGGACGAGGCGGGGCCCGCCGTGCCGCGCGTACTGGACCTGATCCTGCGCATCGGCGAACTGCTGCTCGCGGGCGGGGAGGGGGCCGAGGACGTCGAGGCGGCGATGTTCGGCGTGGCGCATGCGTACGGGCTCGACCGCTGCGAGCCGACCGTCACCTTCACCCTGCTGTCGGTCAGCTACCAGCCCTCGCTCGTCGACGACCCGGTCACCGCCAGCCGGACCGTACGCCGCCGGGGCACCGACTACACCCGGCTGTCCGCCGTCTTCCGGCTGGTCGACGACATCACCTCCGGCGAGGACTTCACCCTGGAGGAGGCATACCGCCGCCTCGCCGAGATCCGCCGTAACCGCCACCCCTACCCCGGATGGGCGCTCACCCTGGCCGGCGGCGCACTGGCCGGCGCGGCGAGCATGCTGGTCGGCGGCGACTGGCCGGTCTTCTTCGCGGCGGCGGTCGGCGCGATGCTCGGCGACCGGCTGGCCTGGCTGGCCTCGGGGCGCGGGCTGCCGGAGTTCTACCAGTTCGTGGCCGCGGCGATGCCGCCCGCCGCGATGGGCGTCGCGCTCAGCCTGGCCGGGGTGGGGCTGCAGTCCTCCGCGGTGATCACCGGCGGGCTGTTCGCACTGATCCCCGGGCGGGCGCTGGTGGCGGGCGTCCAGGACGGGCTGACCGGCTATTACATCACCGCCGCGGCCCGGCTCCTGGAGGTCGTCTATCTGATCGTCGGGATCGTGTGCGGCGTGCTGACCGTGCTGTACGGGGGCCTCCAGCTGGACGCGAAGCTCAACCCGGAGGCGGCGCTGCGCCAGGTCGACCGGCCGGTGGTGCAGATCGTCGCGGCGATGATGCTCGCGCTGACCTTCGCCATCCTGCTCCAGCAGGAACGTCACACCGTGCTGTTCGCGACCCTCAACGGCGGGGTCGCCTGGGTCGTCTACGGAGCGCTGCACAACACCGCGGGCGTCCCCGCGGTCGCCGCCACAACGGTCGCCGCCGGGCTGGTGGGGCTCTTCGGGCAGATGCTGTCCCGCTATCGCTACGCGTCCGCACTGCCGTACGTCACGGCCGCCATCGGGCCGCTGCTGCCCGGTAGCGCCACGTACTTCGGCCTGCTGGCGCTGGCCCAGGGCAATCTGGACCGCGGTATCACCCACCTCACCCAGGCGGCGGCACTGGCCCTGGCCATCGCCATCGGGGTGAACCTGGGCAACGAGGCCGCGCGCCTGTTCCTGAAGGCCCCGCGGCCCGAGACCGAGGCGTCGGGCCGCCGCGCCGCCAAGCGCACCCGCGGTTTCTGAGAACCGGCGCTGACGCTACACAGCAGACGCAACACAAAGGGCGGACCGGAAAACCGGTCCGCCCTTTGTCACAGCCCTCGAAGCCTTAGGGCTCGGCGCGGCTCAAAGGCTCGGCGCGACTCAAGAGAAGTCGGCACGCTCAGTGCGCGCCGCCCGCGGCCTCCAGCCGCTTCACGGACGCCTCGACCTCGGCCTCGGCCTCGGCGCGGCCCACCCAGTTGGCCCCCTCGACCGACTTGCCCGGCTCCAGGTCCTTGTAGACCTCGAAGAAGTGCTGGATCTCCAGGCGGTCGAACTCCGAAACGTGGTGAATATCACGCAGGTGCTCGACCCGCGGGTCGGACGCGGGCACGCACAGCAGCTTGTCGTCGCCGCCCGCCTCGTCCGTCATCCGGAACATGCCGATCGCGCGGCACTTGATCAGACAGCCGGGGAAGGTCGGCTCGTCCAGAATGACCAGCGCGTCCAGCGGGTCGCCGTCCTCGCCGAGGGTGTTCTCCACAAAGCCGTAGTCAGCCGGGTAGCTGGTCGAAGTAAAGAGTCGACGGTCGAGACGGATGCGCCCCGTCTCGTGGTCCACCTCGTACTTGTTGCGCGAACCCTTGGGGATCTCGATGGTGACGTCGAACTCCACGGGTGGCTCCTCCATGATCAACACATACGTCTGGTGATTAAGTGTCCCCCACGCAGGTGTGTGGTGGCGAAAGGGGCTGGTCCGACGTGCCTGAAGCCAGATCGTGGCAGGTCAGGTGGTGGCAGAGCCAGTGGCAGAGCGCCACGGGCCGGTGGCGGAGCGCCACGGTGGAGCAGCGGCTGACGTGGCGACTGTCGGCGATCTCCGCCGTCGTCGGCCTGGTGGTGGCGGTCGCGACGGTGTTCGCGGCCGGGCCGTGGGACTCCGGGCAGCGTACGGCCGAGCGGGCCCGCGCCGCCGGGAGTCCCGGCACAGGTGGCGAGCGTCACGGCGAGGGCCCCGGGCGGTCCGTGCCCAGCGCCTCGCCGGTGCTGGCCCCCCTGGGTACGGCCGCCGTCGCGCCCTCCCCGGACAGCGGCGACGACGCGGTCCCGCAGCCCACCCGGGCGGGCCTGGCCGACGCGCTGGAGCCGCTGCTGGACGACGGGGCGCTGGGCAAACCGCGCTCGGTGTCCGTCGTGGACTCGGCGACCGGGCGGCAGCTGTACGGGACGCAGGCGGACACCCAGGCGGTGCCCGCCTCGATCATCAAACTGGCGACCGGCGTCGCCGCGCTCTCCGCCCTGGGGCCCGACCACCGCATCGAGACCACCGTCGTCGTCCCCGGAGGCGGAGACGGAGACGGTGCGAAGGGCGGTGCGAAGGGCGGCGCGAAGGGTAAGGACAAGGACCGCATCGTGCTGGTCGGCGGCGGCGACCCCACCCTCACCGCCCGCGCCGCCAAGGGCGCCGACGCCCCGGCCAGCCTGCGCAAACTGGCTGACAAGACGGCTTCCGCGCTCAAGAAGAGCGGCACCGAAAGCGTCCGGCTGGGCTACGACACCTCGCTCTACTCCGGCCCGGTTCTGCACCCGATCGGCCCCAACGAGAACATCTCCCCCGTCACCCCCCTCATGGTCGACGAGGGCCGCCTGGACGACAGCGACCACGGCCCGGCCCCCCGCTCCCACGACCCCGCTGCCGACGCGGCGGAGGAGTTCGCCACGATGCTGCGCGACCGCGGGATCGACGTGAAGGGCGAGCCGCAGTCCGTAACAGCCGCCAAGGCCGGGAAGAAGGCGCGGCCGCTCGCCACCGTCCGCTCGCAGCCGCTGTCCTCCCTGGTCGAGCGGGCGCTGACCAACAGCGACAACGACATCGCCGAAGCCCTCGCCCGGCAGACCGCCATCGCCGCGGGCGAACCCGCCAGCTTCGACGGCGCTGGGCGGGCCGTCATGGACCGGCTGAACAGGCTCCGGCTGCCGCTGTCGGGCGCCCGTATCGTCGACGGCAGCGGCCTGGACCGGGCCGACCATGTGTCCGCGGCCCTGCTCGCCCAGGTCCTGGTGCGCGCCGCCGACCCCGACCACCCCGAGTTGCGCTCGGTCCTCACCGGTCTGCCGGTGGCCGGTTTCACCGGGACGCTGCGCGGCCGCTATGCGCAGGAGGCGGTCGGCCGTGGCGTGGTCCGGGCGAAGACCGGGACCCTGACGGGCGTCAACACGCTCGCGGGCACCGTCGTCGACGCGGATGGCCGCCTTCTGGTCTTCGCGTTTATGACGAACGGAACCACCGACCCCCAGGGCGCACAGCGCGCGCTGGACCGCATGGCGTCCGCACTCGCGAACTGCGGCTGCCGCTGATGACCTCGTCGCCTCCCGGAAGGACCGCGCGCCACGTACCGTGAAGCCATGACGAGCATCGGTGGTGCGGAGATGGTCGACTGGAACCTCGCGGTCGCGACCGCGACCCGGCTGGTGCGGCCGGGCCCCGACGTGAGCCGGGACGAGGCGCGCGCCGTCGTCGCGGAGCTGCGCCGGTACGCCAAGTCGTCGGAGGAGCACGTCCGGGCGTTCACCCGAATGGCCCCGGCGGGCGGACCGGGCTCGGACACCCCGGTTCTCGTCGTGGACCGCGCGGGCTGGATCAAGGCGAACGTGGCGGGCTTCCGCGAGGTGCTGAAGCCGCTGCTGGGCAAGATGCAGGAGCGGCGCGGCGGGCTGCCGGGCGGCGCGGTGCTCGGCGCGGTCGGCGGCAAGGTCACCGGGGTGGAGCTGGGGATGCTGCTGTCCTTCCTGGCCTCCCGGGTGCTCGGCCAGTACGAGACCTTCGCCCCGCCGAGCCGCGACCTGCCCGCCTCCTCGGGCGGCGGGCGGCTGCTGCTGGTGGCGCCCAACGTGGTGCATGTCGAGCGCGAGCTGGACGTCGCCCCGCACGACTTCCGGCTGTGGGTGTGTCTGCACGAGGAGACGCACCGTACGCAGTTCACCGCGGTGCCCTGGCTGCGCGACCACATCGAGTCCGAGATCCAGGCATTCCTCGGCGAGACCGAGGTGGACCCGGCCACCCTCCTGGAGCGGTTCCGCGAGGCCGTGCAGTCGCTGGGCGGCGGCCGCCCGGAGTCGGACGGCGACCGGGAGGGCAGCACGCCCAGCATCATCGAGCTGGTGCAGACCCCGGCCCAGCGGGAGATTCTGGGCCGGCTGACCGCCGTGATGTCGCTGCTCGAGGGGCATGCGGACTATGTGATGGACGGGGTGGGGCCCGAGGTCGTGCCGTCCGTCGCGGAGATCCGCGAGAAGTTCCAGAAGCGCCGGGCCAGCGGGGCGGGCCGGCTGGACCAGGCGCTGCGCAAGCTGCTGGGGCTCGACGCCAAGCTGCGGCAGTACCGGGACGGGGAGCGGTTCGTACGGTCCGTCGTGGACCAGGTCGGGATGGACGGCTTCAACCGCGTCTGGACCTCTCCGAACACGCTTCCGACCAAAACGGAGATCAGTAAACCCGCGGACTGGGTCGCGCGGGTGCACCGTAGGACGGAGTCATAGGGGCGCTATGCCCTCTTAATCACCCGTCCGAGGGACCGTGAGCGACGGGTAGGCGTGCGATGCTCGGGGAACAGCGCACTTCTGTCACCATCGACGTACTCAGCGTGACGAACTCTGTGTGACGAAACCCTCGTAACGGCCCCGAGGCACCCCCTCGAACGACAGATGGGAAACGGACATGGGTCCCCATCCAGCGGTCGCCGCGATACGCCTGGCGGTCCGCCGCGTCCTCCACGACGTACTCGTCAACTCCTCGACCTCGCCGCCCTCGCGCCCCGCCCCCGCCGCGGCGCCCCTGGTGCTCGTCGCCTGCTCCGGCGGCGCCGACTCCATGGCGCTCGCCTCCGCCCTCGCCTTCGAAGCCCCCAAGCTCGGGGTGCGCGCCGGAGGGGTCACCGTCGACCACGGTCTGCAGGACGGCTCCGAGGTGCGCGCGGCCGAGGTCGCCGAGCGGCTGCGGCTGCTCGGGCTCGAGCCGGTCGAGTGCATCGGCGTGTCCGTCGGCCGGGACGGCGGCCCCGAGGCCGCCGCCCGTGACGCGCGCTACGCCGCCCTCGACGCCGCGGCCGAGCGCCATGGCGCGGTCGCCGTGCTGCTCGGCCACACCCGCGACGATCAGGCCGAGACGGTCCTGCTGGGGCTGGCCCGCGGCTCCGGTATCCGCTCGCTGTCCGGTATGGCCCAGGTCTCCGGGGCGGGCGGTCGCTACCGCCGCCCCTTCCTGCGGCTCGACCGGCAGACCGTCCGCCGGGCGTGCCTGGCCCAGTCGCTGCCCGTATGGGACGACCCGCACAACGTGGACCCGGCCTACACCCGCTCCCGGGTCCGCCACGAGGCGCTGCCCGTCCTGGAGAAGGCCCTCGGCAAGGGCGTCGTCGAGGCGCTGGCCCGCACCGCCCAGCTCTCGCGCGACGACGCCGACGCGCTCGACGCCTGGGCCGCCCGTGCGGAGGCGGAGGTGCGGACCGATGTACGGCCCGCCGGGGCCGCCCCGGCCGGCGCCGAGGCCCCCGCCGAACCCGACGCCGCCCGATCCGCTGCCGAACCCCGTACCGCCGAGCCCGCCGCTGTGGGGCCCGCCGCCGTCGAGCTCGACGCCGTCGGGCTGCACGCCCTGCCCCCCGCCGTCCGCCGCCGGGTGCTGCGCCGCGCCGCGATCGCCGCGGGCGCCCCCGCCGGTTCGCTCTTCGCCCGCCACATCGAAGAGGTGGACCGCCTGATCACCGGCTGGCGCGGTCAGCGGGCCCTCAACCTCCCGGGCCGCGTGGAGGTCCGCCGGGAGGGTGGCAGACTGGTCATCCGGCAGGGCTGACCCGCCCAGCCAGTGAAGCCGGTAACCCTAACGAGAGTGGCGCGGGTGGACGACAAGGACATGGGCACCGACCTCAAGTCGGTCCTCATCACCGAGGAAGAGATCAACGCGAAGCTGGCCGAACTGGCCGCCAAGATCGACGCGGAGTACGCGGGCAAGGATCTGCTGATCGTCGGAGTCCTCAAGGGCGCGGTGATGGTCATGGCGGACCTGGCGCGCGCCCTGTCCACCCCGGTCACCATGGACTGGATGGCCGTGTCCTCGTACGGCGCGGGCACCCAGTCCTCGGGCGTGGTCCGCATCCTCAAGGACCTGGACACCGACATCAAGGGCAAGCACGTCCTGATCGTCGAGGACATCATCGACTCCGGCCTGACCCTGTCGTGGCTGCTGTCCAACCTGGGCTCGCGCGAGCCCGCCTCGCTGAACGTGTGCACCCTGCTGCGCAAGCCGGAGGCGGCCAAGGTCGCCATCGATGTGAAATGGGTCGGGTTCGACATCCCCAACGAGTTCGTCGTCGGCTATGGCCTCGACTACGCCGAGAAGTACCGCAACCTGCGCTTCGTCGGCACGCTCGCCCCGCACGTGTACGGCGGCTGAGCGCCCTTCCCGGAGGGCGGCTGAGCCCCTTCTCGGATGGCACGGGAACCGCCTGGGAACCTGGCGCGGTTTCCCGCCGTTGGAGCAGGGGAAGGCGGATTTGTTAACAGTCCACGGCGGCGTCGGGTGACAATGCTGGGGTACCGTCCGAAGGTCAGTCTTTTTTGAGACTGAGGATTACACAGCTCATACACCGCAAATACACCGCAATACACCGCACGCACAGGCGCCCCTCCAGGGCTGCCGTGCCTCACTGTGGCAGGAGGGACGGGGCGGCATCGCCCCGTATGGATGGACGTGAAGCGCTACTTCCGTGGGCCGGTCATGTGGATCGTGCTGGCCGTCCTCGCCGTGGTCGTGTTGATGCAGGTCGTCGGCTCGTCCGGCGGCTACAAGTCGGTGGACACCAGCCAGGTCGTCAAGGCGATCAACCGGAACCAGGTCCAGTCCGCCGAGCTGACGACCGGCGACGAGCACAAGATCAAGATCGAGCTCAAGGACAACGTCGCCAAGATCTCGGGCAGCAGGAAGCTCCAGGCCACCTACATCGGTGACCAGGGCCTCGACATCGCCCGGACCTTGCAGGCCAATGCTCAGAAGCAGGGCGGGATCCCGGACGGGTACAACGTCTCGACGTCGAAGCAGAACCCGTTCGTCGGGATCCTGCTGTCGCTGCTCCCGTTCGTGCTGATCGTCGTGGTCTTCCTGTTCCTGATGAACCAGATGCAGGGCGGCGGCTCCCGAGTGATGAACTTCGGGAAGTCGAAGGCCAAGCTGATCACCAAGGACACCCCGAAGACGACGTTCGCGGACGTGGCCGGGGCCGACGAGGCCGTCGAGGAGCTCCAGGAGATCAAGGAGTTCCTGCAGGAGCCGGCGAAGTTCCAGGCCGTGGGCGCCAAGATTCCCAAGGGCGTGCTGCTGTACGGCCCGCCCGGCACCGGTAAGACGCTGCTCGCGCGCGCCGTCGCGGGCGAGGCGGGTGTCCCCTTCTACTCGATCTCCGGCTCCGACTTCGTCGAGATGTTCGTGGGTGTGGGGGCCTCCCGGGTCCGCGACCTGTTCGAGCAGGCCAAGGCGAACGCTCCGGCGATCGTCTTCGTCGACGAGATCGACGCCGTCGGCCGCCACCGTGGCGCCGGCATGGGCGGCGGTCACGACGAGCGCGAGCAGACACTGAACCAGCTGCTGGTCGAGATGGACGGCTTCGATGTGAAGGGCGGCGTCATCCTGATCGCCGCCACCAACCGGCCCGACATCCTGGACCCGGCGCTGCTGCGCCCGGGCCGCTTCGACCGGCAGATCGCCGTGGACCGCCCGGATATGCAGGGCCGTCTGGAGATCCTCAAGGTCCACCAGAAGGGCAAGCCGGTCGCGCCGGACGTCGACCTCTCGGCCGTCGCCCGCCGCACCCCCGGCTTCACCGGTGCCGATCTGTCCAATGTGCTGAACGAGGCCGCGCTGCTGACGGCCCGCAGCGACAAGAAGCTGATCGACAACCACTTCCTGGACGAGGCGATCGACCGCGTCGTGGCCGGTCCGCAGAAGCGGACCCGGATCATGAGCGAGAAGGAGAAGAAGATCACCGCGTACCACGAGGGCGGTCACGCCCTGGTCGCGGCGGCCTCTCCGAACAGCGACCCGGTGCACAAGGTCACCATCCTCTCCCGCGGCCGGGCCCTGGGTTACACCATGGTCCTGCCCGACGAGGACAAGTACTCGACCACGCGCAACGAGATGCTGGACCAGCTCGCCTACATGATGGGTGGCCGCGCCGCCGAGGAGCTTGTCTTCCACGACCCGACCACGGGCGCGTCCAACGACATCGAGAAGGCCACGGCCACCGCCCGCGCGATGGTCACGCAGTACGGCATGACCGAGCGGCTGGGCGCGATCAAGTTCGGCTCCGACAACTCCGAGCCGTTCCTGGGCCGTGAGATGGCTCACCAGCGCGACTACTCCGAAGAGGTCGCCGCGCTGGTCGACGAAGAGGTCAAGAAGCTCATCGAGTCCGCGCACAACGAGGCGTGGGAAATCCTCGTCGAGAACCGCGACGTCCTGGACAACCTGGTCCTGGCGCTGCTGGAGAAGGAGACGCTCAACAAGGAGGAGATCGCCGAGATCTTCGCCCCGATCGTCAGGCGCCCGGCCCGCCCGGCCTGGACCGGTTCCTCGCGGCGCATGCCCTCCACCCGCCCGCCGGTGCTCTCCCCCCGGGAGCTCGCCCCGGCCAACGGTGCCCAGCCCCCCTCGGCGGCCGGTCTCGCGAAGGCCACCACCCCCGAGGACAGCGCTGAGCGCCCGGAAGAGGCCGGTCCCGAGAGCTGATCCGACGGAGGGTCGTCTGCGGGCCGCACAGGCCCGTAGCGGCCCAAACCGACCCGGAATGAATGCCGCGCCCCCCAGGTTCTAGCCTGGGGGGCGCGGCATCCGCGTTTTTGAGGTTCGCGTTTTGAGGTTTCACGTCTTTTCGGTGCGCATGAGGAACGAGGCAGCTCCATGACCGACCCCATCTCGCTGGACGGCCAGGGCCCCGTCGGCGTGTTTGACGAAAAGCGCGCCGAGCAGGCGATCCGCGAGCTGCTTATCGCCGTCGGCGAGGACCCGGACCGGGAGGGGCTGCGGGAGACCCCGGGGCGGGTGGCCCGTGCGTACCGGGAGATATTCGCGGGGCTGCGGCAGAAGCCCGAGGAGGTCCTGACCACGACCTTCGACCTGGGCCATGACGAGATGGTGCTGGTGAAGGACATCGAGGTGATGTCCTCGTGCGAGCACCACCTGGTGCCCTTCGTGGGCGTCGCCCACGTCGGCTATATCCCGTCCAACGACGGCAAGATCACCGGGCTGTCCAAGCTGGCCCGGCTGGTCGATGTCTTCGCCCGCCGTCCGCAGGTCCAGGAGCGGCTGACCACGCAGATCGCCGACTCCCTGATGCGGATCCTGGAGCCGCGCGGTGTGATCGTGGTGGTCGAATGCGAGCACATGTGCATGACCATGCGCGGGGTGCGCAAGCCCGGGGCCAAGACGCTCACTTCGGCCGTACGCGGTCAGCTGCGCGACCCGGCGACCCGCGCCGAGGCGATGAGCCTCATCATGGCGCGCTAGCCGCGCGCGCCGTATCGCTGCGTACTGCTTGCCGTGCTGAGCTACGCCCGGGCCGCAGCGCCCGGCCCGTTCCCGGTGTCGTCGTCCTCGGGCAGTTTGCAGACCCGCTCCAGGAAGAACGCGGCGGCGACCACGGCCGCCCCTGCCAGTACCGAAGCCGCCGCGTAGATCGCCTGGTCCTTGCGGGCGGGCACATCCAGCTGCTCCAGCAGCAGAAACACCCCGACCCCGCCGTACATCCCCGAGACCAGCGCCGCCACCAGCGCGCTCGCCTGGCCGAAGACCACCGCGCGGGCGGCCACCAGCGGATCCACGCCCTTCGCGCCGGGCCGGCGCTCGCGCTGGGCGCGCAGCCGGGCCCGCAGGGACAGGGCGGTCGCGGCCAGCACGACCGCGATCAGGGCCAGCACGATCGGCGCGGCCACCGGCACGCTGGGCAGCGAGCCCAGCGTGTCCCACAGCCGGGCGCCCGCCCATGACACCACACCGGCCACGACGAACAGCCCGAGCAGCACCCTGATCCGAAGTTGCTTCACCGAGCGGTCGCCCCTCAAGTCGTACGTAATCGCGAAGTCGTACGCAGTCGCGCGGAATCTACGGGATCCGTGGAATCCATGTGATTCGGGACCCACGAGATCAACGTCTATTC
This sequence comes from Streptomyces sp. NPDC020845, assembly GCF_044334165.1. Taxonomy (NCBI): domain Bacteria; kingdom Bacillati; phylum Actinomycetota; class Actinomycetes; order Kitasatosporales; family Streptomycetaceae; genus Streptomyces; species Streptomyces sp. NPDC020845. The sequence continues at coordinate 85,397 of NZ_JBIRSJ010000015.1, read as the reverse complement.
GGGCAGCCGCAGTTCCAGGTCCGCCCGCGCCTGTACGCCCTCCTGGCCCACCTCGGCCAGCAGCCGCGAGACGGCCCCGAGCCCCGGGACCTCGGCCCCCGGGTCCACGTCGTGCCAGGGGACGAGCACGAAGGCGCGCTGGTGGGCGCGGGGGTGCGGCAGGGTGAGCACCGGGTCGTCGGAGATCACGTCCTGGTACGTGACGATGTCCACATCCAGCGTCCGGGGGCCCCAGCGCTCATCGCGCACCCGCTCGAACGCCTCCTCGATGGCGTGGCCCCGCTCCAGCAGCGAGGAGGGCGGCAGCGTCGTTTTGATCAGCACCACGGCGTTGAAATACGTCGCCTGGGTGCCCGGTTCCACCCCCCACGGCTCGGTCTCGTACACCGGAGAGACCGCCTTGACCCGCAGGCCCGGGGTGTCCTCCAGCGCGTCGACCGCGCCCTGCAGGGTCTCCAGGCGATTGCCCAGATTGCTGCCGAGCGAGATCACCGCCCATTTCGGATTCGACAACGTCACATCGGCCGCGTCCACCCGCTCCACGACGGAGGCTGGGACGGGCTGCACGGTCGGGTCGCTGCTGCTCATGCTCGGCTCCGGGTGATGGTGATGGTCACGTCGTCGAAGGGCACGGTGATCGGGGCCTCCGGCTTGTGCACCACGACCTCGACCTCCCGCACCTGCTCGTGCTTGAGGCACCGCTCGGCGATCCGGTCGGCGAGGGTTTCGATCAGGGCGACCGGCTCCCCCTCCACCACCTCCACGACCTCCTCGGCCACCACGCCGTAGTGGACGGTCCTGGTGAGGTCGTCGGTGGCCGCGGCGGGCCGGGTGTCCAGGCCGAGCACCAGGTCCACGACGAAGGTCTGGCCCTCCTCGCGCTCATGGGGGAAAACCCCGTGGTGCCCGCGGGCCTTCAGGCCGCGCAGCGCGACACGATCCACCCGAATCACTCCTGCTGTCGTCGGTCGGGGCACGTCCGATCTGCCCGGAACGCACCACCCGTCCCCCACCGTCGGCGGGGGTACCTCCTTCGAATCTACCTGCGAGCAAGGACAGCACTCGCCCACGGGGGCCCGTGGCGCGCGCTCCAGGAGCCCCCGCGCCACTTCCCCCTACCCGCCCTTGGTGCAGATCTCACGCATGGTTTTACGGGCGGGGGACGCCATATGACGTTCCGGGCATGGCGCTCAGGGCAGCAGCTGATCCGGGTCGTCGTCCGGGCCCTCGGGGTCGGCCGCGGCATTGTTCTCGTCCTGCTCCGCCAGCACCGGCGATCCGTGGTGCGCCCACACCTTCCAGCCGTCCTCGGTCCGCCGGAAGACGTTCGTGGCCACCACCAGCTGCCCCACCAGCGGGCCGAGCTGGCCCTCTTCCTCGGCCGGGGCGCCGCTGAGGATGTTCTCCGTACAGGTCACCATCGCGGTGTCGGACATGATCGACACCTCCACATCCGTCAGAAAGAACTGGATGTAGTCGGTGTTCGCCATGATCAGGGCATAGGAACGGAGCACCTCGCCGCGCCCGCGCAGCACCGGCCAGCCCGGGTGCACACAGGAGACCTCGGTGTCCGGGTCGTCGAGCCACAGCCGCGACATCGCTCCGTGGTCGCCCTGCTCCATGGCTTCGTACAGCGCGGTGTTGGCCAGTGCCACCCGCTCGCTGTCCGTCAGGGAAGTCACACCGCTCCCGCCGTGTCCGCCGCTTCGATCGCCCGGGCCACGCGCACCGCGTCGGCGCTCGCACGCACCTCGTGCACCCGCACCGCCCATGCGCCTTCCCGCGCCGCGATCGCCGAGACCGCCGCCGTCGCCGCGTCCCGCTCCCGGGCGCGGGGCGGGCTGCCGCCGTCCCCGGCCAGTACGCGCCCCAGGAACCGCTTCCGCGAGGCCGCCACCAGCAGTGGCCGACCCAGCTCCCGCAGTGCGCCCAGCCGGGCGACGAGCGCCAAGTCGTGCTCGGCGTCCTTCGCGAAGCCGAGGCCGGGGTCGATCACGATCCGCTCCGGATCGACGCCGCCGGCCACCGCCCGCTCCAGGCTCGTCCGCAGTTCCGCGACGACCTCGCCGACCACATCCCCGTAGACCGCGCGGTTGTTCATGTCGATCGACTGGCCGCGCCAGTGCATCACCACGAAGGGCACCCCGGCGGCGGCCACCATCGGGACCATCGCCGGGTCGGCGCCGCCCCCGCTCACATCGTTGACCAGCCGCGCCCCGGCCTCGACCGCGCGCTCGGCGACCGATGCGCGCATGGTGTCCACGCTGACCACGAGCCCCGCGGCGGCCAGCTCGCGCACCACCGGGACCACTCGGCGCAGCTCCTCGGCCTCGTCGACGCGCGGCGCGCCCGGGCGGGTCGACTCGCCCCCGACGTCCACCAGGTCCGCCCCGGCCGCGGCGAGGTCCAGGCCGTGTTTGACGGCCAGCTCGGTGTCGAACCACTGACCGCCGTCGGAGAACGAGTCGGGCGTGACATTGACCACGCCCATCACCGCGCACCGGTCCCACTCCGGCAGTCCGGCCACCCGGCCCCGTTCACGCAACGTCCTCATGACCCCAGCCTAGGCGTACGAGCAGAGCTGCCTCGCCCGCGCCCGCCCGCGCCCAGGACAGCGGGCGCGTCACGCGACCTGTTCGAGGCCGCCGCGCGAGGCGGCCGCGGCCTGGTGGGCGCAGGGCCTCGGCTCGGGGCGCCGCCCGCGGCGCAGCAGCCGGGGCAGGGCCAGCGAGACGAAGCCCTCGGCCTGCATCGCCGCCAACCCGATGCGCGGCAGGTCGCGGGTGTTGCGGAAGACCACGAAGCGCGGCTCCCAGCGCGGCTGGAACTTGGCGTTGAACTTGTACAGCGACTCGATCTGGAACCAGCGCGACAGGAACACCAGCAGTCCCCGCCAGCCCCGCAGCACCGGCCCCGCGCCCAGCTTCTCGCCGCGCGCCAGCGCGGAGCGGAACATCGCGAAGTTCAGCGACACCCGGCTGACCCCGAGCCCCCCGGCGGCCTGTAGGGAGGCGACGATCAGCAGTTCGTTCATGCCCGGGTCGGCGCTGCGATCGCGGCGCATGAGGTCCAGCGACATCCCGTCCCGGCCCCATGGTACGAAGTGCAGTACGGCCTTGAGGTCCCCGTACGAGCCGGGCTCGGCGCCCTCCTCTGGGGCCTTGTGGGCGGTGGCGATGACCGAGTCCCCGTCCGCCGGGTCGCCGATCCGGCCCAGCGCCATGGAGAAGCCCCGCTCGGTGTCGGTGCCCCGCCAGCCCGCGGCGGCCTGCCGGATGGTCTCCAGCTCGTCCTCGCTCAGGTCACTGGCGCGCCGTACCCGGGTCTCGTACCCGGCCCGCTCGATGCGCTTGACCATCTGGCGGACGTTGCGCATGGCGCGCCCGGACAGGGTGAAGTCCGCCACGTCCACGATGGCCTCGTCGCCCAGCTCCAGCGCGTCGAGGCCGGTCTCCCGGGTCCACACCTCGCCCCCGGTCTCGCTGCACCCCATGACCGCCGGGGTCCAGGAGTGCGCCCGCGCCTCCTCCATGAAGCGGGAGATGGCGCCCGGCCAGGCCTCCACATCGCCGACCGGGTCGCCGCTGGCGAGCATCACCCCGGAGACGACCCGGTAGCAGACGGCGGCCTTGCCGCTCGGCGAGAAGACCACGCCCTTGTCGCGGCGGAGCGCGAAGTGGCCCAGCGAGTCGCGGCGCCCGTGCGCGGCGAGCAGGTCGCGCAGCCGCTCCTCGTCCGCGGGGGTCAGCCGGGCGGCGGGGTGCTCGGGGCGGAAGGCGAGGTAGGCGGTGGTCGCGACGGTCAGCAGGCCGAGCGCGCCGAGGGAGTAGCCGACGGTGTAGTCCGTACCGTCCCGGTAGCCGACCGGCCCCTCGAAGCCGAACAGCCCCCACAGCACATGCTCCAGCTGCTCCTGGAACGACGGCCGTCCCATGACGTCCTCGGGGTGCGATCGTACGATCAGCAGCCCGATCCCGACGCTCACCGCGCCCAGCACCACGAAGTTGGCCAGCGCCATCCAGCGGCTGCGCGGATCCGGCAGCGCCGCGAACTCCCGGCGATAGCGGATCATGACGCCGAGCAGTACCAGCGAGAGCACCGCCCCGCATATGGAGTGCCGGTACAGCAGCTGGGCGGCCGCGCCGACCGGCAGCAGCCCCACGGCGGCGACCCAGGCGCGCCGCTTACGCCGCTTCAGCCCGTGCGCCAGCATCAGCAACAACAGCCCCACCACGATGGACGCGGCGGCGGCCAGCGAACTCACCGCGCCCGGCAGCACATCGGCGAGGGCGTGCACCTTGCTGTAGCGGAGTCGTGGGAAAACGATGTTCAGCAGCCCGATCAGCGTGCAGGCGGTGCCCACGGCGGTCGGCACAGCCTCCGGCCGGGGTCCGCGGGGCAGCCTCGGCACCCTGGAGGCAACCCTTCCGGACTTTTCGGCATCTTGACTGTCAGACATTCGCTTTCCCGTCGCTCCGGTCTAGAGATCCGTCTCTGACGCAGTATCTGGACATTTCGCGCCCACCAAGACGGCGTTTGACGGGGCGGGGTTCCATCGCGCGGCACGGGGGAGCCGGCCGCCCGGCAGAAAGATAGTGATGGGTCTTACGAGCAACAACGTCGTGATGGTGTCAGTCGTCGCGTCGGTGCTGCTGTTCGGCGCCACGATCTGGGTCTGGCCCAGGCTCGCCCGGCGCGGAGTCGCCCCGGTGCTCGGCCGGATCGGCATGCTGCTGGTCACACAGGTGTCGCTGTTCGCCGCGCTCGGCCTGTTCGCAAACCAGTCCTTCGGCTTCTACGGTTCCTGGTCGGACCTGTTCGGCACCGAGACCACGCCGGGCGTCGTCGTGAACCACGACGCCGCGAGCAGCAGCACCCGGGTGCAGGTCACCGACATCCGGAGGATGAACGTGCCCGGCGGCTCGGAGCCGGCCGCTGCCGGGCGGATCGAGAAGGTCACCATCAAGGGGCCGCTGTCCGGGCTGGCCGGCCCGGCGTATGTCTATCTGCCGCCGGAGTACTTCCAGCCGGAGTACGCCCGGCGCGACTTCCCCGCCGTGCTGGTGCTGACCGGGTACCCGGGCACCACGGAGGCTCTGATCAACGGCCTGAAATACCCTCAGAACGCCCATAAGCTGGTCAAAGACGGCAGGATGCAGCCGATGGTCCTGGTGATGCTGCGCCCGACCGTCGCCCCGCCGCGCGACACCGAGTGCGTGGACGTGCCCCGGGGCCCGCAGACCGAGACGTTCTTCACGAAGGACGTGCCGGCCGCCGTGGCCGGTCATTACCGGGTGGGCGAAGACGCCCGTAACTGGGGTGTCATCGGCAACTCCACTGGCGGCTACTGTGCGTTGAAGATGGCCATGCGCCACCCCGAGGCCTTCTCCGTCGCGGCCGGTCTCTCTCCCTCGTACAAGGCCCCGATCGACGCGACCACCGGCGATCTGTTCGGCGGCAGCAAGCAGCTGGAGCGGGAGAACAATCTGATGTGGCGGCTGGACCACAAGCCCGCGCCGCCGGTGTCCCTCCTGGTCTCCAGCAGCGAGCACGGTGAGAAGAACTACAAGGACACCGTGAAGTTCATCGAGAAGGTCAAGGAGCTCAACCGCCGGGGCGAGCCCACCAGGATCTCCTCCATCATCCTCAAGACCGGCGGCCACAACTTCAACACCTGGAAGCGCGAGGTGCCCGCCGCGCTGGAGTGGCTGGGCGGCCGGCTCGGCGACCGCTGAGTCGCGGCTGTTGAGGCGCGATGGCTGAGCCGCGACCGCTGAGTCGCGATCGCGGAGCCACAGCCACTGAGCGCGCGCGGCGAGCCGCCGCGCGCGCTCATACGTCGGCGACCGTCTGCAGCTCCACCTCCGCCCGGGCGATCCCGCCCGCGTCGGCGTCGATCGAGCGGCGCAGCGCCTCGTGGAGGCGGGCGGGGGTGAGCACGCCGAGGAAGCGGTCGCCGTCGAGGACCGCTATCCAGCCCGCGTCGTGCTGAAGCATGGTGCTGAACGCCTGCTTGAGCGAGGAGCCGACCGGCAGCCACGCCTCCATGCGCCGGGCGTGGTCCCGTACGGTCCCTCCGGCCGCCTCCTTGCCGGGCTTGTCCGCCGCGTCCGCCGCGTCTGCCGCGTCCGCCGGGATCCAGCCGTGCAGCCGGTCCGCGTCGTCCAGTACGACGGCCCAGCGCGCCCCGTCGGCCGACAGCCGGGCGGCGGCCTTGGCCAGCGGGTCGTCGAGGTGGACCACCGGGGGCTGTTCGAGGTCGCCCGGCTCGATGGGGGTGACGGACAGCCGCTTCAGACCGCGGTCCGCGCCGACGAAGTCCGCGACGTACGGTGTGGCGGGCGCGCCCAGCACCGACGCGGGCGTGTCGAACTGCTCTATCCGCCCCGCCCCGTACACCGCGATGCGGTCGCCGAGCCGGACCGCCTCCTCGATGTCGTGGGTCACCAGCAGCACCGTCTTGCGGACCTGGGACTGAAGCCGCAGGAACTCGGTCTGCAGCCGCTCGCGGACCACCGGGTCCACGGCGCCGAACGGCTCGTCCATCAGCAGCACCGGCGGGTCGGCGGCCAGCGCCCGGGCCACGCCGACCCGCTGGCGCTGGCCGCCGGAGAGCTGGTCGGGGTAGCGGTCGCCGTAGACGGAGGGGTCGAGGCCCACCAGGTCGAGGAGTTCGGCGGCGCGGTCCCGGGCCTTCTTGCGCTGCCAGCCGAGCAGCGCGGGGACGGTGGCGGTGTTCTCCAGCACGGTCTTGTGCGGGAACAGGCCGACCTGCTGGATGACATAGCCGATGCGGCGGCGCAGCTTCACCGGATCGACCGCGGCGATGTCCTCACCGTCCAGGAAGATCCGGCCCGAGGTCGGTTCGATGAGCCGGTTGACCATCTTCATGGTGGTGGTCTTGCCGCAGCCCGACGGTCCGACGAGCGTGACCAGCTCGCCCTCCGCGACCTCGAAGGACAGATCGTCCACGGCCGTCGTGCCGTCGGCGTAGCGCTTGGTGACGTTCTCGAAGCGGATCATGGCTCCCCATTGTGGCCGCATTCCGGGTTTCAATTGTTGCTGTTGTGTGGCGAGCCGACGAGATTGTCGGTGCCCGGGGTTAGGGTCGCCAGGTCACCGGAGACGACGGGGAGGTGACCGAGTGGCCGGGCAGAGCTGCCTGATCAGCAATGACTGGATCTGCGGGGAATATGTACGTACGCGCAGTCAGGAGCTGACGGACGCGACGGTCCAGCATGTGTGGATCACGGTGGCGTCGGTCGCCATCGGTTTCGTGGTCGCTTTTCCGCTGGCGCTGCTGGCCCGCCGATGGCGGTCCGTGGCGGGCCCGGTGCTGGGTCTGACGACGATCCTCTATACGGTGCCCTCGCTGGCGATGTTCTCGCTGCTGCTGCCCTTCTTCGGGGTCTCGGCCGCGGTGGTGATCACCGGCCTGGTGCTGTATTCGCTGACGATCCTGGTGCGCAACATCATGGCCGGGCTCGCCTCGGTACCCGAGGAGGCCCGCGAGGCGGCCCGCGGCATGGGCTACGGCCCGCTGCGCCTGCTGTTCGGCGTGGAACTGCCGCTCGCGCTGCCCGCGTTGATGGCCGGGCTGCGGATCACCACGGTCTCCACCATCTCGCTCACCACGGTCGGCGCGATCGTCGGCTACGGCGGCCTCGGCAATCTCATCTACGAGGGCATGCGCAGCTTCTTCAAGGCGCAGGTGCTCACCGCATCGGTGCTGTGCGTGGCCCTGGCGGTCGTGGCGGATGTGCTGCTGCTCTTCGTGCAGCGGCTGCTCACGCCGTGGGCGCGAGGAGGAACGAAGGAGGCGCGGAAGGCGCAGAAGAGGGCGCAGGAGCAAGCGCGCGGAAGCGCGCGGGGGCAGGCGCAGGAGCCGGCCCAGGAGCAAGCGCGGGACAGGGCACGGCAGAAGGCGGGGGCGGCCTGATGGGGGTCATCGGCGAGGCCTGGACGTGGCTGACCACAGGGTCGCACTGGTCGGGCACCGACGGCGTATGGCACCGGCTCGGCCAGCATCTGTACCTCACCGTCGCCTGTCTGGCGATCTCGTGCGCGATCGCCCTGCCGGTCGCCATCGTGCTCGGGCATATCGGCAAGGGCGGCGCCGTCGCGGTCAACATCTCCAACGCGGGCCGTGCGGTGCCCACCTTCGCGGTCCTGGTCCTGCTGCTGCTCAGCCCGCTGGGGACGCACGGCGACTGGCCCACGATCGTCGCACTGGTGCTGTTCGCCATCCCGCCGCTGCTCACCAACGCCTATGTGGGCATGCGCGAGGCGGACCGCGAGGTCGTCGAGGCGGCGCGCGGCATGGGGATGACCGGCGGTCAGCTGGTCGCCAGGGTCGAGCTGCCGCTCGCCTTCCCGCTGATCATGACGGGTGTACGCTCGGCCGCCGTTCAGGTGGTGGCGACGGCGACGCTCGCGGCGCTGCCCGGCGGCGGCGGGCTCGGCCGGATCATCACGGCGGGCTTCCGGGTCACCGACACCGCCCAGGTCGTGGCCGGGGCGGTGCTGGTCGCGGCGCTCGCGCTGACGGTCGAGGGCGTGCTCGTCGCGCTGCAGTGGCTGCTGGACCCGATGCGCCGCAGGCGCGTACGGTCCGCGGCCGCGGAGCAGCGCCCGCCCGCGGACCAGGCGCCGAAGGCGCCGGCGCTGACCGGCGCGGCAGGTCGGCCCTCGTGAACATCGGCAGGTCGGCCCTCGTGAACAGGCGCGCGGCCCACAACGGTGTGGGCGTGCTGAATACATTTGCGCGCGCTGAATATTCGTGACGTCTCATGACACCGCATGTCATCTATGGACGGGGAATCCTAATGAGCAAGATCTTCCGCGTGGCCGGGGCGGCCGCGACCGTCACGGCGCTGGCGGCCGGACTCACCGCATGTGGCGGTGACAGCCTGGAGGAGAAGAGCGAGGATTCGGTGGTGGTCGGGGCGGCCAACTTCACCGAGTCGAAGATCCTGGCGGCGCTGTACACAGGGCTGCTGGAGGACGCCGGCTATAAGACGTCGATCAAGACGGTCGACTCGCGTGAACTGTACGCACCGTCCCTGGAGAAGGGCGAGATCGATGTCGTGCCGGAGTACGCGGCCACGATGGCCGAATATCTGAATCTGAAGAAGAACGGGCCGAAAGCCAAGCCCGTCGCATCCTCGGACGTCGACGCCACGGTGAAGGTGCTCCGCGAACTCGCTGAGCCCCGCGGACTGAAGGCGCTCGAGCCCGGCGAGGCCGTCGACCAGAACGCCTTCGCGGTGCGCAAGGACTTCGCTTCGGAGCACAGCCTCAAGACGCTCTCCGACCTCGGAAAGTCCAAGCAGAAGATCAAGTTGGCGGCGGGCGACGAATGCCCCAAGCGCCCCTTCTGCCAGCCCGGCCTGGAGAAGACGTACGGGATAGACATCACCGGCATCGACCCGCTGGATATCGGCAGCGTCCAGGCCAAGCAGGCGGTCAAGGACGGCAAGGACCAGATGCTGCTGACCACGTCCACGGACGCCACCCTTGATCAGTTCGGACTCGTCCTGCTGGCGGACGACAAGAAACTGCAGAATGCCGACAACGTCCTGCCCGTCGTGAATGCGAAGTCCGCGGGCTCGGAGAAGATCGCGAAGGCGCTCAACAAGCTCAACAAGGTGCTGACCACTGCCGATCTCACCGAACTCAACAAGAAGGTGGACGCGGAGCGGCTCAAGGCCTCCGACGTTGCCAAGGACTACCTGAAGGAGAAGGGACTGGTGAAGGACTAGCCTCGTGAAGAACTAGTGAAGTGCCGGGCCGAAGGCGGATCGAGCGCGGAATTTGGCGGGGCGGGGCCCCATAGGGGCCGCCCGCACGGTAAGTTTCGGGCCATGCCACGTGGACGCCACCGCCAATCCCCACCTCTGCACAGGCTACTTCCCCCTTTGTCGGTCGCAGCCGCGTCAATAGCGTGCGCCTCCGGTGCCTGGCTGGTCGGCGATACGGTCGTGATCCGTGGTCTCGCGGCGACCGCGGCAGCCGCCGCGGTCGTCGGTGCCGTCCTGATGCGCAGCTGGGACCGCTCCGCCGGGCGGCGGGTCGCCGAGGTCGCGAGCGAGAACGCGCGGCAGGAGCTGAAGTACGAGGATCGGATCGCCGAACTCGAAGCGGATGCCGAGAAGTCCGCCGAGCTGCAGACCGCGCTCAACACCAAGCTGCGTGCCAAGCGCGCCGAGCTGGCCCGGCTGCGCAACGAGCACGCCTCGCTGCTGCGCCGCTACGCCACGGCCGAGACGGAGCGGGCCAGGGCCCTGGAGGGCCGCCGCCGGCTGGCGCTGGAGGCCGCGGCTCCGGTCAGGGAGCTGGAGCCCGAGCCGTCGGCCCCCGAGCTCCCGGCCCACGAGGCCCCCGCCCCCGCTCCCGGCAGCCCCGTGGCCGGCGCTCCGACTGCCGAGGCGTACGCGCGGGCCGACGAGGCGCTGCGTCACCTGGTGCGCAATGCGCGCAGGCAGCGCGAAGAGCGCGAGCGGGTCCCGCGCCAGCCGCGCGCCGAAGAGCGCGCGGAGGGTGAGCCGGGCGAGCGGGCGGACGATGACCGCGCGGCAGATGACCGGCTGAATGAGGACCGACCAGTTGAGGACCGGCTGGTCGAGGTCCAGTCGGGCGAGGTCCAGTCGGTCGAGGTTCAATCCGGCGAGGTTCAGTCGGGCGAGGACCAGTCGGGCGAGGACCAGGCCGCTGCCGCAGCGCCCGGCGCCGGGGAGCCCCGGCCCCACGCCCGTACGGCCGCCTCCGCGGTGGTGCCCTACGCCGCGGCGCGCCGGGCCGCCTCCCGCGCGGAGGGCGGCTTCGACTACTTCGGTACGCAGAAGAAGCAGCCCAAGAAGCGGGAGCCGGAGCCCGTCGAGTCTGCCGAGCCCGTCGAGCCCGCGGAGTTGGCCGAGTCCGCCGAGCGCCCGGAGGCGTCGGACGAGGACCTTGCCGATGTGATCGGCGCGGAGACGCTTGCGGAGGCGGCCGGGAAGGGCGCGGTGGGCGAGGTCATCGACCTGACCGAGCACGACGAGGCCGAGCACATCGAGATGCCCAAGCTGCGCAGCGCGATCTCGTAGGGCCGCCGTAACGGCCCGTCGGATTCTCGTACCGCTATTTGTCGATGTCGCCGACGACGAAGAAGAGCGAGCCGAGAATGGCCACCATGTCGGCGACCAGCGTGCCCGGCAGCAGCTCGGTCAGCGCCTGGATGTTGTTGTACGACGCCGACCGCAGCTTCAGCCGGTACGGCGTCTTCTCGCCCTTCGAGACGAGGTAGTAGCCGTTGAGGCCGAGCGGGTTCTCGGTCCAGGCGTAGGTGTGGCCCTCGGGCGCCTTGAGCACCTTGGGCAGCCGCTGGTTGATCGGACCCGGCGGGAGCTCCGCGATCCGGTCCAGGCAGGCGTCCGCGAGGTCCAGGGAGTTGTGGGTCTGCTCCAGCAGGCATTCGAAGCGGGCCAGGCAGTCGCCCTCCTCGCGGACGACGACCTTCAGGGTGTCCCGCAGCTCCCCGTACGCCAGGTACGGCTCGTCGCGCCGCAGGTCGAAGTCGACGCCCGAGGCGCGGGCGATGGGTCCGCTGACCCCGTAGGCGTGCACCGTCTCGCGCGCCAGCGCGCCCACCCCGCGGGTGCGCCCCCGGAAGATCTCGTTGCCGAGGACCAGCTGGTCGTACACATCCATGCGCGAGCGGACCTCGGCCACCGCCTGGCGGGCCCGGCCGAGCCAGCCCGCCGGAAGGTCCTCCTTGAGGCCGCCCACCCGGTTGAACATGTAGTGCATCCGGCCGCCGGAGACCTCCTCCATGACGTGCTGAAGGTCCTCGCGCTCGCGGAACGCGTAGAAGATCGGCGTGATGCCGCCCAGCTCCAGGGGATAGGACCCCAGGAACATCAGGTGGTTGAGCACCCGGTTCAGCTCGGCCAGCAGGGTGCGGGTCCATACGGCGCGCTCCGGCACCTCCATGCCCAGCATCCGCTCGACGGCGAGGACGACGCCCAGCTCGTTGGAGAAGGCGGACAGCCAGTCGTGGCGGTTGGCGAGCATGATGATCTGGCGGTAGTCCCGCGCCTCGAACAGCTTCTCCGCGCCGCGGTGCATATACCCGATCACCGGCTCGGCGCTCTGGATCCGCTCCCCGTCCAGGACGAGGCGCAGCCGCAGAACGCCGTGGGTGGACGGGTGCTGCGGGCCGATGTTGAGCACCATGTCCGTGCTCTCGGCGGCACCGCCGATGCCGACTGTCGTCTCCGTCATGAGCCCAGTCTCTCAGCCGCCGTTTCGCCCACCCGTCGCCCACCACCCTCAACGGAGGCGCTGCGCGCCCTGGCCTGGATCGGCCCGCCCCGGCCCCAGCAGCCCGCCGCACGCCGCGACCGTCGGCTGCAGCAGCCATGTGAAGCCGCCGAGCCCCGCCGGGTCCAGCAGCTCCGCCGCCTCGCCCGCCGCGCTCAGCGCGCGTACGTACGCCGCCGGGTCGGCGGTGGCCAGCGCCAGCGGTGGCCGCCGCCCCTCGACGCCGAGGGCGCGCAGCGCGTCGCGCTGGGGGAGGGTGACGGGGGCGAGCGAGGGATCCGCGAGCGAGGGATCCGCGAGCGAGGGACTCGCCGCTCCCCGCAGGGCCGCCTCGCCCGCCGCCGCGCACGCGTCGAGCGCCACATGGGCGGTCAGATCGCAGGAGCCGTCCGGTACGGGCCGCACCTCACGCCCCTCGCGGAAGCCGGTCAGCGTCCCGAACGGGGGCCGCGCCCCGCGCTCGTGCGCGTAGTCCACAGCGACCGCGAGCCCCGACCGCAGGGCGCGTACCGCCTCCGCCCACGCCGCGTCCCGCGGCCGGCCGATCTCCGCCCGCAGCCCCGGCTCGTCCCCCGAGTCCCCCGCCGACGGCCACCAGCGCGCCAGCCAGTCCGCGTCCGCGCCGCCCACTGGCTCGCCCAGCCGTTCGGCGCCGTCCTCGGGGGCGACCAGGACCCGGCGCCAAGCGCCGTCCGCGTCGGTCTCCGCCACGTCGACGGGGACGTTGTCGAGCCATTCGTTGGCGAAGAGGAGCCCGTCGAAGCCGTCGAAGCCGTCGAGGCCGTCGAGGCCGTCGCGCGGCAGCTCACCTAGGTCCCCGAGCCAGGTGATCCGGGGGTCGAGGCCGGGCGGGCGCGGCGCCCGCTCCACGGCGTACGGGCGCAGCCGCTCAGCCAGCCCGGAACCCTGCCCCTCGGCCATCCCCGCCGCGCACGCCAGCACGCCCGTCAGCAACTCGCCCCGCCCCGCGCCGATATCCACCAAGGCCAGCTCGTCCGGGTGGCCCAGCGCCCGGTCCACCCGCGCCAGCAGCCCGGCGACCGCCGCCGCGTACCGGGGCGAGGCATGCACCGATGTACGGAAATGCCCAGCCGGTCCTTCCGTACGCCGAAAGAAACCTTCCGGTCCGTAGAGGGCGTGTTCGGCGGCGTCACGCCACCCCAGCCATTCCCGTGTCTCGCTCGCCACACGCCTACGCTAAGCGGAGCCATATCCACCTTGGGTCGTAGGGCGGCGGCTCACGGATCGCCCGTCCGGCTGACCCCCGGACGTATCCACCATGCCTACGCTGGGTGACGTGCAGCGCCTCTACGACTTCCTCCGCAGGCACCCGACAGGGGTGGACAGCTTCTGGGCCGTCCTCCTCTTCGGTTTCTCGCTTCTGTGGATGGTCAAGGCGCCCATGCACACGGTGCCGCGCGCCGCGGCCGTGCCGGTCGTCCTCGCGCTGTGCGCCGCCGTCGCGCTGCGCCGTCGTGCGCCCGAGAAGATGCTGATCCTCGTCACGGTGTGCGGGGTGGCCCAAGTCGTACTGAACGTCGAGCAGAACCCCGCCGACTTCGCGATGCTGGTCGTCGTCTACACGGTGGCGGCCGAGGGAAAGCGCTGGGCGTCCCGCTTCGCGCTCGTCGCGGCCCTGATCGCGCCGATCGTCGCCACCCTCCGCTGGCCCGGCCCGGATCACCCGGAGACGGAGCAACGGACATGGTGGGGCGCCGCCATCGCCACGGTCTTCATCACCATCCCGTTCGTCCTGGCCTGGGTGCTCGGCGACTCCATCCGCACCCGCCGCGCCTACTACGCCCAGCTGGAGGAGCGCGCCGCGCGCCTGGAGAAGGAGCGCGAGGCGCAGGCCAAGGTGGCGGTGGCCGCCGAGCGGGCGCGGATCGCGCGTGAGCTGCACGACGTCGTCGCGCACAACGTGTCGGTGATGGTGGTCCAGGCCGACGGCGCCGCGTACGTCATGGACGCCGCCCCCGATCAGGCCCGGCAGGCCCTGGAGACGATCTCGGGCACCGGCCGCCAGGCGCTCGCCGAGATGCGGCGGCTGCTGGGCGTGCTGCGCTCGGGGGCGCCCAGCGACGACAGCGACTACGTCCCGCAGCCGGACGTGGAGCAGATAGACGACCTCGTGGAGCAGGTGCGCGGCGCCGGGCTGCCGGTGGACTTCAAGATCGTGGGCAGTCCGCGCCCGCTGCCCAGCGGCGTCGAGCTGACCGCCTACCGCATTGTGCAGGAAGCGCTTACCAACACCCGTAAGCACGGCGGCCCGGACGTCGGCGCCAGCGTGCGCCTGACCTACTTCGACGACGGGCTCGGCCTCCTCGTCGAGGACGACGGGCGGGGCGCGCGGCAGGAGATGTACGAGGACGGCGGCGCGGACGGCCAGGGGCACGGCCTGATCGGGATGCGGGAGCGGGTCGGCATGGTGGGAGGCACCCTCGACGCGGGCCCACGGCCGGGCGGCGGCTTCCGCATCAGCGCGCTGCTGCCGCTCAGCCGGTCGGCCGAGCGGCCGTGCTGATGGGCCGTGCCGATCGGCCCCGCTGATGGACCCCGCTGATCGGCCGTGCGGCCGATCACTGCCGGTCCGTGCCGATCAGCGCCGATCGGTAGTGTCACCACGCACACCATGACCCGCTCACTGAGAAAACGCTCTCTGAGGGGCTGAGGGAAGGGACCCGACCGGATGCCGATCCGCGTCATGCTCGTCGACGACCAAGTGCTGCTGCGCACCGGCTTCCGGATGGTGCTCGCGGCCCAGCCCGACATGGAGGTCGTCGCCGAGGCGGGCGACGGCGCGGAGGCGCTGGAGGTGCTGCGCACCGTCGAGGTGGACGTCGTCCTCATGGACGTCCGGATGCCCAGGCTCGACGGGGTGGAGGCCACCCGCCGCATCTGCGCGCAGGAGGACGCGCCCAAGGTGCTCATCCTGACCACCTTCGACCTCGACGAGTACGCGTTCTCGGCGCTCAAGGCCGGAGCGGGCGGCTTCATGCTCAAGGACGTGCCGCCCGGCGAACTGCTCGCCGCCATCCGCGCCGTGCACAGCGGCGACGCGGTCGTCGCCCCCAGCACCACCCGCCGGCTGCTGGACCGCTTCGCGCCGATGCTGCCGGGCGCGGCCGGCGGCACCGGGCCCGGCGGATCGGCCCGCCCCGAGCTGGAGCGGCTGACCGACCGCGAACGCGAGGTCATGCTGCTGGTCGCGCAGGGGCTGTCGAACGGCGAGATAGCGGCGCGCCTGGTGCTCTCCGAGGCGACCGTGAAGACCCATGTGGGCCGCATCCTCACCAAGCTGGAGCTGCGCGACCGGGTGCAGGTGGTGGTGATGGCGTACGAGTCGGGGCTGGTACGCGCCCAGGGCCCGGGCGGCGGCTCCCGGCTCTGACGCCCGGTCGCTCTGACGCCCGGTCGCTCCGACGCCCGGTCGCTCTGACGCCCGGTCGCTCTGACGCCTGGGGGCGCTACCTCAGAACGCTCTCCAGGAAGTCGCTGCCCAGCCGCGCCACCGCCGTCAGCTCCAGCTGATGCAGCACATACCGGCCGCGGCGGCGGGTGGTCAGCAGCCCCGCCTTCTTCATGACGGCGATGTGGCGGGAGACCTCCGGCGGGCTGATGCCGCACCTCTCGGCCAGCTCGCCGGTGGTGTGCGGGCCTCGGGCGAGGCTGAGGCACATGCGCATCCGCATCGGGTGGGCCAGCGCGTCCATCCGGCGCTGGACGAGCTCCAGCGCGGCGGGCTGCGGCAGCTCCGGGGCCGCGACCGGGTACTGGATCACCGGGGGCCAGCCGGGCGCGTACAGCACGAGCAGATGCGGCCAGCCGAAAGCGGTCGGGACGAAGGTGAGCCCCTGGCCGACCGCCGTCGTCTCGCCCCCGGCGAGCTTGTCCACGTGGATGCGCCGTACGCCGCCTTCGCCCGGCACCACGGACAGCGCGGCCGATGTCGCCGCCAGTGCCTCCTCGAGTCCCTTGCGCCGCAGCAGCTCCCCCTTGTGGCGGGCGTCGGCGGCCAGCTGGCCCCGCACCCGCTGCCAGGTGTCCGCGAAGAACGCCTGGTCGCAGTCCTCCAGCAGACGGCGCAGCCAGACCCGCAGCCCGTCCGGGTCCTCCAGCATCCGGTCCACGAACGCGGCCTGCTTCGGCCCGCGGGCCGCCGCCAGCTCTCGTACCCGTGCCCGCTCGCCCGCGTCGACCAGCGGCGAAGGCGAGGGAAGGGCGTACGAGGTGGGGGAGCAGGTGATCTCGAAGGCGGCCGCCACGAACGTCTCGTCGTCGATCCGGTCCAGCGCGTCCAGTTCCTCCGCGAGCGTCGCCCCGGGCTCGGCGGGCAGCAGCAGGTCGGAGCGGGAGGAGCGCCACAGGAAGTCCGCCTCGTGGAGCCGGTCGGCGAGGTCGGGCTTGAGGCCCGCGGCCGTGGCGGTGGCCCAGCCGTGCAGGCCCGGGTGGTGGCCGGGCTCGGACAGCACATGCAGCGCGGCGCCCAGCTCGGCGAGCGGGGAGGGGGTGAAGACGATGCGTTCGGGCGGCAGCCCGGTGATGTCGATGACGCTGGCCATGGCTCCTATGGTGCGGTCCGCGCCGACGGCCTTCGACCTCGTTTGACGGCGATCGTCAATCGGGACGACCGGCGGCCGGGGGCGGGCGCAGCCTCGTGCCATGAGCCTCACCGAGCAGTACGCACTGGACCTGTACCGCGCCGCCCAGCGCGGCGAACCCGCCCCGCCCGCGCCCCGCCCCGGCGACTGGCGCACCATCCGGGAGCTGAGCCGGTACGGCGACTTCCGTGCGGTGGCCGAGGAGCGCCCGGCGCGGGGGAGCCGGGCGGCCCGGCGGACCGTACGCCCCCGGCGGACCGTACGCACCCGGCAGGTCGTACGCACCCGGCTGGCCGCCCTCTTCGCCCGGCGCCCGGCGACGGGCGCGGCGGCGACCGGCTCAGCCGACCGCCCGGTCGCCCTCCGGAAGCCGCTTCAGGAAGGCGGCGACGGCGGCTGCGACATCGTCCGCCGTCCACTCCAGTGCGGATGAGGCGACCGTCACCTCGGTCATGGCCAGGCCCGGCGGCCCCGACTCCCACCACCGGCCGAACAGCGTCGTCCGGGTCTCCTCCGCCAGCCGCAGCCCCGCCTCGTCCAGGTCAGCGGCCGGATACGGCAGCCACACCTGGAACCGGTGGGTGTGCGGCTGATGCGGATGCACCCGGAACCAGGCCACCCCGGCGGCCGTGAACGCCTCGTCCAGCGCCCGCGCCACGACCTGGGCGTGCGCCACGTACGACGGCAGCCGGGGCAGCTCGCGGTCCAGGCCGGCCAGCGCGGCCAGCGCCGCGGGCCACTGCTGGAACACCTGCCCGCCGTACCGGTGCCGCCACGCCTTCGCCTCCGCCACCAGCGCCTCGGGCCCGGCCAGCGCGGCCCCCGAAATGCCGTCCAGCGACTTGTAGAACGACACGTACACCGAGTCCGCGAGGGCGGCGATCTCCGACAGCTCGCGCCCGAAGTGCGCGGTGCACTCCCACAGCCTCGCCCCGTCGAAGTGGACCACCGCCTCCCGCTCCCGCGCGGCCTCCACCACGGCGGTCAGCTCGTCCCAGGTGGGCAGCGCGAAGCCCGCGTCGCGCAGCGGAAGCTCCAGGGCGAGCGTCCCGAAGGGCTCGTCCAGCTCCCGGACCTCGTCGGCCGTGGGCAGCCGAGGCTCGCTCGTCGGGTGTACCGCGCGCAGCCCGCTCACCGTCAGATAGGCATCGCGCTCATGCACCTCCAGATGCGAGAGCGGATGCACGGCCACGGCCGGATTGCCGGTGCGCCCCGCCCAGCAGCGCAGCGCGATCTGCTGGGCCATGGTGCCGGTGGGGAAGAAGGCCGCGGCTTCCATGCCGAGCAACTCGGCGACCCGCCGCTCCAGCTCCTCGACGACCCCGTCCCCGTAGAAGTCCACCCAGTCGTCCAGGTCGTACGACCCGGCGGCGTCGGCCGTCAGCCGGGCCAGCCGCTCGCCGATCTGCTCACCGACTGCGAGACTGGTCAGCTTCCGCGTCGAACCGCGCCACGCCGCAAGCCTGCGGGCCCGCAGGTCCGGTTTCCCCGGCTGTTCCGGTTCCCCCGGCTGTTCCGGTTGCCCCGGCTGTTCCGGTTCCCCCGGCTGTGCCGTTCCGTCTGCCATGGGCCGAGCATGTCGTACCCGCGCTCGGGCGGGCCACAGGGTTTTCCACAGCCCTGGGGACAGGACCGGAGCATCTGGAAGCACTCGCGTAGCATGGCGGGGAATCGTCCGGTACCCCCTGAGGACTGGAACGGAAGGCCGTCGTCGAGTGAACGCACATCCACTTCCCGAGCCGCAGGACCGCCCTGCCCGGCTCACCGTCGGGGTCGTCGGCGCCGGTCGCGTCGGCCCCGCCCTCGCCGCGTCGCTGCGGCTCGCAGGGCACCGCCCCGTCGCCGCGTCCGGCGTCTCCGACGCCTCCGTGCGCCGGGCCGCCGCGCTGCTCCCCGAGGTCCCGATCGTCCCGCCCGCCGAGGTGCTGGCGCGGGCCGAGCTGGTCCTGCTGACCGTCCCCGACGACGCGCTGCCCGACCTGGTCAGCGGCCTCGCCGAGACCGGCGCGGTGCGCCCCGGGCAGCTGCTTGTGCACACCTCCGGGCGGTACGGCACATCCGTGCTCGACCCCGCCCTGCGCGTCGGGGCGCTGCCGCTCGCGCTGCACCCCGTCATGACCTTCACCGGCACGCCGGTCGACGTCCAGCGGATCGCGGGCTGCTCCTTCGGCGTCACCGCGCCCGAAGAGCTGCGGATGGCGGCCGAGGCGCTGGTCATCGAGATGGGCGGCGAGCCCGAGTGGATCGCCGAGGAGGCCCGGCCGCTCTACCACGCCGCCCTCGCCATCGGCTCCAACCACCTGGTCACCCTGGTCGCCCAGGCCATGGACCTGCTGCGCGCCGCCGGGGTCGGCACCCCCGACCGGATGCTCGGCCCGCTGCTGGGCGCCGCCTTGGACAACGCGCTGCGCAGCGGCGACGCCGCGCTGACCGGCCCGGTCGCGCGCGGCGACGCCGGCACAGTCGCCGCCCATGTCGCCGAGCTGCACCGCCATGCGCCCCAGGCCGTCCCCGGCTACCTCGCGATGGCCCGTTCGACCGCGGACCGCGCGCTCGCCGCCGGGCTGCTCAAGCCCGAGCTCGCCGAGGACCTGCTGGGCGTCCTCTCGGACGTCTCCGACGTCCCCGGCCTGGGGGGAGGGGCGGGAGCATGAGCCCGAAGCTGTGGCGCAAGGCCGTCCCCGGAGAGCCGGACGTGGAGCTGTTCACCACCCGCGCCGACTTCGACGCCGCCCTGGCGCAGTTCGCCACCCCGGGGCGCGTCGCCGTCGTCATGACCATGGGCGCGCTCCACGAAGGACACGCCTCCCTCATACGCGCGGCCCGCGCCCGGGTCGGAGCCAAGGGCGTGGTGACGGTCACCGTCTTCGTCAACCCCCTGCAGTTCGGCGCGGGCGAGGACCTGGACCGCTATCCGCGCACGCTCGACGCCGACCTCGAGGTCGCGGCCGCCGCGGGCGCGGACATCGTCTTCGCGCCGCCGGTCGAGGAGGTGTACCGGGGCGGTGAGCCGCGGGTGCGGATGACCGCCGGTGACATGGGGGAGCGGTACGAAGGCGCCTCGCGGCCCGGGCACTTCGACGGGGTGCTCACCGTCGTGGCCAAGCTGCTCCACCTCACCCGCCCGGACGTCGCCTTCTTCGGCGAGAAGGACGCCCAGCAGCTGGCCGTGATCCGCCGCATGGTGCTCGATCTGGACTTCCCCGTCGAGATCGTCGGCGCTCCGACGGTCAGGGAGATCGACGGCCTCGCGCTCTCCAGCCGTAACCGCTACCTGTCGGCGCAGGAGCGGACCACCGCCCTGGCGCTGTCCCGCGCGCTGTTCGCGGGCCGCGACGCGGGGCCGGACGTGGCAGCGGTCCGGTCCGCCGCGCGCGCGGTGCTCGACGAGGCGGCCTCCCTCCAACCACCCCTCGACCTCGACTATCTGGCGCTCGTCGACCCCTCGGACTTCACCGAGGTCCCCGACGACCACACGGGCGAGGCCGTTCTCGCCGTCGCCGCCAAGGTCGGCAGCACGCGCCTGATAGACAACATCCGCCTGTGGTTCGGAGCCGCGTGATGATCCAAGAGAACAAGCCGGCAGCCGTCGGCGCGGCCCTGCGTGCCCCGGCCCCCGGTTGGGCCATCGAGGCCGACGTCGTGGTCGTCGGCTCGGGCGTCGCCGGACTGACCGTCGCGCTGCGCTGCGCCGCCGCCGGAGCGAAGGTCACCGTCGTCACCAAGGCCCGCCTCGACGACGGCTCCACGCGCTGGGCCCAGGGCGGCATAGCGGCCGCCCTCGGCGAGGGCGACACCCCCGAGCAGCACCTCGACGACACCCTGGTCGCCGGCGCCGGGCTCTGCGACGAGACGGCCGTACGCACGCTGGTCACCGAGGGCCCCGACGCCGTACGCCGGCTGATCGGCACCGGCGCCCGGTTCGACGCCGACGACGACACCGGAGAGATCCTGCTCACCCGCGAGGGCGGCCACCACCGCCGCCGTATCGCGCACGCGGGCGGCGACGCGACCGGTGCGGAGATCTCCCGGACGCTGGTCGAGGCGGTGCGCGCGGCCGGTATCGAGACCGTGGAGAACGCGCTGGTGCTCGACCTGCTCAAGGACGCCACCGGCCGGGCGGCCGGAGTCACCCTGCATGTCATGGGCGAGGGCCAGCGGGACGGCGTCGGCGCGGTGCGCGCGGGCGCGGTGGTCCTCGCGACCGGCGGCATGGGCCAGGTGTTCTCCGCCACCACCAACCCCGCCGTCTCCACCGGCGACGGCGTGGCCCTGGCGCTGCGCGCCGGGGCGGAGGTCTCCGACCTGGAGTTCGTGCAGTTCCATCCCACGGTGCTATGGCTCGGCCCGGAGGCGGAGGGGCAGCAGCCGCTGGTCTCGGAGGCGGTACGGGGCGAGGGCGCGTATCTCGTCGACGCCGACGGCGTCCGCTTCATGCAGGGGCAGCACGAACTGGCCGAGCTGGCGCCCCGCGACATCGTGGCCAAGGGCATCACGCGGCGGATGCTCGAGCAGAACGCCGAGCACATGTACCTGGACGCCCGCCACTTCGGCGCGCGGATGTGGGAGCACCGCTTCCCGACCATCCTCGCCGCCTGCCGCGCCCATGGCATCGACCCGGTCACCGAGCCCATCCCCGTGGCGCCCGCCGCGCACTACGCGAGCGGCGGCGTACGCACCGACCTGAGCGGCCGCACCACGGTCCCCGGGCTGTACGCGTGCGGCGAGGTCGCCTGCACCGGCGTCCACGGCGCGAACCGGCTCGCGTCCAACTCCCTCCTGGAGGGCCTGGTCTTCGCGGAGCGCATCGCCGAGAACATCACCTCGCCGATCACCTCGCCGATCACCTCGGCCCCGGCCTCTCAGCCACAGCAAACCCCTGAGGCCGCCACCGGGCTTGCCATTGGCGAGGGGCCGCTGCTGCCGCCCGAGGCCCGGTACAGCATCCAGCGGATCATGACCGCCGGGGCCGGGGTGCTCCGGTCCGCCGAGAGCCTGGCCCACGCCGCCGCCCAGCTGGAGCGGGTCCACGACGAGGCCGCCGACACGCTGCGCCGCGACGGCAAGACCGCCGAGCCGGGGGTCGACACCTGGGAGGCGACCAACCTCCTCCTCGTGGCCCGCGTCCTGGTGGCCGCCGCCCTCCGCCGCGAGGAGACCCGCGGCTGCCACTGGCGCGAGGACCGTCCCGACCGGGACGACCCGGCCTGGCGCCGGCACCTCCTGGTCACCCTGGGCCCCGGCGACACGCTGGACGTCCGTACGACGGACTCGGAGGCGTTCCCCGCGACCGGGGCTCTCCCCGGGACCGGGGCCCTCCCCGCGACCGGGGCTCCCTCCACGACCGAGGCATCCGCCCCACTCACCACCCCCCGAACGAAGACGGAGTCCCACCCGTGAGCAGCACTCCCGACGACCGCCCACAGCCAGTGGCTCTCCCTCTGCTGCAGATCGGCCTCCCCGGCGGGGGCCCCGGCTGCGGTGACGCGTGCGGCTGCGGCGCCGACGATGAGGCATACGACCTCGACCCGATGGAGTGCGGTCTGGACCCCGACCTCGCCCAGCTCCTGGCCGACGCCGGGCTCGACCCCGTCAAGGTCGAGGACATCGCGCATATGGCGATCGAGGAAGACCTCGACCACGGCGTGGATGTGACGACCGTGGCCACCATCCCCGAGGACGCCATGGCCACCGGCGACTTCACCGCCCGCGAGGCGGGCATCGTCGCCGGGCTGCGCGTCGCCGAGGCGGTGCTGTCCATCGTCTGCACCGACGAGTTCGAGGTCGAGCGGCATGTCGAGGACGGCGACCGGGTCGCCGCCGGCCAGCGGCTGCTCTCGGTCCGCACCCGCACCCGCGATCTGCTCACCGCCGAGCGCAGCGCGCTCAACCTGCTGTGCCGGCTGTCCGGTATCGCCACCGCGACCCGCGCCTGGGCGGACGCCCTGGAAGGCACCACGGCGAAGGTCCGCGACACCCGTAAGACCACCCCGGGGCTGCGTGTGCTGGAGAAGTACGCGGTGCGCTGCGGCGGCGGCGTCAACCACCGTATGTCGCTGTCGGACGCGGCCCTGGTCAAGGACAACCACGTGGTCGCGGCGGGCGGCGTGGCACAGGCGTTCAAGGCCGTGCGCGCCGAGTTCCCGGACGTGGACGTGGAGGTGGAGGTCGACACCCTGGACCAGATTCCGCCGGTGCTCGACGCGGGCG
The DNA here is from genome assembly GCF_044334165.1 of Streptomyces sp. NPDC020845. Lineage (NCBI taxonomy): Bacteria > Bacillati > Actinomycetota > Actinomycetes > Kitasatosporales > Streptomycetaceae > Streptomyces > Streptomyces sp. NPDC020845. The sequence goes on along the minus strand of NZ_JBIRSJ010000015.1, from coordinate 62,286 downwards.
CGGACCTGATCCTGCTCGACAACTTCACCCTGGAGCAGACCCGGCAGGCCGTCGAGCTGGTCGCGGGCCGCGCCACCCTGGAGTCCTCGGGCCGCCTCACACTCGCGAACGCGCGGGCGTACGGCGAGACGGGCGTCGACTATCTCGCGGTCGGCGCGCTCACCCACTCCTCCCCGATCCTCGACATCGGCCTGGACCTGCGCGAGGCCGAGGCGAACTGACGATGCTGCTGACCATCGATGTGGGAAACACCCACACCGTGCTGGGCCTGTTCGACGGCGACGAGATCGTCGAACACTGGCGGATCTCCACGGACGCCCGCCGCACCGCCGACGAGCTGGCCGTCATCCTGCAGGGTCTGATGGGCATGCACCCGCTGCTCGGCGAGGAGCTGGGCGACGGTATCGAGGGCATCTCCATCTGCTCCACCGTCCCCTCCGTACTGCACGAACTGCGCGAGGTGACCCGCCGCTACTACGGGGATGTGCCCTCCGTCCTGGTCGAGCCGGGGGTGAAGACCGGTGTGCCGATCCTGATGGACAACCCGAAGGAGGTCGGCGCCGACCGGATCATCAACGCCCTGGCGGCCGTCGAGCTGTACGAGGGCCCGTGCGTGGTCGTCGACTTCGGCACGGCGACGACCTTCGACGCGGTCAGCGCGCGCGGCGAGTATGTGGGCGGGGTGATCGCGCCGGGCATCGAGATCTCGGTCGAGGCGCTTGGTGTGCGCGGTGCGCAGCTGCGCAAGATCGAGCTGGCCCGGCCGCGCAGCGTCATCGGCAAGAACACGGTCGAGGCGATGCAGGCCGGCATCCTGTACGGGTTCGCCGGCCAGGTCGACGGCGTGGTCCGGCGGATGGCGCGCGAACTGGCCGACGACCCCGAGGACGTGACGGTCATCGCCACCGGGGGCCTGGCCCCCATGGTGCTGGGGGAAGCCTCGGTCATCGACGAGCACGAGCCGTGGCTGACCCTGATCGGTCTGCGCCTGGTGTACGAGCGCAACGTCTCGCGGGGCTGACCCCGTCCCGGCCCCGCCTCTCCCGCTTCCCCTCTCCTACCCTGCTCACAACTTTCCGTTCACCGGAGGGCAACCATCCGGTCAGCTGAACTGTCTTGCGACCGGCAGCGAGTTAGGTAAACGCGGGATGGGCGTGGGACGTATGTGGCATAAGGGGAAGACGATTCACGCGGCGGCCGCCGGGGCGGTGATCGTGCTCGGAACGGCCGTCGGCGTGCCCGCCGCGTACGCGGAGGACGAGCCGACCCAGCCCTGGGCCGAGATCACCGCCCCCCGGCAGATCGCCCTGCCGTCGGCAGCCGACGGGCAGGGTGCCGTCGCCCCGAGTGTGAGTTATTCGTTCGCCGACGGCGGGGCCGAATTCCCCCTGCCGAAGAACGCCAAAATGGTCATCGACGCGAGCGGCCTGGACGGCGTCGCGACGATCAAGGCGAACAACGAGCAGTGCACCGCCTCCGGTGCGGTCGTCACCTGCCTCGACAACGGCAACCTCCACGGCCCCTGGGAGCCGTTCACGCTCACCGCCGACTCCGACGCCAAGCCCGGCGCCTCCGGCACCATCAGCTACGAGGTGACGGCCGACGGCGCGACCGGGGACAAGAGCTCTTCCAAGGTCGTGGTCGGCTCGCCCCAACTGGTCGTGGGCAAGCTGCCCGACCGCGACGGCCTCAAGACCGGCTCCACGGTGGATCTGCCCCTGACGGTGCGGAACACCGGGGATCTGCCGGCCGAGCGCGTCAATATCGAGCTGAGCAGCGTCCCGGGCATCGAATTCACGACCAAGCCGAAGAACTGTCGCTTCGGCTCCGAATGGGACGACTCGGCGCGCGTCTACTGCTCCATCGACACGGCCATCGAACCGGGCCAGTCCGCGAAGCTGAGCACCCCGCTGACCGTCAAGGTCACCAAGGCCGCCCTGGCGCCTTGGATCGACTACGAGGTCCAGGCCGTCCCGGCGGGCAGTGAGGAGAACCCGAACGGCACCCCCGGCACCGGGTCCCCGATCGCCTTCACCGCCGCCTCCGGCGGCGACTTCGAGACCGACGGCAAGAGCAGCGTGTCCCTCCGCACCGACAACCGCGCCGACTTCCGCGCCGTGGGCGGCGCCATCGACCCGGAGGCCGACAACGGCACCACGGGCGGGCTGAAGTTCGGGCTCACCAACGACGGCCCGGCCGCCGCGTACCGCCAGGACCGCAAGCCGATCCTGTACGCCGACATCACCCTGCCCGAGGGTGTCACCGGGCTCACCAACCACATCGACGAAGAGCCCGACCAGGACACCACCGGTGAGTGCCTGACGTATGTGAGCGAGACCGAGACCAAGAAGTTCGAGCCGGGCCACCGCCGCTATCTGTGCCCCGAGGCCTCGACCGAACTGCCCGGCGAGGGCCAGACGTACGGCATCGGCGTGAAGATCGCCAAGGACGCCGACAAGAACGCCACCGGCACCGTCAAGCTGGTCCCCGGCCCGGCGGGCTTCAGCACCAATGACCCGAACTCCGCCAACGACACCGCGAAGATCACCTTCAAGGGCGCGGCCGGCGGCTCCGGCGGCTCCGATGGGTCCTCCACCGGCGGCGACGATTCGGCCGACTCGACCGGCGGCTCCGGGTCCGACTCGGCCTCCGGCTCACAGGACGGCGCCGCGTCCGGCTCCGGCGGCTCCGGTGACGGCGCCACGAGCGGCGGTTCCTCCGACGACAGCGGCTCCAGCGGCGGCACGATGGCCCTGACCGGCGCGGGCGGCATCGGCCTGATGGCAGGCGGCGCCGCGGCCGCGCTCGCGCTGGGCGGCACCGCGGTCGTCATCACTCGCCGCCGCCGAGCGACCCGCGCCTGAAGCACCCCGGCACTCCCCGGCACCCCCGACGCCCCCGGCCGTCAGCCCGCTCGCACCATGAGCGGCCGCGGCCGGGGGCGTCGCCGTGAGAGGGCCACCTGCGCAGCCTGCCCCGCTGTGCCCGCTGTGCCGCCTGCGCCTGCGGTTGGTGCGGGCGCAGTCCGCCGGTCCGCCGTTCGCCCGCGCCCGTCGCCCTCGAGCCGTCCTCGCCGTCCTCGGGCCGTCCCCGGGCCGTGCCTGCGGTGCCTGCCGGGCCGGTTGTGGCGCTCGCGCCTGCGGTTGGTGCGCGGCTGCCATTCGCCAGGCCGCCGTTCGTCCGCGCCCGCCGTCCCCGGGCCGCCCTCGGGCCGTCCCCGGGCCGCCCTCGGGCCGTGCCTGCCGTTCGCCGGGCTGCCGCGCCGGCTGTTCGCCCGTCTGCCGGGCCGCCGTGCCGACCGGACCGGCCGCGCCCGTCGTCCGCCTGTGCCTGCCGTTGGTTCGCGGCTGCAGTCTGCCGGGCCGTTGTTCGCCCGTGGCCGCCGTCCTCGGGCCGTGCCTGCCGTTCGCCGGGCTGCCGCGCCTGCTGCTCGCCCGTCTGCCAGGCTGCCGTGCCTGCTGTTCGCCCGTCTGCCAGGCTGCCGTGCCTGCTGGGCTGGTTGTGGCGCTTGCGCCTGCGGTTGGTGCGGGCGCAGTCCGCCGGTCCGCCGTTCGCCCGCGCCCGCCGCCCTCGGGCCGTCCTCGCCGTCCTCGGGCCGTGCCTGCCGTGCCTGCCGTGCCTGCCGTTCGCCGGGCTGCCGTGCCGGCTGTCCCGCCGTGCCTGCCGCTCGCCCGTCTGCCAGGCCGCCGGTCCGGGCGGACCGGCCGGAGCGGTCGCGCCCGCGGTGCCTTCCGGCGCCCCGTAGGCACCCTCCCGCGCCTGCCGTGCGGCCCATCCCATTCCGTAACGCATCGCACCTTTCCGCAACGCGCCACACCGCCCCGCGCTCAGCGAATTTTGTCCGCTTAGCACTTAAAGTCGGCCCATGCCCACGCCATATGGATCCCGCGGCGGAATGGCGTTCAGTGCGGATGAGCTGCGTGTGCTCCGACGCGCCCTCGCCATCGCCCTCCAGCCCCATCCCGTCACACTCTCCCCCGGCCACGGGGGCCCGGACCGGACGGAGGAGGTCCAGGACTGCCTCCGCCTCGCCGAGGCCGTGGACGAAGCGGTCCGCGAGGGCGGGCGGCTGCGAGCCTTTCTGCTCGACGAGCTCGCCCGCTACCGCGCCGCCCTCCCCGGCGCCGCCGTCGGCTATCTCGACCAGCTCGAAGGCGTCCTGGCGGCCGGCTACGAGCCGCTTCCGGAGGACCTGGCGGCGCTGCGCCAGCTGTGCCGGTCCGCCGCCGGGACCAGCGAGGCCGAGCGGCGCCGCGCCCTGCTGCGCCACTGTGAGCGGCTTGCCGAGCGGGGCGTACGGACCCGGCTCGCGGAGCGCGCGGCGGGGGCCCTGCGGGCCCGCGAGGGCCGATCCCCGGCGGTCCGGCTGAAGGTGCTGCCCGGCGGGGCCCCCGCGGGCGGCGCCCGGGTGGCGCAGAAGAACGGCGAACCCGGACGGGAGCCGCGCAGGAAGCCGTCCGCCCCCGACCGCGGCGGCCACGAGGAGCCCGGCCACGAGGAGCCCGGGCACGAGGAGCCCGGGCACGGCGAACCGGCGCAGGGCGAGCCGAAACAAGCCGGGCCCAAGCGCGCTGCCCCCAAGTCGGCAGATCCCGTGCTGGCCGACCCCAATCGCGAGGAGCCGAAGCGCGAGGAGCAGAAACAAGCCGCCCCCAAGCCGTCCGACCCCAAGCGGTCCGACCCCAAGCGGTCCGACCCCGGGCGCGAGAAGCCCGAGCAGGGCGAGCCGAAGCAAAGCGAACCGGCAAAGGACGAGCCCAAACAGAGCGAACCCAAGAAAGCCGAACCCAGCAAAGGCGAACCCAAGAAAGGCGAACCCAAGCGCGCCGAACCCAAGCGCGCCGAACCCAAGCGCGCCGAGCCGACACGCGCCGAGCCGACACGCGCCGAGCCGCCGCGCGGCGAACCCAAGCGTGGTGAACCGGGGCGCGCCGAACCGGGCCGCAGGGCGCCGCGCCCGGGCCGGCCGGTGCCCACCCCGGCGGAGGTCTTCCCGCCTAAGCGCCGCCGCCCGGCCCAGCCGCCGGAAGGCGACTCCCGGCTCGGGCGGGTCCCGGCCTGAGCCGGGGCCGGGGCACTTTGTAATCTGGAGGTCTCGAGTCGGCTCGAGTCAGCTCGTCGAGCCAGAAGGAGCGACAGCCATGGATTACATCTCCGCGCTGGTCCCGCCCGTGGTGATGGCCGTGGCCTTCACCGCGCTGATTGTGACGATCGTGAAGAGCCAGGGCGGTGCCAACAAGGCCAAGGAAGACGCCGCGGTGGACGCGGCGATCGCCCGCGCCGAGGCCGAGCAGCAGGCGCGGTCCAGCGCTTCCTGATCCGCCCGAAGCCTCTGGGTGTCTGGGGCCGCGCGTCCCGGGATGACATCGTCTCGGGATGCGCGCCCCTTTTCGCGCGCATGAACCCGACATTCGAGACATCTCCCACTATTATTCACGTGTGCCTCGGCCATTGGGAGATCTCGAAGACGCGGTCATGACGCGGGTGTGGAAGTGGAACCGCCCGGTCACGGTCCGGGAAGTCCTGGAAGACCTTCAACAGGAACGCTCGATCGCCTACACGACGGTCATGACCGTAATGGACAACCTCCATCAGAAGGGCTGGCTGCGCCGTGAGGTGGAAGGGCGCGCCTATCGATATGCCGCGGTCTCCACCCGCGCCGCCTACTCGGCCGCACTGATGAACGAGGCATGGTCCGCGAGTGACAACCCGGCCGCCGCGCTCGTCGCGTTCTTCGGGATGATGTCCGAAGAGCAGCGAGATGCGCTGCGAGATGCGATGCGTGTCGTTCAACTCGAAGAGCCCGGTGAGAGCCCCGGTGAGTCGCGGCGATGACACCGGCGATAGCGTCCGAGCATGTCCTTGGCTCAATCTAAAGCAGTCACCGTCAGACGTGCCCGGACCTCTGATGTGCCGGCCGTACGCCGCCTCATCGACAGCTACGTGGCCGATCGCATCCTCCTCGACAAAGCGACGGTGACGCTTTACGAGGACATCCAGGAGTTCTGGGTGGCGGAGCGGGACGGCGACGCGGAGGTCATTGGCTGCGGGGCACTGCATGTCATGTGGGAAGACCTCGCGGAGGTTCGCACTCTCGCCGTGGATCCCGCCGTGAAGGGCAGTGGTGTAGGCCACCTGGTGCTCGACAAGCTGTTGCAAACGGCGCGCTGGCTCGGCGTACGGCGCATTTTCTGCCTCACCTTCGAAGTCGACTTCTTCACCAGGCACGGCTTCGTGGAGATCGGCGAGACGCCGGTCGACGGTGATGTCTACAGCGAGCTGCTGCGTTCCTATGACGAGGGCGTCGCGGAGTTCCTTGGTCTCGAACGGGTGAAGCCGAACACCCTTGGCAACAGCCGGATGCTTCTGCAACTGTGATCGCGGTCCCTATGTCCGAATCGCTCCCCTATCACATAGCTCCGGAACAGATGGTTCCCGTGCGGTCCATCGATCGAACCTTCCCCGGGGGTTTGTGTTTTTCCCGGAAAAGCGGTTTCCTATTCTCCCGTAGTGTAATTACCTGGGGGGTGGGGACATCAGCGCCTAACGCTGCGGCCCGAGCTCCCCGGTTTCTCGGAAAGGAACCCCATGGCACAGAAGGTTCAGGTCCTTCTTGTCGACGACCTCGACGGCGGCGAGGCGGACGAGACTGTGACGTTCGCACTGGATGGCAAGAGCTACGAGATCGACCTCACCACGGACAACGCGGACAAGCTCCGTGACGCCCTGGAGCCCTACACCAAGGGTGGCCGTCGTACCGGTGGCCGGGCGGCCGCTGCTCGCGGTAAGGCGGCGGCGCGTGCGACGACCGGTGGCAGCCAGGACACCGCGAAGATTCGCGCCTGGGCCAAGGAGAACGGCTACGAGGTCAATGACCGCGGGCGTGTTCCGGCGACTGTGCGTGAGGCGTACGAGAAGGCGAACGCCTGAGCGCGTCACCTTCTCAGGCTTCTCCGGCTCGCCGGGCTCCCCGCTGTCCCGGCAAGAGCCGACCGCGCAACAACCGGGCACGGTGGCACTCAGTGGCCGCCGCACCCACGAGCCGTACGAGATCGGGGGCGTCCCCATCGCCCCCGAACCCTGCCACTGGCAGCATCGGCTCCACCTCACTCCCCGGCTCGGGAGGTCGCAGCCATACGGCGGCCTCCTGCGGGCTCGGCTCCCCGAGTGCCGTCCCAAACGGCCGGGAGGGGGGACAAGGCGCGATGATCCGGCCGCCCGCACCGATCGCGGTCAGATCGAGGGGGACCTCGCCCCATTCCAGCCAGTCGAGCAGCCCCGGCAGCTCGTCGGCGCTGCCCGCGGCCACCAATAGCCGCATTCTGGGGCCCTCCACCGCGACCGGACCGGTCCGCGGTACGCGCCGCAGCAAGGCGAAACCGGCGTCGGCCGGCAGCTCCAGCACGTCGAAGCGCACCCCCGTGAGCAGTTCGACGGGATCGCTGCCGGTCGTCGGCCATCCCAGCCCGCCCTCGTACCACTGAGCCCACGCCCCGGGGGCGCCGGGCGTGGCGGGCGCGGCCGGGATCTCCAGGGCACGGATGTCCGGGGCAGGGATTGCCGGGACAGGGATGTCCCGGGTCGTGAGGGCCATGCCCGGAGCAACTGCGTCCCTCTTCGAAAGTTACGTGAGGTCACGTACAGTGACGCGCGCCCCGATTGCGCAGTGTCGCGACGGAGATGCGTTCCGTATCGGCCAAGGGGTCTACAGGAGTGGTGAACGGGCGCAAGGTTGTTCGCCCGTAGCGGAGGGAACCCGCTCGCGCCGCATGGAGTGTCAGCCCATGCGGGTAAGACATGCCTAGTGGGAGGGGCGGTCCACGGGCCGGGAAGCGATCGCGTTCGCCACGGGCGTAGTGGCGGCGAGCGTAGATGCCTGGCCTGCGGGAACATCGTCTCGCACCATCGGGTTGGAGCTGTTGTCGGCTGTTCGGGGAAAGGGGGCAGCGCTGCCTTCCTCGCAAGAGCGGGGGTGATCCGGACGGGTGTCGGCAGTTGGAATGAGCGGTCCCCGCTTGCGGGACTAAGCTGCGGAAGGACAGAGAGGGGAGCGCCCCCTTACTGCCTGACCGCTCTGAGGAGCGATTAACGATGTTCGAGAGGTTCACCGACCGCGCGCGGCGGGTTGTCGTCCTGGCTCAGGAAGAAGCCCGGATGCTCAACCACAACTACATCGGCACCGAGCACATCCTCCTGGGCCTGATCCACGAGGGTGAGGGTGTCGCCGCTAAGGCCCTGGAGAGCCTCGGGATTTCGCTCGAGGCGGTCCGCCAGCAGGTGGAGGAGATCATCGGCCAGGGCCAGCAGGCCCCGTCCGGTCATATTCCCTTCACCCCCCGTGCAAAGAAGGTCCTGGAGCTTTCGCTCCGCGAGGCCCTTCAGCTCGGCCACAACTACATCGGCACGGAGCACATCCTGCTCGGCCTGATCCGCGAGGGCGAGGGCGTCGCAGCCCAGGTCCTGGTGAAGCTGGGCGCCGATCTGAACCGGGTCCGGCAGCAGGTCATCCAGCTGCTCTCCGGCTACCAGGGCAAGGAAGCCGCCACGGCCGGCGGCCCGGCGGAGGGCACCCCCTCCACCTCGCTCGTCCTGGACCAGTTCGGCCGCAACCTCACCCAGGCCGCCCGCGAATCCAAGCTCGACCCGGTCATCGGGCGCGAGAAGGAGATCGAGCGGGTCATGCAGGTGCTCTCGCGCCGCACCAAGAACAACCCGGTCCTCATCGGCGAGCCCGGCGTCGGCAAGACGGCGGTCGTCGAGGGCCTGGCCCAGGCCATCGTCAAGGGCGAGGTGCCCGAAACCCTCAAGGACAAGCACCTCTACACCCTCGACCTGGGCGCCCTGGTCGCGGGCTCCCGCTACCGCGGTGACTTCGAGGAGCGCCTGAAGAAGGTGCTCAAGGAGATCCGCACCCGCGGCGACATCATCCTGTTCATCGACGAGCTCCACACCCTGGTGGGTGCGGGTGCCGCCGAGGGCGCGATCGACGCCGCGAGCATCCTCAAGCCCATGCTGGCCCGCGGCGAGCTGCAGACCATCGGCGCGACCACGCTCGACGAGTACCGCAAGTACCTGGAGAAGGACGCTGCCCTGGAGCGCCGCTTCCAGCCCATCCAGGTCGCCGAGCCGTCGCTGCCGCACACCATCGAGATCCTCAAGGGCCTGCGGGACCGCTACGAGGCGCACCACCGCGTCTCCATCACGGACTCCGCCCTGGTCGCGGCCGCCACTCTGGCCGACCGCTACATCTCGGACCGCTTCCTGCCGGACAAGGCGATCGACCTGATCGACGAGGCCGGCTCCCGGATGCGTATCCGCCGCATGACCGCACCGCCGGACCTGCGCGAATTCGACGAGAAGATCGCCGATGTGCGCCGGGAGAAGGAGTCCGCGATCGACTCGCAGGACTTCGAGATGGCCGCGGGCCTGCGCGACAAGGAGAAGCAGCTCCTGGCCGCCAAGGCGAAGCGCGAGAAGGAGTGGAAGGCCGGCGACATGGACGTCGTCGCCGAGGTGGACGAGGAGCTGATCGCCGAGGTCCTGGCCACGGCCACGGGCATCCCGGTCTTCAAGCTCACCGAGGAGGAGTCCTCCCGCCTGCTGCGCATGGAGGACGAGCTGCACAAGCGCGTCATCGGCCAGAAGGACGCCATCAAGGCGCTCTCCCAGGCCATCCGGCGCACGCGTGCGGGTCTGAAGGACCCCAAGCGCCCCGGTGGATCGTTCATCTTCGCGGGCCCGTCCGGTGTCGGTAAGACCGAGCTCAGCAAGACCCTCGCCGAATTCCTGTTCGGCGACGAGGACGCGATGATCTCGCTCGACATGTCGGAGTTCAGTGAGAAGCACACCGTCTCGCGGCTCTTCGGCTCCCCGCCCGGATACGTGGGCTACGAGGAGGGCGGCCAGCTCACCGAGAAGGTGCGCCGCAAGCCGTTCTCCGTGGTCCTCTTCGACGAGGTCGAGAAGGCCCACCCGGACATCTTCAACTCGCTGCTGCAGATCCTGGAGGACGGTCGCCTGACCGACTCCCAGGGCCGGGTCGTGGACTTCAAGAACACGGTCATCATCATGACCACCAACCTCGGCACCCGGGACATCTCCAAGGGCTTCAACCTGGGCTTCGCCGCCCAGGGCGATGTGAAGACCGGCTACGAGCGGATGAAGGCGAAGGTCAACGAGGAGCTCAAGCAGCACTTCCGGCCCGAGTTCCTCAACCGCGTCGACGACACGGTCGTCTTCCACCAGCTCAGCGAGGAAGACATCATCCAGATCGTCGACCTCATGATCGCCAAGGTGGACGAGCGGCTCAAGGACCGCGACATGGGCATCGAGCTCAGCGGCGACTCCAAGAAGCTGCTGGCCAAGAAGGGCTACGACCCCGTGCTGGGCGCCCGGCCGCTGCGCCGGACCATCCAGCGCGAGATCGAGGACGTGCTGTCGGAGAAGATCCTCTTCGGCGAGCTGCGCCCCGGTCACATCGTGGTCGTGGACACCGAGGGTGAGGGTGAGGAGAAGAAGTTCACCTTCCGCGGCGAGGAGAAGTCGGCCCTGCCGGACACCCCGCCGATCGAGTCCGCGGCAGGCGGCGCGGGCCCGAACCTCAGCAAGGAGGCGTGACCTCCCGCCCGGGAGTCGCGCACAGCGCCCAGGGGCTGCCCCGGACCGTGTGAACGGTCCGGGGCAGCCCTTTTTGCTCGACGTGCTCAAGCGGGGTTCCAAGGGTCTCTGGAGGCGGCCTTGAGGCCCTTGCAGGGCCCCATTGCCGAGCAGGGCGGGCAGGGGGCCCGTAAAAGCCCCTGGAAGCCCTCCTGGGGCCCTGGCGCGTTTGGGTCGGCCCTCGGGGCGAGAACCCCTCAGGGCCGCGTCACGATGACCTGTACGCCCTCGGGGACCCCGGTCACGTCGGCGTCGTGCGGCTCTTGCAGGTTCGACACCGGAAAGTCGAGTTCCCGCTCATCGAGATGGGCGATGATTTCATCCGCGTAGCGGTCGGTGTCATAACGCTGCCAGGCCATGGCGAGCACGGAGCGTATGGCCCAGGAAGTGCGGTCCCGCAGCCGGTGCGCTTCCTTGTCCGGGACAACTGTCGGATCGGGCAGTATTTCCAGCACGATAGGGCTGATCCAGCCAAGCCCCGAGCCCGTTCCAAGGCGGTCGGGCGGACCGGATCCCGGGTATAGCGGTGCGCCCAGGCGACATTCTGATCACCTCTTCCCGGTCGTCCTCGTGGTCGTGTTCGATCAGGAAGTCGAAATCATGCCGTTCGGCGGCCGCTCTCGCGCTCAGATAGTCCTGGAAGGCCCGCTGCACGCAGTCCTGGAAGGTCCGGTGCGGGTAGTCCTGGAAGGTCCGGTGCGCGAAATCGATCGCGTCCGGCGCGGGCTCACGCAATAGTCCGGTACGGATGTCCGCCCTGCCGTCGATGAGCATCCGGTGCGAGGGCTTCTGCGGCGGCTGGATCTTCGGTTCCCGGGTGAGATCGATTGTGCGCAGATCTGCCCGCACATCCGCGGATTCGTGGCCGGCCGCCCTCCCCGGCTCCCGGGCTGTATCAATTGCGGGTACTCAGTCGGACACCCGGATAGCGGGGCCTGGTCAGGCCGGAAGTCCGCCCGGCATAGAAAGCGGTGGCACCCGGGTTCAGGCAATCGATGTCGTGTAACGTAATCGCCCTGTTCTGCACTGCGAGGGGATGCTGTCATGGAGCCGGTCGAAGAGGTCCGATACCTGATTCTGGCCGCGCAGCGAGAGGGCAATCTGCGCCTTGCCCGGGCGTTGCGCCCGCTAGGGGTCACCCCGGCGCAGGCGGAGGTGCTGCGTCTGCTCGCGGAGCGGCAGCCGCTGACCATGTCCGGGCTTGGCGAACTGCTGGTCTGTGAGAGCGGCAGCAACCCGAGCCGACTGGTCGACCGGCTGGTGGCGGCCGATCTGGTGCGACGGGTCCCGAGCAGTCAGGACCGGCGCCAGGTGGAGCTCACGCTGACGGAGGCGGGCGGCAAGATCGCGCGTGAAGTGGCCGGGGCCGAGGCGGAGTTGCATCGCGGAATCGAGGCCGCCGGTGCGAGGCACGACCTGGACGGCGTGCTGGGGTTCTTGCGCTCGCTGGTGGAGGGCCAGAGTGCGGGCGACGCCGTGGCCCGCCGAGCGGGGCGCCCCGTGGCGTAGTCCGGCTGCCGCATGGAGCTGCTTCCCTCAGCTGCCTCGCGCAGGCAATATGTGTCGTGTAATCTAATGACGCGACATTGAATGACGCGACGTTGATCATCGTCGGCGTCGCCCCGACACGGAGGACACAAGAGCTATGGCACCCCAGGAATACGAGACGGTCCCCAACCGGCGGATCGTCGTGGAACGGTTCGGCGGCGTCGAGGAGCTGCGCGAGGTCGAGACGACTGTCGCCGCCCCACCCCCGGGCCACACGCGGGTGAAGGTGCTCGCCGCAGGCGTGGGGTTCACCGACCTGATGGCCCGGGCCGGCGAGTACCTCCTGCAGCGCAAGGTGCCGTTCAGCCCGGGCTACGAACTGGTCGGCGAGGTGGTCGACACCCACGGCGAGGGCTTGGCGCCAGGCACGCTGGTGGCTGCCGCCCTGCCCAAGATGGGGGCCTACACCGAATACGCCGTGCTCCCGGACTGGCTGCTGGTGCCGCTCCCCGACGGACTGGACCCGCACCTCGCGGCGGCGGTGCCGCTGGACTACCTCACGGCGCTGAGCGTGCTGGAGACGCACGCTCGGGTGGCCCGCGGCGGCACCGTCCTGATCCAGGGGGCCGGCGGCGGAGTCGGCCAGGCGCTCAGCCAGCTCGGTCGCCGCAGCGGGCTGCGGATGTACGGCACCGCCTCCGCCCCTGGCAGCGCAGAGCGTCTGGCCCGGTACGGCGTCGAGCACATCGACTATCGGCGCCAGGACTTCGAGACCGTCATCCGCGAACGTGAACCCCACGGAATACAAGCGGTGTTCGACCACATCGGCGGCGCCAACCTCGCCAAGAGCTACCGGATTCTCGCCCCGGGCGGCGTGCTGGTCAGCTACGCCTTCGTCGGCCGCCCAGGCCACATGATCGGCGACACCATCCGCGGCGCCGCCCGGGTCAAGCTGATGAACATGCGCCCCGGTCGACGGACCGCCCTGTGCATGCTCCCCAAGGAGCTGAACGCGAACCGCGACTGGTACCGCGCCGGCCTGGCGCGGCTGCTCGCCCTGGCCCACACGGGCGGGATCGAGCCCAGCGTCGCCGCGTACCACCCGCTTGCAAAGGCCGCCGACGTACACGCCGCTCTGGAACGCAGGGAGATCACGGGCAAGATCGTCCTCACCGCCTCATGAAGTCGCGTGCTCAACCCCCGAAGGACTTCCGGAACGGACCACTCAGGCCCGCGCGCCGCCGTCGACCGGCAGGATCGCGCCGGTTACGTACGAGGCGCGGTCGCTGAGCAGCCAGGCGGCGGCCTGGGCGACTTCGTCGGGGTCGGCCTGGCGGCGCAGCGGGGTCCGCGCGGTGATGCGTTCGAGGAGACCGGGCGATTCGGCTTCCCAGGTGCGGATCATCTCGGTCGCCGTGCCGCCGGGGGCGATCGCGTTGACGCGGATGCCTTCCGGGCCGTAGGTGACGGCGGCCGACTCGGTGAGGCTGTTGAGCCCCCGCTTCATCGCGCCGTAGGCGGGCAGCTCGGGGTTGCCCCTGAGGCTGCCGACGCTGGAGTTGTTGACGATGGCGCCCGTCCCGGCGGTGGCCCGGATGGCGTCGACCTCGGCGGCCATGGCCAGCCAGGGGCCCTTGAGGTTCACTGCGTAGACGTAGTCGAAGTCGGCCTCGCTGACCCGGTCCATGGGGCCCGGCGGCACGAACGTCCCGCCGTTGTTGAAGGCGACGTCGAGGCGGCCGTACAGGTCCACGGCACGCTCCACGGCGGCCCGGACACTGGCCGGGTCGGCCAGGTCGCACACCGCGTAGTCCGCGGTGCCGCCCGCCGCCCCGACCTCCTCGGTCACCGCCTTGAGCTGGGCCTCCGTACGGGCCGCGAGCAGCACCCTGGCGCCCTCCCGGGCGAACAGCCGCGCCGCGGCGGCGCCGATGCCGCGCCCGGCACCCGTGATGAACGCGACCTTGCCGGCCAGCAGGCCCAGGGGCGCGGGGGCGGATGTGTCGGCGTGGGGTGTCCCGGTGTCGGGTGTGCCGGCGTGGGGTGTGCCGGTGTCGGGTGTGCCGGTGTCGGGTGTGCCGGCGTGGGGTGTGCCGGTGTCGGGTGTGTCGGCGTGGGGTGTGCCGGTGTCGGGTGTGCCGGTGTCGGGTGTGTTGTCCATGGCAGCGAGCCTGCGCCCGGCCGTATCGGCTATCCAGGCACCGGCGGTACCTGGCTCGGCGCCGCGACATCCGCCCACACTGGAGGTGTGGACAGACGAGAACTGGCGGACTTCCTGCGCAGCAGGCGTGAGCGGATCACCCCCGCCGACGTGGGGCTGCCCGCCGGGCCGCGGCGCCGCACCCCGGGGCTGCGCCGCGAGGAGGTGGCGCAGCTGGCGTTCATCTCGACCGAGTACTACGCCCGGCTTGAGCAGGCCCGTGCCCCGCGTCCGTCCCGCGAGGTCCTGGCAGGGCTCGCCCGCGCCCTGCGCCTCACGGACGCCGAGCGAGACCACCTCCACCACCTCGCGGGCGCGCCGCCCGGCCCCTTGCCCGGGCCCTCGCGCGAGGTGCGGCAGAGCATCCTCGACCTGCTGCACCGGTTGCCGCAGGCCGCCGCGACGGTGATGTCCGCGACGTTCGAAGTGCTCGCCTGGAACGATCTGGCGGCCGCCCTCATGGAGGACTTCTCCGCCCTCCCGCGGCGCGACCGCAACCTCGTGCGCCGCGTCTTCCTCGGGCCGCACCGGGACGGGCAGCGGCTGTACGGGGTGTCCGACGCGGACGCGTTCGCCCGCAACTCGGCCCAGCGGCTGCGCGCCACCGCCGCCCGCTACCCCGACGACCCCGAGGTGACCGAGCTGGTGGGTGAACTCCTTGCCGGGAGTGAGGAGTTCGCCCGGCTGTGGGCCTCCCATGACGTATGCGCCGAGCCAACGCTGTGCAAGACCTTCCAGCACCCGCTGGTCGGCCCGGTCACCGTCAACTGCGACGTCCTCGCCATCACCGGCCAGGACCAGCAGGTCGTCATCTACACCGCCGACCCCGGCTCGCCCTCCGAGGAGGCGCTGCGGCTGCTGTCCGTCATCGGCACCCAGCGGATGGATGTGGCCCGCTGACTGCTGACTGTTGACTGCCGGGCTCTGCTCCGGGCTCTGCCCTCCAGTGGTGCTCCACCAGGACTCCGGCAATGCGCCTGGGCCACGCGCGCACACTGCGATGAGTGTCATGTGCTCCGCGCCGGGCGCTCGGTGTGCCCGGTCGCGGCACCCGCGTATGGAAGGAGCCCTTGTCATGCTTCGTGCTCGCTCATTCGCCATCGCCTCGGCCGCGTTGGTAGCGGCCCTCGGCGCCGCACCCTCCGCGACCGCCGCCCCCACGGCCCCGGCCCGCCCGGCGGCCTTCAGCTGCTCCCCGGGGTACTTCTGCATTTACAGCGACTGGGACGGCGGCGGCACCCGATGTCAGTGGTCGCAGCCCAGCAAGGCGAACACCGCCGACGACTGTTCCTTCATCCGGAACGGCCAGAACGTTCGCTCTGTGTGGAACGGAACGGGGCAGCGGAAGCAGTACTACACCGAGACCAACTACCACTCCCGCGTAGGCTCCACGCCCGCCGGCGCGGGCGGCAACCTGCAGGGCAGCTACCAGATCCGGTCCTTCAAGCCGCAGTAGAGCACGGCGCGGTCTGCTCTCTCCCTCTTCCGCTGTCTCTGTCTCTCGCGGCGTGGTGAGGGCATAACACGGCGGGAGCCGATGGAAGACGCGCGAGGCGGGGCGTGCCCGGTAGAGGTAGTGGGTGCGCTCCGCCTCGCTGTGCGCTGCCTACGCGTCGTTCGGCGGCATTCGGTTCGGGCGGGTGAGGGTTTCGTCTCGCGCCTTCGGCGCAAAGCGGCTGGCAGCGGGGAGGGAGGGGGCGGGGCCCGCGCCGTGGCCGTCTGGCTGGGCGAGGTTGGGGTGTGGTCGGCAGGCGAGTGTGGGTGGAGTTCCGGGTTCCGAACAGTCACTCGAAGGGATGGTATTGGGGCTGCGACCTGGTTGCATCACGGAGAGTGAGCGAGAATGGAGGTGTTGAACCCGCTGGGGAGGCGGGTGTTGAGCGCATCACTGGGGGGTGATCGCCATGGGGGGCAATGCTACGACCACTACTACGGAGACCGTTCGTCCGGCTTCGGCTTCGGTGTTGGTGCCGGGGACGCCGGATGAATGGGCTGCTTACCTCGCCGACATGGCTCCGGGGCCGCAGACCGCGGTCGTGCTGCCGCTGCTGGATCCGGAGAGGCTGTCCCATGTCGGCCGTATCGACGCGCTCAAGGCCCTGGAGCGGCATGTGGCGTGGATCCAGGCACAGCAGGTACACATCCTGGCGGCATTGGATGGCGATGCGCAGGCGGCGTTGCCGGAGGGGCAGTGGAACGAGAGCGTCGAGGGTGAGTGGAACTTCGCGTGTGAGGAAGTGGCTTGTGCGCTGAAGCTGTCAGGGACGACGGCGGGCAAGCGGCTTCAGGTGGCCCGGGAGCTCGACAGCCACTACCCGACCACGCTTGGGCTGCTGGAGCGCGGCGAGATCTGTTATATGCAGGCCGTCGCCGTCACCGAGGCCTGTGGCGTCCTTGACCCGCTGCTTGCCGCGCAGGTCGAAGCCACGATCGCCGGGAAAATGCCGGACCTGGCCACTGGGCAGACCCGGCGAGCATTGCGGCGCGAGATCGTCCGGGCCGATCCGTATGGGGCGGAGGAGCGGCATGGCAAGCGGAAGCGCGAGCGGCAGATGGTCCACTACCCGCAGGATGACGGCATGGCCATGTGGGGCGCGATCCTGCCCGCCGAGCAGGCCGCCCGTATGAACCAGGCCGTTGATGCCCACGCCGGCACGCTGCCGGATGAGGGGCGCACGCTGGAGCAGAAGCGGGTGGACGCCCTGTTCGACCTGGTCGTCAACCGCACCAGCACGGCCAGCAGCACCGGCAATGCCGGGGAGCAGTCGCCCGGTGGCCGGTCGGCGGCCATCGTGCAGGTCACCGTCCCGCTGGATGTCCTGATCGGGGAGAGCGAGGAGCCCGCGCAGCTGAAGGGGTACGGGCCGATCACCGCGGGGCAGGCGCGGGAGATCGCGTTCGCCGATGGGACGATCTGGCGGCGGCTGATCATCGAGCCGAAGACCGGGATGCTGGTCAAGACGGACCCGACGACGTACAAGCCGACGGCGGAGACGGAGCGGCATGTGATCGCCCGGGACGGCCGGTGCGCTTTCCCCACCTGCCAGATGCCCGCCCACCGCTGCGACCTTGACCACGTCCAGCCCTTCGACCATGACAATCCGGAGGCCGGGGGACAGACCGTCCCCGAGAACCTGGGCCCGTTGTGCCGACGGCACCACCTGATGAAGACCCACCACCCCGGATGGCGAGTCACCAGGGATCCGGACACCGGGGTCACCACCTGGACCGCACCCACCGGCCACACCTACACCAACCCACCCCACAACTACCGCGAATAGTCACCCAGCCCGCAGGACAGCCGACCACCATCCCCCTCCCGGTGGTCCCGCCCGGCGGGGACACGGGGACCACTGGGAGGGGGCACAGGAATTCCCTATCGGCGCCGGGCACCCGCTTCGCCCACCGGCAGCCGGATGCTCCGCCCCGCCCCAACTAGCCCGCCGGACGGCCACAGCGCGGGCCCGGCCCCCTCCGTCCGCGCTGCTGCCCGCTTTGCGCCGAAGGCGCGAGACGATGCCCGCACCCGCCCGGGCCGAATGCCGTTCCACAGAACGGAGGTGGACGTGCGGCTGCCCGGGTGGGTCAGATGGTGTGGTCGAGCCCGCCGGTCTTCGCGGCCCGTATGAAGCGCCGCAGGGTGGCGGGGGTCGTACGGAGTATGGTGTCGGGCTCGTCGCTCTCCCGGATGTGTATGTGGGCGTGGGCGGTGGCGAGTTCCACGCAGTTGGCCCCGGAGGTGCTGAAGGAAGACTTACGCCAGTTGAGTATGGGCATGATCGCGATTCCTAATAGTGGCTGTAGAGGACGTATTGGATCAGCCCCAGTGAATCCCACCCCTCGTGATTGAGGGACGTGACCTTGGCGTTCACCGGAGGAAGAGCGATCGAGCATAGCTGGTCGAACTGTTTCTGGTACTGGCCGATCGAATCTGGGGTGTGCAGAAGCATGGACTGGTCCGCGTGATCCATCTGCACGGTCTCAAGTGCTCCCCCATGTGAGGTGAGGAGACAGAACGGGGTGTTCACGGCGGACACCCCCTCTGCTGTGAAGGGTAGGACCTGGATCCTCACGTGCGGTAGCTCAGCCAGCTCTACGAGGCGCAGGAGCTGCTTGCGAGCTACTGCTGCGCCGCCGAATCGCATGTGTAGTGCAGCCTCGTGAATCACGGCGTGGACCTCCGGCGGCTCATCGCTCGTGAGGATCCTTTGGCGACTCAGCCTGAAGTTGACCGCTTCGTCGATGCCTTCCGGAGTGGTGACAGTGTCGTTGGCTCGGAAGATGGCGCGTGTGTAGTCCTCGAGTTGGAGGATGCCCGGGATGAACAGTGACTCGTAAGAACGGATGCTGTTGGTCCGGGATTCGAGTTCGGCCAAGTCCAACGCGGCCGACGAGAGACCGCCCCTGTAATCGCTCCACCAGCCCTTGCCCTTGTCCTCCGAGAGACTGACAAGGGCGTCGGCGTAGGGCTCATCTCTGACCCCGTAGGCCTGCATCAAGGCGCGCAGTCGATCGAGCGCGATCGCGGTGCGGGCCGCCTCTGCATGGCTCAGATGTGTGGCGCCCATGCCGACCCGCGAGCTTGCCTCGTTGATGGACAAGCCAGCCTGCTCGCGCAACCTTCGGAGTTCTGAACCGAGTCGGCGTTGCCGCTCGGTGATGACGGTCCGAAGTGCCAAGGCAGAGGCCTCCTGGAGGTTCCGCCCACAGTCTGCCCGTGGGTGTGTGTATCGGTCCACTCGATGGGGAGTGGGTGGCAGATCTGATGAGTCTATCCCTGCAGTGTGTGTTGGCTGAATCACGTAGGGGATCCGTCAGATCCCTCACCTACGGAACGCCACGGAGGCGTCTCATGGGGAGTACATGCAGAGCCGGGCGCGGCTGACCCCGGGAATTCCATCGGCGGAACCGAGCAACTTCCGCACCACTACACCTTGTCCGCCCCCGGCATCCCCATCGCGCCCAGGCTGTGCCGAGACTTCGTACGCAATCTGCTCGTGGCCTCCGGGCTGGCCAACTCGCCGACACGGCGGCGTTGTGCACATCAGAGCTGGTGACCAATGCGCATCAGCACGGCAAGGGGGACGTGCGGCTCGCCGCCACGATCGAGTGCACCCGGGTGCGGGTCGCGGTGCACGACGACGACCCCGCGTTGCCGTCACCCCGCCGCGCGGCGAACGACGACACACACGGGCGCGGCTTATTTCTGGTCACCGCGCTCTCGGATGTGTGCGGCCTGACGGTTGACGGACAACTCGACGGCACGGGCAAGGCCGTGTGGTTCGAGCTCAGCCTCCCGCCGGGGGCCAAGGCGTGACCGCTCAGGCCCCCGGTGAGCGGGTCGCCGACATTGTTCGGGACGAGTTCGCCGCGCTGGGCGTGTGGCTTCCCGACATACGTGCGGCTCTTCGTGACCCGCGGCGGCCGCTGTTGGTCGTCGGGACGGTCCCCCTGGGGACCGGCTTCGGGATGCTGCGCGTGCTCGCGGACTACCAGCGGCTGTTGAAGGCTGAGCGAGCCCGATTCGGCAGGACGCGTTAGTCACCTGCCAGCACTTGACGCACCCGAAGCGTGGCGGCGTGGTCGGGGCCGAGAATCCGCTCACACAGGGGGAAGGCTTCACGCGCCAGTCTTTCGGCCTCGTCCGTTTGCCCCGCGCGAGCGAGGTAGTCGGCCAATTCCGAGTAGTTCTCCACGAGGAAGGGGTGCTCAGGCCCGAGTGCTCGCTCCCGTGCTTCGATGCAACGTCGAGTCAGCTGGATGGCCTCGCCCCAACGGCCGAGCGACGCCGTGACGTAGCCGAGCAGGGCCGTGACGGCGAGCGTTTTGGGGTGGGCCCGCCCCTGGATGCGCTCGCGGTCGGCCAGTGCCCGTCGAGCGAGTGGTTCGGCCTCTTCCGCTCTGCCGAAGCGGGACACCCCGAAGGCGTACGTATGCCTGGCCGCAAGCGTTGTGGGGTGATCGCAACCCAGGTACTGCGCGCAGTCTTCGACGGTCTGCGGAGACGTCCGGTCGAATTCTGCCTCTTCCTTGCACACGGCAAGACCTTCGATCAGCATCGCCCGGCTGCGCAGCGCCCTGGGATGCTCCACCCCCAAAGCGCTCCGCAGCCCCTCGGCCGCGCGACGCAGCAAGGACAGCGCTTCAGCCCGCCGCCCCAACCTGAAGAGCGGTTGCTGGAGCCCGTGACACGACTCGAGCGTGTCGGGGTCGTCGGGCCCCAGGACGCGCTCGCGGACGCGCAGCACCCGGCTGTGAACCTCCTCCGACTCCGCGATGCGACCGAGCCGGAACAACGAGCGCCCCGCGCGCTGTAGCGCGCTCAACGTCAGCCGGTGCTCAGCGCCGAGCACCCGTTCCGCCGCCCCCGCTGCCTCCTGGGCCAGGGCCAGGGCGGCGGAGTAGTCACCGGTCTCATGAACGCGTTCAGCGAGGCGTACGGCCAACCCCACCACCCGTTCCGCCGTCCTAACGTCTCCCTCGCGCAGCAACCGCACCGCATGCGGCACAAGTAGCGCAACAAACCCGTCCCCGACCCCGCCGTCCGCCGGAAGCGCCGCCTCCAACAGCGTGGCCGCCGCCTCCGTCAGGGCTGGGCGCTGGTCGGCGGGGGTGCCCGAGGCGACGCTGTCCAGGAGTACGCCGTGCACTTGGACGCAGCGCACCGGCTGGTCCCCATCCGTATCCGCGAACCCGCCCGGCGCGGAGACGATCGTGGCCAGGGAGTGGTCGAGCAGCCCCCGCAACGCCGGTTCGACGCGTGCGGCGTCCAGCAGGCCCGTCGCGCCCAGCGATGCTGGGGACAGAACCGCGAGCGGAAGCGGGTCCGGGCTCCAGCAGGACAGGAGCCGTAGCAGTGTCGTCGCTTCGGGGAGGCCCTGGTCGGCGAGGGCGTCCAGGGACAGCTGCCAGGTTCGGCTGACCAGGTGGCGGGACTCGGGGCGGGCGGAATCCAGGGCCGCGCCCTGGTCGATGAGGCCGGTCGGGTCGGCTTCGAGGCGGTTTCGGTACTCGTCCATGGACCAGGACTCCAGTAGCTGGTGGTGCAGATAGGACCCCGCGAGGGTCAGGGCGAGCGGGAGGCAGCCGAGGCGGAGGGCGACCTGCTCGGCCGCCGCCGGGGTGCCCGCGTGGGGCGCGAGGTCGCACAGGACCTGGGCCGCGTCCTCGGTGGGCAGCACCCCGACGGGGTGCAGGACCGCTCCGCGCCAGGCGCGCGAGGTGGCGTAGCGGGTGGTGACCAGCACCGTGCCGCGCGGGCTGGCGCGCAGCCAGCCGCCCTCCTCCAGGATCGCCGGGTCGTCGGCGTTGTCGATCACCAGGAGCCAGGGCTCGGCGGAGTGGTCCAGGTGGTGCCAGACGAGGTCCGCGGCGGCGCGCTGACCGCTGTGCGCGGCGGCCAACTCGCCGGGGCCCGCGCCCCGGTCGGCGGCGACCGCCAGCATGCCCGCGCGCAGGGACAGCCGCTCGGAGGCGTTGACCCAGAGGCCGACCCTGGCCCGGTCGCGTACGGCCTCGGCGAACAGGGCATGGGCCACCGCCGTTTTGCCGCAGCCGCCCATGCCGTGCAGTACGTGGATCTGTCCGCTGTCACCACCCACTGCCGTACGTAATCGCCGCATCAGGTCCGCCCGGTCCCTCAGGACGGCCGGGGCACGGCCCACCAGGGGGACGCGTACGGAGTCCGGGCCGGGCCCCGGGGCGGCCGCCCCGGCGAACAGGGACGCGCCGGGGCCGGGCGCGTAGTGGTGCGCGTGATGGTGCTCGGTGATGTGCTGGTCGCCGGCCGACTGGAAGACCCGTCCGTGTCCGGAGGCTCGGCCTTCCGCGTACGGGGGAGGCGGGCCGCTCACCGCTCGGTGATGTGCTGGTCGCGGCCCGCCTGGTAGACCCGGCCGCTGCCGGAGGCTTCGGCCCGCATATGAATGGTGGTGTTCATCGCCTGATCGTTGCCCGGCAGGGCCGGGCTCAACTCGTCCAGGATCCGGCGCAACTCCTCGACGAACTCCGGATGCGCGACGAGGAACCGCCGCATGCGGCCCGCCCATTCCTCGCTCAGCTCGCGCCGGGTCTCCTCGTCCTCCGAGTCCTCCGCGTCACGCGCGGCCAGCAAATCATCGTGCGTGGTCTCGAGCTCGCCGTCGATCCCGTCGGCGCGGTCCGGCTGGGCCCGGCGCCATAACGCGACGATCCGCTCCCGGGCGCGCTGCCACGCGTCGGTGGCCATCAGAGCCACCACCGTGGACCCGGCCGTCCGCGCGAGGTCTGCGATCTGCGGCTCCATTCCGCCCCCTTGTCCCCGTCATCCGGCTCATCCGTGCCGACGTCGGCTTTTCACGATACGTGGGCCGGCCCGGCCGTCAGGCGGTCTCGTCGAGCAGGCGGCGGATTTCGCCGCGCCGGGTGTGCGGCTTGCTGACATGCGTGCGGACCTTCGGGACCCGCGGCGGCCGCTGTTGGCCGCAGTGGAGCGCGCGCTTGTCCTGGCCAGTGCCGGACCGCTCGTCCTGCTGGCCGGTCAACGTCCTTTCGGCAGACTGCGGACATGTCCACCGACGTGAGCGGAATGATCGAGTGCAGACCCTTGGCCCGGATCTGGGGAGAGGACGACGAGGACGCGGAATGGTACGCCGCCATTGACCTCTTCCTCCTCAACACCGGCAACGCCTATGACGCCCTCGCCTGTCTGTTCGGCGTCCGTAACTCCTTCGGGTTCCGGCCGCTAACCGAGGGGCGCGGTCTGCCGGAGGACGCCTCGGACGGACTGCGGAACGCGTTCAGTGCATGGGGCGGACCACAGGACAGGCACGGAACGACGTGGATCGACTGGGCCGAGTTGCAGGCTGCCAGCTGGGACGAAACCGATCGGTCAGGCACGCTCAGCCGACACACCGTTGCCGGGGCGGGGACCCGTTGGGCGCCGGTGTGGGACGTGATGAGGACGCTTGCCGAGCTACACGGCCCAGAGCATGTGCGACTCGTGGTCTGGTTCGACTGTTAGCTACGGCGGCGGGACATGTAGCGCTGTGCGATTTCCTTGGCCCGTTCTCCCTCGCCGGGTGTCTCGTTGAGCTGAACGAGCGATCTCGGTCGGGGCGGAGGGCGCGGGTACCGGCGCGGTGGGTGATCTTCCCGGTGGTCGGCGGGGATGAGGCGTCGGTGGCGGAGGCTGCGGCGAACGAGGCCGCAAAACTCATGGAAAGAGGAATTATGGCCACACGTCACGTACCTCGCGGCCCGCTGCTGCGGCGTACCGGAAAACTGTTCGGCGCACTCGCGCTGGCCGGAGCCGTGACCCTCACGGCTCCGGCGAACGCATCGGCCGGTGAGAATCCCTCTTCACAGGTGCCGAGAGGCGGGGAAACAGCGGCGCCCCTCGCCGCGGAGCAGGGCCTGATCGCCACGGTGATGAACAGTGCCACACGCAGGTGCCTGGACGACAGCCCGGAGTTCGGCGTACGCACCGAACGCTGCAACCAGCAGGACTTCCAGAAGTGGCGGATCAGGGGGTGGGACCACATCTCCGGCTTCGAGTTGCAGAACGTGGTCACCGGGCTCTGCCTGGACGACAGTCCCGAGCACAAGCTACGCACCTTCGGCTGCGGCGGCGGAACGCCCTGGCAAGCGTGGAATCTCCGCTATTGGGACCACTGGGCCGAGTACCAGAACGTCGCCACCGGGCTTTGCCTGGACGACAATTTCGACCTCGGGCTACGCACCGTCGGCTGCCGCGGCGGAGCGGTCTGGCAGCGCTGGTGGGTCAGCACGCCCGAGTAACCGAGGCCCACCGAGCCGGAACAGCGAGCGCCCCGTGCACATCGGCCGGCCTGGCCGTCAGGCCGTCTCGTCGAGGAGGCGGCGGTGTTCGGCGGGCAGCCGCAGACGGGCTCCGGCGAGTGCTTCGTCCAGCTGTTCCGGGGTGCTGACGCCGACGATCGGGGTGGCGGCCGGGCTTCCGCCGATCAGCCAGGCCAGGACGACCTGGTTGCGGCTCACCCCGAGCTCCCCGGCCACCTTGTCCAGGGCCGCCAGCCGCTGGGTGGTGCCGGGGTGGTCGTAGGCGGCGATGAGGGGGCGGTCCGGGCGGCTGTAGGAGCCGTTCAGCAGGGCGGTGTACACCCACAGGGACAGGTCCGGTTCGCTGTCGACGTAGTCGACGACCTCGTCGGTGACCCAGCCGAACCGGTGGGACTGGTCGGGCACCGGCGCGCCGGGGCGCGGCTGGAGGTAGGAGTGGCGCAGCTGGAGCGCGGTGTATCCGGCCCAGCCGTTGGCCGTGGCGATCTGCCGGGCCCGCTCCACCCGCCACACCGGGTGGTTGGAGCACCCCAGCCGCCCCACGATGCCCTCGGCCACCAGCGCGCCGAAGGCCTCCGCGGACTCCGCGAGAGGGGTCGTACGGTCCTCCATATGGGCCCAGTACAGGTCGATCCGGTCGGTGCCCAGTCGGCGCAGGCTGCCCTCGACGGCGGCCTTGAGCGCTGACGCCGTCAGGCCCTCGCGGTTGGCCGGCCAGTCGCCGGGGCCGATGGGTTGGGCGCCCGCCTTGGTGCTCAGGTACATCTGGTCGCGCAGGGAGGGGCGGCGGGCCAGCCACTGCCCGATGACCTCCTCGCTGTGCCCGCCGCGACCGCTGGGGTCGTTCCAGAAGGCGTAGCAGTTGGCGGTGTCGACAAGCGTCCCGCCGGCGTCCGCGAACCGGTCGAGCAGGTTCAGCGACGTAGCGGCGTCGACCTTCGTACCGAATCCCATGGTTCCGAGCGCGAAGTTCACTTCGGGCACAGCGCGGTCCTTCCCCGGCGAGTGTGCAGAGAGATGCATTGCGTGCCGGTCAGCGTGGCAATTGAAGTGCGCTCGAAGGCAAGTGGCTTGCCAGCGCGTTCCTAGTCCTTGGCGATTCGCTTCTCGAACCAGTGGTGCGCGTACGGCTCGTCGTTGAAGGCCGCCACCTCCTGGAAGCCGAAGGAGTGGTAGAGGCCGATCGCCGCGTCGAGCGCCTTGTTGGTGTCGAGGCGCAGTACGTCGCGGCCGTGCTCGGCGGCCCGTGTCTCCAGTTCGGCGAGGAACCGGCGGGCCAGGCCGAGGCCGCGGGTGTGGGGCGCGACCCACATGCGTTTGATCTCGGCCGGGGCGGTGGGCGGCAGCTTCAGTCCGGCGCAGCCGACAGGTTCGCCGTGCAGCCGGGCGACCAGGAACAGGCCGCGTGGGGGGCGGAGTTCGCCCGCGTCGGGGAGCAGGCTGCGGGCGGGGTCGAAGCCGGTCTCGAACCGCTCCTGCAGCTCGGTGAAGTACGACCGCAGGCAGTGCTGGGCGTCGGGGTGGTCCGGGTCGACCGCGTCCACGGTGACCGTCACGGCGGTCAGCAGCCGGTCGACCTCGGCCATGGCCGCCACCAGCCGGGTGCGCTGGGCGGCGTTGAGGGGTTGCAGCAGGGAGCCGGCCAGCTCGTCGCTGCGGCGGTCGAGCGTGGCGCGCTCCGCGCGGCCCGCGTCGGTGAGCCGGACGGTGCGCACCCTTCTGTCCTCCGGGTGCGGCTCCAGCGTCACCAGGCCGTCGCGCTCCAGGGAGCGCAGCAGTCGGCTGACGTACCCCGAGTCGAGCCCGAGGCGTTCGCGCAGCCGCCGTACGTCCTGGCCCTGCTCGCCGATCTCCCAGAGCAGCCGGGCCTCGCCGATGGGCCGGTCGCGGTCCAGGTAGTGGTCGTGGAGCACGCCCACGCGTTCGGTGACGGTGCGGTTGAACCGGCGCACCTGGTCGATCTGTGCCACATCCATTCTCTGACTCTAGTCAGAGAATGGATGTGGTCGCCAGCTGTCACCTGGCCGGGAGGCCCGTGAGCGGTGGCGCGGTGTCGAGCGCCGTGACGGTGACATCGGTGAGGGATTCGGCGCCGGTGATCTCTGCGCGGGCGACGGTGACGGCCTCGAGGGCGGGAAGGGTGGCCAGGGGGGTCAGGTCGAGTCGGTTGGCCTCCGGGCTGTTTCGGAAGGTGATGCCCAGCCGACGGAGTTCGGGAAATGCCTCGGCGATCCAGGTGGTGTCCAGGTCCGGTGCGTGGACGTGCAGGTCGAGCCAGGTGATCCGGTGGGGGAAGCGGCGCGGCAGGGGGCTGCCGCCACTGATGTCGATCTTCAGCTGCCGGAGCGTCGTCAGCATGCCCAGTCCAGTGGGGATCGGCCCTCCGGCCTGGCCGCTGGGCAACGGGGCGAAGTCGAGGCTCTGGAGCGACAGCTCGGACAGCGGAGTGAGGTCCAGGGCCCGGGGACACCTGGTGAGGACGAGGGCGAGCAGGCCCGACAGATGGCTCAGGGCACTCAGGTCGGTGAGGACGTCGTTCCGGTCCAGCCTCAGATGGGTGACCTGGCGGAGGGAGGGGCTGGTGCACAGCTCGTCCTCGCTGAAGTCGCCGCGCAGCAGGAGTTTTGTCACGCCGCCCATGCTGTCGAGCAGACGCAAATGTTCCTGTGTCTCGGCCACGAAGTACAGATCGTCCTGGTCGAGGTGGGCGATTACCTCGGTGAAGTAGCGCTCGGTGTCAAACCTCCCCCAGCTCGTGGTGAGCTGTGAGCGGACGAGCAGCGCGGGGTGGTCGGTGAACTGGGACAGGTAGGGGATGGCCGCGTCGGTCCCGACATGGGAGGCGGTGACCACGCAGTGGTAGGCCTGGTCGTCGGTGAGCTCGGCCGGTGGTGGCAGGAGTTCCAGGACGAGCGGGCCCACCGTGGCGATTTCGCGGGCGAGTGGTGTGCTCTTAGGTGGGATGAGGCCCTTGGCAAGCGAGGCGACGTCGTCACGCACCCGGGGGTCCAAGTCGGGCGCGTGCTCCAGACAAGCCAGGGCGAGCAGGAAGACGCGGATCACCAAGAATCTTCCGGAGTCGCTCCTGGCCCGCTCCAGCAGCTTAGTGAGAATCTTGGCCCGTTCGCGCGGGCGGGCGTGGGCGACGGCCATGCGGATGACGTCCTCCCACTGGGCGTCGGCTGCGTGCTCGACGAGCAGTCCGAAGTCGCCCTCCTCCACGGCCGCCTTCGCCCCGAGGAAGTCCTGAAAGGTGCGATGGACGAAGTCGACCGTGCCGACGGACGGTTCGCGGAGCAGCCCGCTGCGCAGCAGCAGATGGCTCAGGATGCGCGGGGCGTCGCCGAGCGCGGTGGCCGAGGGGACGGAGGGGAGCGCGTCGTCGATGATGCGCTCCGCCTGGGAGCGGTCGAGCTCCGCCTCGCCGTTGCGGATGAGGTAGTACGCGAGCCGCTGGAGGAGCTGGATCTGCGGCTCCTCGTCGAGCTGGACGTCGCCGGGGGCGTAGATATGGCGCTCGGTGTCGCGCCGGGTGAGGAGCATGGACAGCGCCGCGTCGTACAGCGCCTTGCGGCCGGGCGGCAGATAGCCGCGGCGCGCCCGGTGCAGGGCGCAGATCAGGCCGCACATCAGGGGGTTGGTGGCGAGGAGCCCGAGGTCCGGCTTGGTGCGTACGGCGGTGTGCAGGGCCGACCGGTAGCCGTCGAGGGCGGTGCGGTCCTCGTCCGTACGGCAGGTCGCGCGGGCGGCGTCGTGCCAGCGGTCGATGAAGGCGCCGAGGTCGTCGTGGCTCATGGGGGCCAGGGCGAACTCGGCGAAGCCTTCGGTCTCCAGCCAGTTGTCGGTGACGGCGGAGGGGCGGGAGGTGACCAGCCAGAGGTTGTCGGGGTAGGCGAGGAGCAGATCGCTCAGCCAGACGCGGGTGCGCTCCCGGTCGCGCTCGGAGATCTCGTCGATGCCGTCGATGAGCAGCAGCCCGCGCCCGGCGCTCAGCACGCGGTCGGCCCAGCCGGCGGGCTGGGCGCCGTGCCGGGGGTTGTGGACGGCGGCGAGGAAGCGGTCGGGGGTGGGGAGGGTGTCCTGGCGCGCGACAGTGCGCAGGGGCAGAACGAAGGGGACACGGCCGATCAGCTGCTCCATACCGCGCGGCGGCTCCTGGCGGGCGGCGCAGACGGCGAGCCACTGGACGAGGGTGGTCTTGCCGGAGCCCGCGACGCCGCGCAGCAGGACCCGGCTGTGGCCGGACAGGGCCTGGTCGGCTGGGACGGGGGTCTCGGGGACGGGGGCCTCGGGGGCGGCGGAGATCTCTCCGTCGAACGGGGTGACGTGCTCGCCGAGAGGGGTTGCGTCCCCGTCGATTGGGGCGGCCTTCCCGTCGAGTCCGGTGACGTGCCCGTCGAGCGCCGTCGCGGCCCGGTCGCGCGCCGGGGCGATCGCCTCAAGGCTGAGATACGCCGCATCCAGGGGCCAGCTGGACTCCGCGTGGCTGAGGTCGATGCCGACGATGGTCAGCGTCCCGTGCTTCTTCTGTACGAAGTCGGCGTAGCCCTTCTCGAAGCCCGCGTCCTCGGCCGACTGGGACGGGATCCGCTCGATCAGGATGTCGATCTTGGCGATGAGGTCGGTGAGCTGGCCGCTCTGCTCGACCAGGGTGCGGGGGACAAAGGTCGAGCGCTGGGTGAAGAAGTGCAGGATGTGCAGGCAGGCGGTGTCCACGAGGCGTCGGTAGAACGCCGTTGCGGCCTGGCTGAGGAAGAGTTTGTTGCCCTTGGCCAGGGTGGCGTCGATGAGCATGCGGGCGAGGGCCTGGTGGCCGAGCCGCACGGCCTGCACATCGTCCATGTCGAGGTCGCCCAGGGCCTGCAGCGTGGTCGCCAGGTGCATGGCGACGATCTCGTCCTCGTCGGCGGGGCACGGCCGTTCCCCCGGCCCGGCGTGCTGGACGGCCCGTGCGACCAGCTCGGCGGCGATCTTGTGGAGGTTCTTCTCCGTCAGGGTGCGCTTCTCGCCCTTGAACGAGACGAGCCCCGAGACGCGGACCGGTTTGTCGGCCAGACCGGCGCCCGGAGCCTCCTGCACGAAGAGCTTCTTGATCAGCGGCGTGACGACGGCCGAGGTGAGGCGAGCGCCGACGGTTGCGGGATCCACGTTCCCATCCCCCCGATGGTTTGGTGCGGACAGCGTACAGGACCGTATGGTCTTTGGTCCCGAAACGGACATCGAATGCCCGAGGATGCCCGGGATCGATGATCGGTGATCTTATGCCGCGGTGATATCGCACACAGGGCGCCGAGGCTCTACTACGGAAATTAGTGAATGCCTTCGACTGTGGGGCGCGCGTGCGGTCGTAAGCGTGGGGCGAGTTTCCGTGCGCGGCTGCCCAATCGCTCATTGTGCCAGGTCAACCTCATGATCGTAGGTTGGTGATCCGGATTCTGGGGTGCCTGATCGCCAATATCAGATCGCGATCGGAGCCGTGGGTGAATTGTGGCTGCGACCGCTTTTCGTACGGCGCGGATTAGTAGTGATGCGGGTTGGCCTCATGGCCGGGGCGGGTTACGAAAGAACGTCCGTTCCGGTCCCCGGCCGGGACTCACTCATGTTTCCGGAGGTAGTCCCCCTATGTCCCCGAACGCCAAATCCCGGCACCTCGAATCCCGGCACCTCAAATCCCGTAAGGCGAGCAAGTCCGTTCTGCGTACCCGCGCCGCCGTGCTGGCCGCGGGCATGGGGGCCTCGCTGGCGCTCGGGGCGGGCGGCGCGTTCGCCGCGGACGCGGCGCAGGGCAGCGGTGTGCTGTCGGTGGCTCCGGCCGGTGACCTGAGCAAGTCGGTGCAGGCGCAGGCGGACGCCCTTCAGAAGGCGATCGACGCCGAGAAGGCGGCCGCGAAGAAGGCGGCGGCCGCGAAGGCGAAGGCGGCGGCCGAGAAGGCCGCCAAGGAGGCCGCGGCGAAGAAGCGGGCCGCGGAGCAGGCCGCCGCGAAGAAGGCCGCGGAGAAGAAGGCGGCGGCGGAGGCCGCGGCGAAGGCGCGGCAGGCCGCCGAGGCCCGCCAGAAGGCTGCCGAGGCCGCCAAGAAGGCCGCTGAGGCCAAGGCCGCCTCCTGGGTGACGCCGGTCGCCTCGTACCAGATCGGCGCTTCCTTCGGGCTCGCGGGCAACCTGTGGGCGCACAACCACAGCGGGCAGGACTTCGTCGTGCCGTCCGGCACCTCGGTGCGCGCCGTCCACGGTGGCGTGGTGGTCAAGGCCGGCGGCAACGGCGCCGGTGACGGCCCGGCGTACGGCAACGCCATCGTCATCAAGCACGCCGACAACACGTACTCGCAGTACGCGCACCTGTCGCTGGTGAAGGTGTCGGTGGGCCAGACCGTGGGGACCGGTCAGGAGATAGGTCTCTCCGGGAACACCGGCAACACGACCGGTCCGCACCTGCACTTCGAGATCCGTACGACGCCGAACTACGGCTCGGCCGTCGAGCCGCTGGCCTTCCTGCGCTCGCACGGCGTCAAGGTCTGACGCACTGACCTGATGCGCTCTGACGGGGCCCGACGTGGGGCGGGCCCCGTCAAACGCGTGGCCCCGCTGCGGCCTTCTCCCGGTGCGGCCCCCGGGCGCCGGTCAGGCCGCGTCCGGGGTGCCGGGCCTCTCCTGCGGGTGTGCCTGCGCCAGCAGGTCGAGGGCGACTTCGAGGGCGGCCTTCTGCTTCTCCTCGGGGCCGGCGTCGAGGTGCTGCATGGCGAACATGGACGTATGCATGACGAAGAGCGCGCTGAGGCTGCGGACCTGGTCGGTCAGCGGCGCGTTGGGGTCCCTCAGCAGGTCGCCCACGGCGATCAGGCGGTCCTTGAGGGTTTCGCCGGGCCGTAGATGGCTCATCGCGGCCTGGTTCTGCTGCATGAACCGGAACAGCGGGAGGGCGCTTTCGAGGGCCACGCTGTAGCGGCGCATCAGCTCCTGCTTGGTCTCCAGGGTGCGGGGCTGCTGCTGGCCCCAGGCGAGCAGTTCGTCCAGCGGCCGGGCCAGGTCCTGGAACAGGCTGATGAGGATGTCTTCCTTGGTCTTGAAGTGGTAGTACAGCGCGGCCTTGGTGACCTCGAGCCGCTCGGCGATCTCGCGTAGCGAGGTCTTCTCGTAGCCCTGCTCGGCGAAGAGCTCCAAGGCCACGTCCTGGATGCGCTGCCGGGTGTCGCCCCGGCGCGCCTGCGGTGTGTTGCCCATGGTGCTCTCCTGTGGTCGTGGGGGCCGTACGCGGCCGAACAGAACTTACTTGACGCCCGGCTAGTAGACGCCGTACCTTCTCCACTGTACTCAACTAGCCGGGCGGCAAGTAAGTAGCCGGTCGCAGCAATTGGCCGCACCCCAGGGGGGAAGTGGAGAGAATGTCCCAGAAACAGTCCGGAGGCGGAGCGCCATCCGCGTCACCGCAGCCCAGTGCGGAGGCCCCGCAGTCCGGCGGGGAGGCCGCGTCCGGCCGTAAGCCCCGCTCCACGGGTGTGGTGATCTTCGCGCTGATGATCGCCATGCTGCTCGCGATGCTCGACAACATGATCGTCGGCACCGCGATGCCGACCATCGTCGGCGATCTCGGCGGGCTCGAACACCTCTCCTGGGTGGTCACCGCGTACGCTCTGGCGACCGCCGCCTCCACCCCCATCTGGGGAAAGCTCGGCGACATGTATGGGCGTAAGGGCATGTTCCTTACGTCCATCGTGGTCTTCCTGGCCGGTTCGGCCCTGTCCGGTGCGGCCCAGGACATGGGGCAGCTGATCGGCTTCCGGGCCCTTCAGGGCCTGGGTGCGGGCGGTCTGATGGTCGGTGTGATGGCGATCATCGGCGACCTGGTCCCGCCCCGGGAGCGCGGCCGGTACCAGGGCATGATGGCCGGTGTGATGGCCGTGGCCATGATCGGCGGACCGCTGGTCGGCGGCACCCTCACCGACCACCTCGGCTGGCGCTGGATCTTCTACATCAACGTCCCCCTCGGCGTGATCGCCCTGGCCGCGATCACCACGGTGCTGCATCTGCCGAAGAAGCGTGCGCAGGCACGGATCGACTACGTCGGCGCGGGGCTGCTCACCATCGGCATCACCTCGCTCGTGCTGATCACGACCTGGGGCGGGAACGAGTACGCGTGGGGCTCGGTCCAGATCATCGGTCTCGGCGCGCTGGGGGTCGCCGCGCTCATCGCCTTCGTGGCCGTCGAGCGGCGGGTCGCCGAGCCCGTGCTGCCGCTGCACATATTCCGTAACCGCAACTTCTCGCTCATCACGGTGATCGGCTTCCTCACCGGCTTTGTGATGTTCGGGTCGATGACCTTCCTGCCGCTCTTCCAGCAGACCGTCCAGGGCGCCTCGGCCACCAACTCCGGCCTGCTGCTGCTCCCGATGCTGCTGGGCATGCTGGTCGTCTCGCTGATCGCGGGCCGGGTCACCACTCAGACCGGCAAGTACCGGATCTTCCCCATCCTCGGCGGCGGCCTGATGGTGGCGGGTCTGTTCCTGCTGGCCCTCATGGACACCGGCACCACCCGCCTGACCTCGGGCATCTACATGGCGGTGCTCGGCGCCGGCATGGGCTTCCTGATGCAGACCTCCATGCTCATCGCGCAGAACAGCGTCGAGATGAAGGACATGGGCGTCGGTTCCTCCTCCGCCACCCTCTTCCGTACCCTCGGCGGTTCCTTCGGCGTCGCCATCCTCGGCGTGCTCTTCAC
This sequence comes from Streptomyces sp. NPDC020845, assembly GCF_044334165.1. Taxonomy (NCBI): domain Bacteria; kingdom Bacillati; phylum Actinomycetota; class Actinomycetes; order Kitasatosporales; family Streptomycetaceae; genus Streptomyces; species Streptomyces sp. NPDC020845. The sequence goes on along the minus strand of NZ_JBIRSJ010000015.1, from coordinate 29,431 downwards.
CAACCAGGTGAAGGACACGATGGTCGACCGGGTCGGTGAGAAGGGCGCGGCGGTCACCTCCGGCGGCGCCAACCTCGACCCGGCGATGCTCCCGAAGCTGCCCCCGGACATCAGGGACGCGTACACCCACGCGGTCGCGAACGGAGCGCACCAGGTCTTCCTGTGGGGCGCGGTGGTCGCGGTCGTCGGCTTCCTCGCGGCCTGGTTCATCAAGGAGGTCCCGCTGCGCGGGTCCGGGCCCAAGCCCAAGGGCGAGGAGCAGGCCCCGGCCGACCGGATGCCGGTGGTCGAGGCGGTCTGATCCGGCTGGATGGACAAGCGTGAGGCGCGGGTGGTGCGACCACCCGCGCCTCACGCGTTTCACGTGTCCAGTGGGTGACACGCGCCTCGTGCGTTACCCGCGCCTCACGCGTTACGTCAGTCCAGCACCTCGATGACCGGGAAGCTGCCCGTATTGGTGGGCGCGGACTCCGGCAGCCACAGCACCGCGACCGCGCCCTCCTGCCCCTCCGCCGTCGGCTCGGCGTTGCGGAATGTCAGCCGGGCGCCCAGGACGCGCGCCTGGCCCACCGCGATGGTCAGGCCCAGGCCGTGTCCGGTGCCGGCCCGGTCCTTGCTGCCGGTGCGGAAGCGGCTGGGCCCGTCCTTCAGCAGCGCCTCGGGGAAGCCGGGCCCGTGGTCGCGGACGCGCAGCACCCGCCCCTCCACCGTGACCTCGAACGGGGGCTTGCCGTGCCGGGCGGCGTTGGCCAGGAGGTTGCCGAGTATTCGCTCCAAGCGGCGCGGGTCGGTGGAGACATGGGCGTCGCGCAACACGGTGACCCGGGCGTCGGGGGCCGCGACCCGGACCCGGCGGGTGACGAACTCGGCGAGGGCGATCTCCTGCAGCTCGGCGCGCTCCGCGAAGCCGTCAAGACGGGCGACCTCCAGGACGTCCTCGACGAGCTGGCGCATCGCCTGCGCCCGGTCCCGTACGAGCTCGGTCGGGCGCCCCGGCGGCAGCAGTTCGGCGGCGGTGAGCAGGCCGGTGACCGGGGTGCGCAGCTCATGCGCTATATCGGCCGTCACCCGCCGCTCGGCCTCCAGCCGCTGCTGCAGCGCCTCGGCCATGCCGTCGACCGCGCGCGCCAGGTCGTCGGTCTCGTCCCGCACCCGGCCGCCGATCGCCTCCCGCACCCGGACCTCGGAGTCGCCCTCGGCGAGCTTGCGGGCCGCGGTGGCCGCCTTGCGCAGCCGCCGGGAGAGCTGGTCGCCGATGAGCACACCCAGCGCGATACCGCCCATCACCACCGACACCGAGCCGAGGACGAGGACCCGGTCGAGGTCGTCCAGCACCCGGGCACGGTCCTTGAACTGGGTGTGTACGGACAGCACCCTGCCGTCCCGCAGCGGCACCGACGCCCACACCTCGGGGGTGCCGGTGCCCATGTCCCCCAGGTAGGTGGCGCGCAGCCCGCGCGCCGCCTCCTTCTTCAGCTGCTCGGGAAGCCGCTTGTCGTCGAGTTTCGCGCCGAACCCGAGAATCCTGTACTTCTCGTACATCCGCTGGGCGGCCTGCACCTGGTCGTTCACCGCCGCGCGGCTGTTGTCGAGCATCGAGACGCGGGCCGCGTTGTGCACGACCAGGCTCAGTGCGATGGCGACCAGCGCGCTCACGGCCGCGATCGCCAGGCTGACCTTCCAACGCAGCCCCGAGCGCAGGGCGAGCCTCACCATCCCCGGCTCAGCCCCTGAGCTTGTAACCGAAGCCGCGGACCGTCTCGATCCGGTCCTGGCCTATCTTTCCGCGCAGCCGCTGCACATGGACGTCCACGACCCGGGTGTCACCGCCCCAGCCGTAGTCCCACACCCGCTCGAGCAGCCGGTCGCGGGAGAGCACGGTGCCCGGCACGGCGGAGAACTCCAGCAGCAGCCGCATCTCCGTCGGCGTCAGCGCCACCTGCTGACCGGCCCGGCGGACCTCCATCCCCTCCGGGTCCACCTCCAGGTCGCCGAAGCGCAGCACTCCGCCCTCGGGCTCGTCGGGTTCCGCCTCCGCGCCCCGGCCCGGTCCGCTGGCGTGCCCGAAGCGGCGCAGTACGGCGCGGATCCGGGCGACCAGGACCGCGCCGTCGAAGGGCTTGGTCACATAGTCGTCGGCCCCGGCCTCCAGGCCGAGCACCACGTCGATCGAGTCGGCGCGCGCCGACAGCATGATCACGGGCACGGTGGACTCATCGCGGATCCGGCGGCACAGGCTCACCCCGTCAAGACCCGGGACCATCACATCGAGCAGCGCGATATCGGGCCGGTCGGCCCGGAACCGCTCCAGCCCGGTCAGTCCGTCCGGGGCGGCGGTGACGACGAAGCCGTCGCGCTCCAGGGCGAGCTGGGTGGCCTCGCGGATGACGTCGTCGTCCTCGACGAAGAGCACATGGGTTTCGGCCACGGCCTTATCTTCAGCCTTCCGTTCCGTCGTCGGGCGCGGGCGATTCGTCCTCGCTGACGTTTTTGGTCTTGCGGTCGGTCACGAGGAACTCCCGGCGCTTCTCGGCCCACCGGTACGTCGTCACGTCCTCGCTCGAGGGACAGCAGACCGAGTCGTTGGAGGCGTAGACCAACTTGGTGACGCGGAGGCTGCCCTTGGTGGTGTCGGCGTAGACGGGCGGGCGCTCGTCCGCGAAAACGTTCTCATACGTCCCGCCCACCTTGCGGTACACATACGAGCCGAGGCCGAAACCCTCGGTGCAGGTCATCACATTGACCACGAGATCGGACGCGGCGGAGCCGGTCAGCCGGCCGTAGGCCACGTCGATCGGGTAGCCCTGTGACTTCGCGCTGCCCTTCTTCGCCTCCTGCTGAGCGTCCTTCGTGGCGTCCTGTGCGGCGCCCGGCGTGGCGTCGTTCTGGGCGTCCTTCGTGGAGCTCTTCGAGCAGGGCTTGAGGTTTGCCTTCAGGTGCTCGCTGACCTTCGGGTCCTTCTTGAGCAGCGCGACGGCGTCGACCTTCTGCTTCGCCGACGTCGACGTGGGGGAGGTGCCGTGCACATACGACCCCGGGGAGTCGGCCTGCTCCGGGGCCCATGACGTACGCGCCGGCCCTTCCTTGCGAACTCCCTGGCTTCCGGTGTCGCATCCGGCCAGCACCAGTCCGCCGACGGCCGCGAAACCGACAACCGTGCCCCCGGTGATCAGGGCGGCCCGGCGCGGGCCGATCCGGTGAGATGCGGTGCGGTGAAGAACGAGCCGGTGTGGATCAACACCCTGTGGGGTGTGCTGGAGCGGGGCGTCCTCGTGGAGGGCGCCCGTGTCCGAGGCGCCCGTGTTCGAGGCGCCCTTGTCCGAGGCGTCCTTGTCCGTGGCGTCCTTGTCTGCGGCGTCCTTGTTCGAGGCGCCCTTGTCTGCGGCGTCCTTGTGGGGAGAGGCCCTGGTCAGGCCGCGCACCGGTCCTGCCCCCGCTCGTGGCCTCGGCGCCGGCCCTGCGGGGTCTGGCGGATCTGGCGGACCTCCTGGGCGCCGTCCTGGCCCTGCCGGCCCTGCTGGCCGTCCCCGCGGCCGAGCGCACGGGCGTCCAGCTCGCGGCTCTCCAACTCCTGCCGCAGCCTGGCCAGCGCCCTGTGTAGCGTGCTCTTGACCGTACCGGTCGACATCCCAAGCGCCTCCGCGGTCTCCTCCGTGGTCATCTGCTCCCAGTGTCGCAGCACCACGACGCTGCGCTGCTTGGGAGCCAGAACTCCGAGGATGTCCATCAGCAGCGCGCGGTCGGCGTGCTGCTCGGTGCTGTCCTCGACACGCGCGTCCGGCAGCTGCTCGGTCGGCACCTCGTCCAACTTGCGGGCCCGCCACCACTCGGTGCGGGTGTTGATCATGACGCGGCGGAGGTACGCGTCGGCCAGCGACTTGTCGGCTATCCCGTCCCAGCGGCCGTACGTACGCACCAGAGCGGTCTGGAGGAGGTCCTGCGCCTCGATCGGGTCGGGGACGAGGCGACGGGCGCTGCGCAGCAGCGCGTCCTGCCGGTTGCGTACGTACTCTTCAAAATCCAGAACCTTGCCGCTGCCGGACATCGCCAGCCCCCATCCCGCCGTTTTCCCCACCTGTTTGCCCGGCGGTCGCCGAGCACGAAGAGGACGCTACGGAGCGGCTGTTGCGACGCCATGTGCATCTGACCTGCGGCGAATGCACAGCTACCCATAGGTTGTGTAACAGCCGGGGCTGGGTGGACGGAGTGTCAGAGTCGGGTCGTGGCCGTGTCACAGCCTTGTCACAGAAACGGTTCCGGCGGGCCGTCCTCGTGGGGGGCGGGCGGGGGAAGGGGCCTTCGGCGGGTCAGGTCAACGGCAGCCGGTAGAGCCCGCCGTCGAGCGGTTCCACGAGGCCGTCGGCGATCAGCCCGTCCAGCGCCCGGGCCCGCTGCACCGGCTCGTCCCAGACCTTGTCGAGCGCCGCCTGCGGCACCGGCGCGACCGCCTCCCGCAACACCGCGAGCAGCTTGCCGCGCACCTGACGGTCCGTACCGGCGTAGGTCTGGCCGCGGCGCGGCGGTCCGTCGTGTGCCGGGGAACCGGCCGCCCGCCAGGCGCACTGCGCGGTGATGGGGCAGCGCACGCAGTCCGGCGTGCGCGCCGTGCACACCAATGCGCCCAGCTCCATCGTCGCCGCGGCCCAACGGGCGGCCGTCGGATCGTCGTCGGGGAGCAGCGCGCGGGCCAGCTTGCGCTCGGCGGCGGTCGTGGCGTCCGGCGGGAACTCCCGGCCGCCGACGGCGCGTGCGAAGACCCGGCGGACGTTGGTGTCCATGACCGCGTGCCGCTGCCCGTACGCGAACGAGGCCACGGCCGCCGCCGTGTACTCGCCCACACCGGGCAGCGCCAGCAGCTCCGCGTGTTCGGTGGGAACCTGACCACCGTGCCGCTCCCGTATGGCGGCCGCCGCGCCGTGCAGGCGCAGTGCGCGCCGCGGATAGCCGAGCCGCCCCCAGGCGCGGACGGCCTCGCCGGGCGGTTCCGCGGCCAGGTCCGCGGGGCTCGGCCAGCGGGCGAGCCACTGCTCGTACACCGGCAGCACCCGGTTCACCGGGGTCTGCTGGAGCATGAACTCGCTGACCATCACGCCCCATGGGCCGGCTTCGGGGCGGCGCCAGGGCAGGTCGCGGGCATGGGCGTCGAACCAGTCGATGACGGGGCTGTGGAGCGCGGTCCCGTTGGGGCGGCTGGCGGAGGGCGCGGAGTCAGCGGGGATGGCAGTCATGTCACGAACGATCCTGGCACGTCGCCCCACGGCCCCGGAAACGCCGGGCCTACTCGGGGCGTGTCAGGAGCCGTGCGGGTGGGCCTGACTTTCGTCAGGGGCGGTGGCGTACTCCCGCTTGTAGCGTCAGTGACGGCAGTGATTGATAAGGAATGGCGGGTGCGGATGGGGAACGAGCCGACGATCAGGGTGCTGCTCGCGGACGACGAGGCGATGATCCGCGCCGGGGTACGGGCCGTCCTGGCAGCCGGCCCCGGTATCGAGATCGTCGCCGAGGCGGGCGACGGGAGGGAGGCGGTGGAGGCGGCGCGCGCCCATCGGCCGGATGTCGCGCTGCTGGACATCAGGATGCCCCGGCTGGACGGGCTGTCGGCGTGCGAGGAGATCCGCCGTACGTTGCCGGACACCGCGGTCGCCATGCTCACCACCTTCTCCGAGGACGCGTACATCGCCCGGGCACTGGGCGGGGGCGCGACCGGCTTCCTGCTGAAGGCAGGAGACCCGCATGAACTCATCGCGGGGGTACGGGCGGTGGCGGGCGGCGCGGCGTTTCTGTCGCCCAAGGTGGCCCGCCATGTGATCACCGAACTCGGTGGCGAGCGCCTGACCCGAGGTGCCGCGGCCCGCGCCCGTACGGACGTCCTGACCGCCCGGGAGCGCGAGGTGCTGGCACTGGTCGGCGCGGGCCTGTCGAACGCGGAGATCGCCCGGCGGCTGCACCTGGTCGAGGGCACGGTGAAGGGGTACGTCAGCGCGGTCCTGGACCGCCTGGAGGTCGGCAACCGCGTCCAGGCGGCCATCGTGGCGTACGAGGCGGGGCTGGTCGCCGACGCGAGGTAGGGCGGGGGCGTAGGGCGGAGGTCGTAGGACGGGGCCGTGGGAGGGGCCGTAGAGCGGGTCCCGGTCGGGATCCGGGCGGGATCCGGGCGGGATTCGGTCGGATAATGAGAAAACCGGGTCGGAGACCGGTGGTTATTGGCGGGCGTCGCTTCGGATCTCTCGTAGAGTTTCCGCGTGGGATCTCTGCGCAATCCGATCGGGCCGCTTCCCTCCTCCATTTACTGGCGGCGGAGGGCTGTTGCGCTGGCCCTTTTCATTGTCATCCTCCTGCTCGTCATCTGGGCCTTCGGGTGGGGCGGTTCCGGCGGCGACGGCGGGAGAGACGAGGGCAAGGGGTCGGGCGGCGGTGGCGCCGCGAGCACCATCACCCCGGGGCCCACCTCCTCCACGCCCGTCAACAGCCAACGGCCGGGCGGCCGCGACGAGTCGGATGACGGCGGGACCGGCACCGGCACCGGCGACAGCGATGGCGGCGGCAGCGGTGACGGCGGTGACGGTGGCACCGGTGGCGGCAGCGGCGCGGGCGACGCCGGAGGCGTCGGCGGCGGTGGTGGCGGTGGCGGGACCGGCGGCGGCCTCGGCATCGGGGACGGGCGGAGCGTCCCGGCCGGGTCCAGCCTGCCCGCCTGCACCCGGAGCGCGGTCGAGCTGACGGTGCGCAGCGTCAAGGACTCGCGGGTGAAGAACACTTACGAGCCGGGCGAGGAACCGACGTTCGAGCTCACCGTGAAGAACTCCTCGGACACCGCCTGCAAGGTCGACTTCGGCCGGGCGTCGGCGACGCTGACCATCACGGACTCCGAGAACGACCATGTGTGGGCGTCCGACGACTGCCCGGAGGGCAGCAAGTCCGTACTGGTCGAGGTGGCGGGCAACGGCCAGACCAAGCGCACCGTCCACTGGGACCGCAGGCGCAGCGTCGAGAACTGCGCGACGCCGGCCGGCAGCGTTTCGGCCAAGGGCGGTACGTATCTGGTGGAGGCGAAGGTGGAGGGTCTGGGCACCGCGCGGGTGTCGTTCGTACTGGACGAGGACTGAGGACCAGGGGCTGACCAGGGGCTGACCAGGGGCTGGCCAGGGGCTGGGCCAACCAATCAGCCGGGCAGGGCTGGGCCAACCAATCAGCCGGGCAGGCACGGGACATACCGTGCCTGCCGGACCGGACGTACAGCTGGACCCGGTTAGACGTACCGCTCCAGGATCGAGGACTCCGCCAGCCGCGACAGCCCCTCGCGCACCGACCGGGCCCGCGCCTCGCCCACGCCGTCCACCATCTGCAGATCGTCCACGCTCGCCGCGAGCAGCTTCTGCAGTCCGCCGAAGTGCTCCACCAGCCGCTCGATGATGGCGCCCGGGAGCCGCGGCACCTTCGCCAGCAGGCGGAAACCGCGCGGCGAGACCGCGGAGTCGAGGGTTTCGGGCGAGCCACTGTAGCCCAGGGCGCGGGCGACATTGGCCAGTTCGAGCAGTTCGGGGTGGGTCAGCCGGTCCAGTTCCGCCAGCGCCTCGGGGACCGTACGGGTGCGCTTGGCGGTGGGCTCGGGGACGTAGTCCCGCACCACCAGCTCGCGCTCCGGCTCGACGCCCGCGATCAACTCGTCGAGCTGGAGCGACAGCAGACGGCCGTCGGTGCCCAGCTCCACCACGTACTCGGCGATCTCGGTGGCGATGCGGCGGACCATCTCCAGCCGCTGCGCGACCGCCGTCACATCGCGGACCGTGACCAGGTCCTCGATCTCCAGGGCCGAGAGCGTGCCCGCGACCTCGTCGAGGCGGAGCTTGTAGCGCTCGAGCGTGGCCAGGGCCTGGTTGGCGCGGGAGAGGATCGCGGCCGAGTCCTCCAGGACACGCCGCTGCCCGTCCACGTACAGGGCGATCAGCCGCATCGACTGGCTGACGGACACCACCGGGAAGCCGGTCTGGATGGAGACGCGCTGCGCGGTGCGGTGGCGGGTGCCGGTCTCCTCGGTGGGGATCGCGGCGTCCGGGACGAGCTGCACGCCCGCCCGCACGATCTTGGTGATGTCCTTGTCGAGGATCAGCGCGCCGTCCAGCTTGCACAGCTCGCGCAACCGGGTCGCGGTGAACTCGACGTCCAGGACGAAGCCGCCGGTGCACAGCGACTCGACGGTCTTGTCCGTCCCGAGCACGATCAGCCCGCCGGTGTTGCCCCGCAGGACGCGCTCGAGGCCGTCGCGCAGCGCCGTGCCGGGGGCGACGGCGCTCAGAGAGGCGCGCATCAGACCGTCGGCTTTGCCGGGAGCCGCTGCCCGGTCGCCTGCTGCCACTGCACTCCTCCGTCGCAAGGTCATTCGCTGCCGCGGGCCGCCCTGCTGTGCCGGTGCGCGGGCTACGTACGGGCGAGACCAGGGCAAAGTCTACCGGCGGTCACCGCCCTCCCGCCGGGTCTCCCGGCGTACGCCCGTGGGCGGGAGCGGGAGCGCGGCATCCGCGCCCGCGCTCACCAGGCCGGGTCTCAGCCACTCGGCTCGTCCTTGGGCGCTCGCTCGGCCCGCTTGCTCCGGGGCAGTACGCGTAGTGCGTCCCCTATGTCCGCCACCTCAAGCACCCGCATACCGGCCGGGATCTTCCCCGGGTCGCCGGGCACCAGGGCGTGGGTGAAGCCGAGCCGGGCCGCCTCGGCCAGCCGCCGCTGCACGCCCGTGACCCGCCGGACCTCTCCGGCCAGCCCCACCTCGCCGATCGCCACCAGGTTCTTCGGCAGCGGGGTGTCGCTCGCCGCGCTGGCCAGCGCGAGCGCCACGGCCAGATCCGCCGCGGGCTCGGAGAGTTTCACACCGCCGACCGTGGCGCTGTAGATGTCCCGCTTGCCCAGCGCGCTGATCCGGCCGCGCTGCTCCAGGACGGCGAGCATCATCGACACGCGCGAGGTCTCCAGGCCGGAGGTGGTGCGGCGGGGGGACGGGATCTGGGAGTCGACGGTCAGCGCCTGCACCTCGGCCACCAGCGGCCGGCGGCCCTCGAGGGTGACGGTCAGGCAGGTGCCGGGCACCGGCTCGTCGCGGCGGGTGAGGAACAGCCCGGACGGGTCGGCGAGGCCGGTGATGCCCTCGTCGTGCAGTTCGAAGCAGCCGACCTCGTCCGTCGCCCCGTAGCGGTTCTTCACGCCGCGCACCAGGCGCAGCCGGGCATGGCGGTCGCCCTCGAAGTGCAGCACCACGTCCACCAGATGCTCCAGGAGGCGGGGGCCGGCGATGGCGCCGTCCTTCGTCACATGGCCGACCAGGAGCGTGGACATACCTCGCTCTTTGGAGGCGCGGATCAGCGCCCCGGCCACCTCCCGCACCTGGGCCATACCGCCGGGCGCGCCGTCGATCTCGGGGGAGGCGACGGTCTGGACGGAGTCCAGGATCAGCAAGGACGGCTTGACGGTGTCGAGATGGCCGAGGACGGCCGACAGATCGGTCTCGGCGGCGAGATACAGATGCTCGCTCAGCGCGCCGATACGGTCGGCACGCAGCCGCACCTGGCTCGCCGACTCCTCACCCGTGATGTAGAGGGTCCGGTGGTCGTCGCTGGCGGCCTTGGCGGCGACGTCCAGCAGCAGCGTCGACTTGCCGACCCCCGGCTCCCCGGCCAGCAGCACCACGGCGCCGGGCACCAGGCCGCCGCCGAGGACACGGTCGAGCTCGTCCACGCCCGTGGAGCGGGCGGTGGCCTGACGGCCGTCCACCTGCCCGATGGGCACGGCCGCCGAGGTGACCCGGCCGGGCGCGGTCGTCCGGACCGCGGGCGCGCCGAACTCCTCGACCGTGCCCCACGCATGGCACTCGGGGCAGCGGCCGAGCCACTTGGCGGTGGTCCAGCCGCATTCCGAGCAGCGGTAGGAGGGCCGGTCCTTGGCGGACGAACGGGAGGAGCTACGGGCAGCCATGCCGTAACGCTAGCGCCGCGCACTGACAGCCGGGCGGTCAGGCGGGCACTGCTGCGCGCGTAGCAGATCCCGGGCGCGGAGGCGGGACACCTGTCCCCTTATGAGGGAGATGGTCACCCGTAAGGGTTAAAACAGCGCAAGTAGCGCGATGGAGTCTGCATCATCCGCCTACCGTCACCGGGTGATGAGCAGCAGGCCCGAGCACTCGACACACTCGCCCGGCGCGCCCGGCGCATCCGGTCCGTCCAGCGCATCCGGCGCCCCCGGTGCGCCGCGTCGTGCGCCGCGCGCTTCCGCCGCGCACCCCCAGCGTCCTCCCGCGCGCTACGAACCGTATCTGGACGGCCTGTTCACCTACTGCCTGTCGGTCCTGTGCGAGCACGACGCCGCGACCGCCGCGCTCGGCGAGGCGCTTGCCGTCGCCGAGCGGCAGCACGGGCGGGGACGGGGGCGCGTGGCCGCCGAGGGCGAGCTGCGCCGGCCCTGGCTCTACGCCCTCGCGCGCTGGGCCTGTCTGCGCAAGCTCGCCGAGCGGAAAGACCTGAAGGGCCCCGCGGACCAGGGGGACCAACGGCACGAGGGGGACCAACGGCATGAGGGGGGCCAACGGCGCCAGGGCGACCAACGGCATGAGGGCGACCAACGGCATGAGGGGGGCCAACGGCACCAGGGCGACCAACGGCATGAGGGCGACCAACGGCGCCAGGGCGACCAACGGCACCAGGGCGACCAACGGCACCAGGGGGACCAACAGCACCAGGGGGGCCATGGCGACCATGGCGAGCGTCGGGACTCCGGGGCCCTCGGCCCCCCTGGAGGCCGGGCCAAGCTCAGGGCCGCCCCCGGGCCCGGCGGGATCGAGCAGCGGGTGGGCGGCCGGCCCCGGCCGCCGGAGGTGCCGGCCCAGCGGCGCCACCACGACCGGCGCGCCCCGGTCACAGCCGCATCGCCGCCCCCGGTTTCACCCACCGCCGCGCAGCGCCGCCGTGAGCTGGCCGCGCTCGCGTGGCCCGAGGCCGCCGGGACCACCCCCGAGCAGCGCGAGGCGCTGGAGCTCGCGGTGCGTCACCGGCTGAGCCCGAGCGAGGTCGCGGCGGCGCTCGGCAAGGAGCGCGACGAGGCCCGCGCCCTGCTCGCCAGCGCGGCCTGTGAGGTGGAGCGCACGCGCGCCGCGCTCGCCGTCGTCGAGCTCGGCCACTGCCCCGTCGTCGCCCGGCTCGCGGGCGACACCCAGGTGCTGCTCTCCGCCGCGCTGCGCCGCGAGCTCGTACGGCATGTGGACGACTGCCGTGAGTGCCGCGGGATGGCCGAGCGGGCGACGGCGGGCGGCCCCTGGCCGGGTACGGCGGCGGCCCCCGCGGCCCTGCCGGTGCTGGAGGCGCCGCGTGCCGCCGTGCACGCCGCGATGGTGGGCGCCCAGCGCGCGCGCCCGGCGCGCGCCGCCTCCCGGCCGCGCTTCGACCGGCGCGGCTTCCCCCTGGACCCGAAGGACCAGGCCGCGCGCCGCAGCCGGACGCGCAGCCGCGTGCTGACCACGACGGTGGTCGCCTCGGTCGTGGCGGCCCCACTGCTCGCGCTGTGGGCCGCCTACCGGGGCACCCCGACGGCGGGCGACGGCCACGACACGGACTCCGTGGCCGCCGCCAACGCGGACGGGGCGGCGGAGCGCACCCCCGACCGGCCCGGCGGCGAGCCGACCGGGGGCTCGTACAGCAAGGCGGGCAGCGCGCAGGACCGTTCCGGCGCGCCGCTGAAATCCCGCCGCGATGGCACCGCGGGCAAACAGTCGCCGGACGTGTCCGTGGAGGTCGTCGGCGGCGATACGAACGGAGACGGGGCCGGGGGAGCGAAGGGCGATCGGTACGGAAACGGGGAGGCGGAACGGTCCGGCACTTCGACCGGCGGGCGGCCGGGACCGCGAGCCACGCCCAGCCCCCCCGGCTCCGGGGGCAGGCCAGGCCCCGGGCGGACCGAGCCCGGCCCCGGGCGGCTGACGGTCGAGGCGCAGCCCAGCGGCGACGTCACGGTCATCACGCTCAGGGCCTCGGGAGGCGCCCCGGTGCGCTGGTCGGCGTCCGCCGACGCGGCCTGGCTCCAGCTGAGCCATACGGCCGGGGTGCTGCGGCCCGGCGAGACGACGACGATCACCGTGTCCGTGGACCGGGACCGCGAGCCGCCCGGGCACTGGAGAGCTCGGGTCGGGGTGGATCCGGCGGGGGCGGTGGTGGTGATCGAAGGCCGTGGCGCGGAGCCCGAGCCCACCCCCGAGCCCTCGGACCCGCCGGGCGGGCCCACGCCGACCTCGGGCGACACACCCCCGGCGCCCGCCGACACGCCTTAGGCCGCCAGCCGGTCTTCTTTGCCGGTCAGCTCGTCGGGTCCGCCGGGTGCGGGGCCACGAGCGGCAGCGAGGACGCCAGCCGCTGCTCGCAGAGCTCGGCCAGCCGGTCGTAGCCCTCCTTGCCCATGAGCTCCGTCAGCTCCGCCCGGTACGACACGTACACCGGCTCCCCGCCGCCGTGCGCTGAGGTCGCCGAGGTGCACCACCAGTGCAGGTCATGCCCGCCGGGGCCCCATCCGCGCCGGTCGTACTCGGCGATGGTGATCTGCAGCACACGCGTGTCGTCGGGCCGGTCGATCCAGGTGTACGACCTGCGGATCGGCAGCTGCCAGCAGACGTCGGGCTTGGTCTCCAGCGGCTCGCGGCCCTCCTTGAGCGCGAGGATGTGCAGCGCGCAGCCCGCGCCGCCCTTGAAGCCCGGCCGGTTCTGGAAGATGCACGAGCCCTCGTAGCGGCGGGTCTGGCGCTCGTCCTCCTCATCGCCGGCCTGGGTCCAGCCCGTCTTGTGCCCCACGTCGTGGAACTGCCAGATGTCCGGTGTGAGCCGGGCCACATGGTGCCCGACGCGCTCCTCGTCGTCCTCGTCGGAGAAGTGCGCGCCCAGCGTGCAGCAGCCGTCGCTGGCGCGCCCCGCCTGGATGCCCTGGCAGCCCTGGCCGAAGATGCAGGTCCAGCGCGAGGTCAGCCAGGTCAGATCGCACCGGAAGACCTGCTCGTCGTCGGCGGGGTCGGGGAATTCGACCCAGGCGCGGGCGAAGTCCAGGCCGACCTCGTCATCGGCCGGGTCGAACGCGATGACCACGCCGTCCACGCCGTCCTGGCCGGCCAAGTCGGTTACGTCGGTCACGTCGGTCACGTCGGCGGTGGCCGTCTCGGCCTCGCTGTGCTGCCCGGCCGCCTCGGGACGCCGCTTCCGGACTTTGTCCTGCTTCGCCTTTTTCGTCTTTGCCACGCGCCAAGGGTATGCCTATGCCCAGCGCGTAAAGGCCCAGGCCCGTACCTGACAAGGCGATATGGGCAGTAGCGTTCTGGCCATGAGACTCGGTGTCCTGGACGTGGGTTCTAACACGGTCCATCTGCTGGTGGTGGATGCGCACCCGGGAGCACGCCCGCTGCCCGCCCACTCGCACAAGGTTGAGCTCCGGCTGGCGGAGCTGCTCGACGACGGTGGGGCCATAGGGGCCGATGGCGTCGAGCGCCTGATCGCCGTGGTCAAGGAGGCGCTGCAGGCCGCCGAGGACAAGGGCGTCGAGGACGTGCTGCCCTTCGCCACCTCCGCCGTCCGGGAGGCGACCAACGCCGAGGATGTGCTGTCCCGCGTCGCCGACGCGACCGGGGTGCGGCTGCGGGTCCTGACCGGCGACGAGGAGGCGCGGCTCACCTTTCTCGCGGCCCGCCGCTGGTACGGCTGGTCGGCCGGAAAGCTGCTGGTCCTGGACATCGGCGGCGGTTCGCTCGAGATCGCGTACGGGCTGGACGAGGAGCCGGACGCGGCCGTCTCGCTGCCCCTGGGCGCGGGCAGGCTGACGGCGGGCTGGCTGCCCGGCGATCCGCCCAGCCCGGAGGATGTACGGGCGCTGCGGCGGCATGTACGGGCGCAGATCGCGCGGATCGTCGGCGACTTCAGCCGCCACGGCACGCCGGATCACGTCGTCGCCACCTCCAAGACCTTCAGACAGCTGGCCAGGATCGGGGGCGCGGCACGCTCCGCCGAGGGCCTGTACGTACAGCGCCGGCTGACCCGCCAGGCGCTGGAGCAGTGGGTGCCGAAGCTGGCCGCCATGCCCGTCGACAAGCGTGAGCAGCTGCCGGGCGTCTCCGACGGGCGGGCGCCGCAGCTGCTGGCGGGGGCGCTGGTCGCGGAGGCCGCGATGGATCTGTTCGGGGTGGAGGACCTGGAGATCTGCCCGTGGGCGCTGCGTGAGGGCGTCATCTTGCGACGCCTGGATCACCTGCCGGGATGACGCCGTGACCTGCGCTGATACCCGTACCGCCGGTGGCGCCCGGGGTGGCGCGGCGAGCGGTGGCGGTTTAGCCGTCCGGGGGAGCGCCGTACCCTGTCCCTCGTGACAGAGCCAGTGGTGCGCATCCCGGATGCGAAAGTCGCGCTGTCCACGGCCTCGGTCTATCCGGAGTCGACGGCAACGGCCTTCGAGATCGCCGCACGCCTCGGCTACGACGGTGTCGAGGTCATGGTGTGGACCGATCCGGTCAGCCAGGACATCGAGTCGCTGCGCCGGCTTTCCGACTACCACGAGGTGCCGATTCTCGCCGTGCACGCGCCATGCCTGCTGATCACTCAGCGGGTGTGGTCGACCGACCCATGGGTGAAGCTGCAGCGTGCGAAGGCGGCCGCCGAGCGGCTCGGCGCCTCCACCGTCGTGGTCCACCCGCCCTTCCGGTGGCAGCGCGCGTACGCCCGGGAGTTCGTGCGCGGAATCTGGCGGATGGCGGGCGAGACGGATGTGCGGTTCGCCGTCGAGAACATGTACCCGTGGCGCTACCGCGACCGGGAGATGCTCGCGTACGCGCCCGACTGGGACGTCACCCACGACGACTACCGCCACTTCACGATCGACCTCTCGCATACGGCGACCGCCCGTACGGACGCGCTCGGCATGGCGGACCGGATGGGCGACCGGCTGGCCCACCTCCACCTCGCCGACGGCATGGGCTCCAACAAGGACGAGCACCTGGTGCCGGGGCGCGGCACCCAGCCGTGTGCCGAGCTGCTGGAGCGGCTGGCCGCGACCGGCTTCGACGGCAATGTGGTCGTCGAGGTCAACACCCGGCGGGCGATGTCCACGGCCGAGCGCGAGGCCGATCTGGCGGAGGCGCTGGCCTTCACCCGGCTCCACCTCGCCTCACCGAACTCGGCTGTCTCATCGGACTCGGGTATCTCGCCGAACTCGGCCGCCTCGTCGACCAGGGCGGTGCCCGGCTCGTGACCCCGGCCCTGCCCTCGCAGTCCCCCGCTCCGCGCCGCCGCGGCCGTCCACCCCGTACCGAGGGCGCCGCCGACGCCCCCGCGGCGCGCGACCGGATCCTGACCGCGGCGCGCAACGAGTTCGCCGAGCGCGGCTACGACAAGACCTCGATCCGCGGTATCGCGAAGGCGGCGGGGGTGGACCCGGCCCTGGTCCACCACTACTTCGGCACCAAGGACCAGATCTTCGGGGCGGCCGTCGAGCTGATCTTCGCACCCACCCTGGCCGCCCCGGACGCGGTGCACGGCGGCAGCCGGGAGGGGGCGGGCGAGCGGATGGCCCGCTTCATGTTCGGCGTCTGGGAGAACCCCGTCACCCGCCTGCCGCTGCTGGCCGTGATGCGCTCCGCGCTGACCAACGAGGCGGCGGCCGCGGTCCTGCGCGGCATGATCGAGCGTCGGCTGCTGCTGCGGATGGTGGTCGAGCTGCATGTGCCCAACCCGGAGTTCCGGGCGCAGCTGGCGGCCAGCCACATGATCGGGATCGCGATGCTGCGGTATGTGATCCGGATGGAGCCGATGGCCTCCGCGCCCGTGGAGGACATCGTCGCCATGGTGGGGCCGACGCTCCAGCGCTATCTGACCGAGGACTGAGCGCGCTGTCCGGCCGAGGACTGAGCCGGCCGTACGTCGGTTCGTCGGTACGGGCCACCCGAGGGCCGGTACGGGCTGCCCGAGGGCTGAGCCACACGTCTTGGGATCCGGACGCACCGTCCGTATCCCGGATGTGAGGCGTAGGCTCAGGAGACTCAAGAACACTCAAGAACCCGGACTACCGGGACGACCCGGAAACGAGGGAGTGGAGCACCGTGCCCGAGCTGAGGTCCCGCACCGTCACCCATGGCCGCAACATGGCGGGCGCCCGAGCCCTTATGCAGGCCTCGGGCGTAGCGCGCGAGGACTTCGGCAAGCCGATCATCGCGGTGGCGAACAGCTTCACGGAGTTTGTGCCGGGCCACACCCACCTCCAGCCGGTCGGCCGGATCGTCAGCGAGGCGATCCACGCCGCGGGCGGCATCCCGCGCGAGTTCAACACGATCGCCGTGGACGACGGCATCGCCATGGGCCACGGCGGAATGCTCTACTCCCTGCCCTCCCGCGACCTGATCGCCGACTCGGTCGAGTACATGGTCGAGGCCCACTGCGCGGACGCGCTGATCTGCATCTCCAACTGCGACAAGATCACGCCCGGCATGCTGATGGCCGCGATGCGGCTGAACATCCCCACCGTCTTCGTCTCCGGCGGCCCCATGGAGTCGGGCCGGGCGACCCTGGTCGACGGCACCGTCCGCAAGCTCGACCTGATCACCGCGATCTCCGAGGCCGTCAACGACAACGTCTCCGACGAGGACATCGCCCGGATCGAGGACAACGCCTGTCCGACCTGCGGATCCTGTTCCGGGATGTTCACCGCGAACTCCATGAACTGCCTCACCGAGGCGATCGGCCTGTCCCTCCCCGGCAACGGCTCGGTGCTCGCCACCCACACCGCCCGCAAGGCGCTGTACGAGACCGCCGGCCGCACCGTCGTGGAGATCACCAAGCGCTACTACGAGCAGGACGACGAGACCGTCCTGCCGCGCGCCGTCGGCTCCCGCGCCGCCTTCGAGAACGCCATGGCCCTCGACATCGCCATGGGCGGCTCGACGAACACGATCCTGCACCTGCTGGCCGCCGCCCAGGAGGCCGGGCTCGACTTCGACATGAAGGACATCGACGCGCTCTCCCGCCGTCTGCCCTGCCTGGCGAAGGTCGCCCCGAACGTCGCCCCCGGCGGCGTCTACTACATGGAGGACGTCCACCGGGCCGGCGGCATCCCCGCGATCCTGGGCGAGCTGTACCGGGCCGGGCTGCTCAACGAGGACGTGCACACCGTGCACTCGTCGTCGCTCGCCGACTGGCTCAAGCAGTGGGACATCCGCGGCGGCTCCCCCTCCGCCGAGGCCGTGGAGCTCTTCCACGCCGCCCCCGGCTGTGTGCGCTCCGCGACCGCCTTCTCGCAGTCCGAGCGCTGGGGCACCCTGGACACCGACGCCGAGAACGGCTGCATCCGCGACATCGAGCACGCCTACTCCAAGGAAGGCGGCCTGTCCGTCCTGTACGGCAACCTCGCCGAGGACGGCTGTGTGGTGAAGACCGCGGGCGTCGACGAGTCCATCTGGACCTTCGAGGGCCCGGCCGTGGTCTGCGAGTCCCAGGAAGAGGCCGTCGAGAAGATCCTCGGCAAGCAGGTCAAGGAGGGCGACGTCGTCGTCATCCGCTACGAGGGCCCCAAGGGCGGCCCCGGTATGCAGGAAATGCTCTACCCCACCTCCTTCCTCAAGGGCCGGGGCCTGGGCAAGGCCTGCGCGCTGATCACCGACGGCCGCTTCTCCGGCGGCACCTCCGGCCTGTCCATCGGCCACGCCTCGCCCGAGGCGGCCTCCGGCGGCACCATCGCCCTGGTCGAGGACGGCGACCGGATCCGCATCGACATCCCCTCCCGCACCATCGAGCTGCTGGTGAGCGAGGACGAACTGGCCGCCCGGCGCGAGGCCCTGGGCGGCGTGTACGCGCCGAAGAACCGCGACCGCAAGGTGTCCGCCGCGCTGCGGGCGTACGCGGCGATGGCGACCAGCGCCGACAAGGGCGCGGTGCGGGACGTCA
Source organism: Streptomyces sp. NPDC020845 (assembly GCF_044334165.1). Classification (NCBI taxonomy): domain Bacteria; kingdom Bacillati; phylum Actinomycetota; class Actinomycetes; order Kitasatosporales; family Streptomycetaceae; genus Streptomyces; species Streptomyces sp. NPDC020845. Next base: position 11,495 of record NZ_JBIRSJ010000015.1, on the reverse strand, counting down.
GCAAGCTCGGCTGACACACGGCCGCTGTGCCTGGGCCCGGACGCGAGCCGTCCGGGCCCAGGCACGTCCGGGCCCCGGGCACGTTCGCCCCGCCGGTTCTGCGGCGCGTCGTCGATCAACAGGCAGTCAGTCAGCAGTCAGTCAGCAGGCAGTCAGCAGTCAGTCGATCAGCAGGCAGGCAGTCAGCAGGCGGTCGATCAGCAGGCAGTCAGTCAGCAGGCGGTCGATCAGCAGGCAGTCAGTCAGCAGCCAGTCGATCAGCAGGCGGTCGATCAGCAGCCAGTCGATCAGCGGCCAGTCACCAGCGGGCCGGGTCCCGTCCCGACACCCCGAAGACCGTGCCGTCCGGCGCCGATCCGTACACCTTGCCGTCCGCTGCCACCGGCGCGGGCACCAACACCAGATAGCTCTTCTGGGCCTTGCCCGTACGCGGCGGGGTCTGCCCCAGCAACTCGCCCCCCACCGCATCGACGGCGAGCAGCCGCCCGTCCGCCGCCGAGAAGTACAGCCGGTCGCCTGCGGCCACCAGCGGCGACGAGTTGCCCACGGAGGTCTCCATCCGCCAGCGCTGCGCCGCGGCCGGATCCGTACGGCGCGGGTCGACCGCCACCAGACCGCCGTCCGCGCACAGCAGGTAGACCAAGCCGCCGCGCACCGCCGCGCTGGTCGCGGACACCGGCTTGGCCAGTGCGACGCGGTGTTCGGCGCGGTGCGCCGGGTCGTACCGGACGACGGTGGCGGTACGGGTCTGGTCGTCGGTCCCGGTGAGGTACAGGACCCCCGCGGAGTCGGCGCCCGCCGGGGTGAGATTGCCGCGGAACGACCGCTGCCAGCTGGTCGTTCCGCGCGCCGTGTCGACCGCCGTGACCAGCGTGTGGGACCCGTCGGCCGACGTGGTGAGCGCGTATGCGGTGCGGCCGTCGCCGTACGAGACGAACGCCGGGTGGGTGTGGCCGGGGACGGTATGGCTCCAGCGCTGTTTGTTCGTGGCCCCGTTGACGGCCGTGACCATGCCGTCCGCCGCGACCAGCAGCACGGTGTCCCCCGAGGGGTAGACCCGCCCCTCGTACGAGGCCACGTCACGGCTCCAACGGGGGTGCCCCGTCTTCGGGTCGAACGCCCGCAGCCGCGACCCGTCCGGCGACACCACCTGGACCAGGCCGCCGGAGAGCGCGGGGGCGGTCGGCGTGCCGTCGTGGGCGCGGTTCGCCTCGGCCGGCTGCCACCACAGCACCTTGCCGTCGGCCGGGTCGAGGCGGGCGGCCTCGACACCGCGCCCGGCGCAGTACAGCGCGCCGCCTCCGTACGAGCAGAACGCCGCCCGGGTGCCATCGCCTTGCGCGCCGCCGGAGCCGTCGGCGGGCAGCGTGCCCTTCCACGGCCGCCAGGCCGCCGCCTTCGTGGTGCCGCCCGGCTGCTGATGCGCCGAGCGCTGCCCGTCGTTGTCCCGCTGCAAAGCCCAGACCGTGCCCGCGCCGAGCATCACGGCGGCCAGCACCCCGACCGTGATCCACCGCCGCCGCGCCGTCTTGTGCCGCCGCTCTGCCGTGGCCGTGCGCACCGAGTCCGGCGAGCCGGCCGAGCCCGCCCTGATCCGTGTGTCGGCGTCCCGGCCTGTGGAGGCCACGGCGTCATCGGGCACTGAGCCATCAGTCACGGCGCCATCGGCGACGGGCTCCGTACCGCCGGTGGGGAGCTCCGTACCGGCCTCGGCGTCCGTGCCCGCATCGGTGCCCGCATCGGTGCCCGTACCGGTCTCGGTATCCGTACCGATTTCGGCGTCCGTCACGCTGCCGCCGTCGTCATCGCCCCACAGCGGCCCCGTACCGCGCCCGCGCTGGGCGGGTACGCGGGGGAGCGGGCCGCGCAGGGCGGGCGGATGGGGGCCGCCGATGGCGCGCAGGACCGTCATCAGCGCGTCGGGCGTGGGGCGTTCGGCGGGGTCCTTGGCCAGGCAGCGCTGTACGAGCGGCAGCAGCTCGCGTGGTACGCCCGCCAGATCCGCCTCGTCGTGCACGACCTGGTACGCCACGATGTACGGGCTCTCGGACTCGAAGGGCCCGCGCCCGGTCGCCGCGTGCACCAGCACCGACCCCAGCGCGAACACATCGGCCGCGGGCCCCACATGGCGTGGCCGCTGGAACTGCTCGGGCGCCATGAACGGCGGCGTGCCGATCAGCTTCCCCGTCTCCGTGCGCAGTTCGCTGTCGGACGGCCGCGAGATGCCGAAGTCGATGACCTTCGGCCCGTCCGCGGCGAGCAGCACATTGCTCGGCTTCAGATCGCGGTGCACCACGCCCGCGCGGTGGATGTCGCGCAGCGCCTCGGCGAGTCCGGCGGCCAGCCGCACCAAGTCCTCGGTCGGCAGCGGGCCGTTCCGCTTGACGTGTTCGGCGAGGGTGGGGCCGGGGATGTAGAGGGTGGCCATCCAGGGCCGCTCACCGCCGGGGTCGGCGTCCACGACGGGCGCGGTGAACGCCCCGCTGACCCGCCGGGCCGCCGCCACCTCCTGCCGGAACCGCGCCCGGAACTCGGGGTCTTCGGCGAACTCCGCGTGAACGACCTTCACCGCGAGGCGCCGGCCCGAGGCCGAGCGCGCCAGGTGCACCACCCCCATGCCGCCGGAGCCGAGGCGCGCCTCGAGCCGGTACTGACCGGCGTACTCCGGATCCTCCGCTTCCGGGCCTGTCCCGGCTCTGCGCACCGGCGGCATTCCCCACCCCCGTGAATTCGGCCGCAGTCGCGACTCGGCGAGCCTAGTCGATGACACGTGCGAGCCCTGTTAGCCTCCGCTGGTCGTGTCACGTAACGCGACATGTGCACAAGATGTGCACAACTTCGGAATGAAGTTCGACGGGGGAGGGCCAATAGCCATGGAAGAGACCGTGGGGACAACCGACGCAGAGACGGCCGTTGAGGCAGAGACGGTCGAGGTGGGGACGGTTGAGGCGACGACGGTCACCTATCCGATCGCACCCGGCTACCAGGTGAACGTCCGCAGCGGCCCCAGCACCACCAGCAAGCTGATCAAGGTGCTGCCGTACAACACCCGTGTCCCGATCCGCTGTCAGCGCCGCGGGCAGAAGATCTCGGGTCCGTACGGCACGACGGACATCTGGGACAGCATCGCGCCGGGGCAGTACGTCTCCGACGCGTATGTGAAGACCGGCAGCGACGGGTTCATCACCGTCGTCTGCGCCGGCTGACCGCATACGGCTGAAGCGACTGGTCCGGCCGGCCCGACTGGCCCGGCCGGACCCGGGCCGTCAGCGCTCCGCGGTCGCGCGTGGCGTGGGCTTCGCGGACTTGGTCGCCGTACCGGACCCCGCGTCCTTGGTGCCCGGGGTCTTCGTGTCCGAAGTCTTCGTGCCCGCGCTCTTCGTGCCCGGGCTCTTCGAGTCCGAAGTCCTGGCATCTGGAGTCTTGGCACCTGGAGTCCTGGCATCCACGGGCTTGGCGTCCGGGTGGCGCGGGTCGACCGAGAAGAGCGTCGCGTCGCTCGCCACCCCCACGATCGAACCGTCCACCCGGAGCACCTGGGACGATTCCATGCCGCCGCCCGAGCCGCTGTAACTGCTGTGCGGCGCGGTCTGCCACAGCTCCTCGCCCGTCCGCAGGTGCAGCGCCAGCAGCCGTCCGCTGCCGCTGCACAGATACACCGTGTCCTCGGCGGTCGAGACGATCGGCATGCCCAGCCGCTCCACCGTCGTCTGCCGGCTCCACAGCTGCTTGCCGCTGTCCACGTCCACCGCGGTGACCCGGCCGCTCTCCTGGACGAAGAAGAGCCGGCCGTCGACGAAGGCCCCCATGCCCTGTGCGTACTTCGGGAGCGGGACCCGGCGCTGCTCACCGGTGCGGATGTTCAGCCGGAGGAGGTAGCGGTACGCACCGTTGTCGCCGTCGGTCACCATCGGGAGGATCAGCAGGTCGTCGCCGTCGAGCCCCAGACCGTCCTCGGTGTCCTTCAGCCGGGCCAGCTTGGTGGCGGACCCATCGCGCTCGTCGAGCCGCACGATGGTCGACCACAGGACCGCTTCCTCGTCGCTGTCCCAGCACAGGCCGAACGGCACGTCCCCGTACGTGACGGGCGAGCACTCCTGCCCCTTGGGGATCCGGTACGTCCACCGGGTCTTGCCGGTCGCCTGGTCCCGGGCGATCAGGGACCGGTCGTCGGGGCCGCTGGAGATGACCATGTCGTCGAAGAGGGCCGAGTCGAGGCCCGTGCTGATCGGCTCGGCCCACTTCTTGTCGCCGGAGTCCGCGTCCAGGGCGATGAGCTCGGCGGTCGTGTCCGACGGGGAGTTCTGGACGTAGACCAGTCCGCCGTGCACCCCGACCGGTTCCGAATCGTTCATCCCGATGTCGCGCTTGACCAGCGAGTCGGCACTCCAGTCGAGGTGCCCCGTCAGGGCGTCGACGCGGGCCGTCGGGAAGCCGTCGCCGCCGCAGTAGAGCTTGGTTTCCTGCCGTGTGCAGTGCGGGGTGACATCGCCGCTGACATCCACCAACTCGTGCCCCGGGCCCAGGTCTTTGGTGGCTTGGGTGAGCGACAGCTGCCACGGCCGCCAGCCCTGAGGGAGCGGGATCGCCCGAGGCGTGTCGGTCGACGGGCCGCTCGTACGGACCCCACTGCCGCCGTCGTCGCCGGGCGAGTACAGCACGAAGGCGCCGCCGCCCAGGGCCAGCGCCGCGACGGCGACCACGGCGGCGAGGACCGGGCGGCGCCGTCGGGCCCCGCCCCATGTCGGCCAAGTGCCCTGATCCGCGCCCGCTTTCCCGGCGTTCTTCCCCTCGCTCTTCTTCTTGTCTTTGCCGGATCCGCCGTTTGAGCCGCTGTTTGAGCCGCCGTTTGAGCCGTCCCCCGAGCCGTTGCCCGAACCAGTACCCGACCCGCCCCCTTCCGTACGAACCGCGCCCTTGGCAGGCAGTTTGTCCAGCAGCCGCACCAGTTCGGCGATGCCGGGCCGGTCGTCCGCGGCCTTGGCCAGACAGCGCTCCACGATGCCGCGCAACGGCTGCGCGATCTCGCTCAGCGCGGGCGGCTCGTGCACCACCTGGTACGCGGTGAGATACGGGCTCTCACCGTCGAAGGGACCCTTGCCGGTCGCCGCGTACACCAGCAGCGCGCCGAGCGAGAAGACGTCCGAGGCCCCGGTCACCTCACGGGGTCTGCTCAGCTGCTCGGGGGACATGAAGGGGGGCGTCCCCATGACTCGTCCGGTCACCGTCAGCGCCTGGTTGTCAGCCGCCCGGGAGATCCCGAAGTCGATGACGCGCGGGCCGTCGTCGGCCATCAGCACATTGGCGGGCTTGAGGTCGCGGTGGACCACACCCACCCGGTGGATGTCGTGCAGCGCCTCGGCCAGGCCCAGCGCCAGCTGCCGCAGCTCGGCCGCGTTCAGCGGGCCGTGTTCGGTCAGCCGCTCGGAGAGCGTCGGCCCTGGTACGTACAGGGTCGCCATCCAGGGGCGTTCGGCGTCCGGGTCGGCGTCCACGACGGGCGCGGTGAACGCGCCGCTCACCCGCCGGGCCGCCGCGACCTCCTGCCGGAAGCGGGTCCGGAACTCCTCGTCCTCGGCGAACTGCGCGTGCACCACCTTGACCGCGACCTGTCGGCCCGAGGCCGAACGTGCCAGATAGACGACGCCCATCCCGCCGGAACCGAGCCGGTCCAGCAGCCGGTAGTCGCCCATGGTCTTCGGATCACCGGCGCTCAGCGGCACCGCAACCCCTCCCCGAGTGCCTGTCGGCACGGAATGTGCGCGTACGTAGATGTGAAGGTGTGAAGCTGCCTCAGCCTAAAGGGCGGGTCGCATGGGCGGCAGACCGATCCCGGGCAACGAACGGCCTCGATCGGGCATCGGAAGGACATCGGGGGGAACCCTGAGAAGTCCCTGACACTCCCCCAACTACCCCGTAAATGGCCCGGTTCGCTTTGACGCGCGCTACGGCGGCTGCCAGCGTGATGGACAGGAAGCTCTCAAGGAGACGGGACAGCCGAATGAACGGCGAAGCCGCAGGAGTGGTCGGCGCAGGCGGAACTTTCCTGCTCCTGATCGTGGTCGTCTGGCAGATCGCCGTCACATGGCGGGCCCGGATGCTGAGCGCACGCGAGGAGCAGTACAAGCAGTTGGCGCTGAAGTACGCGAAGCTGATGGAGGACAACCTGGAGTTGCACCGCCGCAGCCTCGACGAACTGACGCAGGCCCGGCTCTCCATCGAGGCGCTGGAGAAGCGGACGCACGCGATCGAGTGACCGGGGGACGGAGACCACGCGGTGCGGGTCCTCGGCGTCCATGACGCCGAGGACCCGCACACCTGTTGTTACGGCGATGCGCGCCTAAGCCAGAGCCCGCTCATCAGCGGCATCAGCGGCATCGGCGGCATCAGCGGCATCAGCGGCATCGGCGGCATCGGCGGCATCGGCGGTGTCAGTGGCATCGGCAGCACCGTCGGCATCGTCGGCGCTGTCCCGGCTGACCACCGCGTTGTGCCGCTCGGCCCACGTGGCCAGCGCCATCTCGCATGCGTGGTCCACATGCCGCAGCCCGCTCAGATCCAGCCGCACCTCGCGCTCGCGGGGCAGCGCCTCCAGCTCGTCGAGCAGCTTGGGCAGCCGCAGGAAGGTGGCGTTGCCCAGCACCTGTACGTGTACGGGGCGGTCCTCCGGCGCGTCCTTCAGCCCGGTCACCTCCAGCCCGGTCACCTCGACATGCACATGCGAGGTCTCCCAGGCCGACTTGGCGACCGCCATCAGCAGACCGATGATCACGCCCTCGAACATATTGGTCACCACGATCGCGCCCGCGGTCACCACCAGCACCACCGCCTCGCCGCGGTGCGCACGCCACAGCGGGACCAGGTCCTTGGTCGGGATCAGCTTCCAGCCCGCGTGCACCAGCACACCGGCCAGCGCGGCCACCGGGATGACGCCCAGCGCCGAGGGGAACAGCACCGCGAAGACCAGCAGCCACACGCCGTGCAGCACCCGCGAGGCCTTCGTCTTGGCGCCCGCCTGCACATTGGCGGCGCTCCGTACGATCACCGCGGTCATCGGCAGGGCGCCCAGCGCGCCACACAGCGCGTTGCCCGCGCCCTGCGCGATGAGCTCCTTGTCGTAGTCGGTCCGCGGGCCGTCGTGCAGCCGGTCCACGGCCGCCGCGGAGAACAGGCTCTCGGCCGAGGCGATCAGCGTGAAGGCGAGCACGGTCCCGATCACGCCGATCTCCGCGAGCTGCGCGAATTCACTGCCGCCGGGCGGCTGCACGGCGTCCAGCAGGCCCTGCACCTCGACCCGCGCGACGGGCAGGTCCATCCCCACCGTGGCCAGCGTGGCCAGTGCGACCGCCGCCAGCGGAGCGGGCAGCACCCGCGCGCCCGGCTTCCAGCGCGGCCACAGCACCAGTACCGCGATCGTTCCCACGCCGACGGCCACCGCCTTCATCGCGGTGTCAGACCCGGCCACATCGGCGATCAGACCGGGCAGCCCGCCCAGCTTGCCCAGGCCGCTGCTCGGCGCCTTGACGTCGGCGAGCGCGTACAGCTGTCCGGCGATCAGTACGAGGCCGATGCCCGCGAGCATGCCCTGGACGACCGCGACGGAGATCGCGCGGAACCAGCGCCCCAGGCGCAGCACGCCCATCGCCAGCTGGAGCACCCCGGACATGAGGACCAGGACGCCGAGGGCCGCGAGGCCGTATTCCGCCACCGCCTCGTACACAAGCACGGTCAGACCGGCCGCCGGCCCGCTGACCTGGAGGCTGCTGCCCGGCAGAAAGCCGGTGACCAGGCCGCCGACGATGCCGGTGATCAGGCCGAGCTCGGCCGGGACCCCCGAGGCGACCGCCACGCCCACGCACAAGGGCACGGCGACGAGGAAGACGACGAGTGATGCGGTGAAGTCGGCGCGGAATGTGCTGGCACGGGCGGAGGAGCCGTCGGCGCCGCCCGCTCCGCGGAATCGGTTGAGGAGAGTCTTCTGCAATGGCATGAGGGTTGCCTCCAGTGCGCCCAGACACCGGCAATAAGGGCAGGCGGGGGCGCGGCGTAGCGCTGCGTCAGTCGGGATCGATGGAATCGGTCAGGGCTGATGAGTTCGCTGGCTGAGGAGCCGCTGCTGAGCCTCTGGACTGCTGAGCCCCTGGACTTTTGAGCCGCTGGACTTCTGAGCCTCTGGACTTCTGGAGCTGCTGCTCACCTGAGAGGGAGCGTGATGAACCGGCCGCGACACTGCGGCGGGGCGGGCTGCCTCTCAGCAGCGGATGATCTGGAGGGAGACCGGCAGCTCGCCGGATCTCGACACCGGGACGGCCTGCCGTCCCGTGAGAGGCGCGACGGCCATGGTACGCGGCTCAAGCCGTCCGGCGTCGCAACCGCACACACATCCGGGTTTGCCGGTGGTGGTGGGTGCGGTGAGGGGTGCCCGGGCTCCGCGGAGCCCCTGGCAGTCGTCGGCCCCGGCGTCGTGATGCGCGGACGCGGTGACCTTGACGGCCGGCCGGGACTCGGCCACGGATGCGGTGGCCACGATCCGAGGGTGGGTGACCTGTGCAGATGCGCAGTCGGCGGCGATGAAGAGGGAGAGCAACACAGACACAACGGCAAACAGCGAACGGCCGGTATGCCTGATGGTCCCCACCATCGCCCCCCCTCTGGTCACGAGTTGGACACCGAACTCCATTATGTCCAAAGGGTCGTGGCAATTTGCAAGTCGCTATGTAACCGAACTGTGAACGCGGAGTCATCTAACGGGAGCGATCAGCTCCGATTGCCCCGGCGGACGCCCGCGCGGATGCGCCCCCTCGACGCGCCGGGCCCCGTACCGCCACCTGGACGCTTCACACATCTACCCCGCCCCCGGTGCGACGATGGCTCCGTACGCAACACCGCAATCCACGAGGTGAGCCGCACCATGACGGAGAAGGCGACGGAGAAGGCGACGGAGAAGGCGACGGAGAAGGTGACAGAGAGGGTCACGGAGAAGGTCGCCGTGCTCGGTACGGGCAAGATCGGCGAAGCGCTCCTCAGCGGAATGATCCGCAGCGGCTGGTCCCCGTCCGACTTGCTGGTCACGGCCCGCCGCCCGGAGCGCGCCGCAGAGCTCCGGGCCCGCTACGGCGTCGAGGCCGTCTCCAACGCCGATGCCGCCAAGATCGCCGACACCCTCATCCTCACCGTCAAGCCCCAGGACATGGGCGCCCTGCTCGACGAGCTCGCCCCGCACGTCCCCGCCGACCGGCTGGTGATCTCCGGCGCGGCGGGCATCCCGACCGCCTTCTTCGAGGCGCGCCTGGCCGCCGGCACCCCGGTCGTCCGGGTCATGACGAACACCCCGGCCCTGGTCGACGAGGCCATGTCGGTCATCTCGGCCGGCAGCCACGCCACCGAAGAGCATCTGGCACACGCGGAGGCGATCTTCGGCGGTGTCGGCAAGACCCTTCGCGTCCCCGAGACCCAGCAGGACGCCGCGACCGCGCTCTCCGGCTCAGGCCCCGCCTACTTCTACTTCCTCGTCGAGGCCATGACCGACGCGGGCATCCTGCTGGGCCTGCCCCGCGACAAGGCCCACGACCTGATCGTCCAGGCGGCGATCGGCGCGGCCGTGATGCTCCGCGACAGCGGGGAGCACCCGGTCAAGCTGCGCGAGGCGGTGACCTCCCCGGCCGGCACCACCATCAGCGCCATCCGCGAGCTGGAGAGCCACGGCGTGCGCGCCGCGCTGATCGCCGCCCTGGAGGCGGCCCGCGACCGCAGCCGCGAGCTCGCCTCCGGCAACGGCTGACGGGGACACCGGGGATACCGGGGCGGACGGGGACAGGGATAGGGATAGGGACAGGGACGGGACGAGGCAGAAAGGAGCCGACCCGGCCGGGCTCAGCCGGGCGGCAGCAGCCCCACCGCCTCGTAGGCGGCGTTCACCCGCGGCCGGGCCAGCCCCCGTGCCCGCTCCGCCCCCGCCCGCAGCACTCCGTCCACATACGACGGGTCGGCGCACAACTCCGCATGCCGGGCCCGGATCGGCCGCAACGTCTCCACCACCGCCTCGGCCGTGTCCTTCTTCAGCGCCCCGTACGAGGAGTACGCACCGGCCAGCTCCTCCGGCGTCCCGCCGCCGGTACAGGCCGCGAGCACATCCAGCAGATTGGCCACCCCGGGCTGCGCCTCCCGGTCGTACGCGACCTCGCTCCCGCTGTCCGTCACCGCCCGCATCACCTTCTTACGGACCGCGTCCTCCTCGTCGAGGAGATAGACGATGCCCGCCGCCTCGGCGTGCGACTTGCCCATCTTCGAGGTCGGGTCCTGCAGATTCATCACGCGGGCGGCGACCCGCGGCCGGGTCATCCTGGGCACGGTGAAGACCGGCCCGTACCGCTGGTTGAACCGCTGGGCCAGCGTCCGGGCCAGTTCCACATGCTGCGCCTGGTCATCCCCGACCGGCACCTCGTCCGTGCCGTACGCGAGGATGTCGGCGGCCATCAGCGCCGGGTAGGTGAGCAGCGACAGCCGCACGCTCCGGCCCCGTGCCTGCTCCCGTGCGACCTTCTCCTTGTACTGGATCATGCGTCGCATCTCACCGTCCGCGGCGGTGCACTCCATCAGATATGACAGCCGTGCGTGCTCGTCCACATGGCTCTGCACAAACACCGTGCAGCGATCCGGGTCGAGCCCGGCTGCCAGCATCAGGGTGGCCGCCTGCCGGGTGAGCCGCCGCATCCGGGCCGGGTCGTGCTCCACGGTGAGGGCATGCAGATCGACGACGCAGAAGACGGCGTCGGCATTGTGCTGGTCCTCCTGGACCCACCGCCGTACGGCCCCGAGGTAGTTCCCGAGCGTCAGATGGCCCGTGGGCTGGATCCCACTGAAGATCCGCGGCTGTGGTGCGTATGGCTGTGGCATGTCCGTGCCGTCTCCCGCCGTAGTCGGGACCGCCGCGGACCGGCTGGACCGGCTTGTGCGGGAGGGAGATGCACAAACGGCCGCCGGAGCGGCGGCCGTGTGGATGCGATGCGCGATAGTGGGCCGCCGGTCAGGCGGGCCACCACTGGTGAGTGCGCAACGCATGGTTCGTCATGGCCTCAGACCATACGCCCCTCCGGTACGCAAGACCACGTGGTTGATGGCCCCCGGAGCGTCGTGTACAGTTCTTCGGGTTGTCACAGAGCCGTACCGGTTCTTGGACAGCCGCTCGCGCCGCATCGGCGCAAACCACTACTGCACGGCCCCTCATCGGGATGGATTTCGGCGTGCCCGGAATTCGTCCGGGAGGCTCGATTATGAGCCTCGGAGGAAATCCGCTAAAGTAGTGGACACGCCGGAAGGCGCGAAAAACCCCGCTCCAACAGGGGGCCGGAAACGGAATTCGGACCGGGAACGGACCGGAAAACGGATCTGGTAAGGTTGGAAACACCGAAGGGAAGCGCCCGGAGAAACCGGTGAAACGGTTTCGAAGGAAGCGTCCGTTCCTTGAGAACTCAACAGCGTGCCAAAAGTCAACG